>JARRPG010000022.1:0-75557 GCA_037383085.1 Desulfuromonadales bacterium | reverse complement strand
TGGCCAGCGCCAGGACCACGACGCTGCTTGGCCCGGCACGTGATAGGCCGTGGCCAGGCCTTGCATCATTTGGTCTCGACCTCGCCGCCGGCCGCTTTCCAGGCATCGAAACCGCCGGCGATATGGCAGACATCCTGCAGGCCCATCTGCTGGGCGATATCCGCGGCCAGCGCTGAGCGCCAGCCGAGATTGCAGTAGAAAACAAAGGTCTTCGGTTCGGCAAAGATCGGTTTATGGTAGGTGCACTGCGGATCGATCCAGAACTCCTGCAAGCCGCGCGGGCAGTGAAAGGCACCAGGAATTTTCCCCTCCCGTTTCAATTCCCGAACATCGCGCAGGTCAACCAGTACCGTGGCGTCGGCAGACGCCATCTGGATCGCTTCTTCTGCACTGATACTCTTGACGCGGGTTTCGGCGTCGGCAACCAGTTCTTTATAGCCTCGGGGCATGGTGGGAGTCTCCTTTTCGCAGAGCAGAGGGAAGCAGAATTCTCTATCGAACAATCTAGCAGTTCAGCGGCTCTCTGGCCACTTGAAAGATGATCCCATCCCCCTTATCATCAAATCAGTCCTCCTCTTGTCGGAGGACTCAACTCTGAACCATTGAAAGAACCTTTTCTCATGACTGCTTGCCTCCGCCTGATGATTCTCATCCTCTGCACCTTGTACGGATGCGCCAACCTGACCACCGAACCTTATGGATATGTGGGCAAAGACCGCGTCAAGGTCAGTCCCGAGATCGACAAAATTGTCCTGCCGCCCGGGGCCCCCTCGATTTCGCAGGGCTACAAACCGGAAATGGCTGCTTCGGGATACGGCCAAAAGGGAAACAGTGCTCATGAAGGGATCGATGTCCTGGCTCACTCGGGCAAGCCGGTCCTTGCCGCTGCGGACGGCATTGTCAGCAGTTCCTTTTTCGAACCCCTGTATGGCAATCAGATCGTCATCGCACATGGCCAGAACGACGACGGGCTCTTCTACAAGACCAAGTATTTTCACTTGCAGCACAGGTTGGTCCAGGCCGGCGACACCGTTGTCCGCGGCGAGCAGATCGGCACATTGGGCATGACCGGCCTGCTCTCGGCCGGATTTTCACACCTGCACTTCGAGGTCAGAACCAGCCCCGAGGCCGATACACGCCTGACCGACCCGGTTCATCCGCACAAGTACTGGATGGATGGCCCGGGAGTTGTCACCTGCTTCGACAAGGACCGGGACTACCCGGCCCGGCCTTTTCGAACCACCTACCCGGTGCCGTGCAACGGCGTTCGCTGGAAAGACTGGGACGCGAACTAAGGTTCATTATCTCGTGCCGATCTCTACGGCACCGAACATCCAAAAACCGTCAGTAGTGTACCGGGTGTCTTGGCCGGCGCACAAGTGGCCAGACTTCCGCAACGATCATTCCGGCAACAATCAGGGCCCCGCCCAACCAACCGATGGGGGAGAGTCGGTCGCCGGCCAACCAGACCGAAAAGATCGCGGCGAAAACCGGTTCCAGCGTATAGATCAAGGCGGCGCGCGTCGGTGTTGTGCGGTTCTGGAAAGTGGTCATGGCCCAGAAGGCGTAAACCGTGGCGAAGACCGACGTGATCAGCACGGCGGACAGCAGGGATCCGGTCCAGGCCTGCGGCCAGGACACCGGTTCGAAAACCAGGCTGCCGATGCCACAGAGGACCGCCATTGTCGCGATTTGCACGAAGGTCAAGGCCCGGCCGTCATAACCCCGGGTAAAGGCGTCAAGGCCAAGGATATGCAGGGCGACAAACAGCGAGCAGATGACCACCAGAAAATCGCCGATGTTGATGGTCCAGGGCGTGTGTCCGGTGAGCAGAACGAGACCGGTTAACGCCAGGCCAACGCCGATTTTTGACCCGAAGGCCACCGTCTTTTTCAACAACGGGCCGGCCAGCAGAGGGACCCAGACCACGTTCAATCCGGTCAGAAAGCCGGCATTGGCCGAGCTGGTCCGCTCCAGGCCAAAGGTCTGAAAGGCATAAGACCCGAATAACAGGGCCCCCAGCAGCACGCCCAGTCGCCAACCACGCCGGTCGAGCGAGGCGAAACCACTGCGTCCGGCCAGCAGGGCCAGCAACCCGGCCGCCAGAGCAAACCGCACCCAGAGAAACGCCAAAACCGGCATTTCCGTGATGGCGTCCTTGACGATCGGAAAGGTCGCTCCCCAGAACAGGGTCACGGTGGCCAGCATGAATTCGGCGAAAAATTGTTCCCGGTTCGGCTTGTTCATGAAAACCCGCAGAAATATGTTAGAGTCTTGTTTCGAAGCGACACGCTATGGTATAAGCAGATTCCAGTGAATTCAATTCCTTTCGGCACTGTTCAGAGGGATTCAACATGGAACGTGGCAAATGCGAGCCGGTCGAAGTGATTTGTCCGAAATGCCGCTACACGAAGATTGTTTACCTGCCTGTCGAAGACTTGCCGCGCTGCCCCCGTTGTAACAAACAGATGTCCATCTCGGAACTTCTCGATGAAGGGAAATCCTATTGATCCTTTTTTGCCGCCGTTGGCAAACGTCCATCGCTTTTCACTTTTGCAAGGAGGAACAACCATGAAACATGTCAAACTTCTGCTCGCCTGCCTGCTCGCTCTGTGCGTGGTCCTGCCCGGTGTCGCCGCTGCCGACACCCTTGATGACATTCTCGAGCGTGGCACCCTCCGGGTTGGCCTGGAACCGGGCTACATGCCCTTCGAGATGACCAACAAGCGGGGTGAGATCGTCGGTTTTGACGTTGACATGGCCAAGCGCATGGCCAAAGCCATGGGTGTTGAACTGGAACTGGTCAGCACGGCCTGGGACGGCATTATTCCGGCTCTGCTCACCAAGAAATTCGACATCATCATGAGCGGTATGACCCTGACCCAGGAGCGCAACCTGAAAGTCAGCTTTGCCAATCCCTACATCGTCATCGGCCAGAGCGTGCTGATCAAAAAAGACCTGGCCGGGGATGTGCAATCCTACAAAGACCTCAATGACAAGAAATTCAAGGTGGCGTCAAAGCTCGGCACGACCGGCGAACAGGCCACCAAGCGCATGATTCCGGACGCGACCTATATTTCCTTCGAAACCGAACAGGAAGGTGTCATGGACCTGTTGAACGGCAAGGTCGACGCTTTCGTCTACGACCTGCCCTTCAATGCCATTGCCTATGCCGAAAAGGGCCAGGGCAAGCTGGTTCTGCTTGACGAGCCCTTCACCTTCGAGCCGCTGGCCTGGGCCGTCAACAAGGGCAACGCTGACTTCGTCAACTGGCTGGACAACTTCCTGCGCCAGGTCAAGAACGACGGGACCTATGAGCGGATTTACCGCAAGTGGTTCCTCAATGACGAATGGCTCAAGGATCTCCAGTAACACGTTGTCGTAACCGGCGGGGTCATCCTGAAAAGGACTGACCCCGCCAGTTTTTTATTGACCAATCACCGGGATTAATGACGTTGAATTCTCAAAAGCATGCCTGGCTCTGGCACTTTCTGACGGTCTTTATCCTGTTTCTGATGGGGGCCGGCCTTTGGGTCGCAACCAAGAAGATCGATTACACCTGGCGCTGGAATCGCGTCCCGCAGTATTTCCTTTACCAGGATGAAACGCTGGTCCCGGCCCCTTATGATGGCCGGGTGGCGTCGATCACGACCCGTGGTGACAACGCGACCATCACCCTGGTCGGTGACGAGGGTGAGGAACAAACCTTCGTCGTCGACAGCGAATCGGTGCAGGTCCGCGAGTCGGAAGAGTTGTTCGAAGGGGACTACCTCGGCTCGACCTTTGCCTGGCGTGCCGGACCGTTGCTGTGGGGCCTCTGGACGACCCTGTGGATTTCTGCCGCAGCGAGCGTCTTCGGTCTGATCATCGGTCTGATCACCGGGTTGTGCCGCGTCTCCCGCAACCTGACTCTGCGCAACCTGGCGATTACTTACATCGAACTGATTCGCGGCACGCCGTTGCTGGTGCAGATCTTCATCTTTTATTTCTTTTTGGGCACCGTTCTCGATATCAGCCGGATTCTGGCCGGAATCAGTGCGCTGGCGATATTTGCCGGCGCCTATGTGGCGGAGATCATCCGGGCAGGGATTCAGTCGATTCCGAAAGGACAGATGGAAGCCGCGCGCTCCCTGGGCATGACCGTCCCCCAGGCGATGATTCATATCATCCTGCCCCAGGCCTTCAAGCGAACCCTGCCACCGATGGCCGGACAGTTCATCAGCCTGATCAAGGATTCCTCGCTGGTTTCGGTGATCGCCATCACCGACCTGACCAAGAGCGGCCGGGAGGTCATCACCTCAACCTTTGCCACTTTCGAAATCTGGTTCGTCGTCGCTTTTCTCTATCTGCTGTTGACGTCAGTACTCTCCCAGGTCATCTCCTGGGTGGAACGGAGGCTTTCAGTCAGTGATTAAGACAGTTGACCTGACAAAAACATTTACCGGACGTGGTCAAACGATCAATGCCGTCGACGGCGTCTCCGCCCATGTCGAGTCGGGCGAGGTTGTGGTCATCATCGGGCCGTCGGGATCCGGCAAATCAACCTTTCTGCGTTGCCTGAACGGCCTGGAAACCTTCACGTCCGGGCACATTATGGTCGACGGCGTCGACCTGGCTCATAGGAAGACCGATTTGAACAAGGTCCGACGCGAAGTGGGCATGGTGTTCCAGCAATTCAACCTGTTCCCGCACAAGACGGTTTTGGAGAATATCATTCTGGCCCAGCAGGTTGTGCGCAAGCGCAAGCGCGAAGCGGCGGTGGAAAAAGCCCGCATGCTGCTCAAAAAGGTCGGCATCGCAGAAAAGGAGAACGAGTACCCGATTCATCTCTCCGGTGGTCAGCAGCAGCGAGTTGCCATCGCCCGGGCACTGGCCATGGATCCGAAGGTCATGCTCTTTGATGAACCGACCAGCGCCCTGGACCCGGAAATGGTCGGTGAAGTTCTCGAAGTCATGAAGCAACTGGCCCGCGAAGGCATGACCATGGTCGTGGTGACCCACGAGATGGGCTTCGCGCGGGAAGTCGCTGATCGCGTCTTATTTATGGATCATGGCAAACTGGTCGAGGAAGGAACCCCGGAGCATTTCTTCACCGCACCGCGTGAGGAACGTGCCAAGGCCTTCTTGAAACAGGTTCTTTGATACCCTCGGGCGCTCTTTCGTTGAACGTGTTTAGAGGAGATGCCGTCTCAACCGGCCGGTCTTGAAACTCAGCAAGACACCGCTGATCAGGATCAGTCCCCCACCCAGAACCATCAGCCAGCCCAGCTGTTCGCCAAACAGAATCAGGCCGAAAAAGCTGCTGAAAGCAACTTCCGACATGGAAATCACGCCGACCTTGGGTGATGACAGGAATTCGAGCGCCTTGTTGCTGAACAGGTAGGCGGCCGCACCAAAAACCGACAACGCCAACAGGGGTTGGTTTTCACCGCACGACGAATCAGGGTCGTGGTCAGGCCATAGCAAAATGCCGCCGCAAGACCGAGTGCGTGGCCAAGGCTGAGAGAAGCGTTCAGCTGGCCCGGCCAGAGCACCAGGGTCATGCCAAGCAAACCGAGCGCCATGATGCCCCAATCGGCTTTCTCAAGGTGATCGCCGCTGATCGTCGGGGAAATTAGCGCCGCGAAGACTGGGTAAAAATAGAGCAGGATCAACGCCTCGAAAAGCGGTAGAAGAAAGATGGCCGAGGTCAGGCACAGCACGTTGGCAACATTGGTGAAACCGATGCCAACCAGGGTTTTCCGGCCTCGACCCCACAGGTTGATGCCACTCCAACGGGCGAGCAGCGCCACCATGACAAGCCCGAAAACGGAGCGGGCAAACATCATCTGCCAGACGGACAGATACGGCTCACTGAAGCGGACGACAACATTCAGCAGGGAGAAGGAAAAGGCGGAAGCCGTGGCAAAGGCCACCCCGGCCAAGGGATGCTGCGACGAAACCCGGATGGCTTCTCTCAAGACTTCGACCATGCTTTGGGGTCAGGATGGTCATCCTGTCCCCCGTTCACCTTAAAGCCGGGACAAGGTCCCGTTGCACTGAACACTCTCAGACTCCGGCAATACAGTCAATTTCGACGTTCAAACCGGCGTCCAGGCCTTTTACGGCCATGCAGATCCGCGCCGGCGGATTGTGCGGGAAGAATTTCTGGTAAACGGCGTTCATGCGCGACTTGTCTTCCCAGTCAGACAGGTAGACGTTGCATTTCAGAACCTGATCCAGGCTGGATCCGGCGGCTTCCAGGATGTACCTGATATGCGTCAGAATCCTTTCCGTCTGATTCTCGATGCTGTCTTTGATCGGTTCATGCGTGACCGGGTCATCCGACGTCTGTCCGGAGACAAAAATCAGGTTGCCATACTTGATGGCCTGGGAATAAGGGCCCGGTTCAGGGGCCTTGTCGGTGTAAATGATCTCCTTGTTCATGACAACCTCCGTAGTGTCATGGGTGTAGGGAAAAAAGCGTTCCGGGATTTATTGACAGAACAATTGCCGCGGAAAATCGACAAAGGGTTCGCAACCGTTCGCCGTGATTCGGATCGGCTCACTGCATTCGAAGCCGAACCGGTCCAGCCAGATCCCGGGCATGAAGTGAAGTGTCATATCGGGGACCAGGACCGTCTTGTCGCCGGGTCTCAGGCTGATGGTGTGTTCTCCCCAGTCCGGGGGATAGTTGACACCGAAGGAATAGCCCACCCGCGACTCTTTGACCACACTGCTACCGGCGATGGCGGCCCGCCAGGCGGCTTCAACCGCTTCGGCGGTCACGCCGGGACGAATAAAATCGAGCGTCTTGTTCAGGCCTTCGATGACGACCCGGGCGATCTCCTTGAGTTCTGCCGGCGGAGACCCGACCATCACTGTCCGTGACAATGGCATGTTGTAATGGTGTTTCGCACCGGCCAGTTCCAACAAGACCACGTCCCCGACCTGATAACGGCGATCGGTCCAGCTCAGGTGAGCAGCGGCTGTCCGGATGCCCGAAGGCATAATGGGAGCGATCGCCGGATAATCGCCGGTGAAATCTTCGGTCCCACAAATCTGGGCCTTATAGACTTCACCGGCCACATCGCCTTCGCGGACCCCCGGAGCAATGTTGTCGACCGCTGTCTGCATGACAAGTTCGGTAATCCGCGCTGCCATGCACAGATACGCGATTTCCTGTTCTGACTTGACACTACGGACCCAGCGCACCAGATCATCGCCATCGACGATGTCTGCGTCCGGCAGAGCCCGCTCCAGGGTCTGCAGACAACGTCCGGTAAAATAATAGTTATCCGTTTCCACACCCAGACGACAACCGGCATAGCCTTTTCTCGTCAGGATATCGGCGACGTACTCCATGGGGTGAAGCTGCTTCGATTGCACATAATGGTCTTCGTAACCAGAGATATTCTCTTCGGGCAGCCAGGTGGTGAGTCGGGCCCCGTTACTGTCCTGGGTCCGGCCGAACCAGATCGGCTCCAGATCGAGAAAAACCAGCACGCCCTGATGGACATAAAAAGACCAGCCATCATACCCGGTCAGATAGTTCATGTTGCCCGGATCGGTCACCAATAAGACGTCGATGTCCTGACGGATCATGGCGTCCCGGGTACGCTGGACACGCCGCTGATATTCGGCCACCTCCAAAGGAAGCTGCGTCGGCGTCAGTTCACGCTTCATATCGGCTTTTGGTCACCTCGAAAAGCAGGCGCGGGTCAACATTGCCGCCGCTGATCACCACGGCAATCCTTTCACCCGGAGTCGCAAGGCGTTCGGCCAGCAACGCCGAGAGGCCGACGACACCGGCCCCTTCAACCACCAGGCGGAGGGTGTCAAAAGCATAGAACAGTCCGTCGGCAATGTCGTCTTCCGTGACCAGAACCACCTCGTCCACCAGGTCGCGGACCAGGGGAAACGTAAAGCAGTTGTCCAGGCCGATCCCGCCCAGCAGAGCGTCGCCGAGACTGTCTTTCTCTTCGATTTCGATTGGTCGGCCGGCCTGCAGACTGGCGTGCATCGGGCAGGAGACGTCGAGACCGATACCGACCAGGCGCAGATTCGGAGCGATCGCCTTGGCCGCGACGGCTATGCCGGCGAGGAGTCCGCCGCCGGAGAGAGGAACCAGCAGGGTATCGATGTCAGGGAGTTCTTCCAGGATTTCGAGCGCGATGGTGCCCTGGCCGGCAATGACAAAGGGATCGTCAAAGGGTTTGACCATCGTCAAGCCTTCGTCCCGTTCCAGGGCCAGGGCTTTCTGGTACGCTTCATCCTGGCTCTGGCCGTGGCAAACGACTTCACCACCGAGAGCCTGCATGGCAGCGACCCGATAGTCCGGAACGCGGTGGGACATGCAGATCACCGCCCGAAGGCCCATTTGAGCGGCCACAAAGGCAACCGCCCGTCCATGGTTGCCCGTAGAAAAGGCGATCACTCCCCTCTCCCGTTCAGCGTCGGTCAACGAGAGAAGCTTGTTTGCTGCCCCACGCAGCTTGAATGATCCCGTGACCTGGAGATTCTCGAGCTTGAGATGAACGCTGCGTCCCAGGCCTTCGCTCAAGTCCACAGATTGCACCAGAGGCGTCTTCCGTGCATAAGCCGCCAAGCGTTTGCGTGCCTGAAAGACCGTTTGCAGATTGATCGCCGTGTCATTCATGAAATGTCCGATCCCGCAAGCCACTTTGCAGTCCGCGTCTTGACTGTCATGACGATTTGCGCCGTGTCACGAAGACACTGATCGGCGAGCGGCGCATCACTTTCTCCGCAGTGCTGCCGACAAAGATATGTTTCAGATCGGAGCGTCCATGCGATCCTGCAAAAACCACGTCGTAATTGCCGGCTTCAATCTCGTACAGACAACCGATATAAGGGATGCCTTTTCTGGTCAGAGTGCGATATTCGAGATCTTTGAGCCCCGGTATTTTTTCCTCCAGTGCTGAGAACATCTGTTTCGCATGTCTATCCAGTTTTTTCTCCAGGTTGTGATATTCCGAATCCGACAAAACGAAGCTTAAGTTGGTCTCATCCTGAATGACATGCAGGATCGTCAACTTGGAGCCGAACTTTTCGGCAAACTTGACAGCATCCTGCAACGCCTCATCGGCGGCACTTGAAAAATCCGTCAGCACCAATACGTTTTCAAAATCCATAAGATCTCCTATCCGGGTTCAGCGTAGCATACTGCTGCCGGGTCCAGACCGCACCAGGCCCCCAGGGGAGCACCCGCAGCCCTTGATCTCCGCATCAACGACGCGGAGCGTCAGCCGCCCAAGGCCATATTGGGAATGAACAGCGCGATTTGCGGAAACACCATCAGAAGGATCGTTGCCAAAATCAGGATCAGCAAAAACGGCAAGGCATGGCCGATCACCTCCAGGTAAGGTCGTCGGAAAATCAGCTGCGCAGTAAAAATGTCGCAACCGAAAGGCGGCGTGGCCGATCCAATGGCACACTGTAACGTCACCAGGGTCCCCAGCAAAATCGGGTCAACTCCAGAGCTGACGACATACGGCTGAAAGATCGGACTGAGGACAAAAATCGCCACGATCGGATCGACGAACATGCAGGCGACAAAATAGACCACAACCACAATCAGCATCACCCGCACCATGGAGGGATCGGGCCCGAACAGCGGCGGCAGGAACTTTTGCGGCAACTGCAGGAAGCCGATCATCCAGGAGAAGGCCTGGCCGGCCCCCACCAGGATAAAGACCACCCCGGTAATGACGCCGGTCTGCAGGAAGGCATCGATCACTCGGTTTAAAGGCAGGCTTTTGTAAATAATCATTTCCACAAAGAGTGCATAGAGGACTGAGGCCGCCGCCGCTTCGGTGGGGCTCAGCACACCGGTATAGATGCCGCCGATAACGATCACCGGGAACCCCATCACCGGCAGGCCGTCCTTGATGGCGTTAAGCTTTTCGGTTCGGCTGGCCTTGGGCATCACCTTGATTTTTTTCGCCTTGGAGTAGAAATAGCAGTAGGTCGAAAACATCAGGAGAATCATCAGCCCGGGCAGGATGCCGGCCAGGAAAAGCGTGCCGATCGACGTGCTGGTTGCCACCCCATAGACGATAAAGCCAATACTCGGTGGGATCAGGAAGGCAATATCGCTGGCGTTGATAATCAGACCGAGAGTAAAGGAGCTTTTGTAACCCGCCTCCAAAAGCATGGGCCGCATGGTCCCGCCAATTGCTGCCACCGTGGCCTGGGTTGAGCCGGACACCGCGCCAAACAGCGTGCAGCTGGCATTGGCGGTAATCGGCAGTCCGCCCGGCAGGTGGCCGACGAAGGTCTTGATCATCCGGATCAGGCGACCAGCCGATTCTCCCGAAGTGACGAGACTGGCCGCCAGAATGAACATGGGCACACAAACCAGTGCCGGCGGCGTCAGGCCCGTGATGACCTGCTGCACCATGGTCATCATCAAGCGCGGGGCGAAATCCGGCATGTAGATGTAAATGTACAGGATCAGTGAGCCGAGCAGTGTCACCATGAAGGGGAAACCGAACAGCAGCATCGATATCAGACTGGACGCGAAAAGTGTCATAGCTGGACCCCTTCCAGTGTTTCCTCGTCTTCATACTCACTCTGCTGATCAGGAGACTGCCATGGGTCTTTCTCGGTCAGATTCTTGATAATGGTCCGCAGGTACTGGATACAGGCCAGCCCGAAACCGATCGGGACGATCACGTAAAAGGTCCATTTCGGGACCCGCAGGGCTGCTGTCATGTGTTCCATGGTCATGGCGTTCTGCAGATAAAGCCAGGAAAACCAGGCCATCATGCCCATGACGATGGCGCTCACCAGGGAGATGATGATCAGAAACACCTTCTCCATCTTCGGCGGCATGGCGTCGAGGAAAGCCCCCATGCGAATATGACGTGCTTTTCTGACACCGAAACTGACACCAACAAAGGTCATCAGCATGACCAGAAATTTGGAGACCTCTTCGGCGAAGTAGATACTCTGAAAGAATGTCCGGGCGAACACATTGGCAATCAGCAGAACGGCGAGAGAGCCCACGCAAAAAACCAGGATGGAGACTTCAATGCCGTTCAGGAGAAGACCCACATAGTGGTTGAATTTTTGGAGGATGCTCTTGGGTTTGGGTTGTTGGTCCGTATCACTCATCTTTGACAGCCCTTTCCTGGGGGAAGGAACACTGCAGCAAACCGACCGCTGCAGTGTTCCTTGGCCCATGTTCCAGGTTGATGCACGTTATCCGGGCAAAGATCAGTCGATCTTCAATGCCTTTTTGGCATTGTCAACATCCTTGCGGAAGGCATCCAGAATGGCCTGGGCGCCATCGCCGCCGAGCTCGACAAATTTCGGATAAACGGTCTCTGCCTGGGCCTTGAAGGCCTTGACAGTCGCATCATCCAACTCAGAGATTTTGATGTCCGGCTTGGCCGCCTTGATCTTGTCCCTGTCGCTGGCATTTCGATCCGTAATCCACTTGCCGGCCGGGATAATGGAGTCACGCCAGTAGCGGATCATTTCTTCCTGAGCGTCTTTGGTCAAGCTGTTGAAAAACTTCTGGTTGGCCGTAGGGATGCCGATGAAAGGTTCGCTGTGCAACTGGGTCAGGTAGTCTTGCACCTCGAAAAATTTCATGCTGTAGATGGCGAAGAGCGGGTTAACCTGGGCATTGATCAGTCCCATCTGCAAGCCGCTGTAAACCTCGCCGTAACTCATCGGCGTCGGGCTGGCACCATAAGCTTTATAAGTCTCGACGAGTAGCTTGGAGCTCATCAGGCGCACTTTCAGCTTTTTCATGTCGTCAAGAGATTTCACTTCCTCTTTGGAAGAAAGCCACTGCCAGCCTTCGAACATGATGGACATTGGAACCAGGCCGTTTTTGTTGAAGGCTTTCTCGAGCAGCGGCATGAATTCACCATTGCTCACCATCCAGTCGAGAGTTTCCGGTACCTTCTGGGTCGGGAACAGGTAGTTCAGGGTTAAAACTTGTGCCTGGGGGACAAACGAGCTGATCCAGGCGTAGTCCGAGAAGACAAAATCAACGACTCCGAGCTGGGCCAGCTCATTAATGTCACCGGTCGCGCCCAGGGTGCCATAGGGATAGACCGTGATATCGATCTTGCCATCGGACCATTCCCGCATGTGGTCGGCGAAGTTGTTGGCCCAAACCGTCATGAAATCGCCTTCGATTTCCTCCGAAGCCAGTTTTGCTTTGACCGGCCCGCCGGTGTAGCCCGCTGCAAACACGGGACCGGACACCATCAGGAACATGCCGATAACCAGTAATGCAACCAATCTCTTCATGATTTCATCCTTTCTTCCGTTAGAGATGTGCGTGACGAAGGCCAGTCCTCCGGCAGAACATCTTGTTCAAGATTTTCCCGTTGTTGATAAAATGGATTCGGCGCCGTCGAAAAAATCGATGGCCGTTCGCACATACATTTCCGCGCCCAGCTTCAGTGTGGCTTCATCAATGTCGAAGCGGCTGCTGTGATGCGGCTGCGTGGTGCCTTTGAGCGCATTGCCGGTGCCGAGGAACATGAACACCGCTGGAACGTGCTCCGCAAAGTAAGCAAAATCTTCGCTCGCCAGATAAACGCCCTCGGTGATCGCCGCCTCCGAAAAAACTTTGGCTGCGGACTGCCTGGCAATTTTTACCATGCCGGCATCGTTGAACAGCGGAATATTCTCGGTCTGTGTCTCCAGTTCGTAGCGGCAGCGGTGCGTTTCACAGACTCCTTGCACAATGCGCCTGAATCGCTCGACCGGCTGTTCCTCGTTCTCCGGACGGTTCAGGTAAAGAAAGCGAATCGAGCCCTCGAGTTCGACCGTGTCGGGAATGATGTTGCTTTTGGTGCCACCGCTGATCTTGCCGAACATGATGACCGTTGACCGGAGATGACTGATCTCGCGGGTCTGAACGGTTTGCACCGTCTGGATGAGATTCGCCGCGGCGATGATCGGGTCGATGGCACTTTCCGGCGACCCGGTATGGCCGCCCTTGCCATGAATGCGCAGTTTGAAGACCTCGAGGCCGCTCATCACAGTACCGCTGGTGATGGAAATGCGGCCGGACTCCAGGGGGGTCCAGATATGCATGCCGACCGCAGCATCGACACGCGGATTTTCCAGGACCCCATCCTTGATCATGCGCAGGGCACCGGCCACCTCCTCATCCGGTTGAAAGACAAACTTGATGGTTCCCGCCAGGGGCTTCGGCCCTTCGGCCAGCACCCTGGCGGCGACCAGCAACATCGCCATGTGCGCATCATGACCACAAGCGTGGCTCACCCCGGGGTTTTGCGATTGATAGGGCAGCCCGGTCTCTTCGGTGACCGGCAGAGCGTCCATGTCGGCGCGTAACATCAAGACCGGCCCGGGCTGTTGCCCTTCCAGCAAGGCGACCACCCCGGTCTCCGACAGGCGCTGCGGGCGGTAGCCGGCAGCCTTCAGGTAATCTTCGACGATCTCGGCGGTCCGGAACTCCTGAAAACCCAACTCCGGGTGACGATGAAAGTCCCGACGCAGGTTGATCAGCTCCTGTTCCAGCCCTGCGATGCGTTGTTTGATGAGATCCACGTCAAAGTCCTGTCAGTAAAGAGGCCGTCAAGATCTTTTTGTCCACCGCCGCTATCAATCGATCATCAGAAGCTCACGCGGAAAATCGGCAAACGTCCGGCAACCGGTTGCCGTGACATAAAACGACTCGCTGCATTCATAACCGCCGTCGTCCAGCCACATGCCCAGGATCATATGAAAGGCCATGTTCGGCTGCAGCTCTGTCTGGTCTCCCGGACGCAGGCTCATGGTATGCTCACCCCAGTCGGGAGGATAATTGAGCCCCACCGAGTAACCGATCCGCGATTCCTTTTCCAGGCCATGTTTGGCGATATGACGGCGCCAGACCAGCTCCACGTCCTGGCAGGTGATCCCCGGACGAATGGCATCCAGCGTCAACTCCAGGCCTTCGACCACGGTTTTGGCCAGATCCTGCAGCTTCTGGGGCGGATTCCTGCCAATGTAGGCCGTGCGGGCCAAAGGACTGTGGTAGCGAAGACGGCAACCGGACAATTCCAGGTTGACCGCCTGTTCATTCTGGTACGGTTCGTCGGTCCAAGTCAGGTGGGGAGCCGAAGTTTTGGCTCCGGTCGGCATCATCGGCACGATGGCCGGATAGTCGCCACCGAACTTCTCGCAGCCCCTGATCTGAGCGCGATAGATTTCAGCGACCGCGTCGCATTCCCTGACCCCCGGAGCGATATGATCGAGCGCGGCCTGCATGGTCTGCTCGGCAATTTTTCCGGCTTGCTGCATCAGTTTGATTTCGGCCGCTGATTTGACGCTGCGCACCCAGTTGACCAGCAGGCTGCAATCTTTGAAGCGGGTCTCCGGTAAAACATGCTGCAATTCCTCCAGCCAGCGGGCACTGAAATAGTAGGCATCTTTTTCGACACCGACCGGATATTTGTGCCAGCCGCGTTGCTTGATAAACTCGGCAACAAAACGCATCGGATGATTATCGAGCACCTGCACCAGGTGATCCGGATAGCCGATGATATGATTCGGCGAAAGATAACAGGTATGCTTGGCCCCGTTAGCGTCCATGCCGCGGCCGATCCAGTAGGGCTCTCTTTCCGTGAGGGCAACAATCACCACTTGGGGCGTGTAGAAAGACCACCCGTCATAGCCGGTGAGATAGTTCATGTTAGCCGGATCGGCAAGGACCAGCACCTCGATCCCCTGTTTCTCCATGGCGTCGCGAGTCGCTTCGAGACGGCGTTGATATTCAGTCGGTGCAAAAACAGTCATTGCAGCATTCTCCTTGAGCCGTGGTTTCTCCTGTTCAGATCCAGCCCCTCAGCATCATCGCCTCTTCCAGCTTCTTCAAGGCATGAATCCAGGCACCAATCCGCAAGGACGGAATCTCTGCCTCGGCGGCTCGCTGTCGGGCGGCGCTGTAGGCCGCGTTGATCCGCTTGAAGAGCAAGGTCTGCACCCGCTCGAGATCCCAGTAGTCATCGGCAAGTCCCTGGGATCGCTCAAAGTGACAGACGATGGCGCCGCCGCTGTTGGCCACGACGTCGGGAACCAGGATCTTGCCCTTTTTCACAAGGATCTGGTCGGCTTCGGTGGTCACCGGACCATTGGCGCCTTCGACGATCAGGCGTGCCTGGATCTGCTCGGCATTCTCCTGGTGGATCACGTTCTGCACGGCAGCGGGCACCAGAATCTCAACCGCGCTGGTCAGCAATTCGTCGTTGCTGATCGGCTTGCTGCCCGGAAATCCGACCACGCTGCCGGTCTCGCGCACATGGGACTTGAGGGCCGGGATATCGAGTCCAGAGGCGTTGAAAACGCCGCCATCGACATCGCTGACAGCCACCACGCGACAGCCGATCTCATGCAGATGGGCAGCCACGACAGAACCGACCTGGCCGAATCCCTGCACCGCGACCGGGGTACCTTTAAGGGGGATGTCGTAATCAGCCGCAGCTGCCTGGAGGACCAGAAAAACGCCACGCCCGGTCGCTTCTTCGCCGCCGACCGTGCCCCCCAGCAGTGGGGGCTTGTCGTTGATGGCCGCGGGGCAGTGTTCTCCCGTGACCTGTTCGTACTCATCCAGCATCCAGGCCATGGCCTGCTCGCCGGTGCCGATATCGGCCCCCGGCACATCGCCCCAGGGGCCCTTCGGGTGAAGATTGCGGATATAGGCCCGGATCAGTCTTTCCTGCTCGTTGCGCGTGAGAGTCTTCAAATCGGCTCTGATGCCGCCCTTGGCACCGCCCGCTGGAATGCCGCCGACACAGTGCTTGATGGTCATGAAAATGCCCAGCGCCTTGACTTCATCCAGCGACAGAGCCGGACGTATCCGGGTACCATCACGGAAAGGACCAATGGCGTCACAATAATGGACGCGGTAAGCCTGGAAGACCTTGACCGACCCGTCGTCGCATTTCAGCGGAATGCGAAAATCGAAAATCCGCTTGGGGGCCTGAAGAATCTCCATAACCGCGGCATTGATGTTGCCAATGCGACCGGCCTCGTTCAGAGCATCGAGGGCGACCTGGAAAACGCTTTGTTCTGACATGCCATGTCCTTTTCGCTTGAAACTTGAGTATAACAGGTGAAGAAATAGTGCCACGCGGGACAGTTGCCAAAGGCCCGCATGAACCGATTGCGCTGGTTAAGTCAAAGTACTTTTATCGACGATGTTAAAAAGCGTCTCGCCGGACTGCCAGCGGCGGAAATTGGCGACAAACTGTTCGCCGAGAGCCCTGCGCCAGCCCACGTGATCACCGGCCATGTGGGCCGAGATCATGACCTGGGGCATATCCCACAAGGGGTTCTCGGCCGGCAGCGGTTCGACCTCAAAGACGTCGAGTGCGGCACCGGCGATCTCTCCGTTCTGCAGAGCGGCCACCAGGTCGTCGGTGCGGACCACGGGTCCACGGCCGACATTGATCAAATACGCCGTGTTTTTCATCCGCACAAACGCTTCGCGATTGAAAAGTCCGCGCGTCTGGCTCGTCAACGGGGCGTTGATGATGACGTAATCGGCTTTCGGAAGCATCGCAAACAGCTCGTCGTTGGGTCGCACCGCCTCAAAGTATTCATCTTCGCGAGCCACCAGATCAGTGCCCAAGACGCGCACACCGAGACCCTGTAATAACGAGGCGACCTCACGTCCGATGGAGCCGGCACCGACAATCAGGGCGGTGCTGCCCCGGACCAATTCCGTCTCGCGATGATTCCAGATGTGCTGACGCTGATAGCGGAGGTTGGTGAGCGTATCCTTGGCAAAGATCAGGATGGCCCCGAGCACGTATTCAGCAATCCCGCGGTTGAAAACACCGCGCGCATTGGTGACCTGGATATCGCTGCGGATCAACTGGGGAAACATCAAGGCATCAACCCCGGCACTGGTGGCGTGCAGCCAATCGATGTGATGCTGCTCAGGCCAGACCCTTTGCAAAAGTTCCGTGCGGAAGTCGGTGACCACCAGAATATCGGCCCGGACCAGGCCCTCCCGCAGCTCAGGTTCATTGCGAACGTGAGTCACCGTCGCCTCACCAGCAAGGACTTCAAGTCCAGGCAGGTCCGCTTCCTCGGCGGCCGTGAGCACCACGATGTTCGGGCGATTCTGCGCTGTCATTGACTTAGCTTCCTTCATCGAGGGCTGAGCGGAACTTGTCAATCGCCTCATCGATGTGCGTTTCCGTTGCGATCAGGGGTGGCAGCCAGCGGACGATCTGACCGTGGGTTCCACAGCGCAGCAGAAGTAGGCCGTGGCGCTCGCTGGCCTGCAGAAGTGCCGCGGCACGGTCGCCTGAAGGGGCGCCCTGCTCATCAACAATTTCCATGCCCAGCATCAGTCCCAGGCCGCGGATTTCGTCAACACAGGAATACTCGGCCTGCAGCTCACGCAGCTTCTTCAGCAGATAGTGACCCGATCTTTCGGCGCGCGCCACCAGCTTTTCCTCATCGATGACCTCCATGGTGGCAATCGCCGCGGCGCAGGCGACCGCATTGGCACCGTAGGTCCCGCCCTGTGAACCCGGTAGTCCCTTGGCCATGAGGTCGCGGTTGGCGGCGATGGCAGAAATCGGGAACCCGCTGGCAAGCCCCTTGGCCGTCACCAGAACGTCCCCTTCAACGTCAAAATGCTGATGACTCCAGAATTTACCGGTCCGGCCGAATCCCGCCTGAATTTCATCGAGGATCAGGACGATACCGTAACGGTCACACCGTTCCCGCAGGCCTTGCAGAAAGGCCTTGGGAACCGGGTAATAGCCGTATTCCCCCTGGACAGGTTCGATGATCATGGCCGCAACATCTTCCGGCGCCGTCTGCGTCAGGAAGATATGATCCAGTTCTCGCAGACAAAACGCCGTCGCTTCCTCTTCACTCCAACCAAACCGGTAAGCATGCGGAAAGGGCGAGATCACGACGCCCGCCATCATCGGATGATAACCGGTGCGAATCTTCGTCGTGGAGGTGGTGATCGAGGCCGAGGCCATGGTCCGGCCGTGGAAGCCGCCGGCGAAGGCGATAATATTGCTCCGCCGGGTCGCATGCCGGGCCAGCCGCAGAGACGCTTCGACGGATTCCGTGCCGGCATTCGAAAATGCGATCGAATCCAGGTGCTCCGGGAGATGGTCGTAAAGACGGTCGGTCAGTTCCAATAACCGGGGGTTCAGAAGCGTCGTGTATTGTGCATGAATAAGCGTTGCCACCTGCTTCTGCGCTGCAGCAACGACTTTCGGGTGACAGTGTCCGGTGCTGGTCACCCCGATCCCCGAGGTAAAATCAAGGAAGGCCCGGTCCTGACCGTCATACAGATAGGCCCCTTCACCACGTTCTGCGCAAAGGCTGCTTGATTGTTTCAACAACGGGGATAAATGACTCATAACATACTCTCCTTGGGGTTCTGCCCTGCCTTTTGAGCAGCTTGACGAATTGCGAACATCGTTGGGCCTGATTGCCGGCACTGAAAAAGAATTGATGACACAAAAACCGACAGCCATTGCCGAAGCGGCCTGGTTGTCCCGTATTTAATGTGTTCAACTAACATGCCAACGCTAATAATCATTAAAATAACAGTGAGTTAGCTCAATTTTATGGAATTTGAGCGAGACCCAAACAGAAAAACCTCCTATCAAAATGATAAAAAATATCATTTTGATAGGAGGTCAAAAAGTCTCTTTTGCCCGATCTCTCGGCGGTCCGGAGCCCTCAGTGGGAATATCTATATCAATTTGATAAATTGCCTGCGTCGATTTTGCGATAGAGGGTCGCGATACCGATGCCCAACTTCTGTGCCGCTACCTTCTTCCCTTGAGAAGAAGCACCATAGATCTGCAGGGCCTTGCGGATCTCCTCGAACTCCAGCTCTTTAATGGAACGCACCCGGTGCGGATCGAGTCCGGAAACGGTCGCCGCAGGCTTCAAGGTGAGCGATCGCGGCAGGTGTTTTCGACTCAGCAAACCGTCGGCGTCCATCATGTTGACCATGAATTCGATGACATTCTCCAGTTCACGGACATTTCCGGGCCAGTCGTGGGACAGCAAAACCTCGACCACATCCGGCTCGAGACGCTTGAAGGATTTGCCGAACAAATGCGAATACTTGCGGATAAAATGGTAAGCCAGTGGTTCAATATCGGCCTTGCGTTCGCGCAGCGGCGCAATCTCCAGGGGGATCACATTGAGCCGATAGAACAGATCCTCACGGAAGGTGTTGTCCTTGATCATTTCCGCCAGATTCATGTGCGTCGCCGCAATGACCCGCACATCAACACTGATCTGGTTATTGGAGCCGATCCGGGTAATGCTTCTCTCCTGGAGGACACGCAGAAGCTTGACCTGCAGGTACAGGGGCATGTCACCGATCTCGTCGAGAAACAGCGTCCCCTTGTTGGCCAGTTCGAATTTACCGATCCGGCCCTTCGGGTCCGCACCGGTAAAAGCCCCTTTGACGTAACCGAACAATTCACTTTCCATCAGCGCATCGGGGATCGACCCGCAGTTGACGGCCACAAAAGGCTCATCCCGCCGCTCACTTTCTCGATGAATAGCGCGCGCCACCAGTTCCTTGCCGGTGCCGCTTTCGCCGCGGATGAGAATGGTCGATGTGGACGGCGAAATCTTCCGAACCTTCTCCTTGAGCTCCTGGATAACGGTTGAATGGCCGAGGATATCGCCGATATGGACATTCTCACCGATCTGAGTGAGCTCATAGATGCGCGATTTGACCGTCTTGATCTCGTGGAAGACCAGGATCTTGGCATAATCCTCCAGATCGAAGTCGACCTCGAGCATATTGCCGAACAAAGAGTACTCCTGCTGCGCAATCACGACCTTGAACTCATCGGCCTCGCCGATATTGTCGCCGGTCGGCGTCACCCTGATGGCGCGCTCGTTTTCAAGCTCTTTAAGGCCGAGCTGCTTGGCGGCGTTTTCATTCAAGTTGCTGATCGTGTCATGACGATCGATAAAAATGACGCCGACGTCCATTTTGCTGACCACCTGCTCCATGAGATGGATCATCAACTCGGTGCGCCGGTGCTCGCGCTTCTCGTAAACCTTGATAACAATGAAGTCAACGATTTGATCGAGGAACGCCAGATAACTGTCGAAACGTTGCAGCAAATGGTCGCGCTGTTCGTCGCTGAAACAAACCAGGCCAATCACCCCGATCGTCTCCTGCCCCATCTTGATCGGCTTGCAGATCTGCATCTTTTCGGCACAGACCTGGTTTTTCGGGCAGGGGCCGCAGATCGGGTTTTTGCCGGGGTCGTCGATAATCTGCGTTTCGCCGCTCTCCATGGTCGCCTTATAGATGAACCCCTCGGCGGCCATATTCTCGTTGATTCTCTCCCGGTAGCGACCGGTTCCGGCGATTCTGTAGAAATTGCAATCGACAATATCCACGTCAACGTCGATCACCTGAGAGACGATATCGGCATATTTGATCGCCGTATCCTGAATCTCTTTGAGAACAGTCTGCATGATGATCCTCACATCGAGTACAGCTGGCGTTGATCGCCGAAGGAAAGCAACGCCTTCATCCTACCACAGCGGCAATATCCTGTCGAAACGGGCTCTTCTGATAACATGGAGAACTGTTGTAACCGAAAAACATCCGACTTCGACGTCGAAAAAGATAACAAAGGATTCAGCCGTCCTGCAACAGGCCGACGATGGTCCGGCCGATGGCCTCCGTTGAACGCACTTGTCCGGTGGCTTGCACCATGTCTTGTTCGACAGCCCGGCGCAAGCGCCGGGCGGATTCGGCGGCCACCGGATCATCGACGCCCATCCATTCGAGCATGTTGGCCGCCGTCAGGAGCATGGCGCGCGGATCCGCTTTGCCCTGGCCAGCGATATCCGGAGCGCTGCCATGGGTCGGTTCGAACATGGGGGGGACAGTACGGTCGTCCGGATTGATATTGCCTGACGAAGCGACCCCCATGCCTCCCGAAAGCACAGCGGCCAGGTCGGTCAAGATATCACCCTGCAGGTTGCTGGCCACGACCACATCGAACTGCCAGGGGCATTGAACGAACTTCATGCATGCCGCATCGACCAGCTCATGGTGCGTAGCGATGTCCGGATAGCCTTCGGCGACCTCGGCAAAGACCTCACTGTAAAGCTCGCCCCAGTGCGGCAGGGCGTTGCGTTTCGTGATCAGGCAGACTTGGGCCTGTTTGGGCGTCCCACGTTCATCAACGAAAGTTCGCTGCGTAGCTGTGCTCTGGCAACGGCTCTCCAGGCGCTGTGCGGCCCGGAGAAAGGCATAGCGAATCAAGCGTTCCGTGGCATGGCGGGAGAAGACCTCCAGCTGGGTGGCAATCTCAAAGGGCGTTCCCCGATGCAGTCGGCCACCTTGGCCGACATATTCCCCCTCGCTGTTCTCGCGGATGACCAGCATGTCGACATCCCTGGCACGCGGATCAGCCAGGTACTGAGGGGCACCCTTGAACAGGCGCGCAGGGCGTTCACAGGCCCAGAGATCAAACCCTTTACGGATCGCCAGCAAGGGACTCAGCGAGATGCCGTCCGAGACCCAGTAGCGATCAGGATCACTCTTCGGGCCGGGGTCACCGAGGGCTCCAAGTAATATGACGTCGAAAGCCCTGAGCCGTTCCAGCCCATCTTCAGGCATCATCTCGCCGTGCGCCTGATGCCAGGCGGTACTTGGCCATGGTAACTCCTCCCAGTCCAGCGACAACCCCCCTTCAGAGCGAAAAACCTCCAACACCTCGAGGGTTGCCGACATGACTTCATGGCCGATCCCGTCACCAGGGACAACGGCGATTTGCCAGGTTTTTGCCGTGTTCATTAATTTGCTCTCCCGAATGGCTGCGCCGGCAACTTGTGGACCCGTTCCGGCAAAAATTCAAGCCACCCCGCACAGAGCTGCGCAGGGTGGCTTCACCGGTTCATTGTCGCGCGGCGCGCATGAGACTTAGCCTGCGCCCATGCACAGATACTTGACTTCCATGTATTCATCGAGACCGTATTTTGAGCCTTCGCGACCCAGCCCCGACTCCTTGACGCCGCCGAAGGGCGCGACAGCATTGGAGACCAGGCCTTCATTGATGCCGATCATGCCGGCCTCGACACCTTCGGCCACCCGCCAGACACGATGAATATCCCGGCTGTAAAAATAGGCGGCCAGCCCATAGGGCGTATCATTGGCCATCTGGATGGCTTCTTCCTCAGTCTTGAAGGTCATCACGGCGGCAAGCGGCCCGAAGGTCTCTTCATGGCACAACTGCATCTCCGCCGTCACCCCCGTGATCAGCGTGGGGATGACGTAACTGCCGCCCCGGGGATGCGGCTTGCCACCGGTGACGATACGAGCGCCCTTGGCCAGGGCATCCTGGAGATGTTCAGAAACTTTCTCCGAAGCCTCCTCGTTGATCAAGGCGGACTGCTCAACCCCCTCTTCGAAGCCATCACCGACCTTGAGATCATCGATTGCGCGCTTGAGTTTTTCGATAAAGGCGTCATGGATGGAATCCTGGACGAGAAACCGGTTGACACAGACACAGGTCTGACCCGTATTGCGAAACTTGGACACCATGGCGCCTTCGACCGCCTTGTCGAGGTCGGCATCATCAAACACCAGAAACGGTGCATTGCCGCCCAATTCAAGAGAAACTTTCTGAATGTGCTGGGCACACTTGGCCATCAGTTCGCTGCCGATTTCGGTCGACCCGGTAAAACTGATCTTGCGCACCACATCACTGGACGTCAGGGTGTCGGCAATCTCGGCAGAACTTCCTGTGATGACGTTAAACACTCCAGCCGGCAGACCGGCCCGCTCGCCCAGTTCCGCCAGAGCCAGTGCCGAATAAGGCGTTGCGGAGGCCGGTTTGACCACCATGGGACAGCCTGCCGCCAGGGCCGCACCGGCCTTGCGGGTGATCATCGAGGACGGAAAATTCCAGGGCGTGATGGCCGCGGACACACCGACGGGCTGCTTGATGACCACGATATGTTGTCCGGGTCTCGCCCCCGGGATCGTGTCCCCGTATGCCCGCCGGCTCTCTTCGGCGAACCACTTGATAAACGAGGCAGCATAGGCAATCTCCCCTTTCGCCTCCGGAAAAGGCTTGCCCTGCTCCAGGGTCAGGATGCGACCGAGGTCTTCCTGGTGTTCCATCATCAATTCGTACCATGTGTACAGAAGGTCACCGCGCTCGGCCGCGGTCTTGTTCCGCCATACGCCGAAGGCCCGCTCGGCGGCGGCAATGGCTTTCTCCGTTTCGGCCCGACCCATCCGCGGGACCGTGCCGATGATTTCCTGAGTGGCCGGGTTGTCGACCGCGATGGTTTTTCCCTGATCGGCATCGAGCCATTGGCCATCAATGTAACATTGCTGACGAAACAGTTTTTTGTCTTTGAGTTTTTCCATCGACATGGTACCTCCTCACACGATACGTTTTTGATTGTCGGCAGCTCTCATTCACCCTCGATGCGGCGCGAGTACTGACGCCATCATCGGCTGGCGGCCAGGCCCGGATGTTGTCATGCAAGACGTGCCAAAGGCCAGAGCCGTCCCGGGGCAAGAGCAAAGATTGCGGGATACCCCATGAATCATTCAATCAAGAGATGTGCCAAGAAATCATACCTGAATGAAACAAGGCACTTAGCGCAACAGGAACGATCTCTTGCGGCACCAGGCCCCGCACCAGCCTTCTCAATTTGATACGAGCTATCATTTTGATATAAAGCCAATCATGCCATTGAGCCCTTATGGTTGCAACATCCAGCAAAAATAAGACTGAACAAGTTTATCATTTTGATAAAGTTATCTGCCCATGTGGTCTTAAAGACAACATGCAACACAGGAAATGATACCGGACCCTTGACGCAATTCAAGGAGCGGCATGAAAACCTGAGCGCAAAGAAGCTGACGATTGATCCGCAGAAGAGACACAGCTCGTTGCTGCCTGGAGAGTGGATAAACAACGAAAAATCTTAAGAGAGTGACGCGTTTTTTTGGCAAAGCGCAATTCTGACATACCGGCAGATCGCCGCGCAACAGTCTTTCGTGACGGGGTTCGTGCGGCCTGGCCGATCTGCCTCGGCTATTTTCCCATCGGTCTGGCCCTGGGGGTGCTGGCCCAGAAAGCCGGCCTGCCCTGGTGGTCGGTTGCCCTGATGTCGGTTCTGGTCTTTGCCGGCAGCGCTCAGTTCATCTGTGTCGCCATGCTCTCCGCAGGGGCCTCGATTGCGGCGATCATCCTGACCACCTTCGTCGTCAACCTCCGGCATGTGCTGATGAGCTCGGCACTGGCGGTCTATCTGCAGAAGATCGATCGCCGTTTCCTCGCCCTCTACGCCTACGGCGTGACCGATGAAAGCTTCGCTGTCAATCTGATCCGTTTTCGCAGCGGCAACTGGGATCTCACCCGGGCTTTGATCGTCAATCACCTGGCCAATTCTGTCTGGATCATCGCCACCATCGGCGGGGCCCTGGTCGGTCAGTTCGTTCCCCCGGGAGCCTTCGGCATCGATTACGCCCTGACCGGCATGTTTATCTGCTTGCTGGTGTTTCAGCTGCAGGGCCGGATTTATATTATTACCGGATGTCTGGCGGCCTTGATCTCAGTTGCCTGGTCGGTTCTGCTGCCGGGTGATTCCTACATTGTCGGCGCATCGATCTGCGCAGCGACGGTGGGTTATCTGCTGAAAAAGCGTCAGCGGAGGGTTTCATGACCGGAACGGAGACCCTGCTGTTGTTCATCGGCATGGGACTGGTCACCTACCTGCCCCGAGCCATCCCCCTGCTCTATCTCGCGCATCGGCAGATGCCGGCCTGGCTGATTGACTGGCTGGGTCTGATTCCGGTGGCGATCCTGAGTGCCCTGCTGGCTCCTGGCCTGTTTACCGATCCGGCCGCACGCACCCTGGAGTTGGGCAAACTCGAGCTTCTGGTCGCGATTCCAACCTTGCTGTTCGCCCTGAAAACACGCAGTCTTGGCGGCACGGTCCTGATCGGCATGCTGCTTTACTGGCTGGGTGGAATGCTTTGAGGGACTGTTTGCTCATCTAGGTGTCGCGACGAACGGCAAGTGGTCCCCAGGTCTGGTCGACAGACATTATCTCCACGGCATTGATGTTGACATGCGCCGGACGGTTGACGACCCAGGCGACCGCTTCAGCAATGTCAGTCGCCGTCAGCGGTTCGGTTCCCTGGTAAACCCGCTCCGCTTTGCTCACATCCCCCTTGAAACGGACATTCGAGAATTCCGTCTCCGCCATACCGGGCTGGATGCAGGTGACCCGCACCTTGGTGCCGAGCAGATCGGCTCTCAGGTTGCGCGAAAACTGGGTCACGAAGGCCTTGGTGCCACCGTAGACATTGCCACCCGGATAAGGCCAGCTGCCGGCCGTCGAACTGATGTTGACGATGTGCCCATGATTGCGTTCCACCATGCCGGGCAGAATATAGCGCGTGCAATACATCAACCCTTTGATGTTGGTGTCGACCATGATCTCCCAGTCTTCGATGGCGACTTCGTAACTCGGCTCCAGCCCCAGGGCCAGACCGGCATTGTTGACCAAAACGTCAATCGCGCGAAAGTCCGCGGGCAGGGAGTTCACGGCCTCCTCTACCGCGGCCCGGTCGCGGACATCGAGCTCGAGAACATACACGGGACAGGTTTCGGTAGTCTGGCGCTCAAAATCAGGCGATTGCCAGGGTTGGCAAATTGTCGGGCACAGGCTTCGCCGAAACCTGCCGAAGCTCCGGTAATCAAGATGGTTTGACCAGTCATGTCGAGACCTCACTTGGCATTGAAAAGGGTAACAATCTGTTCAACCAGCAACTGCTCTACGGGAAATTCGCCGGTGGCTTTTTTCGAATAAACCAGTTCGTTGTTAACGACGACTTCAAAGACGCCGCCATGCGATGGAATCAATTCCGTTTTCAGGCCGCACTGTTTTTCGATCAATGCCGCCAAACTGGCAGCACGCGGTTGATAATTTCACTCTCCGCAGTATTCAATCTTTACAGACATTCGGTAGCCCTCCGGGTTCGGTCGAAAAATCATAGGCGCCCATCCGGGGTTCGGCGCCATCTTGCCTGCCATTTATATCACGAACTGGCCGGCCGTCAAAAACCGGACCCCAAATCAATCCGGGTGCCCGCTGCGCTGGACAGGACAGGGCTTCCTGCGGCTATAATGAAACTCATCGAAAAGGTGATTTATGGCAAAGGATGTGACCCTGACCGTATTCTACGACGGCGGCTGCCGTGTCTGTTCCACCGAGATGCGTCATTATCGATCGATGGCTGCAATGGGTGGATGAGTATGCCTGGCTGGTGGCGTCGAGGGATTTCCCGGGCTGCCCGCTGGTCACCGTCGGCATGGACAAAATCAGCTTTCGCAAACTTTGGCAGGCATTGCCCTCGCCGTTTTATACTTTGTTGTCCGGTTTGGTCGGTCTGCCGGTGATCAACCAGGCGGCCAAGACCGGCTACAAGATCTTCGCCCGCTACCGGCATTTACTGCCGAAGCGCCAGGAAGACTGCTGTCACCTCCCGCCGCGGCAAAAGGAATAACCGTTAAAATAAGATCGGGAGTTTTTTAATGAACAATTACGCCATTGTCCGCCAGGAACTGCAATGGGTGGATGAGTATGCCTGGCTGGTGGCGTCGAGGGATTTCCCGGGCTGCCCGCTGGTCACCGTCGGCATGGACAAAATCAGCTTTCGCAAACCGGTGCAGAATGGCTCGATCCTGCGCTTCGATATCCGCCACCTTCAACAGGGGAGAACCTCGGTTCAGTATGGCGTCGATGTCTTCGCCGATGCCCCTGGCGCCAATGAGGAGACCGCTGTTTTTTCCACCATCGTGACCTTTGCCCATGTTGATCGCAACGGTCGCAAGAAGCCCCTGCCCAAGCAGGCCCGGTTGCGCTCGAAAGGGGAAGAGATCTGATCGCGACGCAACATTCAGGATGACTCCGCAGGCTTGATGAACAACTTGCGTACCAGCAGGACACAGCCAAACACCACGGCACCGGCGACGAGCCCCGCCAGGCCGTTCAGAATCAAAGGGACCACCGGCTCCCACCAGGATCCGTTCACGCCGTCACCGCCCAACAAACCGACCAGAACTTGGCCTGTGTGATGCATTCCCGGCAGTCCATGCACCAGGATACCGCCGCCGACCAGAAACATCGCTGCCGTTCCGAGCACCGAGAGCGTTTTCATCAGGTAGGGCGCAAGGCCAAGCAACAGTCGGCCCAAGCGATGCTGGAGACGTCCAAGGGCGCCCGTCGCCGGCCGCTGGATCAGAAAGAGGCCGGCATCATCGAGTTTGACGATACCGGCAACCAGGGCATAAATACCAATGGTGATCACCAGCGCGATCCCGGACAGCACGCCAATCTGCACCATCAAGTCGGCCTCCCGGACCGTCCCCAGGGTGACGACGATGATTTCCGCAGAAAGAATCATATCGGTGCGGATGGCACCGCGAATTTTTTTCTTTTCCAGCTTGACCGGATCGATGGCCGGATCACGCAAAGCCTGCAGCTTCCGGGTATGCTCCTGCGAGGCTTCGTCCTGTCGATGCCACAGCCGGTGAGCGATTTTCTCAAAACCTTCAAAACAGAGAAAAGCCCCACCGCACATCAGCAGCAGGGTAATCATCCAGGAGGCCAGAGCACTGATCAGCAGAGCGGCCGGCACCAGGATCAGCTTGTTGACCAAAGACCCCTTGGCGACCGCCCAGACCACCGGCAGCTCGCGCCGGGCCTGGATACCGACGAATTGTTCCGCATTCAGTGCCAGATCGTCGCCGAGCAGGCCGGCGGTCTTTTTCGCGGCCACTTTGCTCATCAAGGCGATATCGTCCAACAGGGTCGCGATATCGTCGAGTAATGCCAGCAGACTGGTTCCGGCCAAAGAGCATTGCCTCCATTTGCCAATCAGGGGAGAAGTCGACCCGGTCGCGCAGGTCGCGATCAGGGCCTTTCGACGATTTTCTTGATCGCCAAAATGTTGGCCCCCAGCACAACCAGAAGCACCACCAGGCTGAAGGCGTTGCTCCCTTCCGGCAGGCCGTTGCGCACGGCCTCGATAATCACGACACCCAGAAAACAGCAGGCGAAAAGTATGTTGATCTTGATCGCCCAGGGTTCACGGCTGCTCCAGGCATGGCTTAAGACCGCCAGGTGACCGAGACCATAAGCGATGGTGACGTAAGCAAAGATCAGCGGACCTTGTGTCGAGGCACCGGACATGATCATCGTCATGCCGTAAAAGGTCAGCAGAAACGACGTCAGCAGACTGATCACGACCAGGCCGTATCTGAGAACATCATCGTGTGTCATGCAAGCTCCTGTTGGAAAAACGGTTGTCCTCTGTCAAGACTTGGCAGGTGACTGCACTGCAAACCGAACCCGGGTGGCCAGATAAATGCCGACACCGATCAGAATGATGCCGGCGCCATGGAACCAGCGAAACGTCTCACCGAGGAACAGCACCGCCATCAGGCTGCCGAAGACCGGCATCAGATGGATAAACAGACCGGCACGGTTGGCGCCGATCAGGGCGACTCCCCGATTGTAGCAGAGATAGGACAGGATAGAAGGAAAGATCATCACGTAGGCGATCACCAGCAGGTGACTGAGCCGCAGCGCCATCACGCCGACATGAAGGACTTCCCAGACATACAATGGGGCCAGCAGGACTGTGCCCACCCAGAAGATCGTACAAAGCAGGCTGAAAGGATGGGTTTGCGGACACTGGCGCAGAGCTACCGAATAGCCGGCATAGCAGAGGATGGCAGACGCAACGAGAAGATCTCCCCGATTCAGTGAGAGTGTCAGCAACTGACCGGGCTCGCCCCGGACAATGATCATCACAGCGCCGGCCAGCGAAACCAGAACACCGAGGACCTGCACCCTTGAAACGCTCTCCCGGAAGATCAGAAACGACAGGAGAATAATGGCGATCGGCATCAGTGACTGGATCAGAAAGGCGTTGATCGCCTGGGTGTACTGTAGACCGGTATAGACCAGGGTGTTGAAGGCGGCAATGCCCAGCACGGCCAGCAGAAGCACCACCGGCCAGCGGTCGATGAGAAGCCGGCGGTCGCGCCGCAAATGCGGCATGGCCGGACCGGTGATCAGGATTGCGGCACCCAGCCAGCGCCAGAACGCCAGGGAAATCGGTGGGATTTCAGTGTGAAAGGCACGCCCGAGTATGAAGTTTCCGGCCCAGAACAGGACCGCCAGTGTCAGGAGCAGGCGCGCCCGGTTGTCAGAAGTCATTGCATGGCACGGTAGATGATCAGTCCCGGTTTATTATGCAGGTAGGCCACCAGGTCTTCGTCGACGACTCTTGCAACATCACGGCGTGACGACGCATGTCGCAGCATGATAGCTTCATCGTTTTCAACAATCAAGCCGGTGTGAGAGACATCCAGACCCGGCTGCTCCGTGTAGAAACCGACGTAATCGCCATCCTGCAGGCCGGCCAGAACCGCGGCGTCGATCAACTCTGCGGGGATGTAATGAATCGTCCGTGTGGTCACCGGCAGTCCGGCCAGCCAGAGCGCGTCGGCCGATTTCCGGTTGAGCTGCTTGACCACGGAACGCACCCGGGCCCCGCCAATCCGTGAGGTTACATCCTGCAAGCGCCCTGCGTCTGGCTGAATCCAGTCGCTGAAAAAATGACGGCGCGTCGGGTAGCTTACGACACCGCCAAAATAGCGTACATCACGTAATTGTGCTCGGAAATCAGAGCCTTGACGACTTCGGCGCAAAGCCTCGACGGTTTCCAGAAAAGTCAGGCAGTCAAAGGCATCCAGCCGCACAACCAGGCGTTCCGGCACCTCCGGTCCACCGACCAGGGTATCGGCGCGATAGGGCCTACCGAGCAGTCCTTGCGAGATGCGCCGGATCCTCTCACCTGGGTCAATCTCTGACGCAGACATGTCAACCAACGCGTCTAAGCGCACCTGAACAGCAGCCGGAATGTTTGTCTCTGCCAAACCAAGAGTGGCCTCTGAAAAGAATTGACAACTCAAGCAAAGAAACAGGACAAAAGGTATTGTTTTATATGGATTTTTAAAGAAGGGAAAAGTCAAAATAAATCCGTCCGGAGGCCGCGCGAGCCTAGTGCAGGAAATAGCCGACCACCTGCCACTCTTCGTTCTCACTCAGCATCAGCGTCAATGTTTCGATCACGCGTTCGCGAAGTTCGAACCGGGAGACAAAGGTCATGACAACGTATTCTCCCTGCGGGACATCGCTGGCCGAGTCCGTGTAGGTGATGTCAGGTTGCATGCGCTCGACGATTGGACCGAGGAACGAACGGATTTTGGTGATTTGCTCATGCCATGACGACTTGTCGAGCAGGTCCTTGAGAAGATCCGACGTCACCTCCCAACTCTTGGCATATTCCTCGGTATCGACCAGATAAAGAAACTCTTTGGCGGCGATGATGCTGTTCTGCTTGATCGCCGCACTGGGGGTCTTGTTGACCGCAGGGACGACGATCCAGAGGATGCTGGCGAAGAACAGGAACAGGTGGATGCGTACCGACCAGGGCAAAGCCGAGGACTTGAACATGGTGTTCTCCTCTGCGGGCCGAAAGGAACAGATCTATAAACATTTTAATACGGTCCCTGGCCGGTAGCAACTCGGCTGCAGCGGTCAAGTGCTTTGTGCTCATTCGAACAGCTCACCCTGAGTCCATGACCCAGACGGCTTTGCCCGCCCCTGCTCGATAATCTCGCGAGCCGTCAGCCAAAGCTGGCGGGTCAGTTCGATATCGTAACGGGAGTCGTGCAGGCGTCCCTCATCGACGTCGATGCCGCTATATCGGGCGACGGTAGCCAACTTGAAATTTGGCAGTTCGGCCCGTACCGGCTGTAGTATCTGGGCCCAGACCAGCATGACATCGAGGCAGGGGTACCAGAACCAGCTGCCAAAGAAACGGTCGTGGTTCTTTTCCCAGAAACGCCTCATGAAGGGCATGTCGAAACTGTGCGCATTGTAACCGACAAACTGGAACTTGTCGGAGCGGTCGTACTGGTCGACATACTTTTTGAAGATCTCATGCAACTGGACGTAGACCTCTTTCGGTTCGGCGAAGACCTGGCCCGGCACGCTCAGGTGTTCCGGATGAGCGACCGGCAGCAGCTGCCGTCGATCGATGCCCGTGACCTCGAGGGCCGCACTCTCGACCAGGTCCTCATCAAAGGGCCTGACGAAAAAGTCAAAGAAATCAACCACCTCCTGACCAATCTGGACACAGCCCGAGACCTGGATGATGCCGTTGCGCAGGGGGTCCGTACCGGTGGTTTCCACATCAATGAAAAGCAGTTTCTCTTGCATATCTATCCTTCTCGGCGAAAGTCTGGTTGAGCCAGAACCATAGCATCTCCAAGCCAGCCCGGTTACGGTATCTGCACATGGGCTTCGAGGCGATCGGCAAACCATGAACAGCTGTAAGTCAACAGGAAATACAGCAGCGTGATGGTCAGCCAAACTTCAAAAGTCAGGTAGGTGGCCGCCATCAATTCCATCCCCTGAAAGGTCAACTCCTGGATCGAAATGACGGAGACGATCGCCGAATCCTTGATGGTCGAGATCACCTGCCCGGCCAGCGGCGGCACCATGCGGCGACCGGCCTGGGGCAGAACGACATGGCGCAGCAATTGCCAGCGGCGCATGCCGAGAGCCCGGCAGGCGTCCCATTGACCGTGATCGACCGCGTTTATCCCGGCCCTGACAATTTCGGCGATATAGGCGCCTTCCAGCAGCGCCAGCGTCATGACTGCGGCGATAAAGGCTTCAATCTGTTCCGGCGGCGCCAGGAATGCCGTCATAAACCGGCCGATCGGAACCGGCAGTTGGTCCAGGACTTGCGGAATATGCAGGAGCGGCAGCAGTTGGTCGCTGATAAAAAAATAGAAAATCAGAACCAGAACCAGCGGTGGCAGGTTGCGCAGCAAGGCCACATAACACCCCCCCAGCAGGCGATTGAAGAGGTGCAGGCTGGTGCGCAGCAACCCGGCGATCAGGCCGATCGGCAACGCCAGGCAAAGGCTCCAGAAGCTGAGCCGGATGGTGGTCAGAAGCCCTTGCAGGAGCAGGTTGGGAACCCAGCCCTCCACCGGATCATGACGCACCAGATACTGCGGAATGACCGCCCAGTTCCACTGGTATTCCAGGCCGATTTCCACCCGATAGGCCAGAAAACCGATGACACCAAGCAGGCCAAACAGCAACAGTGTATCCAGTCGGCTCCAGTGTGGCCGCCGCACGTTCCACATCAATTCGTCCTATTCGATACGGTCCTGCCATTCGCGGGTCGTGAACCAGTAGGCGAAGCGTTCCTGCAACCAGCCATCGGCTGTTCGAACCCGGATCCAGTTGTTCAGAAAGTTCAGGAAATCGACGTCACCCTTGCGTATGGCGAAACCGATTGGTTCCTGAGTGAATGTCTTGCCTTCCAGCGGCAGGAAGAGTTTGTCAGGATATTTCAAAGCCTGGAACTCGGGAAAGGGTTGTGACGAAACCATCGCCGCGGCCCGGTTGTTGAGGACCTCCTGCAACGCCTGGCCCTCGTCATCGAACAGATTCAACTGGGCGTTCGGCAAATATTTTTTTGCAGCACTGGCCGCCGTGGTACCGATCCGGGCAACCACCGTGGTGTCGGCGTTGTTGAACGCCTCGAGCGAGGTCCGGCCGGTGGCCAGTTTGCGGTTTGCCAGGATTGACATGCCGGTGAACTCATAGGGGTCCGAAAAGTTGACCTTCAGGTTGCGTTCCGGGGTGATGCCCATGCCCCCGATGATAATATCGAACTTGCCGGTCAAAAGCGCCGGGATAATCCCCGACCACTTGGTCGGCACGAAGACGATGTCGACCCCCATATCCTCCGCCAGACGCGTGGCCACCTCGATTTCAAAGCCGGTATAACCACCGGTTTTATCCTTCATCGCCCAGGGCACGAAAGTCGCGAACCCCACCCGGATCTGGTTCTGGTCGATGATCCCGGCGAGAGTGCTCTGGCTGACCAGTTCCTGGCGGATTTGTGCCCCAAAAGCTGGAAGCGACACCAGGGCGAACATGATGAGCAGACCAATGATTTTTCTCCACATGACAACCTCCTGCATGTTTTCGGTTTCGTTAAGTGACCAGCCAGCTTTCCATCATCCTGACCAGCAGGGAGAGCAGTAGCGTCACAGCCAGGTAGATGGCGGCCACGGTCATCCAGATTTCAAAGGTCAGGAAAGTCTCCGCGATCAGGCGCTGCCCCTGCATGGTCAGATCATAGATGGCGATGGTGGAGACCAGCGCCGAATCCTTGACCAGCGAGATCGCCTGGCTGGTCAGGGGGGGCAGCATGTTCCGCAGTGCCTGCGGCAGGACAATGAAGCGATAGCCCTGGGCGCGATTCATGCCCAGGGAAGCCGACGCCTCCCACTGTCCGACCGGAATGGCCAGGATGCCAGCGCGAATGATTTCCGAAGCATAGGCCCCTTCGAACAGACTCAGGGCGATGACGGCCGAAGCGAAACGATCCAGACCAACAATCGGGGCGATGACGAAATAGAGGATGAAAATCTGGATCAGAAGCGGGGTATTGCGAATCGTTTCCAGGTATCCTTTGGCCAGCATGCGGCCTAAGGGGCTGGACGACAATCGCAACAGCGCCGTAATCAAGCCGATGGCAAAGGAGAGCAGCAGGCCGAGGCCGGTGATCGTGAGGGTGATGCCGAGGCCCTGCAGCAGGGGGCCAAAGTGCCAGCCTGCCGCATCCTGGACAACCAGGTAGCGGGGAATGCGATTCCAGTACCAGCTGTAACCGAGATTTTCCGCCCCTTTTGCAAGCCCCCACCCGGCTGCGACAACCAACAGCAGGAAAGCCAGGACTTGCAGCAGGTCGCCGAAACGCAGGCGGATGACGGGCAGGAACGGAAATGTGAAATGTTTCTCTCGACAGAACACGGTGCGTTTCAGATTCGTGCAGCGCTGGACAGTCAGACGATCAATTGTAACCCTGATCCGCGCCGGGGCCGGGTTTGATCAGGGCAATTATCAGGATGCCGAAGGGCCCCAGCAACAGACCGATCAGAGCCCATAGATAAACATTGCGCTTCTTGCCGCGGGCCAATGACGCCGCGGCAAAGGGAAAGACGAGCCAGGCGATCAGATATTGCATCACAACTCCATGAATGATGGACAGGCAAAACCGTTGTCCGAGGATACCTCTTTTCGGTTGCGATTGATACCGCTAATCAGGACCGGTCGGGAGCTGCGCGCTCCCGACCGGTCGTTTGCTGCAAGAGCAGTCATCGCCTTAAGAAAAGATTAACGGAGAGTTTCGTCGAGATACTGGACAAATCGCTGCCAGGACTTGCGGTCAGCATCCTCACGATAGCGGTCCGTACCGAACACGGTAAAGGCATGCGGAGCCCCACCGTAGGTGATCATCTCATGTTTAACCCCGGCAGCTTCCAGGGCCACGGCGAGATTGGCAAAATCCTCCATGGTAATGGCGCTGTCAGCGGTTCCGTGCATGATCAGCACGCTCCCCTTTGTCTTGCTGTAATCCTGCCCCTCGGGCGTACTCAAACCACCGTGGAAGGTGACATGACCCTTGACGTCGGCGCCAGAGCGGGCATATTCGAGGACCGCAGCACCGCCAAAGCAGTAGCCCATGACGACGGCGTTATCAACCCGACCACCGAGCTGTTTCGCCTGATCAACGGCGCCCTGAATGAGGGCACGCATTTTTGCGCGATCCTTGTAAAGCTCGCCGGTATGCTGGCGCTTGTCGGTGACTTCCGTAGGTCGGACACCTTTGCCGAACAGGTCGGCTGCGAATACGGCATAACCGAGTTCGGCGAGCATGTTAGCACGCTTGACCTCGTAATCGGTCAGACCGTCCCAATCGTGCAACAATATGACCAGAGGTGCATCGGCCGCCGGACTAATGGAGTAACCTTCATAGGGAGCGCCGTTGACCTGGTAGTCAACGGCCCCGCCGGCGGCAAAGACGCTGCCGGCCAAAAGCAGTGAAATCATCACACTGATCAGGATTTTCATAACGACCTCCGCGCTTTTGATAAGTAATTTATCGCGAATTGTAGCAGGTTTTGTATGAATAGTCGAGTGAATCGGTCAGGATTGAGCATCGCGTATTGTGACGCTTCACACGACGAAACAACCGGCGGGGCTCGGCGGGAAAGCTGACCATCAGCAGGCCATGACAGGCCTAAAGACATGGGGTCGAGAATGGGCCAGAGAACTTCGCGTCGTGGAAAATCTTCAGGCGCGATCGGGCAGCGAGACGCCGCAGCTGCCGTCACAGTAGGGTTGATCGCCGGTCAAGCCACAGCCGCAGATAAAGATTTTCTGACGTCGTTTGACCTTGAAGGCGATCGGACGCGTGTCACTGCCGCTGTGTGACTCGTCACAAAAAGGCAGGTTTTGTGACTTGCCGCAGGTACAGCGGTAGTAGGTTCCGGGCTCGAGTGTGATGCCGATCGGCATCCCAACGTCACTGTCTTTCATCGTTCTCCTCATTTTTCGGGGCAGGTCGCCGTGCCTGTCGGTCGAGAGAGGACCATATTGAAACTGTCCGGTCAGGCGGTCCACCAATCATAAAGCAGTTTGCCGATGACTCCCAGGACAAGCAATTCGAACAGGGTCATAAGGATCACAACCCAGAGCTTGCCCTTACGCTGTTGCAGACGTCGGGACAGGAAGCCGGGCAAGATCCGGGACAGATCGGCGTTCATATTCTGCCAGGCTTCGCGGAAGACGTTATCCGGCTTCGGCCGATCGACCAGCGGCTTTTGTTTCTTCAAACGATTGCTCATTGCAGGGCCCTCGGCAGGGAATGTCACGAACGATCATGTGATCGCTATCATAACGCTTTGCCTTGACCATGCAACAGGAATCGATCTGCTTGGCCGGAAGATGTTTGCCAGAGTTCAATGTCGGCAGCAAAAGTCGCCTGCGGAAAAACAGCGGGACGCAAAACCGAAACAAGTTCCCCTCTCTTGCGTTGACGCGCTCAATCCGGTGCTAGTTGGTTGACCCACGCCCAGGCCTGTTCAGCTTGATCCTCTGTAAAGAAACGCATCTCAGCACGGAAAAACAGATTTGCGATCTTGGTACCCCACTCCTGCCACTTACTGTCGCCGACGATCGCTGTTCTGCCGTATTGTTTGCGATGCCGCACGTCGAACTTGATATCTTGCCAAAGGGCATCGGCCTCAAATCCAGTGACATCCTCCAGTTTGATGAAGAAACCGACCTTGTCCTGTTTCGCGAGGACCTCTTCGAGTCGCGGCAAGATCTGATCGTAATCATCTTTGCGGACGCGACTGCTGACGGTCACGGTCATGACATGGTTTTCATTCAAATTACCGAGTTTGATCATCGCCTCTCTCCTTGTTCCGGATTACTGTATGGCTATCTGGCCCGCTGTCAAGACTGCCGGATCAGTTTGTGGACGGCGATCCAGTTACACCACAAGGCCAACGCGACCAGCAGGATGCCGCTCGGACCAAACAGAGTATTGACACCGATGACGAGGACGAGCACGTAAAAAAGCAGATAGAATATTGCCCCCGCCTGCGTTAGCCTGACGCAGGCAACAGTCGCTGTGCGCACCGCGCATAGCAGAGCCCCTAGAGCGAGTAGAGCGTAGCCGATCGTGACACAGCCGAACACAATTTGCAGAGGATTATTGCCGCCTGCAGCCAGTAAAGTGATGCCGTAAATGATCAGTAAGAGTGCCACCAGGACACTGAGTACAGTGAAAATACCGGATGATGCCCCGCGCCTCTGGTCGCGGGCCGGGGGATTCGGTTGTTTGCGAATGTTTTCTTCTGCGGTTGTCATGCAGTCACCTCTTTCGCCTTTTTATCTCTTGAGTATCCCAATCGTAGAAGCCACCCCGCCCGGCTGATGCGGTAAACACTGTGAGCACACGCGCAGTGGCATTGTTCCTATAAAGCCTAACAATGACGCTCAGAAGAACAAGAAGGAACGTGCTCCTTTCAGAGGTGGAGAATTTCTCCCTCATCAACCTTCAGGAACAAAGGACAGGGACATTAAAGTCTTTGAAAAGAACGTCCCCCGGCGAACTTGTTTGCCGGGGGACGAACCTGCGGGGTATTTTAGAGTTGCTCAGACCATCGGCCGCGAACGCGGGTCGATCACTTCCTCGCATGCGTTGTAATCCCAGCAACGGGTTTCACCCTGGGGCGTTTCCACAATAACGTGATCATTGGCAGTGACACACTTGGACACACGCCCCTCTTCGCCGCTCTCCGTATGACGGATAAAGGTATCACGGCCGGCTTTGGCTTCGGCACATACATATTGGTATCTTGACGTATTCATTGTTCAGACCTTTCTTTAAGAAAACGAGTTCAAGCATTTGTTTTTATTATAACGCAATTCGGTTGTTCTTGAAAAGTTTCCACTGCACTTAAGATGATTCTTCATCAGCGGGCTTTTCGTTGCCGAGGAGCGTCTCCAGGATCTCCTTGCGACCACCGAGTTGACGGGCATGTCGATGCAGCCCCGCCCAGGTGTCTCCGATTTCCTGCAAACGTTTGGGAATCGTTTGCAGGCGCCAGGCCCGCGGCGATACCGACGCCTCGACCTCCTGCCAGGTCACCGGAGTCGCCACCGGCGCACCCGGTCGGGCGCGGACACCGTAAGGACAGACAGCGGTTGCGCCATAGGCGTTGCGCTGGGTATCGATAAAAATCCGCTGACCGCGTTTTCGCTTGCGCTGGGCCTGTGTGTAGCGTTGCGGGTGCCGCCGGACCATCAGGCGGGCCGCCGCGCCGGCGAAAGCGCGGACTTCGTCAAAATCAGCGCACCGAACCAGCGGCACCACCAGATGAAACCCCTTGGACCCGGTGGTCTGTACCCAGCTGTTTAAATCGAGTTCTGCCAGAAGGTCACGCAGCGCCAACGCGGCCCGGCAAACATCCTCCGGATTCCCATTCACTGCGGGCGGATCGAGATCGAAAATCATGCGGTCTGGATGTTCCAGATCATCGCTGCGGGCCAGATAGAGGTGCGGCGTCACAACCGCCTGGCGCCATGTGCGGGATCAGCGTCTCGGCGACGGCCAGGTAGTAATCGATCAAATCGCCCTTGGTCAGCCCGGACTCCGGAAACAATATCTTGTCACGATTCGTGATCTCAACCTCGTATCGACCGAATTTCATCAACAGGTAACCCTTCTTTCAACCATTGACCGGCTGCCGTGCCGCGTCCTCCCTGTGTACGTCCCTGGCCACCTTGTCCCGCCGGAGCCCCTTAAACCGCGGGTGGCGAAGGTGCTCGTCATCGGTCCATTCGGTAAAGGCCACTTCACAAACCAGACGCGGGGTCAGGAAATGGATCCCCTCCCCTTGCGGATCGCCCCGATCGTAAGGTGACGTTTTTCGACTCAACCGGTCGAAGCGCTGGTGGAGCCGCTTTAGCGTCTCGTCGTCGAAACCGGCACCGACTTTGCCGGCATAAACCAGTGCGCCATCGCGGTAGAAACCCAGCAGCAAGGCACCGAACCCGATCCGCTCCCCTTGCGGCTCGGTGAAGCCACCAATGACGAATTCCTGCTGCCTGATACATTTGAATTTCAGCCATCTGCGAGAGCGACCAGAAACATAGGAGGCATCTGCTTGTTTGGCGATCACACCCTCCCAACCCTTCGTGCAGGCCTGACGGTAGAAGGTTAATCCCTCCGTGTTTCGGTGCGGAGTCCAACGCAGTGGGTCGCTCCAGTCGAGGGCCGCTTTCAACAGCTGCTTGCGCTGTCGCTGGGAGCATGCGGAGATATCGTGCCCTTGCAAATAAAGACAATCAAAAAGATAGTAATAGACCCGGATCCTGCTGCTGCGGGCCTCGGCGCGGTTGGAGGCCTGCATGCGTGGCTGCAAGCGCTGGAAGTCGCTGACATTCTGGTCGTTGAAGGCGACAATTTCACCGTCGAAGATGGCACCGTGCAGCGCTTGTGCCTCAAGGGCGTCCACGATTTCCGGATAGCTGACATTGAGCGATTTTTGGTTCCGCGACAACAGCCGAATCTGGCCGTCCCGGTCGAGGTAGGCCAGCGCCCGTTCACCGTCAAGTTTGCGCTCAAATATCCAGTCCTCATCGGCAAAGGGTTCATGGGTCAGGGTCGCCAGCATCGGATCGCGCCAGTCCGGCATCTCGACCACACGCGCCTGTTGACGCTCCTCATCAGAAAGTATCTTCTCGATCAGTCCCATCTGCTGACTCCCTGCCGGTTGTGATTCCATATTTCAATGATAACAAACGAAACGAGGAACATATTTCAATGATAACAAACGAAACGAGGAACCGTTTTGGTCTGCTCTGGTCAGGGGCTTTTTGTGATCATGGACAGGAGTTTGCGTTCAGCCCTCAGAGGATCGGTGAGAGCAGCCGGGCGCAGGCGATGACGATACGCACCGGAAAGGAATGGGTCGTCGCCTCGGCCCTCGAGATCCGACGGCATTCGACAAAATCTCTCGTCAGCATCTCTTCGATGCGTTCAGCAAATGTCCGGTCAGGCACCAGAACGGAGAGTTCGAAGTTCAAGCGAAACGAGCGATTGTCGAGGTTGGCGGTCCCCACCACCGCCAGGTCGTCATCAACCAGGATCACCTTCTGGTGCAGAAAGCCTCTCTGGTAGCGATAAAAGGTCACACCCGCGGCCTGGGCTTCCTGGATGTAGGCATAGGCGGCGTACCACACCGTCCGTTTGTCGGCAATCCCCGGTAGCATGACCCGAACATCGACGCCGCGCAAAGCGGCCAGCTTCAATGTTTCCAGAACCGCTTCACTGGGGACAAAATAGGGGCTGGTGATCCAGGCCCGTTGCTTGGCCGCCTGCAACATCTGCATGAAAAAGAGGCTGCAGGTATCCAGCGTATCGGCCGGACCGGTGGGGATCACCATGGCCGTCTTGTCACCCTCCCCTTCGACCGTCCAGTTCAGATCAGGGGCCTCGCCGGTGACCCAGGACCAATCCTCCAGAAAGGCGGCCTGCAGGCCAAGGACAGACGGACCCGACAGGCGGATGTGGGTGTCACGCCAGACGCCGTACCGCTTGCTCTCGCCCAGATACTCGTTGCTGACATTATAGCCACCGGTGAAACCGACCCGGCCATCGGCGACGCAGATCTTGCGGTGGTTGCGGAAATTGAGAACATAACGGTTGCGGAAAAAATGATAACTGCCGAATTCCTGGAATTTGACGCCGGCCTCGAGGAGTTCGTGCTTGTAGGCGCGCGACAGGCGATAGCTGCCGATCGAATCGTAGAGGAAATAGATCCGGACACCATCACGCCGACGGCTGATCAGACGCTCTTTGAGGGCGTTGCCGAGCTCATCGTCATTGACAATGTAAAAGGCCAGCAGCAGATAATCCTGCGCCTGGTCAATGGCCGCGAACAACGCTTTAAACGTCTCCTCGCCGGAATCAAAGACGGTGATCGTATTGCCTGCGGTGAACATCGCCCCGGAAAGGTTTTCGATCGCCTTGCCGAACTCGCTGCGTTCCACAAGACTCTGCCGGAATGGCTGCATTCGGGTCTCCAACTGCACCGTCGACTGGTGGATCTCGGAGCTCCCGTCGCGCCGCGACTGCACGTGGCGTTTCAGTTTGTGGCGTCCTAGAAGGGCATAGAGAGGCAAGCCCAGAAAAGGCATGGTGACCAGGAAAAAGGCCCAGGCAATGGCTCCCTGCGAAGTCCGCGTGTTGAGGATGGCATGGATGGCCGTGATGATAGCGATCACCTCGACAACGGCAAACAGCCATCCGACGAGGGATATATTTTCAACCGGCAGAGGCATTATGATTTATCAATCGTGCACCAAGTGATAGCGGCGAGGTCAGCAGCAATTGGTTCAAAGGTCATGCTGTCAACCAGTCACGGGCGGCCGTTTCCTCGGCATAAGGAAAATGCCGGATCTCGGCACTGACGAAGTGATTGGCAAGACGCGGCATCAGGTGGCCAATCGGGCTATCAGTGACCAACGCCACTTTGCCGATCTGCCGGTGATGATCGCGAACGAACCGAATGTGCCCGGCCAGCGCACCGAAGGAATCCCAGCCGGGGAAATCCCGGGTCCGGACCATGATACCGTCGAGAGGAACCTGCGCCTCCAGGAAAGGGTCGACGACACCCGCCAGCCGCACAAAGTCCTCTTCCCGCAAGGGCCCGTCCGGCTCAAGAACGATCACCTGTCGGTTGACATCGACATCGATTTTCAGCATTGCAGAGATCCTTTCACACCCGCGGCAAGCCGTCAATGCGGCGAAGGGCTATTGATCGCCGCAAGCAATACCACCTGTCCGGCAACCGCCGATACCTGCCGGAACACTCTGATATTTGACGATCGCCTCAACGGAACAAGTATAAACGTAAAAAGCCCTCCAGGAAGGAGGGCTTCAATAAAATGTTCTGAGTCTGTCTCGATTCACCTTGTGGATTCTGCCAACTTATCGTGCAAATTCACATCGATTTCGCTAATCGGCAAGAAGGCTTATCACCAGGTGCGGACCGGTCCCGAATCGACATGGACGAACTGTGACTGAGGGTAGTAGCCGACACCGCCCATACGCAGTTCCAAGGCCGCTTGGCGAACCGACTTCAGCGAGACTTTCGGCAGGCGCAAATCGACCGCCATCCCCTTGAGGTGATAACTGTTCTTGGCAACGCCCTGCGATGTTTTACGCAGCTTGGCGTTGGTCTGTGGTGAGCGGTACCCGGAAATGATCTCGAAAGGCTGTCTGGCCTCAAGTTTGCGGGACATCGCCGCCATCAGGTCGAGGGTCATCGGATCGATCTTATGCACCTGATCCGTGCGATGATCGCGCAGCACGTAATTGATATGCTGCAAGGCATCCGGCAGATAGGCCCCCTTCTCCCAGTAAACAACCTGTCTCAAGTGCTCGCCGGTGTGGGTATTGACCAGGCTCAGGCTACGTGCATCACTGCCTTCCCAGAGGGAGGCCCTGGCGGACAAGGGGTTCAAACAAAAGACCACGCCGAGCAGACCCGCTTTGAGCAGCTGCCGGCGACGCAGATAGAATGGGTTGGAATCGTTGATTGTGTTCATCATTATCCTAATCATGAAAAATAATTAAAAATCAGTGAGTTGCGGTTTGAGATTAAAGCAAAACCTGTTCCAAAAAGCCAGTCAATTTTGTTCTGGGCAAGGGTCGAAACCCTGACGAGGAGGTTAACCCCTTGGAATTAAATTCAATTCTGTTCTTTAAGCTGATGACGAAACAAATGCGGAGGGCCGGCAGGGAGAATTGGCGATCCGTTTCAGATGATCAAAAAACCAACCGGGTGACACAGAAACGTCACCCGGTTGTGGTGATAAGACAACACCCTGCTATCAGCAGAATGGAGATTTTTCCTTGATTTGCTTCAGGAGAGTTCGAAAGCGATCTTCAGGATCACCTGATATTCAGCGACCGAACCGTTCTCGCCGATGTGCCCCCGGACCTCCTGAACCTCGAACCAGGACAGTTTTTCCAGGGACTCTCCGGCACGGTCGACGGCCTTCTGGATGGCCGCCTCGACACTCTCCTCCGAGGTGCCGATGACTTCGACTTTCTTGTAAACGCGTGACTCACCATAGGACATGACGCACCTCCGAGAGCGAAAGGGTAACCAGCAGACAATTGACCATCAGCGAACTGCTATCATCTTAGCAGAGAGCACAGAATATACCAGAGGATCTCGTCGGCAAAGCGGTTCCGAGCCGTGGGAGCGGGCTGGCTCAGGAGCCGAAGGTGTCGATGTGAACCTGCTGGAACGGCAGGTTCGCGTAGGCATGCCCGGACTTTTCCTCGGCGGGGATGCCGATACCGATGATGCATTCGACGGCATGATGCGCGGAGAGCCCGAGCAGATCCTTGAGATAATCCTCCGAGGTCAGATCATCAGCACGTTTGCGCAGGCGAATCTGCACCCAACAGCTGCCCAGCCCCATCTCCTCTGCAGCCAATTGCAGGGTGAACGCGGCGATCGCGCAGTCTTCAATCCACACATCGCTCTTGCGCGTATCGGCGGCAATCACAATCGCCAATGGCGCTCCGGACAGAAAAGCCGAGCCATGTTCTTTGGCCATAGCCAGTCGCTGCAGAAGTTGCCGATCCTTGACGATAACAAACTCCCAGGAATTGCGCCCACGCGAAGTCGGTGTCCGTACGGCGGTCTCGACCAGCGCTTCAATCGTTTCATCAGCCACCGCTTGAGGTTTAAATTGACGGATACTGCGCCGTTTACGCAGCAGGTTGAGAATCGAAGTTTGCATGGTTGGTCGTTCTCCAAGGGAACATGAATGAGAAGGTATCAAACGGAGTGAATTGCAGCACCGGCCTCATGATCGGTGCACCCGGCTCCATCAGCCTCACTCTTCGGCAAGCAAACGTTGCAGTTTCGCTATTTTTTTATCGATGGCCGCTTCCAGTTCCGCTTCACCGAACATGTAGGCCAGCTGTCCGACCATCAGGGAGACATCAGCCAGCTCATCGATCACGGTCTGCCGCTCCACCCGGCCACGGGCGAAATGCTGCAAAGTCACGATCAGTTCGGCACACTCCTCGATCGCCTGCTGAAACTGAGCATCCTCCCCCCATCGGGCAAGACTTTTGCAGTAGATGTCACGATCATGGGGCATGGCAATCAGCTCTTTTGTGGGGAATCTGCGGTCAGCAATGCATTTTTTGCAGGGCCCGGTGACACTTGAAAGTCAACGGTGCGCGAAGATGAACAGGAAACGGTTCATCATGACCGGGCGTCAAGAAGGTGGAACCGAAAGGTTTCTTCCCGGCAAACGTCAGTCGGGAAGCCCCGGTTGCTCCTCGTCCTGCTCGGAGATGGCGGGACAGGACTGCATCGTTTCCAGGCAGAGATCGCGGATAACATCGTAGGAGAGACACAGACCTTCAACGATATTTCTGCCGGCAAGACTGCATTTGTCTTCATCAATCATTTTCAGTTCCATGATCGCCTCCTGTTGACAAAAACAGCGTCAAGCTCACTGTATTCTTAGGCAAAGTCCATGCCACAAACCGTTTTGGCAGGAATGGCTTCAGACGCAATCGCTTTGACGAAAGATCACGCACGCTCAGCGCGGCGTTCCGGTCCGTCATATTCCTGTCCGGATTGCGGCCTGCGGACCGGATCAACACCGACTGTCGCCCAACCGGTCGATCGTTTGAATTTGTGGACGCGTTGGCTCTCCAGTAGAATATCGAGCACACGGGGTGTGAAGTGGTGGTATGTGCCATCATTCAGGATCACATCGATGTAGAAGTGTTTCGTGTTCCTGAAAAAACTACTTTCCGGCATCGGTTACCTCCGCACTCCCCCTCAAACAATACCTTTCTATTTTGACCCCGTTTCCTCCTGGAGGCAAGAAAAAAGGCCTGATTTCAATAGCCTTTCCATAAAATTAATCTTTGCCGGAGGGTGCAATCAGGGAAAAAAACGGCTTCCGGTCAACAGGGCAGCGACTGCCAGACCGGCCAGCAGCACCCAGAGACCATTGCGTATCCAGAAATATTTTCGGGTCAGCCGATGCTTGCCGAGATAATAGATTTCCCGCAGGTAAGCGTCGTACAACTTGTCTTTGTCGGTCAGGGTTTCCTTGAATGCAGTGAGGAATTCGTCTTCGCTGACCCGGGCATAAGAGCGGAAGTAGAACAGGTTCAAAACACCCTTGACGTGCAAAGCCGGGATAATGGCGAAGATCGAAAACAGAATCGCCAGGCCGCCGGTGACCATCAGCACGACAAACGTCGGGAACTGCAGTTTGTCGGACTGCGTCACGGAAATCGTCAGGATCAGCGAAGCGGCCGTCATGATCATCGAAGCCTTTTGATCGGCCATTTGATTGAGCGTCATGTGCTTGGTCAGATTGGCGCGCAGAGCGTTGCTCGCCAGCAGACGTGGCAGGATCGGTTCATCCGGGGTTGTTTGGGACATGATTGGCTCCATCAATAACAATCGATTTACGGCCTGAACTCAGGAGAGGACATGGGCTAAAGATGTCAACTAGAAACGATAACCGATGCCCAGCAAATGCAGATTCAAACCTGGGTTACGATCGTAGATGCCCCCATTCGACGTATGCTGAAAACGGTAATTGAAGACAAAAGGCGGCCGTGTAAAGGCCATGCCAGCGTGGCTGGTAAATTGCAATTCGCCGCCGAAGTCATCCACACCGAAGCGTGCATCGGGCATCCAGGTCGGTCGGAAGCCGGCTTCAATCTCAAACCGGTTAAACGCGCTCATCACCAGGTCGAGACCGGCAGCAAACATGGCTCCGTCTTCTGAATCGGCCTGAAGATAAAAGACTCCCGAATCAAAACGACACTTAAGGGCAAGGTTGTCTGTCAGACGTGACGTCCATGGCAGGTTTTTAAGAAAATAGACTTCGCCAGAGGCATAGTTCTCTATCGCACGACCGGAGTCGACACCAACCCGTAAGCCGATTTCATAGGGCCCTGAAGCCTCCACAGCAGAGGTCGGCGCAGCGATGAGCAGAAGCCATAACAGAAACAGCTGCAGCCACAGGCGCTTATCGGCAAGCGGATAGAGAGGCATCGTCACATCACATTGTCGGGTGGGAGAACAATTTCGTGACGTGAGACCACCCTCTCACGCACGTCCATGACCAAGTCACCTACCCTGCTCTATCGGACAAAGTCTATTGCGCCCGCGGGAAATCTTCAAGAATAAGACGAACGGCTTGATCGATCAGTTTATCGGTTTTTTCTGGAGAACTGGCCTCATTGACCTGCGTTTTTGCCGTACCGGTGAAGATGGCCGCAGGAGAGTCATCGTTAGTCATGGAAATCAACAGGGCCCCTTCCCGAAGCCGAACACTCATTGGCGCACCATCGGCTGCTCGTAAAGACCGTCGCAAATGTGCCGTATCTTCGATGGTGATAACCTTGTTTTCGACATTAATCCGAGTCAACACCGAAAAATCCGCCGCTGATGTTGTATAAACATACCCTTTCTCTTCAAGGGATGTCCTTAGGGTCTGTTGTACACGCGGCAAATATTTTGCCTCAACGGAAGAAGTGCCTTGCTCAGCCACAAAACGAAACGTCCTGAGACTTGAAAAATCAAATTGGTCATTACGGTCCGTTTCCACAGAAGGAACCACCACTGTCGAACAGCCAAAAATAAATACCGTCATAATGAACAACCAGATCGACCTCATAAAAGACTCCTCTGCAATACTCCGATGTGTGCGATGCCTGAATGGCCCGACGTTAAAAAATTACTCGAAATGACAACCATCCATGCGACGGATCTGTCTCGTCACGGCGACTTACCCTTGGAAATGAGTTGAAGACGCAGCTCATTGAGCGGCTGATTATCTGGATTTTCAAACAGGAACTGATCGAGAAAAAACAACGCCTCCTGGGTCTCGCCATTGTTGTCTAAAGCGACGGCGTAGACATATGCATAGCGCGCGTGGTTCGGGGCCAGGTCTGTGGCTTTCTTGAGCGATTCGAGTGCTTTGGTCATGTCCTGATGACGAATTTGGAGCAAGCCAAGACTGTAAAACAAGACCGCTTCTTGAGGCATTTGTGCAATCCCGGACCTGAGGGTCTTTTCTGCTGCAGATTCTTTGCCCTGCTGGCGGAAAAGATCCGCCAGATTGACATAAGCCGGCACCCAATGAGGATCGAGGAAAAGAGCTTCTCTGTAAGCTGATTCAGCACGCTCTGGCTTATCTTGAGACAGGTAATAATTCCCGGCCATCACCTGTGTCCCTGGTTCATCCGCATTGAAATTCAACGAAGTGTTGAATTCCTCGGCAGCAGCATTGAACACCGTTCTTTTGGCTGCAGGCAACTGGCTCGGGGAAACGTCGGCGAGCATGTCCGCAGCTTGCATCCGCAGTGTTCGCACTGGATCCTGCAAAAGAGGTTCAAGAAGTTGCCAGCGCACAGTCGCTGGCAGCGATCGAAGACTGCTTGCCGCCCCGTAGCGCACCAGAGGATCGTGATCTTGAAGAGCTAATGCAATGGAACCGATGCTGTTAGGACTTAAAAAAGGCGCGAGCAACCTTGCTGCAGTCGCCCTGACAATGGCAGGCTCGTTGTGACTATCCAACAGGGCAGTCAATTTTTCTTCTGATTGCTGAGCTCCGGAACGCGCTGTCGCAAAAACTTCAGCGTAATTCTGCCCCCCCGATGACGGAGACCCATACCATTGCCGCACCTTTTCTTCAGCCCATTCCGCCGTTTGCTCAGAATGACACCCATTACAGGCATTCGGCGTATTGAGTTCGAGACTCAAACCAGGACGGGGAACCCTGAAACTATGATCACGTCGCGGATCAACAACCATGTACAACCTGGCGGGCATGTGGCAGTTCACGCACTGACTTCCTTCACTTTTTGGCTTGTGAAAATGATGCTTCGCTGTCTGGTAAGGATCACGGGCATGGCACTGCAAGCAGAGATCATTGCCCGGTTTCCTTAAGGTGAGGTCATGAGGATCATGACAATTACTGCAAGTGACGCCCGCGTTAAACATGTGGCTCTGCAAGAAGGACCCGTAGACATAAACCTCATCCTTGATTTGGCCATCGACAAAATAGAGGTCTTCCTCCAAAAGGGCCGGCAGAAAACTTTCCATGAAGGGTTGGCCATGACGATCGTCCTCAAACATCTGCGCGCGTCGGGAATGGCAGGCAGCACAAACCTGGATTTCTTTCCCGGTTTTCCGTTGACGACTCGGTTTCGGTTCCCCCGAAGCCGAATCGAAAACCCAGCTAACGCCCTGGCGCTCATCCAGAAGATGGGTCAGCCCTTTGTTTCCTGCAGCATCAATGGCCTGCCAGCCTTCGGCACGACTCCCCCAGAGAACATGCTCTGAAGCCGGACCGTGGCAGGCCTCGCAGGAGACATTGATTTCAGACCAGGTGGTGTCGTAACGGTGTTGGACCGGGTCGTAGTTCTTATTCAGATGCGTCGAATGACACTCGGCGCACATGAAATTCCAGGTTTGGCGCCAACTTGTCCAATGCAGCTCATCTCCATGTTCAATCGTCCTCTCCGGATAGAGGTGAAACCACCGCTGTCCACCCTGGTTGGCAGGGCGAGAATCCCAGGCAACGCCCAGCGCCTGCAGCCGACCACCGGGGAATTCCACGAGATACTGCTGCAGGGGGGTGACTCCGAAGGTGTACTTTATGACGAAGTCCTGAAGGTTCCCATCCGGTCCGTCGGTGCGAACCATGAAATCGTTGTCCCGTTTAAAAAAAGTCGAGGTGACAGACCCATAGCGAAAGGTGCGACCGTCGAAGCGACCCAGCACGGTCTCTTCGGTGGCTTCCTGCATGGCAAGAGCGTGGTGCGAACTGGTCCAACGGCGCACTTCTTCCTTATGGCAATTCCGACACGCCTGTAAACCCACGTACTCGGGAAGCTCTTTTATGATGTTCTGTTGTGGAGTGGAGTTCTCTGTGACCTGAGTCGCACCCAGGGCCAGAGAAGGTATTGGCATGAGGCAAAGAAAACCGAACAGAAGCCCTGCCAACAGTTGCCGAGAAACCTCCATGTGTTGCCTCATTTCACGAGGATGCCAAAAGTTTCGCTTCATGATAAACCGCAGAATTCGTCTCTCGATTAACGTTTATAGCATATCCTGAAAAATAATAAGCGGCCACCCGATTTTAGTGGGTCACTTTCGCCAGGAATGACCCTGATGAGAAGGTTTCTCGAATATTGCGATCAATGAGAAGCCCACTTTCATCCTGGAGCCCGTGATTTATCAGATGAGCGTTTTGAGTCGCACACCGGCTTTGCATCAGCGATTCGCTGGTTCGAGTCCGATCATCCCGATCAGCCTTCCCAAAAAACGGACTTCAAAGAAGCGCTCTTATTTGGGATCGATCTTGACATGATAAACAGGAGTCGTCAGCACCCGGTCAATGCACCAGGTTATTGATCAGGGTCCTGAAATTGAGAGCGTCTCCCCCAGAACAGCGCATCGGGCTGCTCTTCAAGAGTCTGCGCCAGTGCGCGAAGAACTCGGGCGGCACGGGCAACGTCCTGCAACATATCATCGAAATGGACGACCAGCGGGGCATCTTCCCTGCTCAGTTCATGGACGGCCTGAGCCGCGTTGGTCAGCTCCTCTGTGAGCCGGTTAAAATTCTCGAGCAGTGGGCCGGAGGGATCGGTCAACTCGGCGAGTCGGCTTGCAGCCAGTGTGACAGCAGTCAATGCGCCGTCAAGAGCGACCAGATCGGTGCGCAAGTCACTTAGCACTGGGCCACTTTGGTCATCGATCTTTTTGGCCAGAGATTCAAGATGCTGCAAGGTGCGACCGAGTTGTCGTGGCAATTCGGCGATCTGGTCCTCAGCGAGGATCTTGTTCAGGGAGGCACTGATCGCGGCGATATCGTTGAGGAAGCGCTCGACAGGAAATTGTTCCAGTTGCATCGACAACTCTTCGAAGGTGGTTGGAATGGTCGGGATCTCACTGATTTTGGAGTCGAGGGCGTAGAAGCGGGCCGGCTTGTCCGAATAGAAATCAAGGCTGATATACAGCTGTCCGGTCAACAGGCTTTGCATGCGGAGTTGCCCCCGCAGACCGCGTTTGATCAGCCGTTTTATTCTCTCGGGCTCGCTGAGATCGAATTCCTCACCATGACGGGTTTGAACCACCGAAGGCTCGATCTCGATGATAACCGGCACAAGAAATTTGAGACTATCCTGATCAAGCCCGATTTGAATTTGTTTGACGGTTCCGACTTTGACCCCGAGAAAAACCACCGGTGCACCCACCTGCAATCCCTGAGCCCCTTCTGTAAAGTACAGCACCTGCTGCCGGCGTTCCTGGAACCATTGTCCACTTGACAACAGCAGTATGGTGATCACACCAAGAACAAAGGCGCCAAATACGAACGCTCCGATCATTGTTGGGCTGGCTCGTCGGCTCATTCTTCCCCCCGGCTCAAAAAATGACGAACTTTGCTATCACCCTGCCGCGCGGCACGTTTCGGATCGCCCGGGGTGATCATGGTGTGGGTCTCGGTATCGAGATACACTGAAGTCGTGCCGATGCTGAGGATACTGGCCAGTTCATGCGTTATCACGACAATTGTTGCTCCAAGGCTGTCACGCAACTCGAGAATCAGATCGTCCATCCGCCGAGCAGTCAGCGGATCGAGACCTGAGGACGGTTCATCGATGACCAGAATCTCCGGATCCAGGGACATGGCCCGGGCCAGCCCTGCCCGTTTGCGCATCCCGCCACTCAATTCCGCTGGATAAAATTCTTCAAAACCGGCGAGGCCAACGAGGGACAGCTTGAAAGAGACGATCTCGTCGATCAATGTTTTCGGCAGTGCGGAGTACTCTTGAAGCGGCAAAGCAACGTTCTCGGCAAGGGTGAGCGAACTCCACAGAGCGCCCCCCTGAAACATGATACCAAGGCGTCGTTTGAGTCGTTCATGGACCTCTTCAGGACTGTTCCAGAAATCTTCTCCACTGTAATAGACCGTTCCGGTTGTTGGTCTTTGCAGGCCGACCAGGGCCCGCATCAGGGTGGTCTTGCCGCAGCCGTTCCCCCCCATGATCACAAAGATGTCCCCCGCGTTGACAATAAAGTTCAGATCATGCTGGACGACAAAGTCACCATAAGCCATGGTCAAGTTGCGGACTTCAATTTGCGGATTATCGACCATGGCTAGATCCCCAAACGGTAGAACAGGATCGTCAACAGCGACGCCATGATTGTGATGAGCAAGATCCCGGTCACCACGGCCGAAGTCGCCGCTTCGCCAACCGCCTCAGCGCTACGGCCGCACTGTATGCCTCTCAGACAACCGGCATAAGCGACCATCGCTCCGTAAGTGGTTCCTTTGATCAGACCAACAGCGAAGTGTTTGAGCTCAAGAGCATGCAACGTTTCCGTGTAATACTCGAAAATACTGATATCGAAGATCAGGGACGAAACCAGCATCCCGGCCAACATGCCAACAAATGAGGCATACAGTGTCAGCAGCGGGACCATCAGCATCAGAGCCAAGATGCGGGGCAGGACAAGGAAGTCAATGGCCGAAATACCGAGGGTCCGAAAGGCATCGATCTCCTCGTTGACCTGCATGGTGCCGAGCTGTGCGGCAAAGGCGGCACCGGTCCGACCCGCGATAATGATGCCGGTCATCAGCGCACCCACTTCACGGACCATACCGATCGCCACCAAGTCGGCGATATAGATCTGCGCCCCGACCATGCGCAGTTGGTCAGCTCCGAGGTAAGCCAGGATCAGTCCGACCAGGAAGCTGATCACCGTGACGATCATCAAAGCTCTCGGACCGACTTCTTCAACCTCGAGCCAGAGGTCGCTCCATCTGAACCGGGCACGTCCCGTCAGCAGGCGAACGAACGAGAGTGAAATCTCGCCAAGGAAACGCAACATCACCGGCAGCCCACTGCAGAAGTCAATGCAGGCCGTCCCGAGACGCGAGAAAAGTGAGCCTGTGTCTGTTGACCGAAGCTCGATCTCCTGCTCGGGGACCGCTGAGGCCATAGTCAACAGATGCTGAACCCCTGTCGGCAACCCGTTGCAGTCAATCTCGATACCGCGCTTATCACAGTTTCTGATCAGTCCGGCAAGAAAGGCCGGGAAACTCGAATCCCATGCTTCAAGATCAGGAGTGAGGCAGACCAGGCGACTGACCGTTGATGGCAGTTTGATGCTGAAGGCTTCCGGTGAGGGCAGGTTCTGCTCAATAGACCAGCGTCCGGCAAAGTAAATTTCAAGACAACTCTCGCCGCAAGGACGCTGGGTGTACGACCAGCTCGATTGGACGTTGTCACTTGTTGCAGCGGTCCTTTCCATCTGTCACCACTCTCACGAGGTGCAACGATTATGTTTCACCTATCTAAGAACAATAAGCTCTTGATAAGTTTCGTTTAATTCTACCATTTTTTTGCTGGGGCGGATTCAGCTGAGAAATTGCGATGGTCAATTTAGCAGCCACGATGCATCAGATGCTCTGCCGGAAAAACCCTACGAAGACCCTGGTGCACTATTCGGTCGCTCGGAAAGTCCGTCTGAAATGTGTCGTATCTTCTTATTGTGACTTTTTCGATATTTCAGCTAATATCAAAAAATTGTATTGTCGTTGTGGAAAAAGGGGAACCTTTCGCGTCTCAATTGAATCTGTCAAACTTTCTCTGATTAAGGGCTTGCCATGAAAACATTCGTGATCATCATATTTTCGAGTTTTCTGCTCCTGATTCTCTCCTGTGAAGAGAAACCTGTCCAGCCGGTCGCCAGCCCTCCTGAGGTCAGTGTCATAGAAACTCAAGCGACGGAAGTTCCACTTTACTTTGAATTCGTTGGTGATACGGAGGGTTTCAAGGATATCGCCATTCGTGCCCGGGTTGAGGGGTTCCTTGAAGGGATGCATTTTCAGGAGGGGAGTGCCGTCCAGAAGGGCGCGCTCCTCTATACCCTCGAGAGCCAGCCCTTCGAGGAAAAGGTTGCTGCCCGAATGAGTGCAGTTGCTGAGACCGAAATCATGCTTGCCAAGACCAGAGGGGATTTGAACCGTATCAAACCTCTGGCGATGATGAATGCCGTCAGCCAAAGCGACCTTGACGCTGCCGTTGCTGAATTCGAAGCGTCCCAGGCGGCCGTGGAGGCAGCGCAAGCCAATCTCAGGGCGGCTCAGATTGAGCTTGGTTATACCAAAATCACCTCGCCGATCAGCGGGATCATTGGCAAGTCGAAAGCCAAGGTCGGAGATTTCGTCGGGCGTGATCCAAACCCGGTCATCCTCAACACCGTTTCTCAGATTGACACGATTCTGGTCAACTTCTTCATTACCGAAAAACAGTACCTGGACATGGCGAGAGATGTTGTCGCCCCTGAGGCCGATAAAGTGGACAGGGAAAGCCCTTCCATGGAACTCATTCTGGTTGATGGCAGTGTTTATCCTCATAAAGGGAAAGCAGATTTTGTCGATCGCCAGGTGGACTCTACAACCGGCTCCATGCTCGTTCAAGCCTCTTTCCCAAACCCTGAAAAGCTCCTCCGCCCTGGCCAGTTCGTCCGCGTCCGAGTCAAGGGGCAGGTGATCGAAAATGCGATCCTGATACCGCAACGTTGCGTCATGGAGTTGCAGGGAATGCACACTGTTTTTGTTGTCGGTGCAGACCAAAAGGTTGCCAGTCGCAAAATCAAGGTCGGGGCGAAAATAGGGTCATTCTGGGTGATCACCGAGGGACTGAACCCTGGGGAGCAGGTGATTTACGAAGGCCTGCAAAAAGTCAAAGACGGCGCCATCGCGAAGCCGGAAATCGCCGCAATCCCCCTTCCGGATGAAATGAGGTGAACCTCCATGGGTGATTTTTTCGTCCGTCGACCAATCGTTGCCATAGTCGTTGCTATTTTTATGGTGATCGTTGGTCTGGTCTCTCTGCAGGGGCTTCCAACCGAGCAGTATCCAGATATTACCCCGCCGATTGTCCAGGTACGTGCCAACTACACCGGGGCAAATGCCATCAACGTGGAGCAATCGGTTGCCACGCCCTTGGAGCAGCAGATCAACGGGGTCGACAACATGATCTACATGAAGTCGACGAATTCAAATGATGGCAGCATGACCATCAGCGTGTCTTTTGAAATCGGCACCGACCCGGACATGAACACGGTTTTTACGCAAAACCGCGTGGCCGCTGCCACAGCGAAACTCCCAGAAGAGGTTAAGCGACTTGGTGTGACCACGGAAAAGTCCTTGCCGAACATCCTTATGCTCATCGCCCTGACGGCAGACGATCCGGGTTTCGACCAGCAGTTTCTTGGCAATTACGCATTGATCAACATCAAAGACGCTCTCGCCCGGATCAAAGGCATCGGGCGGGTGAATGTGATTGGTGCCAGCGATTATTCGATGCGGATTTGGATCAAACCCGATCGACTGGCCCATCACGGCATCACTGTTCCGGAAATTATGCAAGCAATTCGTGCCCAGAGCGTCGTCGTTCCGGGGGGCAAATTCGGCGCGGAACCGGCTCCGCCCGGGACAGAATTCACTTATACCGTGCGTCTGCCTGATCGCCTGCAAAGCGAAGAGGAGTTTGGCGAGATTGTCGTCCGTACGACCGATACAGGGGCACAGGTCAAGATCAAGCACATCGCCCGGGTCGAACTCGGCGTGGAGACCTACAATGCCTTCACGCGCATGAATGGCAACCCTTGCGCTATGATCGCCCTCTACCAGGCTCCCGGTTCGAACGCCGTCGCCCTGGCCAAAGAAGTCAAGGAAACGATGGCCAATCTCTCTACCTCCTTTCCTGCGAGCCTGAATTACGAGATCTCCCTTGATGCCACCAAGCCGATCACTGCCGGCATTCAAGAAATTGTTGTCACGCTATTTATCGCATTGGCTCTGGTTATCTTGGTTGTTTACCTTTTTATCCAGGACTGGCGGGCAGCTTTGATCCCGACGATCGCCATACCGGTTTCTCTGATTGGAGCCTTCATCGTGTTCCCATTGATCGGTTTCACGGTCAACGTTCTCTCTCTGCTGGGTCTGGTACTGGCGATTGGCATTGTGGTCGACGATGCCATTGTTGTCGTCGAAGCCGTACAAGTCAAAATGAAGGAGGGTCTATCGCCTCGGGAAGCGACCAAGGCGGCCATGAAAGAGGTGACCGCGCCGATCATAGCAACAACACTCGTCCTCGTCGCGGTCTTTATACCGGTGGCGGTGATGGGCGGAATCACCGGTCGTCTCTATCAGCAGTTTGCCATGACCGTCGCCGTTTCAGTCGTTTTCTCTTCGATCAATGCACTGACTCTGAGCCCGGCCCTTTGTGGCCTTTTACTTCGAGAACAGGAAACAGGGCGCGGTCTACTCGCCGCATTCTTCCGCCTTTTCAATGCAGTTTTTGATAAGACCACGGAAAAATATACCCGTCTCGTCAGTTACGTTACGGGGAAAACGCTGCTTGGACTGGTTTTTATCTGTGTTCTGGTTGTTGGCACGGGACTGTTAGGTCGGATGATCCCAGGGGGGTTCATGCCGAGCGAAGACCAGGGATATCTGATGATCAACGCTCAACTCCCCGATGCGGCATCCCTCCAGCGTTCTGACGTCGTGACCCGTAAGGTTGAGGACATTCTCAAGCAATTCGAAGAGGTCGAATACGTCACCACCGCGACCGGATTCAGCTTGATATCAGGGAGCATGTCTTCTAATGCAGGTTTTGTTTTTGTGGCACTCAGGGACTGGGGAGAGCGAGAGCGAACCGCCAATCAGGTGATTGCGGCCCTGAACCAAGTTCTGCACAAAGAAATCAATGAGGCACAGGTCTTTGCTTTCGGGCCACCTGCCATTCCGGGGTTGGGAAACGGTTCTGGTTTTACGATGATGATTCAAGATCGTCGTGGCAATACACCTGATTATCTTGCTGCGCAGACCGGAAATTTCATCCAGTCAGCCATGCAGCGGCCGGAGATCGGTTCGGTGTTTACCACGTTCAGGGCAAATGTCCCACAGCGTTTCATGGAGATCGATCGGGACAAGGTGCTCAAGGCAGGTGTGGAACTCAATGACATTTACACCACCGTCGGCGCTTTCCTGGGAGGGGCTTACATCAATGATTTTAATCGTTTCGGCCGTCTTTACAAGGCCTATGTCCAAGCCGAAAACGAATACCGGCTGAGCGAGGATCGCATCAACCTCTTTTTTATTAAGAACCGTAACGGCGAAAATGTCCCCCTGAGTGCTTTTGTGACCATCCGTGAAATTTCAGGACCAGATTTCACCAATCGGTTTAACCTCTATCGCGCCATCGAATTGACTGGTGGGCCGGCCCCCGGCTATACGTCAGCACAGGCACTTGCTGCGCTGGAAGAGGTTGCCCAGGAAACTCTTCCTGATGACATGGGTTTTGCCTGGAGCAACATGTCGTTTCAAGAAAAGAAAGCGTCTGGAACGGCCTCTGTGGTTTTTGTTTTTTCGTTGTTGTTTGTGTTCCTGATTCTGGCCGCTCAATATGAGAGTTGGTCGCTTCCCTTCAGTATTCTGCTTGGCACGCCCTTTGCCATTTTCGGAGCATTTATCGCTTTATTCCTGGCAAGACTCGCAAGCACCAGCTACGAGCTCAATATCTTTGCCCAGATTGCCCTGGTCATGTTGATTGCAATGGCGGCCAAAAATGCCATCCTGATCGTGGAATTTGCCAACATCGAGTTCAATAATGGACTTTCCCTCTATGATGCAGCCGTCAAGGCGGCAAAGCTTCGGTTCCGGCCGATTTTGATGACCGCCTTTTCTTTTATCCTCGGGGTCTTGCCGCTGATTATGGCCAGTGGTGCCGGTGCCGAAGCCCGTTTGGTTATGGGCATGGCCCTCTTGGGCGGGATGGCCTTGGCGACCGTGCTCGGTGTTTTCTTGTATCCCATGCTGTTCGTTTTTATCGGCAAGCTGGCAGGGTATGAAAAAAACCGTCCTCTCCAGCAAAAAACCATAGGGGGGCCAGGCTCATGAAACATGTCATGATGCGCCGGCTGATGAACATTATACTTGTCATGCAAATCGGCTTAACGGGGTGTGCGGTTGGCCCCGATTTCCAACGTCCCGACATGCAAATGCCAGACGCCTATCGGACCGAAGTGCTGCCGGTGGTTGAATCTGCAGAATTGTCCTGGTGGGAACTCTTCAAGGATCCTGCCCTGTACACACTGGTGACGACCGCCTTGGAAAACAACCGCGACATTCGTATTGCCATCAGCCGCATTGGACAATCCAGGGCTGCGCTTGGCTTCACTCGTGCTGATCAATATCCTCGCATCGATATTTCTGGTAGCGGCCAAGCCGGAAATTATTTTGGTGGTTCCCGCTCTGATGAGACGATTACCAGTTACTCCGTGACAGCGCCCCTGACCTGGGAACTCGATTTCTGGGGGAAATACAACCGCGCGACGGAGGCCGCCCGGGCCGAGCTGATGGCCTCTGAATTCGGGCTGAAATCCATTCAAATCACATTGATCAGTGACGTCGTCGCCACCTACAATCGCCTTCTCGATTACAAGCGCCGGCTGGTGATCGCTCAAGAGACTCTGGGGTCGCGAAGCACAAGTCTGGAAATCATACGACAACGCTTCGATAAAGGGATCATTGCCGAGATTGACCTGAATCAGGCACAGATTCAGCGGGAAATTGCCGCCTCGGCAATTCCCTCTTACCGGCGCGCTATTGCCCAGAGCGAAAACAGTCTGAACCTTTTGATCGGGAAATTTCCGGGTCCTCTTCTCACGACTTCAGAATTGGAACAATCAGGATCTCCACCCGATATACCCGTCGGTATGCCATCTGAACTTCTCAAACGTCGACCCGATATTGGCCAAGCGCTGTCTCAGCTGAAAGCACAGACGGAGAGAATTGGCGTTGCTGAAGCCCTACGCTATCCTTCCATAAATCTCACTGGCTCTTTCGGTTATGCCAGCACGGAACTTTCCTCTGTGACCAACGACGGCACGGTCTGGTCAGCAGGCGTACAACTTTTAGGCCCAATTCTCGATTTCAACAAAAACCAGCGCAGGGTTGAGATCGAGGAAGAGAAAACGCGGCAATTGCTCTATCGATATGAGAACACCTTGCTCAATGCTTTTCGTGAGGTCGAAGATGCTTTGAGCGAGATAGCCACCTACCGTGTTGAGTTGGCGTCTGTTGACCGTCAGAAAGCGGCTGCCGAAAATGCCAATAAACTTTCCCGAGAGCGTTACGACAAAGGCGTCAGCAGTTATCTCGAGGTCCTGGAGACGGAACGCGCCCTGTTTAATGTCGCTTTGCAACGCTCAGAGCTGCAGCAGCTTTACCTGAATGCTTATGTGAAAATCTACAAAGCCCTTGGTGGTGGCTGGATCAGCGAACAAGAGAAAGAGCTCAGGATGGCAACCGAGCCGGAGATGGAGGCAAACCAATAACGCAAAGCGTCAAGTTTCCAGGAGTGATATTTCCAAGGCATTTCGTCTCTCAAAGCCACAACTGACATGGTCCAAGCTCGAGCGATGGGAATTCCAGGACTTCGCGTTCAAGTTCGCTTAACAATTTAAGGCCCTGTGAACAATGGCATTCACGATATCTTTTCTCAAGCTCTTCTTTTTCGGTCTTTTCTTGGCCTCGCCTATCCTGGTGACACTTCTGCTCTTCATCGTGCTGATCGGACAATTTGCCGGTCATCGTGAGGGGTGGGGACGGTTTGATGCTTTGTACTGGTCTTTGATCACTGCAACGACAGTGGGTTACGGAGATTTCAGGCCAACGCGCAAGCTCACAAGAGTTCTTTCGGTATTCATCGCAATGACCGGAATTATTTGTACCGGGATCATTGTTGCGATAGCTCTCAACTCAGCAACGCGAGCATTTAAATCACATTTTGACTGGGAATCCATCGAGTCAGGCAAACCTGTCAATGGGTCGTTGATCGCCCCCCAACATGAAGAAGTCTGCTCTCTTGGAGCCTTTTCAATTGTTCATAAGGGTGGCCACGAAAATACTTGCGGGTGATTGCGATTTAAACGTTCAATTTCACGCTTCAGGGCGAAAAGTTTTCCTTATCTTTGGCTCTGAGCGTTACTTTATATTTTCGATGGCACTGCTCAATGCATCGCGTGGATAAATCACACAAGGACTTCCTATAACCCCATCTCGTTAAATTTATTCCAAATCAACATCATTGAGTCGTCCTCACTGCAGCTGCAATTTAAGAATGGCAAAATCATTCCGCCAGCAGTGACTTTCAGTTAGGCCTTTTCTCTTGTCATAGTTTTAGATCATGATGATGAATAACGAACTTTTTCCGATGCTTAGGAAGCATTTGTGCAATTGTTCTTCATACATTGAAGCGATATGGTTTGACTAGGAGTGGAAACCATGACTGTCCTTTATGCCCTTGATCTTATCGGCACCGCTGCCTTTGCAGCTTCGGGGGCCTGGGTCGCCGTCCGATGCCGCATGGACCTATTCGGAGTCCTCGTCCTCGGCTTGGTGACTGCCGTCGGCGGCGGGACCTTGCGCGATTTACTGGTCGGTGACCTGCCCCCCTTTTCTCTTCAAGATGAAACCTATCTGTACATCTCTATTGCTGCGGCATTGACAGTGTTCATCTGTCGCAGTCGATTCGAGATCATGGAGCGCCAACTCCTGATACTCGACGCCGTGGGACTCGGTACTTTTGTCGTCATCGGCACGACGAAGGCCCTCGATTTTCAACTCGGCTTCCTCGGCGCAGCCTTAATGGGGGTGATGACCGGTACCGCAGGCGGGGTTTTGCGCGACGTCCTCGCCAATCAAGTTCCTTTGATTTTACGTAAGGAAATTTACGCCTCGGCATGTCTTGTGGGGAGTGTATTGCTGGTCACCTTAGAACATTTCGGGATCTCACGTCCGATTGCTGCCTTGCTCTCTGCGGCTACTGTCATCTTGCTGCGCCTGCTCGCAATCCAATACAAATGGTCTCTGCCACGATCTTAAATTGCTGTGAGAATGTCGCTCATAAGTTATTTCATCGAAACCGATCATTTAATACTTGCTTTATTTACATTTTAGATGTTTAACACATGCTAGATTATGCTATGCTGCGCCAATCGCCTATATATTTATAAGCTTTCAGTATTTCGTGTGATTTTTTTACGACCAATCAGTGAGCGAACAATGGACAAGACCAAATTCCTGTTTATGGTGTACCCTCTTAAAACTTTGATTCTAATGGCAATTTTGTGCACTACATTGTTGTGCTTCATGCCCAAGAAAGTTTGTGCTGAACCATTGTCAGATTGCATGTTTAAAAAGCTCAATGAAGTCAGCGGCGAGACCACGATCAACGAATTACGATCGCTGTGTGAACAAGATTTATCGAGTGTGAAACCCGTCTCAAAAGCAGACCAAGCCGAGCCTGTGGCCAAACGGCTGGAACAGGATAAAGAAAACATCCTGAAACCTTTTACCCTTATGGCCCATAGACCGAACTACATTTTGGTGGCAGCTCACAACTCTAAGGGCTATAACTCGGACCTCTTTCAACTTCAATACAATGACCCGACCATCGAGGCAGATGACACCGAAGCCCAATTCCAGATCAGTGTTAAAACACCGCTAGCCATTGATTTATTTAACACCTTTGATATCTATGCCGCATATACCAATCGCTCTTTCTGGCAACTTTATAATAACGATCGATCATCCCCCTTCAGAGAGACGAATCACGAACCTGAGGCTTGGTTGCAGTTTAATCCTGAGTGGTCTTTTCTAGGGTTTTCAAACACGGCCAACAGCTTGGGTATCAATCATCAATCGAATGGCCGAGGGGGTGTTCTTTCTCGAAGCTGGAATCGAATATTTGCTAACTTTGTCATTGAACGCGGCTCTTTCGCTTTGGCAATGAAACCCTGGTATCGTATCAAGGAAGACGCTGAGGATGACGACAATCCCGACATTACAGATTACCTGGGTCATTATGAAATTCGGGCTGGCTACAAGTATCAAAACAATGTGTTCGCCCTGATGTCGCGAAACAATATCGAATCGGGTTTTGAAAAAGGGGCCTTGGAACTGAGTTGGTCATTCCCACTTGGGAATTACCCTTATTTAAAAGGATATGTCCAATGGTTTTCGGGTTACGGTGAAAGTTTGATTGACTATAACCAGTACGTCAACAAAATCGGGTTTGGCCTGGCATTGACAGACTGGTTATGACATTTATTCTTCATACAAGTTGAAATTATAAGCTCTTTTTTATAATTTTTGAAAAACCTACAATACAAGAATGGCCCTTCCACTTGGAGGGGCCATTTTTTTATTCTTTAGATGGTGCAAAACGCGTATAGCTCTTTCCGTCTGGAAAGATCGTTTTGTAGCACATTGACTCAAAGATTTAAAAAAGATTCCCAAGAGACGGATTTCACAGGGCATTATTTTTCAACCTGAATGCTAACCTAATTAGTCGTGTATCTGATATGATGATGGCATGAAATAACTCAAGAAGAATTTGCGCTGTTGCGGTTGATCCACAACACACGGAGGCACGGATGAGAATAGAAATTCTGGGTGAAGGCTGCTCCAAATGTGCCGTCATGAAAAAGAATGTCCAGCAGGCGATCCATGAGTTAGGAATTAAAACGGTCGTGAATTTTGCCATGGATCCAGAGCGGATCGCAGAATTGAAAGTCCTGTACCTTCCTCAATTGATCATTGACGGCAATATCATACCGTCGAGTGTTTGGAATTCCACTCAAAGCCTCAAAGACCTTTTGAAACAATAAACCAGGGTTCCGGACTGACTTTCTGTTTAATTGTTTGAGCTTGATGATTGACAAGAAACGGATGCCTGTTATCTGATTGTTATTTGCGGGCCGATTGAGAGAATTCCTGATTGCGCTCATCACAAACGATTGATTGGAACGGGCAGTGAACGCGACAGAAAAGGATAATCCCACCTCAATGATCTCCCTGAAGTGGAAGATCATTCTTGGCATATTTGTGCTGCTGTTATTCTGCCTCGGGGTGATATCTCAAAGTGTCGATTCCATCGCGCACCAATGGATGAACAGGACCCTTGATCAATATCTGGTGTCAGGGGGGCACCTTGATGGCGTAAATATCTCGGTTCTCACCGGACGTATTGAATTGAACGGATTAACGATCAATGCTCCTAAAGAACATGGAGATGAGCCACTGCTGTCCTTGAGAAGTCTGGTTCTGAACATCGACCTGAAGTCCCTCCTTGGTGACACTCTGATAATCGACGCATTGCACCTCAAAAATCTCACCGCCAATATGGTGCGGGATTCCCAGGGGCACTTCGGATTGAAGGATTTGATCAAGCAGGCAAACACAGTGGATCGAAACCAGGTGGACCAGCCTGCTGCTGCCGCGGACAAGCAAGGAATACCCGCCCTTCAAATTCATGAGATCAGCTTGACAGATGGCAGGATTAAAGTGCAGGACAATGCTCTCACAGAGGAGCCTCTGCTCTTTGTCTTCAATAACCTGAAGCTGCATGGGAATGACCTGCGTTTGTTCTCTCCTGACACGGCACCGGAGCCACCCGCCACATTCAAGCTTTCCTTCGAAATGGAGCAGCCCGGGACGCTTCCCCCTGCCCTGTTCGGGTCTGTTTCCCGTGTTGGGCCCATCACTGCGGGGCTCCCGGCGATCAATGCACAATCCCGGTTGATCGGTTTGAAACTGGACACTCTGGGGCCCCTGATCCCTCCGGCGACACGCACTGCGCTGGGAGCCGACGGCATCGATAGCGGAGCGATGCTGGCATTGAATAGGGGCCAGATATTTTTCCATGGGCAGGTGGTCACAGACCGCAATATCCGGTATAACACGATTGATGTTCACGGGCCCCTTGCTGCGCCTGAAGTGAACATTGCACCGGTCTGGTCCAGTGTCTTTCGCGTGACCGGCGGTGTCCTCAATATTGGCAAAAAGGGTTTCGGTGCCGGGATCAAAATTGCTGGCGGTGGGATCGACGTTGTTCAAGAGACAGGATCCGGGGTCTTGAAAATTGGCAAAGACTTGCTGAGCAATATTCTAACTACCGGAGCAGGCTTGGTGACCTTGGATGGCGAGAAAATCAAACAAGGCATAACGGGCACCGTCAAAGACACTTTTGAGGATTCTCGTGATACTGCGGAAGACGTCGGAGACGCGGCAGTGGGAGGCATAAAAGAGTCGACTTCGACCCTGACGGGAGCGGCCAAAATTCAGCGATGGGAAGAGAATATTGCCACCCGATATCGAACCGCGATGGAGCATGCCGAAAAAACTTTACACGAAATGCCTTACCCACCGGTCATTGAGGAATGAATCCTCCTCAAAACCGGTGGTTCAACCTAACGTTGTGACAACCAGAGAGGATTTTCGCATGAGACCAATCCGAGACATCATCGCTTTGCTGACAATCTGGACCCTATTCGGTGCTTTTTCTGCCTCATCTGCTCTGGCCCAGGACACTGCGGATTTGGCCAAGCAGCTGGCCAACCCGATTGCAGCACTCATCAGTGTCCCCCTGCAATTGAACTACGACCAGAATATCGGTCCTGAAGATGATGGAGACAAATGGCTCCTCAACATTCAACCCGTTGTTCCTATGTGATTTCGCGAACCATCCTGCCGGTGGTCTATCAGGACGATATTTTCCCCGGTTCTGGCGATCAGAGTGGTATTGGCGATATTGTCCAAAGCCTCTTTTTGTCGCCGAAAGAGCCCACCTCGGGAGGTTGGATTTGGGGGGCTGGTCCGGTCTTTCTGCTGCCCACCGGCTCTGATGATCTGCTGACCGCGGACAAATGGGGGGCTGGCCCTACAGCCGTTGCACTCAAACAACAGGGGCCATGGACCTATGGAATGCTCGGTAACCACATCTGGTCATTTGCAGGAGAAAGCGACCGTGCGGACATAAACTTGAGCTTTCTCCAGCCCTTTGTCTCTTACACCACACCCTCGGCCCTGACATACGGTTTGAATACCGAGAGTTCCTATGACTGGAAAAACGAGGAATGGTCCATGCCGCTGAATGCGACCGTTTCCAAGGTCACCAAGATCGGCGACCAACTGGTGAGCATTGGCGGCGGCGTCCGTTATTGGGCCGATTCTCCTGACAACGGCCCTGAGGGCTTTGGTGTCAGGGTGATTTTGACTTTCCTGTTCCCGAAATAACGTCTTTCCGTTGAGGCATAAAGAGCCATGACCCAAATGGTGTTCAGTAAGGATTTTTTATGCGTAACAATACAATAGGCCTCATCCCGTTTTGTTTTGCGATTCTCCTCATAATGAATGGCTGCGTGAGCAGGTTGCCCATGGATGTCCAACGGACCACGTCTTCAGCGATAACCGACCATACCACCACCCCATTGGGGCAATTGTTCGAGCGCGCCACGACCGAGCATCCGGGTGAGTCTGGCTTTGCCCTGATCCGCAAAGGACGTCCGGCCTTCACGGATCGCATCGCCATGACTGCTCTGGCGAAAAAAACCCTTGACCTGCAGTACTATATCTGGGAGGCGGACACCACCGGACGCATTCTCTCTCTTCAATTGGTTGAGGCGGCCGACCGGGGCGTCCGTGTCCGCGTGCTTGTCGACGACAATAACATTACCGGCAGAGACTCACCTATCGCTGCCCTCGATGCCCATCCCAACATCGAGGTTCGTATTTTCAATCCTTTTGCCCATCGCGGTTCTCGGCTGTTCGGTTACCTGACGGATTTTGACCGTCTGAACCATCGGATGCACAACAAGGTCATCATTGCCGATAATTCCTTGGCCATTGTGGGTGGGCGCAACATCGGCAACCACTATTTCGGGGTGCACACCGATGCCAATTTCAGGGATCTTGATATCGCTACAGCCGGTCCGATAGTGAGAGATCTCTCTGATGTCTTCGATCACTTTTGGAATGGGCCGTGGTCTTATCCCATATCGGCACTGGTCAATCGGACATACTCCACGGCCGACTTAAGAAAAACCGTGGCCACCGTGCAGGCATTGATTCAAGAAGACGATTATCCTTACCCCCTGAATCAGGACGTGACAAAGCTGACGGGACAAATGGACAAGGTTCGCGACAGCTTTTTATGGGCTCCTGGTCAGGTCGTCTGGGATGATCCCGGGGCCATAAAGAATGGCGAGGGCGCATCGATAATCCACGATAAGCTTAACCAAAAGTTGCAGACGGTGGAAAAGGAGGTGCTGATCGAATCGGCGTATTTCGTTGCCACAAAAAGTGGCGTCGAAGAGGCACGCAAACTTCAGGAGAGGGGCGTGAGAATTCGCATATTGACCAACTCACTGGCCTCCAACGACGTGGTGGCGGCCCATGCCGGATATGCGAATTACCGGAAACCTTTGCTCGAAGCCGGCGTTGAGTTGTACGAGCTTCGCCCTGATTCGGTTTCGCCAACGGTGATTGAGAAAAAAAGTATTTCCGGTGGCCAGTCAAAAGCTGCTCTCCACACCAAGGCCATTGTTTTCGATCGAGACGCAATTTTTGTCGGCAGCTACAATTTGGATCCCCGCTCGGCGCATATCAACACCGAGATGGGGTTGTATGTAGAAAACGCGGAACTTGCCCACCAACTGGCCAATTACATGGATGAGGGGGTACAACCCAACAACGCCTACCAACTCCTCTTAGATGATCATCAAAAGATCATCTGGCGGACTCAAATGGACGGTGCAACGGTCACCTACACGCGGGAACCCGAGTCAACGTTCTGGCAGCGATTCATGTCAGGATTCATCAAAATGCTGCCGGTCGAAGAACAGCTTTGAAGATGTCAGATTATCGCGACCTTTTGTGGCGAATGTTGAGTTCAAATCCATCCCGTATTTCTAGCAAGTCAATTTATTGAGCCGGTAGAAAATCTTCGAGAAGAGACGGATTGCGTTATCGATCCGTTTTTCTTTTTTATCAGGAGAGCTGGCCTCATTGATCTGGGTTTTGGCTGTACCGGTGGAGGTACGATCATCTCCCGAGTCTGTCGCTTGATGGCAGGACTCAATCCGGACACAGGCCTCCTTCAGAATCACACCTGAAATTTGAGCCGTCGATCAACTCAGCAACTGAGATGTCTTGCTTTGCCGACGGATTATTAAAAAATAATTTTTCACCGACTTGCCTATACCTGACCATTTTGGTAATGTTTCTCCCAAGTCACTACTTTTAGTAGGAAAAATCCAATAATAGACATAAATCGACCCATAATTGTTAAGGAGAGCGTCATGAGATTCAAACCTCTGCCCTTCGTGGCAGCCCTCACCATAACCTTGTCTCTTTGCCTTTCACCCTTTGCAACGCCGGCCCATGCGGCAGTCAAACCCAACATCCTCGTCATCTGGGGGGATGACATCGGCACCTGGAACATCAGCCACAATAACCGGGGTATGATGGGGTACCAGACACCGAACATTGACCGCATCGCCGATGAAGGGTTGTCCTTCACTGATTACTATGGCCAGCAGAGCTGCACGGCCGGACGCGCGGCATTCATCAGCGGCAGCGTCCCGGTCCGTTCCGGGATGACAAAGGTCGGTCTACCGGGCGCGGCCGAGGGCTGGCAGAAGACTGACGTAACGATGGCCACTGTCCTCAAGGGCCAGGGCTACGCCACCGGCCAATTCGGCAAGAACCACCAGGGCGACCGCAACGAGCACCTGCCGACCATCCACGGCTTCGATGAGTTTCTCGGCAACCTCTACCACCTCAACGCCGAGGAAGAGCCGGAGAATGAGGACTACCCGCGGGATATGAAGTTGGCCAACGGCAAGACCTTCCTCGAAACATTTGGGCCGCGCGGCGTGCTTCACTGCTTTGCTACTGATACAGAGGACACGACCGAGGATCCCCGCTTCGGCAAAGTCGGCATGCAGAAGTGCGAGGACACCGGGCCGCTGACCAAGAAGCGCATGGAGACCATCGACGACGAGACGGTCGCCGCTGCCAAGGACTTCATCACCCGGCAGGTTAAAGCCGGCAAGCCCTTCTTCACCTGGTGGAACGGCACGCGAATGCATTTCCGGACCCATGTCAAGGCGGAGAACCGTCATCCCGGCAATGACGAATACACTGACGGGATGCTCGAACATGATGCCCACGTCGGCGAATTGCTCCAATTGCTCGACGACCTCGGCATCGCTGACAACACGATCGTTTTCTACTCCACCGACAACGGTCCGCACTTCAACACCTGGCCAGACGCCGGGAACACACCCTTCCGCAGCGAGAAAAACTCCAACTGGGAGGGCGCCTATCGGGTCCCGGCCTTCATCAAATGGCCCGGGCACTTCCCGGCGGGTGTGACCCTCAACGGCATCGTCGCCCACGAGGACTGGCTGCCGACTTTCGCCGCCGCAGCCGGCAATCCGGACATTAAGGAGGAACTCCTGAAGGGGACGGACATCAACGGCCGCCACTATCGTAACTATGTTGACGGCTACAATCTGCTCGGCTATCTCAGCGGCAAGACCGACGAGTCGCCCCGCCACGAGTTCTGGTATGTCAACGATGACGGACAGGTCGTCGCAGCTCGCTATGACGCATGGAAAGTCGTCTTTCTGGAGAATCGTGGTGAAGCCTTTGGTGTCTGGCGTGAACCATTTACCGAGTTGCGCGTACCGCTACTCTTTAACCTGCGCCGCGATCCTTTCGAGAAGGCCCAGCACAACGCGAACACCTACAATGACTGGTTCCTTGATCGTCCGTTTGTGATCACGCCGATCCAGTCGCTGGCCGCGAAGTTCCTGATGACTATGAAGGAATATCCGCCGAGCCAGTCGCCGGGATCCTTCAACCTCAGCAAGATCGAGGAGAAGCTGAAGAACCCCAGTGGTGGTCATTAACCCCTTCACCACTTATTTGAGAGGACCGGTCTTTCCGGTGTTCATTCTCGGGGCCGCCCCAAAAGGGCGGCCCCCCTATTCCAGACAGGGAGAACTGTCATGATGCCCTTGCGTCTTTTCATCAGTTCGACCATGCTTTTGGTCCTGTTCATCGTGCAGCCTTGCTTGGCGGCCGATCCACTCCCTTCGTGGTCCGAGGGGCAAGCCAAGAGTTCGATCATCGCCTTCGTGACAAAGGTTACGCAGAAAGACACCGCGGACTTTGTGCCGGAGGCGGAGCGCATTGCCGTTTTTGATAACGACGGCACGCTCTGGAGCGAGAAGCCGATGTATTTCCAGGCGATTTTCATCTTCGACCGGATCAAGGCCCTCGCTGCGCAGCACCCCGAGTGGCAGAGCCAGGAGCCCTATGCGTCTGTTCTCCAGGGTGATTTGGAAAAGGCCCTGGCTGGCGGTGAACACGCCCTGCTCGAGATGGCCATGGCGACCCATGCGGGCATGACCACCACCGAGTTCCAGGCCATCGTCAGGGATTGGATCAGCACCGCCCGGCACCCCAAGACGAAGCGGCCCTACACCGAAATGGTTTACCAGCCGATGCTCGAACTGCTCGACTACCTGCGGACGAATGGTTTCAAGACCTTCATTGTCTCCGGCGGTGGCATCGAGTTCATGCGACCATGGACGGAACGGGTCTATGGAATCCCACCCGAACAGGTGGTCGGTAGCAGTATCAAGACCACGTTCGAAATGCGGGATGACGGGCCAGTACTCGTGCGCCTGCCCGAAATAAACTTCATCGACGACAAGGAAGGCAAGCCGGTGGGCATCAACCAGCATATCGGTCGCCGGCCAATCGCCGCCTTCGGCAATTCCGACGGTGACCTGCAGATGCTGCAATGGACTATGGCCGGCCAGGGACCGCGCTTCGCGCTCTACGTCCACCACACCGATGACAAACGTGAGTGGGCCTATGATCGCCAGTCGTCGGTCGGTCGCCTCGACAAGGGACTCGCCGAGGCGAAGGCGAAAGGCTGGACGGTGGTCGACATGAAACAGGACTGGAAGGTGGTCTACCCCTAGGGTCGGCAGGTTTGGATTTTCTGGAAATTGGATACGGAATAAAGCGGACCCATCTCAAAATTTTCTGCGGATGAAGATCAAAAAGCAAAAATTCCGATAAATCTTTGAGTTTTAGGAAATGGACGGGGTTGACTCAACCGAAAGGTAAATATTCTTATAAATCATACTCCTGAACTTTGCTCTTTAGAATATCAGGGAAGAATAAGATTTTCAGAAGCCCTGCAATTTAAGAAAAGTCCCCGACCCGAAGATTGAGGGCTTTCGTGTTTTATAAGTGGTGAATTGTCGGAACGAACATTTATGATAATGGACGGTGGACAACGGCTTGTGAACCGTTGAACTATTCAAGTTGTTTGCGGACGTGTTTCTCTGCCCGCCTTGATTTATGAGTATTTAGTCGTGGTCTTCCCCGCGTTTTTCAACCTTCTCACCGAAGGTTGCAACCAGCCCCATGATCAGTTCACTTTTTTCGCTCTCCGACAACTTCGCTTCCGGATGGGGAATCACATAGAACCAGGTAGGCATTTCCCCATCACGCACCGTCTTCGCGGCTTCATCTCCTTTGTTTTTGCGCTGCTGACCCCAAGTTGACACATTGAAATGTTCTCGCCCTTCGTCCACATCATTGCGCACCAGCCAGGATATCGGGGCAATGCGGCTGTAAGAAGGCCATTTTGTTTCATTACTGTGGCAATCGCCGCAGGCGCGGAAGAAAAGAACCCGGGTTGTTGGGCTTGACCAATTCGGCTCACTTAGCACCGGAGGGTTGGCTCATTTGCCGTAAGGAATTAGCTGGATCAGACCACCCAGCACTAACAGTACCAACAGTATTTTGAGTTTCACTAAACCTCCAAGCCGTTGTCAAAATTTTTCAGGTATTTTATCAGATAACGGTCATGATGGCGTTTAGTTATCGGTATCGGATCTTTCAGACATCAGCCGATTTAGCTACCGTTTCAGTCAAGTCACACTCCATAGGTTTGTTGTGCCGGGTCAAGAGGTGCTCAAAAGTATCCCCGTGACAAAGATCGGTATTAGAACGGATAAAAATGATTTTCGTCTGTGACCTACTTGTCTCCAGTTGGCGTTATCCGAAATTTCAACACGGACTTGTCGCCCTCCAGAACATCATAAAGCCGGGAAGCATTGGTCCGGTCAAGCGTGCGAAGGATCATACTATGGCGCCTTATCCGCTCTTTACGCTCCAACTGGTAAGAAAAATTAGCAATACTGAAACCATTCTTTTCTACAATTCTCCGCAAATCGTATTCATCTATGGTGGCATCACGCGCAAAATGAACGTCGAATAGGTAGAAAATCTGGGCAGGCATTTTTCTTTCAATCCAACGAAAGGAGGCTAATATCCCCAGCGTCATGACGACTCCTACCGCCAGTGGGAAATAAAATCCTACCCCCGCAAGAATGCCTATGGCCGCAGTCATCCAGATTGATGCTGAGGTCGTTAACCCACGGACAGAAAGACCTTCTTTGATGATCACTCCAGCACCGAGAAAACCGATACCGGTCATAATCCCCTGAGCCATCCTGGTGGGGTCAAGACGAATTAACTCAGGGGCTATGTTCATCCAATGATCTTCATAAACGGTGACGAGCATAAGAAGACTGGATGCCGTACAAACTAAAGTGTGGGTCCGGAATCCTGCCGGTCTACCGTGATAGGATCTCTCATAACCAATGCAAGCACCGGCAAATAAGGCTATGAATAACCTAAAAAGAATTTCCAAGTTATGGGGAATCATTGAAACTCCGTTAAATTCCATGCATACGCCGTCTGAAAGTGAACGGCTAAAAGCAGTCAAATTTTATAGCAATCAATGTCCACCGTCAAAGGAGCTATTCTTATTAACTGTCTGGTGTTGATTGATTTTCAGCAAGACAGGTAATTTCAAAGCGAACCATTTCGAATATTTCGAAAAGTTCTCCTCCTGGTTTTCAGGTATGAATTTAAACGTGAGGAAGGTGTGTTCTATGAATACTGCAATCTAGGAATCGGGCAATTAGCCTTAATCTCTACTACCAGTCGTGACAAATAAGAATTCGATGTGTACGAAAACAAAGAAGGGGCCATGCTCCGTGTTGAAGAGCTATGGCCCCTTGATGAAGCGATCAGCTTTCGTTGCGCACTGATGTGAATTGGGACCTATTTTTAGATCACCGACTCACGGCCTGGCTGTTGATCATTTCGCTGAGATTGGTGACTTGAACCGACATTCCTTTCTGACTCGGCGGATATTCCTTAAACGTCTCAACGAACTTGGCGATCCCTTTCCCGGCCTGTCCCAGAATCCAGCTATGGTTTTCGGCCCACTCGTCATATCCACGGGCATAGATTAAGCGCTCGAAAGGATCCAACTTCAGGTTGATCACGAAAGGCGTGGACAGGGGAACCTGCTCCGCGCGGAACCATTCCTCCTGGTCGATGAAAAGCAGTTTCCAGTCGCCATAGCGCATACCGTGGAAGACAGTCTCGGTGAAATAGTAGAACTCCTTGCGCTTGCTCTTACCGTTTTTGAGCAGAAGGTCACTCTGGTCGTAGCCGTCGAGGTGAACCCTGTAGTCCTTGCCACCGATCTCCATACCGTCGAGGAGATCCTCCTTGATGTTGTCGTCGCCAACCCATGACATAAGCGTCGGGACCCAGTCCTCCATCGTCATGAATTCGCCTGTGTAGGTTCCTGCAGGAACGTGGTCCTTCCACTTCACCAGCATCGGCACACGGAAACCGCCTTCCCAGCCCCCGACGCCTTTTTCGCCGTGGAAGGGCTGGTTGCCCCCGTCGGGCCAGGAGTTGGAGGCCGCCCCGTTATCGGTGGAGAACATTACGATTGTGTTGTCCGCCACGCCGAGCTCGTCGAGGAGATCAAGAAGTTCGCCAACATCGTCATCAAGCTCCATCATGCCGTCCGCGTAGAGTCCGTAGCCGCTTTTGCCATCGTATTCTTTGTTAAGGTTGGTGCGATAGTGCATGCGGGTCGTGTTGTGCCAGACGAAGAATGGCTCGCCGGACTCGACGGCATCCTTGATGAAGCGCTTCGATTGAACAAGGACATCCTGGTCGAGGTTGCGTTGGACCTCACGGCCCCAGGGACCGAGGTCTTTGATGTCCTGCTCTCCGTTTGGAAGAGCCTTTGAGTGGATAATTCCGCGTTGTTTGAGCCCATACTTCTCCTGGACCTTCTCGTCCTTGGGAAAGTCATACTGTTCCGGATACTCGCCGGCATTCAGGTGGTAGAGGATGCCGTAGAACTCGTCGAAACCATGGGCGGTGGGGAGGTGCTCGTCACGGTCGCCAAGGTGATTTTTGCCAAACTGGCCGGCAACGTAGCCGTGGTCCTTTAGCATCTGGGCGAGTGTCGGGTCGCTGTCTTGGATACCTTCCTTGGCACCGGGAAGTCCGACTGTAGTAAGCCCGGTGCGGATCGGATACTGTCCAGTGATAAAGGCTGCCCGGCCCGCTGTGCAGGAGGCCTGGCCATAGTGATCCATAAACATCATGCCCTCATTGGCAATCCGGTCGATGTTGGGGGTGGAGCCACCCATCATCCCTCGGTGGTAGGCGCTGATGTTCCACATGCCGACGTCATCACCCCAGATAATTAAAATGTTGGGTTTTTGGTCCGCTGCCTGAACTGAGACGGCCGTTAAGACAAGGACTGCAAGGATCAATAACGGCGCACGTAGATTACGAATTTGAAGGCGTAAATTTGTCATTTCCGCACCCCTTAGATAGCGTTCGAAGTTTTAAATCGTCTTTCTATTTCGAGTTTCGAAAACCCCGCAAAAAGGAGGGTCATCGATGCGACAAACCAATTCTTACTAAAACAGTCAGGTTTGTCAACATACAAAGATTGGAAATCTTTCTTAAACGCTATCAACCCCTAAGAACTTGACTTGACGAGAGGCATCGATCAGGACGCAAGCATCCCTGAAAATGGTCCCTGCGATTTTACGATTTTTTCGCAAGGATGACAGACGTTTAACAAACAGAGGTCCAGGGCGGGAGTCAAACAAGGAAGATATTCCTAAAAGTTATCTTCCTGAATGTCATGTCTGTCAATGAGGTCCACAAAAGGAATTATTGAAATGGCTGCATTCTAGGAATGCCAAAATCCATCTCGCCAGTCGTGACTTTCGAGAACAGAAGCCTAGCAGGCTACACCTCACAGAAAAGGGATAAAATATTTATAATTATCCCTAACCTTCTAATTAAGCCGCCTCTCAAAAAAACCACTAACTACTTATAGTAACAGCGTGTTAACTCTCCTGAGACCCATTATCTCTTTTAGCAGAGGCATGCATAGTCAAAGACAGAATCAGTGAAACATCAACAATTAACTTGTACTTTTAATGAATTAGGTGATAGAATGCCTTTACATTAAACGTTTGTGAAGCAGTTTGTAGACAAAGATTAATAGTAATCAGTCGATAAATCCACGCAGACCTCTTTAGTCTGGGTGGCTTTTTGTTTTTTGCAGCAAGCAGTATTCGCAGACCAATTTCGAGTCCAAAAATGGATTCTTAGGAGATACTACATGGCACAAGGTACAGTAAAATGGTTCAACGAAGCTAAAGGTTTCGGGTTTATTGAGCAGGATAACGGTCCGGATGTTTTCGTGCACTTTTCGCAAATCCTGAGTAATGGTTTCAAAACCCTTAACGAAGGAGATCACGTCAGTTTCGATGTAACCGATGGTCAAAAAGGCCCCCAATCTTCTAATGTACAGAAAATCTGATTTTCTACATTTTCTTTAGACATAGATAGCCCTACGGTACTTACGTAGGGCTATTTTTGTTATCACCGGTCAAAAATTCTATTTGTCTTTTTCAGTAAGGACTTATTTATGGGCAGAAAACCAAATTATGGCTACGAAAAGCGTCAGAAAGAGCTAGCTCGCAAAGCAAAAAAAGAAGAGAAGAAAAAACGCAAACAGGATGAGGATGAGGACAAAATACAAGAGGAAGATTAACTTGCCCGCTACAATCATATTACTCAACTGAATGGCAGAGTGCTGTTCCTAGAATACGGAGAAGGTTTATGTCCAACACTACATTAACAGTCGGGGGGCCAGTTGAGTCTCGCTGCACTAAGTGTCGAAAGATCACTAACCATATAATTGTCGCCATGGCGGATGAAGTGCCGACCAAGGTGCAATGTAATACCTGCGATGGTGAACACAAATACCGCCCACTTGCTGCGGCAAAAAAAGCAGCCGTTCGACGTCATATTGACCCCAGAATTGTTGAGCAGAAGGAATGGGAAGAACTTCGGGATGAGATTGAAAGAAAGTCGTCTGTGCCTTATTCAATGGACTCAGCCTTCAAGGTAGGAAGCGTGATAAGGCATCCAGTCTTTGGTCTCGGGCTGGTGAAAGACAATCTTGGCCCTCAGAAAGTCAGCGTTCTATTCGCAGACGGCAAGAAAAAGATGCGCTGCCTCTAACGGCAACTTATCCTTTGCCAGTCATATTCAAGTTACCTTAATCTAGATGAGAAATGGGCACTCCATGCGTTTAATGGACATCCTGGAAAAACTGGGCATTGAATGGGCATTTTCCTATAACCCCGAAATCAAAGGGGTCTCAACCCTTCAAGAGGCCGACAGCACTCAACTCTCCTTCGCTCTCAGCAACAAGCATCGTGAAGACCTAAAGAACAGCCAGGCCGCCGCAGTATTTCTTACTGAGCCGTTGCAGGAGTTCGTTAGCGGCCACACCTTACCCATCGTTGTCGACAACCCAGAGCTTTACATGGCACGTGCTACTGGTCTGTTTGCATATAACCAGGAACTTCCGAGTGCAGGGTCACAATCGATTGACCCCAGTGCACTGATTTTTCAGAATGTTTCGCTCGGGACAGGCGTCAAAATCGGCAAGAACAGCAGAGTTATGCCCGGCGTCTATTTGGGTGACTATGTCACTGTCGGCGACGAGACAACGATCCACCCGAACTGTGTCATTTACCACCATTGTCTGATTGGCAATCGATGCACTATCCACGGGAACACTGTCATTGGTAGCGATGGCTTTGGTTACGCTCACACCAAGCAAGGTGAGCATGTCAAGATTGAGCAAATGGGGAATGTCATTATCGAAGATGATGTTGAGATTGGCTCCAACACATCCATTGACAGGGCAACCTTTACCTCAACAATTATTCTTAAAGGGTCGAAACTCGACAACTTAGTGCATATTTCCCATAACGTTAAAGTTGGTGAGCATTCAATCATCGCTGGACAAACTGGCATCGCGGGATCAACGACCTTGGGCAGAAATGTCGTAATGGCTGCACAGTCAGGAGCTACCGGCCACATTAAGATTGCCGACTTTACAACCGTTGCAGCACGCGGTGGTGTCTCAAAAAGCACACAGGCCGGTAAAACTTATGCAGGTTTCCCACAGCTGGAGCATAAAGAGTGGCTAAAGTTCAATGCCAAGCTAGCGCGTCTTGTGAAGAGGTCCCCATAAAGAATATGTTAAGAAAATTTTCCTATAAATATTCCTCCTGAAATTTACTTAGCAGGATATAAATGTTTGGCGGAGTTTTTTAGAAACCCTGAAAAACGAGAAAGCCCCTGTAACCATCCCCTAAAATAGCTCCACTCATTCTGAGACTTCTCCGGTATGATTCAAGGACTCAAGGAGGAGTCATCGGATGCGTAAATCAAAGTTCAGCCCCGCCCAGATCATTCGGATTCTCCGGGAGACGGAGAAAGGCAAATCGATCCCGGAGATCTGCCGGGAGCATGGGTTGTCCAAGGCCACCTTTTATCGTTGGCAGTCACTGTATGGCGGCATGGAGATCTCCGAACTGGAACGCCTCAAGGAACTCGAGGAAGAGAACCGGCGTCTGAAGCAGATGTATGCGGAGAGCCGTCTTGAGAACACGGTTCTTAAGGAGATCATCGAAAAAAAGCTCTGACGCCGGCGGAGAAGCGTGAACTGGTCGATTTTGCCCATGTCACCCTGGGCATCAGCGTGCGGATCGGCTGCCAGGCACTGTGTCTGAGTCGTTCGGTCTACCGCTACCAGCCGGATTGCA
>JARRPG010000021.1:0-93967 GCA_037383085.1 Desulfuromonadales bacterium | reverse complement strand
GCTCATGCCGTACTTCTGCAGATACTCTTCGGCCGGCAGGTTCTGCTCGATGATCGTACCGATGATCGAGGTCAGCGCCAGCAAAATCAAGGTCACAATCGCCAGCTTCAGGGAACAGAAAAAATCCCACAGCCGGTCCGTAAAACTTACTTGCTTGCTCAAATGTTTGCTCCTGGAAAATCTGGGATTTGGCGTGTCACGGCCCTCCGGGCCGCAGACACTCTATAGCGGAAACCAATTGAGGTTTCCGGGGTCTGTAAAAAACGGAGGGATCGTGATTAATGCAAAAGGACCACGGTACGCTGTGCAAGCAGGGTCTGATTGGCTCCGGGTGGGTGCTGCAAGGAACCCACAGACCGGAGTTGGCCGCGAGACGGCCAGGCGGCCTGCGGTTTTTGAGTGTCGACAAAAGCTTTAGCAAGTTTGTTGAGCCGGTTGGATCGTTTGGTGAAAAGGATGTCGTCCGCGTCGATATAGTAATCGGCGCAAGGGCCACAGTATCTGTCAGCGGCGAAGGCAGCCACTTCAAACTGGCCCCTCGCTGAAGAAGACAAGGCGTCTTTATCGATGCAGCCCATGACGGAAGCTTGCTCAAGACGAATGTGTCCGTCATCGCCCCGACACCAGGCGAAGGCATAGCTGTCACCGACTAAAGCCACCAAGATAATCAGCAGACAGAGTCGAGCTGCCATTGGAGAAAAAGACAAGATTTTCATGGCGTGAAAAGCTACCACAAGACATGCCTCGGTTGCAATTAGTGAATGACCTGCCGACCGCAGCGCGGGCAATAAAGCCAGTAATCTTGAAGGTTAATTCGACAGAAAAGACAGGCATCGGTATCAATGTGCCGCTTTCGACGATGCTTGACGGTATAAAGGATGATGCCGGCCACGACGTTGGTCAGAATCAGCAGCCAGCCGATCGGCGGCACACGATAAAAATCAGCAAGAGCACAGCGTCCACAGCAAAGCAGGTAGGCATTGCAGACGACGATGACCGCGATGCCGCCAAGACAAAGCATGACAAACCCGGAGAGCCTGTATTTCTGTTGCGTTAGTCGCACGGATCGGCACCTGTTACGGGGCCTTTTTCATGGCCGCACCAGGGGCAGTAGGACACCCAGGAATCATGCACTTGACCACATGCGGAACACCTTTCCCGTAGGACGGTTTGGCATTGCGGACAAACCAGCCAGCCGGACACCACTGTTTCGGTGCACCCGGGGCAAGCCCCGGTGAGCGGAGTTGCCGACAGCACCGGTTTGTTCAGCTCCATGACGATCAGGTAAAAGATGATCGACAGACTGATGAGAAAGATCAGAAACATCTTTCCTCCACTCAAACGGCCGCAGGCAACGGCAGGTCCACCACGTCGCTGTCCTGTTCAATGACTCCGTCACGAAGCACCACAGTGCGATCGAACCAGGACAGATTGTCACGGTTATGCGTCACCATGACAATCGTCTGACCATCGGCGTGCAGTTCCTTGAGAAGCGACATCACCTGCTGGCTGGTATTGGTATCGAGGCTGCCAGTTGGTTCATCCGCCAGCAACAAAGGCGGATGGTTGACCAACGCCCGAGCGATTGCCACTCGTTCCTGCTCGCCGCCGGAAAGCTGGTGCGGGAGATGCAGCATGCGATCCGGCAGGCTGACCCGCTGCAGCATGTCAACCGCCCTTTGCCTTTTTTCCTCGGCGGACATGGCCACCACGGCCAGGGGCAACATGACATTTTCCAGCGCACTGAGGTAGGGAATCAGGTTATGTGACTGAAAAATGAAACCGAGGTATTCGCGACGAAAGTCAGCCCGTTTCTCGGGCGAAAGCCGGTAAACATCGATGTCATCGACACAAACCGTCCCGGAGGATGGGCTAGTCAATCCGCCCAGGACACTGAGCAGCGTGCTCTTGCCACTGCCTGAGGGTCCCATAACGCCGAGAAACGTGCCTTCCTCGATACCCAGGTTGAGATGATTGAGGGCGATAACGCAATCGGCACCATTGACATAGTGTTTGCTGACATCGTTAAAACGGATCAGGTTCATTCTCTTTATTTCCTTCAAATTGGTTTACAGTGCGCGCAGCGCTTTACTCGGCTCAAGGCGACTGGCTCGCAGCGCCGGCTGCAGGGAGGCGAGCAGACCAACACATACCGCGGCTACCACGGCCCCGGCTGCCAGTTGCGGATTCCAGTGCCAACTGGCTTGCCCACCCTCGAGCAGGGGCAGGGCCGCCAGGGTGGCTCCGACCCCCGCCAGGTAGCCGAGGACGCCAGCAACAGCGCTGACGATGGCGGCTTCCATCAGGACCAACCGCAAAACATGGCGGCGTCGATAGCCAATCGCCCGAAAGATGCCGATCTCCCGGGTCCGCTCGCTGATCGCCCCCATCATCGTGACGAAAACCAACAGGGCACCGATGATGATTACGGTTACGGCAACACCCCAAGCAAACAGGCGAAACTGGTCGAGGGCGTGCATCCGCGTCCTCACCACCTGCTGAACCGCCTGGACATCCGCGCCAGGCAAAACCTGCTGCAGTTGCCTGACAATATCGTCGACCGGGCAGTCATGACAGAGAGCCGCCACCTCGACCATACTCACCTGCCCCTGTTTGCCAAGAATGGTCTGGGCGGCGGCCAGAGGCGCAATCAGTAACTGGTCATCCTGTGAACCGGTCTTCTGCAAAAGGCCGGCAACAGTGAAAGCCTCACCGTTCAACACTAGGGTTTTGCCCATCTGCAAATCGAATCGACGGGCCACAGCATCACCGACCAGAAGTTCACGACCCTGCTCGATCGGCCGTCCCGCGATCGACCACCAGCGTTTCAGTTTCAGTTCGGCGGCGGGATCCACGCCCATCAGCATCACCCTCTCGCCCTCAACATCCACGGCACCGAGAACTTTGGGACCGATTGTAGCGATGTTGCGCCGATTGGCAATGCCGTCGATCCGGTCCAGGTTGACCTGATCAATCTCCTTGGCGACCAAGTTGACACCGCCCAGCTGAACACCGCCGTAATTCAAGGCCAGAGCGTCGGTATGGGGGGTGATGATAATGTTGGCACCGAAGTTTTCCAGTTCATGCTGAGCGCGCATGCTCAAGGCTTCGGTCAGCGACAACAAGGTCACCACGGTGGCCACGCCGATCAACAGGCCAACCACCAGGAAAGCGGCCCGGCCCTTGCGCCGCCGCAGGTTATGCATGACGATATGTTCCAATCGCACGGCTAAAATTCCTTTAGTTTACGGCACCTTTGAAATATCGGGCGCCCTGTTCAATGTCATTGGCAGCAATCACCAGAACCTCGCCACTCAATTCACGTTTCAACGGTGCCGGATTGCAGCCGCCCTTAATTACATTGATCCGGTCGGTCGGAAACCGCTGATCACAATTGTTGCAGACCATTTCATGCCCTTCCTGGCGATAGCCTTTGCGTTCCTTGTAGCAGACATCGCAGGTATCGAAAGCGCTGCGAATCACACCATCGCTGCTCTTGACGACGAAGAAATCGATCGGGCCGTTTTGTCCCTGGAAACGATAGAAGTGTGCCTGGCCGTCATGGTAATCCGCCACAGTGAGGCGCACTGTTCCATCCTGGCCTGCCGAGACGACTTCCGGACCGCCCAAATTCTGGCTGCCGAACAGGAACCATGCACCGACGGCCAGGGCGGCCGTGACGATAATGATCGCCGGCACAAGGAGCCTTCTCTTTTTGCGTTACGTTCTGACATGGTTTCTATCTCCTTAATCGTATGATGACAGTGCTGCGTCAACCGCAACAGCCACCGCCGCAGCCACTGCCACCCTGGCCAGCAGCTTTCAGTTTCTGGTCATAAATCTCGACTTCCGTATCATTTTGCAGGTTGACATACCAAGACTGGAGTTTTGCCTGGCGTTCGCGCGCGTCGGTAATGCCAGCATAAACATGTTCTTCGATCGTGCGGTTGATGATCATGTCCTCCCGAATACGCTCCCAAAAAGCATCCATCGCGCCGAACTGCTTGATGACCAACTCTTCCAGACCTGGATGCGCCTGCTGTAATTCTTCGATCTTGAGATCCACTTCACCAGGCTGGACAATTACCTGGATGTTTTCCGCTGCGGCGAGCAAGAGTTCCCGCTGCAGAACATCTTGCCAGACGCTTTGCCACAAACGGTCTGTCTGATCGGCAGCCACCATATCTTTCGAACGCCGCTGCACCAATTGCTCGAAATTCTTGCGAGTCACCAGACGATCGCCGATTTTCGCGACATAATTCCGGCTGAGTTGAGCCTGATCCTGCTGCAGGTCAAGATATTCTTCAGCCGTAAGCGCAAGACGTAATGTTGCGGGGTATCCTGCCGCCGTGATGGCCTCGGCAATGACTTGACTGTCCACCGCAGAAGGATCATAGACCACGCGTCCCCGACTGCGGGTGAGGTTTACGTCAACATCACCGATGCCATCTATGCGGGACAGGGCCTCTTCGATGTTGCCGATGCATGAACCACAGGTCATTTTTTCAATCTGGTACTCAGCCATGGCGGCGTTTGCCGGATTGATGCCCGGCCGCGGCAAAAGCCAAAGGGTACCGGCCACAACAACCGCAGCCAGAGTCAGGAGGATCAAGAATTTGACAGACTTGTTCATGGTTTTTTTCACCTTTTCACGGATTTCTGGCATGGGATACAAAACAGGGGGATCCACAGAACCTGGCCTCTAGCTATCAACATGTATGCCAAAGACAACTGTTTCTGGGTATGTCTCTGGCATCACAGGACTTTTTAAAATTGCCAGAATCATATGCAGCCCGGTCCGCGGCCAACATGTGGAATATTAGACAGTCAGAAGGAGATTATTCTGCACCCCTGGTCGGGCCGAAGACACCAAGGCTTCAGCTCCGGACAGCGGTCACAGAAACGGCTAAACCGCTACCGGCCGAAACGTTCAGAAGCGGGCATCTTCTTGGTCAGTGGTGAGTTGGTTGGCAGGATGAGGAAAAAGCGTCCCCGAACTATAAAACAACCAGTTCCTGGCTGGAAAAGGTCAGATGCTTGAGACCATCTTCGGCTACCCAGAAGGTGTTTTCGACACCAACGGCACCGAGGCCCGGATAGACGGCTTTCGGTTCGAAGGCAAACACCATTTTCTCTTGCAATAGTTGATCGTTAAAGCCTTTGGCAATGAACGGGTACTCATCCAGTTCCACTCCCACGCCATGGCCGATGAAAGAGACCTGAGCCCCCTTGGCTCCCATGAAATGATCTTGGTAGCCCATCTCCTGCGCCATCTGCAGACAGTCCTCATAAAGCCCGCCCCAGCTCACACCGGGCCTGGCGGCCTGCTTGGCATGCTCCTGGATGGCCACCATATCCTGGTACGCTTTGGGTAGGGGATCGGGCAAATCGCCGATGCTGAACATCCGGGTCTGGTCAACAATGTAGCCATCAAAAATACCGGAAAAATCAACGGTGATTGGTTCGTGGGAACGGATCTTCTTGTAACTGGCACCCTGAGGGAATGAGGGATTGAGGCCAACGCCCCCCAGCGGCGTATCGGAATAGGTTGGCACGGCACTGTCCGTTCCGGAAAAGACATGGGCGTAAAACAACTCGTTATTGAACCCACGCATCCGCACCAGACCCTGGTGCCCGGCCTGGCGTGCGGTAAATTCAAGTTCGGCGGCCAGTTCGAGATCGGTCATTCCTTCCCGGATAATCTCTCTGGCCCGCAGGCAGACCTTGTCGACGATCAGAGCGGCATCTTTGAGAATACCGATCTCGTAATCTGATTTAACCGACCGCACCTGGCGAATCAGCGGTGTGGCATCGATCACGTCACACGGACCGATCGCTTTTTGGAAACGATTCATGACCGCCACCGGTACCACATCGAGTTCCATACCGAGTCGGTCGGGCACGGCACAATCGAACTCACTGAGCAATCCCGGGATATCGCGCGGACTTCGCATGGGGATCACATATTTGAGTCCTGACTCCATGCGGGCCCTGCCGTGATCCTTGCGCACCAGGTAAAGAGCGTCGCCAGTGGCGGGAACAAACAAAGCGCCCTGTTGAATCGATCCGGTAAAGTAAAACAAGTCGGCGTTCTGCAGCAGCAAAAGGCCCTCCAGGTTGTGGATAACCATCTGTTCCTGGAGATTTTTGATGCGATTTTCCAATTCTGTTGTCGGTGTGATACGCATGATATCCTCGTTGCCAAAGACCGACTGCAGTACCACGTCGATCAAAATGATTTTTGGTCTGAACTTTGTTGTCGAAACCTTTGATTTTACGCATGGAATTGCCAGCGAGCTGTTTCCCCGAGCGGTGGCTGACGGCCGATGCGTTGCCTGAAAAATTCAATCTCTATCAAGTAACATGGCGAAATATATATATTTTTTAATATCATACGTCACCAGGAAGGGCAAATGAAATTCATGGCGGAGACCCGGGGAGGGAAGCCAATACTCCCTGCAGAGAGACATTTTGAAAGGACATGAAGACGGGCTAAAAAACCGAAGAAGTCATGATTCTTTTCTGTGCAAAAGGCTATCGGGCTTGAAGCCATGCGGTCTTTTGCCATGCAAACACACAGTTTCCACATATCTATCCACAGTCTCTGTGGATGTCGTAACAACTGTCGCAAAAAATTCTGACAAAAAACCGGCCACGGTTACCCCTGGCCGGTTTTTTGTCTGGGTCATCTGACGTCTATTTGACGTCCTGGTCATAACGTTCCATGTAGTATTTTTTCATTTCCTCGACCCGCTGCGGATCGAAGCCCTTGGTGTACCATTCATGCTCCTTGCGGCCATCGATGTACTTGGCGATGATCTGCTCGTAGACTTCGGGTTTGCCGGCTTTTTGGCAGGCGTCCTCAGCAGCCGGCAACATGTGGGTGTAGAAGTTCTTCGCCACATCGTAGATGCCATGCCACCAGGCATAGTCAGGGCCGCTCATGGCCGCACCATGCCGGGCCCGACGGCCTTCATGATGCCAGAGCTCCCAGTAGATCCAGTCGATTTCATCATCGAAGTCATTCTTGGAAATCACACCCTCTTCCATCAGCAAGGCGCGAATCTCCTTGGCCGGTATGGCGAACTTGTCATTGTAGAGGGCAACAAAGCTGTCCAGTTGCTGGTAAAAACCCTCGACAAAAGGTGCGCCGTGACAGGCCGAGCAGACGTCCTCCATGTCAGCCAGTTTCTGCTCCCAGTTGTCCATCCGCTTCGAAATCGGCGCGCGCAGGTTCCACGACAGGCGGGTGCCGACATCATGGGTTACCGGCTGGTTGGTCGTGGCGCTCATGTGACAGGTTGCGCAGGTGGGAGCATCGTAATAGTCTTCGCCGGCCACCCACTTCGGATTATCCAGATTCAGTTCATCCTTGAAGGCCGCATAGAGAATGCCGTGTTTCGATTCCTCGTAGACTTCTTTTTGCGGGTGGTCAGGACCGAGATGACACTTGCCGCAGGTTTCCGGTTGCCGGGCCTGCGCCTTGCTGAACCGGTGGCGGGTATGACAGGCGGAACAGGTCCCCTTCGAGCCATCCGGATTGACCCGGCCGATGCCGGTGTTCGGCCAGGTATTGGTATCGAGCGTGCCGTCTGCATTAACCTTGACGATCGAACCATGACACTGGCGACAACCGACGGCCACAGCCGGTTCTCCGCCGATCGTCTGACCGAGCATGCCGTCCTTGGTATTGAGAATGTCACCGGCCTTGGCGTGATGGCTGGCTTCCTGCTCTGCCGTCTCCTTCGGATGACAGGCGCCGCAATCCCGTGGAGAAACGATCACAGCAACCTGGAAGCCATAATGCTCTAAGGCGTCGACATCTGTGGTTTCCGCTTTGTGACATTCGTAACAGCCCACACCTGCATTCCAGTGCGCACTGTCTTCCCACTGGCTGACGATCCCCGGCATATCGCCGTGACAACCGAGGCATTCTTCAGTTTCCGCCGACAGGCGATCCGTCATTGCAAAACCAACCCCCGCTGTCAGCAGGATCAGGGCGAAAGTCAGCAGGCCCTGCCTCACAACCGCTTTTCTTCTCATGCTCAAACCTCCCTCGAAATTGTGGTCAGGATGACCGCTCATGTTGTAATCCGCTGGCGTTGGAACAAAACTCGAAAGGGCACATAAACCGGCAGATTTAAAAGTTATCGCAGATGGACATTTTCTCAAACGTTATCTAAATTCATGCGATAAAGCCTTGACGCAGGTCAAAAGCAGGTCACAACAATCCCGCGCGGTCCAATGCCGTCGGTTCTTGCAAGGCCACCCATTTGACCTGGGTTGCGCCCTGTTTTCTGAACATATTCATATGTAATTTAAAGCACTTGCCCTGAACTGCGGAGAAAACTATACTGCCTCAAACAAACGTTTCGATGGAGTCCTCTTGATGGCTGAAGAATGGTGGTCCGTTGTTTCCGCCGGCGGTTTTGCCGGTGCTGCAACCTTTGTCGGCATGATCCTGGTTCTCTCACGAGAAGGTTGGAGCCGTCGCTATTCAGCGGTTCTTGTCTCCTTCTCGGCGGGAGTTCTGTTGGGCGTCGGGGTTTTGCACATTGTTCCCGAGTCCCTGACGATGACCGCCCATGCCCCGCTGTACATCCTGCTGGCCTTTGTCCTGTTTTACTTTCTCGAGCATCACCTGTTGATTCACGCCGGACACGAAGAGCAGCATCACCACAATCTGGAGATCGCTGATTGTCACGATGATTGCTGCCTGCGCCCTCATCCCATGGGTCTGGTGGCTTTCATCGGTATGGGGCTGCATTCACTGATCGATGGCATGATCATCGGTACCGGCTTCGAGGTGGGTCATGAACTGGGCATTCTTTCCGCATTGGGTGTGATTGCCCATGAAATTCCGGAAGGCATCGCGATGGTGGCGATTTTGCTGCATTACGGCTGGCCGCGCAGCAGGGCGATTCAACTCACATCATTTGTTGCCCTGGCAACGCCTTGTGCGGCCATCATGACCTACAGTCTGGTCCATGACCTTTCGACACAACTTCTGGGAGCCTTGCTGGCGATCGCCGGAGGGTCTTTCATCTACATCGCGGCATCCGACCTGATTCCGGAATCCCACCGCAGTCGCGGACTTTCGGCGAGCGTGGCCCTGTGCGGCGGAGTTCTGATTGCCTGGCTCGCGGGCCACCTGGCGCATTGAAACAGGTCGGGGGCCGTTCTAGCCGCCCATCCGTTTGCGACGCATGTCGAGTTCCTTGCGCGCAGCGGTGGCGACAAGGGTCGGCACCTGGCGACTGCGCGCTAGCTCCTTGATATCTCTCAGGCTCAAAAACGGCACCATACGCAAGGCTTTCGGCGCCGGTGTCTTCGGATGAACGACCAGTGCTTTCTTGATTTCATAGAGTTTGACCCAATCCTTGTTGAGCAGGATCAGGCGGATCACCTCGTCACTGGCGGATTTGTTTTTGGCCACCATGAGAACTTCACCATCGGTGATCCGGGGGTTTTTCATCACTGCAGCCTGGACCAGCTTGTTCGGATCTTTGATCAGCAGGGTCCGCCATTCCTTGTCACCGGACAGCCCCAGTTTGATCTTTTCAGCCACTTTCAAATCCGCAGCGATTTGGTATTTCGACAAACCTTCGCGGTCCGCTTCTGCAATCATCGCCTCCAGATCCTCCTGGCTGCGGCCCTCCTCGCAGGCGTCTTCCTCTGGCAAATCCTGCGGAGCCTGCTCCCCCAATTGGATTTTCAAACTTTCCCCGGCCGCCGGATTCGCGATCATCGCTGCCGCAATCTCCGCAGAGGCAGCGTATCTTTTTCGGTGAGCAGCGAGCCGCTCCAGGACTCCGGCGTCCGCCTTCCGGGCAATATCGAGCAAGGTCTCTTCGGAGACCGCCGGATGCAGGAGAACAGCCTCCATCACGGCAACATCGGCAAGCCGGACCCTGGCCAAAATTCTCAGTACCTCGGAGGGCAGAGACGGGTCTTTGAGCACCGGCAGCAGGCTGTCGCGGGTCATCTCCCGTAAGCTCTTCAGAGCAGCGTTTTTGATGTCCCCCTGCTCGCTCCTGCAGAGCAGGCAAAGAAGGATCAGTTGGTCACGACCAGGAAGGGGCAACGTTCCGCACGCTGCCGCCAACTGGACATCCCGGGGGACTCCCGGCTGAAGAATCCGTGCGGCTTCAGCGGACATTTTCAAGCGCACGGCAGGCGACGCTTTCTGAGACATTCTGTCGACCTCTTTATCAATCAGGAGGATCCACGCAGCCGGCTAACGGGACTTGATCACCACGGTCTCCACACCGGCTTCAGCAAGCGCGTCAGCAGCAGCGACGGCCTCGTCGCGGGTTGCAAAGCTGCCGAATCGGACGCGGCTCAGTTTTTTTGTCACCCGGACCGGTTCAGGATAAACCTTGATGCCCTGTTCGAGGAACTTTTGCGTCAGTCGCTTGATGTTGCCTGGCGTCAGGAAAGTCCCGGCATAGATGACATACCCCTCCCCCGCCGGCGCGCTGTACGCTCCCGGTTCGATGGCTCTCGCTGCAGCGAGAGCCTCATCGACCTCGTCGCTGGCAAATGTTCCCAGGCGCAGTCGCGTCATATCCACCTGGGTATCCACCGATGTCACCACAGGTTCATAACCCAGCTTTCTGATCTTTGCCACCAGCGCATCCCGGTTGGCATCAAGCAGATAAGCACCCGCATTCAGGATGTAAAGACCTTCACCAGCCTGCGGTGAGGCCTCGGTCGGCGTAGTGGCGGCTGCCATGTCCGGCTTGGCCATCGCAGGGCCGGCTTCGTCCGGTTGGCTTGCATCAGACGGCGCTTCACCTGCCGCTGCTGTCGTCTCTTCTGATACGGCCGGGGGTCTCGTGCTGGACTCTGGAGGGGAGGTTTCAGCGACCGCCTGGTCTTCCCCCTGGGGTGCGGCGGCATCGGCCTGCTGGTCGACCACTGCAGGTTTTGGGCTGACGGAGTCGCCAGTGGCCGCGGCCTCCTGACCGGCGCCCGGCTGGGCTGATGGCGGCGCAGGGGCAGGCATGGTGATGCCACCACCTTTCTGTGCTGTCTCTGCAGCCGATTCCGCTGCGGGTCCGGCCGGCGATGGGAGCGTGGTCTCTGCCGGTGCCGGCTTTTGTGTCTGAGCCGGAACCGTCGGCACATCCGAGGGCGTTTCGCCAAGGTTCAGGACGTAATAAACCCCACCGAAACCACCGATTACCAGCAGAAGCAGCAGCAGAGGGAACCGAATTCCGGTTTGCGAGGGCTGGGAGGGTTCATTGTCCCAATCGGTCTGGGATGACGCCGAGTCGTCAGCCTCTTCCGCAGACGGGTCTTCCATGACATGCTCAGCATCGGCGAAGGATTCGCTTAAATCCGTTTCCGGGAACTCATCGTTCTCGTCAAAGGTGAACTGGTCCTTGTCAGACATTCCGTGACTCTCCTGTTTGGTGTAATTGCAGCGGCACCCAACGTGCGCCTGGCACGTCGATTATTCCTCCTCTTTTTTGAGCTGTTCAAGCAGCTTCGCGGTCAGGTGTGACGGAATTTCCTCGTAATGCGAAAACTCCATGGTGAACAGACCACGGTCGGAGGTCATGGAGCGCAATTCGGGAGCATACTTCAGAACCTCGGACATCGGCACCTGTGCCTTGACAACCTGGCTGGCGCCCTGTGGGTCCATGCCCAGGACTTTGCCCCGGCGCTGGTTCATGTCGCCGATCACGTCACCGACACATTCATCGGGAACCGTGATCTCCATTTCCATGATCGGTTCAAGCAAAACCGGGTTGGCGGCGAGAGCCGCTTTCTTGAAGGCCTGGGAACCGGCAATCTTGAAAGCCATCTCCGAGGAATCGACCGAGTGATGCGAACCATCGTAAAGCGTGACCTTGAAATCCTGTACCGGGTAACCGGCCAGCGGTCCTTTGTTGATCGTCTCCTGGATGCCTTTGTCGACAGCCGGGATAAACTGGCGTGGGATGACGCCACCGACGATCTTGTCGATGAACTCGTAGCCTTCACCCCGGGCAGCCGGCTCGAGCTTGATGTGGACATCGGCGAACTGGCCACGGCCACCCGACTGCTTCTTATGCCGATAGTGCTGCTCAACGCTCTTCTTGATCGTCTCGCGATAGGGGACTTTCGGCTCCTTGAGGATGACTTCGGCGCCGAACTTGCGCTTGAGTTTTTCGATGGCGACTTCGACATGAACCTGACCCATGCCGGAGATGATCATCTCCTTGGTCTCTTCATCACGCTGGACCTGCAGGGCGGGATCCTCTTCGGTCAATTTGGACAAGCCGCTGAAGATCTTCTCTTCGTCGCCCTTGCTCTTCGGTTCAAGCGCAAAGGAAATGACCGGTTTCATGCTGACCGGGCTCTCATAAACGATCGGTTTGTTGGCATCGCACAGCGTATCACCGGTTTCCGTCTCTTTCAGCTTGGCGACCGCAACGATATCGCCGGCAACGGCTTCGGTGACCGGCTTGTGCTTCTTGCCTTCGGGGAGCAGGATCTGCCCGAGACGCTCGTTGGTCTCCTTGGTCGAATTGTAGATCGTGCTGTCGGACTTGACGGTTCCGGAATAGACCCGGAACAGGCTGAGCTTGCCGGTAAACGGGTCACTCACGGTTTTAAAAACCATGGCCGAGAACGGTGCCTTCACATCCGGTTCACGCGATTCCTGTTCACCGGTTTTCGGGTTGGTGCCATACTGGATCCCCTTGTCAATCGGCGATGGCGTGCTCAAAACGATCGCGTCAAGCAGCTGGCGAATGCCGATGTTGGCCGTGGCGCTGCCACAGAGAACCGGCAGGAACACGCCCGTGAGGGCGCCTTCGCGAAGACCGCGCAAGAGTTCCTCTTCGCTGAGTTCTTCGGTCTCCAGGTATTTTTCCATCAACTCATCGTCAGCTTCGGCGCAGGCTTCCATCAACATGACATGCAGTCGTTGCGCCTCATCCTGATATTCGGCCGGGATTTCGCCCTCATCATAGGTCCCTTTTTCATCAAATTTGAAAATGCGGGCTTTCATCTTCACCAGGTCGATGACCCCTTTGAAATCCTCGGCCTGGCCGATCGGCATGTTGACAGCCACCGGCCGGCAGCCCAGGGACTTCTCCATGTCGTCGAGGCTCTTCAGGTAATCGGAACGTTCCCGGTCCAGCTTGTTGACAAAGGCGATCAATGGGATTTCGAATTCCTCAGCCCATTTCCAGAGTGTCTGGGTCTGAGCCTTGACCCCGTCGACCGCCGAAACCACCAGAACGGCGCCGCCCAGGACCCGGATACAGCTGCGCGTGTCGTGCAGGAAGTTGGTGTAACCGGGCGTATCGACGATATGCAGTTCATGGCCGTTCCATTCACAATGGTGCAGCTTTGAGCTGATCGTAATTCTGCGCTTGGTTTCCTCCGGTTCGTAATCCATGTTGGAGGAACCTTCATCCACCTTGCCGAGGCGATCGGTCATCCCCGTATTGAACAGGATGGCTTCTACAAGTGATGTTTTGCCGGCATCTCCCTGGCCGATAATCCCCAGGTTGCGCAGTTTTTCGGTGTCGAACTTGGCCATGATCTCTCCTTTCGAAACTCCGTAATGTTGATTCAGACAAACGAACTGTTTATCGGTCAGTCGGTTTCCCCCCGACCTGATTACGCTCATGGATGATGCGCAGGCCTTCCAGGGTCAGGCTGTTGTCAACTTCATCGATGGTCTGGCTGTGCGGTGCAATCAGGGTGGCCAGGCCACCGGTCGCAATCACGCAGGGCGACTCGCGGCATTCCTGCTTCATGCGGTTGACGATCCCATCCACCAGGCCGACATACCCGTAGAAAAGTCCCGCCTGCATGCTGTTGACCGTGTTCTTGGCAATCACCTGGGGCGGACAGCTGATCTCGACCCGCGGCAGCTTGCTCGCCCTCTCGTAGAGAGCTTCGGCGGAAATCGTCAACCCCGGGGCAATCGCCCCGCCGAGATATTCGACGATCAGGCAGGTCTTTTTCTTCGCATAGGCGGCGACGGCATTGACGATCCGGTCGGCACCGACTTCACGCGGGTTATCATACTGGATCGGCATGCCGGTCCGAATCCCGGGGCCGACCACCAGGGGCTGCAACTTGAAATAGGTGCCGCAAAGGGCTTCCAGCGTATTCAGCAAGGGCGGCACGACGCAGGAGATGATGACACTGCGCACGTCGGGAAAATGCAGGCCGCTGAGACTGAACAGTTCATGGATCACCATCGCCCACTCGTCCGCGGTGCGGGCCTTGTCGGTTGTCAGGCGCCAGCTGCGGACCAGTTCTTTGTCCTGATAGAGGCCCAACACCGTGTTGGTATTGCCGACATCAATGACGAGCAACATGGCAACCCGAGACATCACAGACAGACAGTTTGGCGGGACAAACGATCGTCAAAGAACCGTTAAAGAATCTCTTGAGCATACCGACCCGTTCTTCCAACTCTGTATTGAACCGGCAGATTGTCGAGGCCTCAAGCAGGACGGACATCGCCAGCATAAACGACCTCTATCTTACCAGCCGCAGTCCGAATCAGCAAAGCGCCATCTTCGGCCAGTCCGGTCATGATCCCCCTGATCGTCCGGTCGGGACAATCCACGACAACCGACCGATTGGTCAGCCCGCACAATGCAGTCCAGGCACGCAGGATCGGTGTCCCTCCTTCGGTCAGAAAATCTTGGTAAAGCCGATCTAGGGTTTGCAGCAGCGTCCGGGTAAACTCCAACCGGGAGACCGGTGCCCGGTTGGCAATCGCCAGTGACGTCGCCGGGTAGCGCAGATCCTCGGGGAACTGCTCAGGACGCATGTTCAAGTTGACACCAATGCCGAGGACAACGTAATGAACCCGGTCCGTTTCCGAGCTCATTTCGTTCAACAGTCCGGCCACTTTCCGACCGTTCAGAAGGACATCATTTGGCCACTTGACCGTTGCCTGCAGACCGGTCACCTCGGTGATCGTCTGGCAGACGGCGACGGCCGAGAGGAAGGTCAGCTTGGGCGCCTCCTGCGGCAGGACTGCCGGCCGGACCAGGATCGAGGCATACAGGTTGACGCCGGGGGGTGAGATCCATTGACGCCCCATACGCCCCTTGCCGGCGGTCTGTCGATCGGCAATCACCACGGTGCCGTCGGCGGCACCCTCTTCACCCAGCCGGTTGGCCTGCAGGTTGGTCGATGCCGTTTCTGCACAACAAATCACCCGGTGGCCGATCCGAAAGCTGTCGAGATCGGCCTGAATCGCCTCGGGCAGAAGCACATCCGCCGTCTGCAGCAACCGATAACCCCGCGAAGGGACCGCCTCGATATCATAGCCCGCCTGACGCAGGCTGCGGATATGCTTCCAGACCGCCGTACGCGACACGCCAAGGACGTCACTGATCCGCTCTCCGGAGACGAACCCCTCCGGCTCGCGTGCGAACAAGGCCAAAATTTTTTCCCGGGGAGCTGAATTGGTCATCGGCGCTGATCATCCGGGTTCTGGTTCATTTTCGCTCAGGTAAAGAGCATCGAGATATCGACCGCACGGGACGAATGGGTCAAGGCACCAACGGAAATCAGGTCCACACCGGTCTCGGCGATCTCGCGAACGGTCTCCAGGTTGACGCCGCCGGAGGCTTCCGTGACGGCGCGCTTGTTCACATGGGCCACAGCCGCTTTCAGGGCCTCGAGAGACATGTTGTCAAGCAACAGGATATCCGCTCCGGCCTGCAGTGCTTCGGCGAGTTCATCCTGATTGCGCACTTCGATTTCAATTTTTTGCGTGTGCGGCACGCTCTTACGGGCCCGTAGCAGGGCCGTGGTGATACCACCCGCCGCAGCGATGTGATTCTCTTTGATCAACACCGCGTCATAAAGAGCCATACGATGGTTGCCGCCGCCGCCCATACGGACCGCATACTTTTCCAGCAACCGCAGTCCGGGAGTGGTTTTGCGGGTATCGACAATGGTCGCCTCGGTGCCTTCGACAGCCTGGACAAAAGCCGCCGTCTGCGTCGCAATCCCGGACATCCGCTGCAAGAAATTGAGGGCGACGCGCTCCCCTTGGAGCAGTGTTGCCGCCCCGCCTTTGATCCAAGCCAGAACATCGCCGCGCTTGACGGCTTGTCCATCCTCAATCAGCTTCTCGAAAGCGGTTTCCGGGTCGATCAGCAGAAAGACGCGGGCTGCAACATCGATCCCGGCCAGAACGAAATCTTCCTTGGCAACCAACTCGGCACCAGCCTGCGTACCGGCCGCGATGGTGGCCTCGGTGGTCACATCGCCGGTGCCGATATCTTCGGCCAGAGCATGGCGCAGGATAGGATCCAGAACGAAGGGATTCATCATTGACATCCTTGCTGTTAAAATGGGTTTTATACCACAGAGAATCTTTGGCAAGCAACTGGAAACCCCGAAATCATACCTGTTTCCAATGCTTTACATTTTGTTCAAAATCGCCAACAATACTCTTAACAGTCTGAACGCCGATCCCCGATGTGACCTCCAAGGAGTCTCCCGTGAAAATGTTCCTCAGAAGTGGCCTTGCTCTGTTCCTGGCCGCCGGTCTCTGCGCCTGCGTCAGCGACAGTGTCCACCAGCAAAAAATCAATGAGAACGCTTACTTGCAATCTGTCATCAGCAGTCTTGAAGCGGATTACGAGCGGCTCAAGAATGACAAGGATCGCCTGGTCGAACGCAACGATGATCTGAATCAGCGTCTGCTGGAGACCATCGAACGCAACAAACTGCTGCAGGAGGACCTGATGCGAGCACGGGCCGATCTCGATCGGGTCGAGAAGGTCCTCGCTGATCGCAGTGCCGAAGCGGGGGCCGCGATGGCCGAAATGCGCCAGGAAGTCGATCGCCTGACCGAGGCCAACAACGCTCTGGCCCAACAACTCGAGGAAGAGCGTCTGGTGCGCGAGGCCCGCCTGGCGGAAGTGCAGAGCACCTACGACGAATTGGTCGGTAAGCTTGAACAAGAGATTGCGCGGGGCGAAGTCAAGATTTCCGAACTCAAAGGCAAGTTGACGGTCAACGTGGTTGACAAAATCCTGTTCGATTCCGGGCGTGCCGATCTCAAGCAGAACGGCCTCAAGGTCCTGCAGCAAATCGGTGATATCCTCAAATCGGCCGTCGACAAGAACATCCAGATTGAGGGTCACACCGATAATGTTCCGATTCGCGGCAGCCTGCAGGAGAAATATCCGAGCAACTGGGAGCTGTCCACCGCCCGGGCGACGACCGTTCTGCATTTCCTGCAGGACCAGGTCGGTATTGCCGGCGACCGGTTGTCCGCTGTCGGCTACGGTGAATATCAACCGATCGCCAGCAACAGCAGCGCCGAAGGACGGGCCCAGAACCGGCGAATCCAGATTGTTCTGACCACAGCCCGGAACGATTAACACCTTTTGCGTGATCGGGTCTGGTGGCCAACCGCCCTATCATCTTCATCATGGATGATCGGCACCAGGCCGGCCGGAGGGGCCGGCGTCTGGTCAATCCCTGTCACAAGCCGGCATCAGGATGCCATTCATGCCACGGCAGATTGCTCTGCAATTTTCTGATCCCTGAAGGGTTGCCGTGTTTGCTACCGATCTCACCCTTACCCCCGAAGCTTGTCGGCAAGGCCGCACATCTGCTTAGATCAATTGCAACGTAAAAGACCGGGATCGTCATCAACGACGATCCTTCATTATTTCCCGGACAACCTCAAGGAGTTCAGAAATGAAGCCAGGGAAATGGCTCCTGCTTATCTGCGGCGGTGTTCTTCTTCTGCTGGCCTATGGCTGCTCGCTGCATGAACATCACAGGCATCAGCATGCCGGTTGCCAACACGGGCACTGTGCCATGATGGCTCAGGCGGCATCGACCGGAGCAGCCGCGACCGCCGCCGGTGCGGTTCAGGCGGAGCGGCACGACGTACTCTACAGCTGTGCCTGCGGTGGCGGATGCGACTGCAACACCCTCAGTGTCAAGCCCGGCAAATGCGCCTGCGGCAAACCGCTGGCGTGGGGCCACGTGGTCAAGGTGGAAGGCACCGAGGCCCTGCTGTGTACCTGTGCCGAGGGTTGCACTTGCAAGCAGGATCCGAAGGACCCGACCCGGTGCGCCTGTGGCAATCCGCTCAAGCGGGTTGATTTGAAAGGATCCGGATTGTTTTTCTGCAATTGCGGCGGCAGCTGCTTCTGCAATACAATCGCGGCACTGGCCGGAGAATGCCAATGTGGCATGCCGCTGAAACAGTACTGAGAGTCCTGTCTCGCCTTAAGTCTCTGGAACGATCAAAGAGAAGCGGAGCCCAGTGATGGGCTCCGCTTTCTGGTCTGTCCAGGAATTCCGGTGAGACCTAACGATTGTCCTGATAACGCAAGATTTCTTTTTGAAAGCCGGGGACTCGCCCCCAACCGGCGGAATCCGCCGCCAGGATTGCATCCTGACTGCCCCTTGGTCCTAAAACACCGACCGCAGCGGGAACCCTTTACGTCTCTTCTTCAGCGACGAGCAGATTCTGCAACGTCTCCCAACGTTCCAGGCAGCTATCCAACTCCTCCTGGAGCTCCGCATGTTGGTCCACCAGTTTGCCGAGACGCACATGTTCCGTTGCCAGTGCCGGATCCTGCATCTCGCGAGTCAAGTTTGCCAGGGCCATCTCCAGCGTTTCGATACGCGCTTCGACCTCGGCCAATTCCTTGCGATGTTTCTTTTCCAGTCGTCGCTGTGCCTTGCGTTCCGCATGGGACAGACTTCGATCCGTCTTGATCACTGCCGGTGATGCCGTCGGCAAACCTTCCTGCTCCACGCGCAGCGTGGAATGACTGGTGTCCCCCTCGTTTTGCCGCACTCTCAGAAAATCTTCGTAGTTGCCAGGATAAGAGGTTGCCCGACGCGCGGCCACAGCGATGACGCGGGTGGCCAGGGCATCGACGAAATAGCGGTCGTGGGAGACGAACACCAGGGTGCCCTGATAATTTTTGAGAGCATTCAACAGGACATCCTTGGAAGCCAGGTCGAGATGATTGGTCGGCTCATCGAGGAGCAGCAGGTTCGCCGGCTTGAGCAGCAGAATGGCCAACGCCAGGCGATTCTTCTCGCCGCCGGAGAGGACAGAGACGGGCTTGTGCACATCGTCGCCATGGAAGAGGAACGCGCCAAGCAGGTTGCGGACCTTCGGCACCATGGTGAAAGGCGCGGCGCGGGTCATTTGTTCCAAAACGGTCGCCCCAGCATCCAGTGTCCGCGCCTGGTCCTGGGCAAAATACGCCAAAGCCAGGTTGTGACCCTCTTCCCGGCAACCCCGGCGCGGCGCTTCTACCCCGGCCAGAAGCCGCATCAGGGTTGATTTGCCGGCCCCGTTGGCACCGACCAGAGCGACCCGTTCGCCGCGATCCACCTGCAGGTCGACATCTTCGACGACGGTCAAATCATCGTAGCCATGCGCGACATTGTTCAGGCGGACGGCCCATTGACCGCCCTTGGGCGGCACCGGGAAGGAGAAGCCGATTGTTTTTCGTTGCGGAGGTAATTCGATTCGTTCGATTTTTTCCAGTTGTTTGACCCGGCTCTGAACCAGCGCCGCCTTGTTGGCGTTGAACCGGAACTTGTTAATAAACGCCTCGATGCGGGCAATCTCCTCATCCTGGCGCTGTTTAGCCTCTCGCAAGGCCGAGATGCGCTCATCTCGGGCTTTGAGAAAGCGCGAATAATTGCCCGGGTAATCGGTCAACTGACCGTGCCAGATCTCAACGATCCGATTGACGACCTGGTCCAGAAAGAAGCGGTCATGGGAGACCAGAATGACCGCATACGGATACGCGGCCAGGTACTCCTCGAGCCAGTCACGCGCCGGCAGATCGAGATGATTGGTCGGTTCATCGAGCAGCAGCAGATTCGGTTTTTGCAGCAGCAGCTTGGCCAGGGCAATGCGCATCTGCCAGCCGCCGGAAAAATTCTCGCACGGCACCGTCCATTCTTCTTCGACGAAGCCCAGGCCTTTCAGGACCCGGCCGATATCGGCCTCCATGGTGTAACCACCGCGCTGGCGAAAAAGCTCCTGTAATTCCGCATATCGATCCAGATCATCCTGCTGATGGTTGCGGCTGATCCTTACTTCCAGTTGCTGCAACTCCTGCTCGATCGCCTGCAACTCGGTTAGGGCGGATCGCATTTCGGCAAACAGGTCCCGCCCCCGGTGCGCCAGTCCCTCCTGGGGCAGGTAGCCGATCGTCGTACCACGGGCCAACTGGATCCTACCGCCGTCCGCATCACTGAGCCCGGCCAGCAGGCGCAGCAGGGTCGTCTTGCCGGCACCGTTCTCGCCGCAGAGGCCGACCCGGTCCTGGGCTCTGACATGCCAATCGACATCCTGCAGAACGACCTGGTCGGCGAATTGTTTGCGCACCTGTTTGAGTTGCAACATGCAGGCGTTATATCACATCTTCCGGTTCGCGGACATCTTCTCGGTAGGTGGATGCGCAGAAGGTCCCGGGCGCTTTCGACACGAGCGACTTGCCAGGATACGATCCGCCGGGTACAGTGGGTGACAAGGCAACCTCGCGGGGGAGATATTTATTGTACACACAGGACACCGAAACGCCCACAGCAGCAGAATTGGCCGCGGGCCTGGCCAAGGTGCGCAGCCGACGCTGGCTGTTGTGGCTGGCCATCCTCATCTATCTGCCCGGCTTGCTGGTGGCCCTCGAACTGCAGGCGTCATCCAGAACCTTGACCTGGCTGTTCGCGGCGTGGATCCTGCTGCTCTGCGTCGTCGTCGGGCTGGCGACGGTGGTCAAATGCCCGCGCTGTGGCAAAGCCTATCATACGCATGGCCCGACGTTTCTGCCGCTGCGTCGTTGTGTGCATTGCCAACTGCCGATCAATTTCGACAAGAATAAGTCCTCGTCGTCCACCGATTGACCGCTGATCGCCACAGATCGATGGATGGCTCCGCGGGTATTTCCTATCCAAAGATTTCAGAATTTGTTATAGTTGCTGCAAAAGTTCCTTTTTTGAAAAGGTTTTTTTGATCTTGAAGGGCCATTCCGGCCCTGCTCAAGATAAAGTTTCGGTGTCAATCCTGCGACCGGGCGAGCTCCCGTAACGGTAGAGCCTGAGATTCGGACCAGGGCTGTCACTCCATCAGATCAAGATCGCCGTGCGCGGCGATCGGAAAGAATTTTATGTCGAAAAAAATGCTGGTGAATGCCACCCACCACGAAGAAAACCGGGTGGCGATTGTCGAGGACGGCATCCTCACGGAACTGGACATCGAGGTTGCCGGTCATGAACCCACCAAGGGGAACATTTATCGAGCGGTTGTGGTCCGGGTTGAATCCGGGCTGCAGGCCGCTTTCGTCGATTATGGTGCCGAACGCCTCGGCTTCCTGCAGATTGACGAGGTCAATTACCGGGCCGTCAAACCTGACTACCAGGCGAGCGAAGACGGTCGCCGACCGCGCATCACCGACCTGCTTCAACGCGGCCAGGAAATTCTGGTTCAGATCACCAAGGAGGAACGCGGCACCAAAGGCGCCGCCATGACCACCTACCTCTCTCTGGCTGGACGATACATGGTGATCATGCCGGGCAGCCAGACCCGGGGGGTCTCCCGGAAAGCGGAAAGCGATGCCCAGCGCAAAGATCTGAAGAAAGCCATGTCTTCCATCGACCTGGAAGAAAACATCGGCTATATCGTGCGCACCGCAGCCCTGAACCAGAGCCGGGAGGAGCTGGAACGCGACTACCGCTACCTGATCCGCCTCTACGAAAGCATTGTTGAACTGAACAAGAAAGTCAAAGCCCCCGCCTTGATTTACAAGGAATCGAATCTGATCATTCGTTCGATCAGGGACTATTTCACCACCGACATGGATGAAGTCCTGATCGACGACCCGCAGGTTTTCAAGGAGGCCCGGGACTTTTTCCAGATGGTCATGCCCGACCAGGTCCGGCTGGTCAAATTGCATCAGGAAAAACGGCCGATCTTCTCCCGCTACCAGATCGAGGAGCAGATCGAAACCTTGAGCCGCAGCAAGGTGCCGCTGCCTTCGGGAGGTTCGATCGTCATCGATACCACCGAGGCACTGGTGGCCATCGACGTCAACAGTGGCAAGATGGCTTCGGAACAGGGCGTCGAAGCCACAGCGAGCAAGACCAACATCGAAGCCGCCCGGGAAATCGGCCGGCAGTTGCGGCTGCGCGACCTCGGCGGGCTGGTTGTGATCGACTTTATCGATATGCGCGAACGAAAAAATATGCGTGAGGTCGAAAAGGAACTCAAAAAGTCGCTGGAAAACGACAAAGCGCGGGTTTCGGTTGGTCGCATCAGCCAGTTCGGTCTTCTCGAGATGAGCCGTCAACGCCTCAAGGCGACACTCGCCGAGGGCTCTTATCTGACGTGTCCGCACTGTGGGGGCTCGGGACGTTTGAAAAGCCCGGAGAGCCAGGCCGTGTCGCTGCTGCGGAAGATCCATGCCAGCGCCGCCAAAGGTCAGGTCAGCCGGGTCGATGCCCAACTGCCCATGGATGTTGCCACCTATCTTTTGAATCACAAGCGCGGCGAACTGGTGGACATGGAGCGCGATCATCAGTTGCAGATTCATGTCCACGGCAACCGTGATTTTCTGGCGGACCAGATCGAAATCGAAATCACCAAACGCGAGAAGGACACCTCCTCCCAGCCGGAATACGTCGCCGCTGCCCTGCTGCCGATGTCCGTCGCCGAAGAAAGCCCCACGGCAAAGGATCCACAAGCCCCCGCCGAGGGCAAAGAGAACGGTGCGGAGCCCGCCAAGAAACGCCGGCGTCGGAAACGTCGCAAGCCGAGCGATGCGGAATCGTCTGAAGACAAAGCCGCCGCGAACACCTCCAGCGCCACGACCGGAAACGATGCAACCGTGCCGGATCAGGACGTTGCCGGGGCCGAAGCCAGCGCGGAACCACCTGCCGATGTGATTGACAAACCCAAGTCGAAACGGCGTCGTTCCCGCAGCAAGAGCAAACCATCGGACGCCATAGTGCCCTCAGCGTCTGCCGAGGAGGCCACCCGGTCCGAGGCAGAGGAAGCCAGCGACCCACCCCCTCAAGCGAAAGAGGAGGAGAAACCGAAACGGCGCAGCCCGCGCCGCAGGGCCAAATCCACGGCCAAACAGGAGCAGCAGGAGACAGCCACCGCGCAGGCACCCACGGATCAGAGCGACGACAGCGGGGACATACAGGCGGCGGACGCAAAGAGCCCGTCGCGCCGACGGCCCCGCCGTGCGCCCCGGAAAACGGCATCGAAACCGGCCGACGAGACCAGCGCAGACAGCCCTACGGACCAGGAAGCGAAGCCGGTGAGCGAGACATCCGGCGAAGAAAAAATGAAATCCACGGGACGCCGCCGTACCAACAGAAAACCGAAGAGCAGTACCTCAGGAGCCGGCGCGGCCGTGGCCTCGCCCTCGACAGAAAGCCAGCCCCGGCCGCCAGCCCCGGCTGAGGCTTCGGAAAAGAAGCCGAAACCGAAGCGGCGGCGAACTGCGACCAAAAATACGCCGACACAATCAGAGACCAGTGCCTCGGCAACCGAAGGCGAGTCCAACTGAGGTCCGAAAAAACGCAACATCCCCTGATAAAGAGCAGCGCCCCACAACCAACATCCGGTTGCGGGGCGCATTTTTCGGTTCAAGTTGAGTCTGTTTTTTTGGCAAAGAGATTACGCAGAAGCGGTTCAACCGGCTTCGGGCGCGCGTAAAAACACCACCAGAGCCCCTTCACCGCCGAAACGGCGCGGCGCAACACACCATTCGAGGATGTCCTTACGGCGCTGATTGAAGACCTTTTCGACCGCCCGCCGCAAGACCGGTTCGCCCGCAGAGTGCAAACCCCGGCCGGTAATGACCAGCACCACCTGCCAGCCATGATGACTGGCATTCTGCAGGAAAAAATCGATTTTCGTTATGGCCTCCTCAAGATTCAGGCCGTGGAGGTCGAGTTCTGCCTGTGGCTCGATCTGTCCCTGCTGCAACTGTTTTCGTCGGCGCGGGAGCGCTCTTCGCGCGGCATCCGACGGGACCTCATCGTCTTTGAAGACCATGTCCATGGAACCGAGGGCCTCCTGAAAGACCGCTTCGGCATCCTCCGGGGCCTCAGTGCCTTGGTGACGGACTTGCTCATGGCCCCGTTCCTGTCCCGGAAGTGGTGCCGTCCGCTCGCCCAGGGGTGTCACACCAAGTCCCGCCATCTCCCGGGTGAATTCGTTTTCCTCGCTATGTGGCTCGGCGGGTTGGCGGCAGGAGGCCTGGCGATCGGGTGCATCGTCACGGGCCTGCAGTGAGGATTCGAAAGCAGACAGCCCCTGCAAATTCTTGAAGGGGCTGTTGTTGAACTTTGTCGGAGGATTTTTCCTGCGCGCCGGTTTCTTTTTGGCCATGACTATCGGCGCACGATTTTGCGGCGGCCTTGCATCGCCTTGGTGTGCTTGCGGATGATGGCCCCCTGTTTTTCAAGCTGGAACTGGTACCACAGGTCACCGTACTCCTGCATCTTCATCTTTTTGCCCGATTTCAAGGCGTCCAGATTCGCTTCCATCAATGCGTTGCCACGGACTTTCTTTAGCCCCTTTTCCATCACGGTCACTGCTTTATTGCGGTCACCGACCTTTTCCAGGCAATAGGCATAAAGGGTCCAAAGCAGCGGCTCCTTGCGGTTGGCTGTGACGGTCTTTTCAAAGGTCGCCACCATCTTTTTCGGCTGATTGCGTTTCATGTAGATGATGGCCAACATGGCCATGGCCACCCAGTGGCGGACGAATCCCCGGGTCAGATAATCATAGGCCTTGCTGAAATCGCGCCGCAGGTAATAAACCATGCCGATCTGTGAATTCATCTGCTTCTGGATGTAAAACTGCCAGTTCGCATATTTCTTCTGCACGGCTTCCAGTTTATGGATCGCGGCTTCCGGACGATTGGCAGCGATATCCTTTTGCACAGCTTCCATGGCCTGGTTGATGCGTGCCATAATCTTCTTCAAGACAATCACGTAAATCGCCGTAAACACCACCATGCCGGCAATGAGCGGCACAACCGGATGCAGGCTGGTCGTGAAATGGAGGGCCAAACCGAACAGGACGCCAACCGCAAGAGCGATAAGTGTGGACAACATGGAGGGGAATCCTTTGATTGCAAAAGCGATGCGGTGAGACCGGGGCATCAACCCGACCGCGTCACATCACCTCTGTGGTTGAAAAACGGCGCATTTTATCAACCTGCCGGCCCCTTGTCAAAGCAAACCACGCGACCGGCAGCGACCCCGGCAAAGACCTGCTGCAATGAACCGGTCAAACGCTTCAACTTACGGAGCGACCTCTGCCGGAGGTCAAGCCATTTTCGTGGTGAATTTATCTGCTTGGCTCAAGGTGCGGCACCTGGAACGGCACCATCTGATTCAGCCACGATTACTGCTGACATGCAAGGTCAGGCGTTCACCCGGCTGAAGAATATGATTCTCGGCCAGATTGTTCCAATGGCGAATCTCTGCCATGCCGACGGAGAATTCTCGCCCGATGGCCCAGAGGGTGTCACCCGGCCGCACCTGGTAAATGACCTTCTGCTTCGGTCCGGCGGCGTGGATGGTGGCTGTCCTGGAGGGGGCTCCTTTTGCCGAAACAATCAGGCGTTGACCGGGCCGGATAACATTGCTCCAACCGAGCCGGTTCCAAACCCGCAACTGCTTTTCCGTGACGTTGAATTTCCGGGAGATTTCCCACAGCGAATCCCCCGAGCGAACCCGGTAGTAGGTCCGCCGGGAGCGTTTGTAATCGTCCTTGAGCTCGGCCAGGGGGGTCGTGTCACTGGCATCCGGGTTCAGCGGCACGATCAGGTTGGTGCCGATTTGCAAGGCGCGGGCGTTGCGGATGCGATTGAGATTCCGGATATCCTGCACCCGGACACCATAACGTTTCGACAGAGCGAGCAGGGTATCACCGGATTTCACCTTGTGGCGTACGTAATTGGCCCGCTGCTGCTCTGGCAGGATGGTATATTCAGTGAGAAAAACCTCACGGCTGCCAACCGGCAGTCGGACCTGGTAGTCGCTCTCAGCCGGCGGCGTGCACCAGCGCTTCAAGGCGGGATTGAGTGTCTTGATCGTCTCGTAATCGCTTCCCGAGAGCCGGGCAATCACTTCGATATCGGTGCTGCTCGGCAGGGTTGCCGTTTCATAAACAAGAGGGGCGTGGTATTCCAGCTCTGCGAAACCGTACTTGGCTGGCTGTTTGGCGATCAGCAAGGCGGCAAGCAGCTTGGGAAGGTAATTCTTGGTTTCGCTTTTCAGGTAATTGCCACGGCAAATGTCCCAGAAATCGCGGCTCTTGTATCGCCGTATGGCATTGCGAATCTTGCCGGGTCCGGCGTTATAGGCAGCGACGGCCAGATACCAGTCGCCGTCGAATTCTTCGTACAGGTCAGAGAGGAAAGCCGCCGCCGCCCGGGTTGCCATTTCCGGGTCACGACGCTCGTCATGCCACCAGTCGTTGTCCAGACCGTAACGGTGCCCCGTGCTGGCAATGAATTGCCAGGGGCCGACAGCGTGCGCCCAGCTGTAGGCCTTGTCATTGAACCCCGACTCGACCATGGCGAGATAAGCGAGATCTCTGGGCAGTCCCGCTTCGGCAAAGATGTCGCGCATCATCGGCAGGTAGCGACCGGAGCGCTCCAGCCAGAGAGCAAAGGTCCGTTTTCCCGAGCCGGTAAAATAATCGAGGAAGGCACGCACCTGTTCATTTTCAACGACCGGAAAGTCAAATTCCGGCTCCTCAGGAACAAGAGCGTTATCGGGGGTTTCGCTTGGCACCTGGGCCTGCCCCTGCAACAAGCGGTCTTCAGCCAGGGTTTCGTCGCCAACGGGCAGGGCCTCCAACGCTGCGGTCTGTGCCAGGAGGTCTTGCGACAGCGTCATCTCCGTGGCACTGTTGCCAAGTGAGTCAGGGCTCTCAGCAAATACGGATTGTTCCGAAGGGACCAGGGGATCTTCTGCGAGAGAGGCCACCGGGGACGCCGCCTCCTCCGGATCAGCACCCGGAGCCGTCATTTGGGCAAGACAACCGGCCAGCAGAAAACTGCAGAAAAGACCGGGCAGGAAAAGAGAACCACGCATTAAAAAACCTCCCGAAAGCGGGCACAGGCTACACGAAACCGGCAGCGCGTGTCAACGTTACCGCATCTCGCCACCCCAGCAACGTTCCTCCATTTCCCGCAGCAGCTCATTGAAACTGAGTCGATTACGGGCACTGATGGCGATCGCATCAAACCGACGGCAGAGAGGCAGAATCTCTTCCTTTGGAATCAGGTCGATTTTGTTGAACACCAGGATGCGGGGGATCTCATCCAGTTCCAGATCCTGAAGGATCCGATCGACGGCGCGAATCTGCTCTTCAAAGCGCGGATTCGAGACGTCGACAACATGCAGCAGCAGATGGGCATCCACCAACTCCTCGAGGGTCGCCCGGAAAGCACCCAACAGGCTTTTGGGCAGCTGCCTGATAAACCCGACCGTATCGGTGATGATCACCTCGCGCTCGTGAGGGAATCGCAACCGCCGGCTGGCGGTGTCCAGTGTCGCAAAGAGCAGATCTTCAGTGAGAACCTCGCTTTGCGTCAGGGCGTTGAGCAAGGTTGACTTGCCGGCATTGGTGTAGCCGACAATCGAGATGATCGGCACGCCGGTCTTAACGCGTTTTTGGCGGCGCTGCAGACGTCCTTTGCCAAGGGCTTTAAGCTGCTTTTCCAATCGGCTGATCCGATCACGAATCCGGCGGCGATCGATTTCCAGCTTGGTTTCCCCCGGGCCACGGCCTCCGATCCCGCCTGTCAAACGGGACATCGCACTTCCTTTTCCGGCCAACCGGGGGAGAATGTATTTCAACTGGGCCAGCTCGACCTGGACCTTGCCGTCCAGGGTATGCGCCCGACGGGCAAAGATATCGAGGATCAATTGGCTGCGGTCGATTACCTTGAGATCGGTCATCGCGGCGATCGACCGGACCTGAACCGGACTCAGGTCCTGATCGAAGACCAGCAGAGTCGCCCCTTTGTGCAACGCACTGATCACGACCTCACGCAGTTTGCCCTCACCCATCAGGGTGCGCGGGTGCAGTTTGCGCGAACGTTGCATGATCCGGTCAAGAACCACCACGTTCGCAGTTCGGGCCAGTTCAGCCAGCTCATCCAGGGCATCGTCCGCTTCCTGCTTGGGCGCCTGACTGACGGAGAGGAGAATCGCTTTTTCACGCGTATCGCCGAGGTCGACGGTGGCCGAGCGGGCATGCTCCAGTTCGGCATCGAGGGCGCGGATGAAGGCAACAAAATCGAGATCCCACGCGTAGACCGATGCGACCTTCTGCTGCAGGGAGATCTCGCCTGTGGGGGTCGGTGGAATCAGGTGCGCGGCGTGGACCCGGCCGGGCAGGCCATCCTCGCCGACCGCCAGGCTGACCATCATGTCCAGTCGCAGCAGGGCCAGGTCATTCAAGTCGTCCTGACTTAAGGGTTCTCCCTGCAGATGGGTATGCACACAACGCAGGCCGCGCAGACCACTGCGCCCTCGCGCAAAGCCTGTCAGGTCAGGGATGACAATTTCCCGGTCATCACCGAGGATGACATGTTTGATGGCACCGCTGCGATCAATGGTCAGACCGATCTGCCGACGCAGGTCGCTGGACAGCTCCGTGATATAGCGAGCCAGTTCTCCGGAGATCACCTCCTCGGGCGGAATGGCCCGACGGTAGATTCTTTCCAGAGCCTTGACCTGGCTCGCTTTCAGTCCCGTCGTATTGCCGTGGATCATAGCCGACTCAATCTCATCGCAAGAACATTTCTGTCTACCTGACAAACAAGCAACAATCGCGCCCGGCAAGAAGTTCGGCGACGTAAAAAAGGCCCCAATCGGGGCCTTTTGAGGTCAGTGAAGAGGTCACCGCGAGGATTATTCCGCAGAGATGTTAAAACCACCATCGACATAATGGATTTCTCCGGTGACCCCGGACGCCAGGTCGGAGAGCAGGTAAAGGCTGGCCTTGCCGACCTCTTCCTGAGTCACGGTGCGGCGCAGCGGACTGCGCTCTTCCATGATGTGCAGTTTTTCCTTGAAATTGCCGACTCCGGAGGCGGCCAAGGTTTTAATCGGACCGGCGGATATGGCATTGACCCGAATATTCTTCACCCCCAACTCGGCAGCCAGATACCTGACGGACGATTCCAGGGCGGCCTTGGCGACGCCCATCACGTTATAACCGGGCACGGCCATCATCGAACCGAGATACGTCATGGTGACAACACTGCCGCCGCGTGTCATCAGGGGCAGTGCGTAGCGGGTCATGGCGACCAGCGAATAGGCACTGATGTCCATGGCCAGGGAGAATCCTTCGCGGGTGGTCTGGCTAAAGGGATTCTTGAGGTCGTCGCGATTGGCAAAGGCAACCGCGTGGACGACGAAGTCAATCTCTCCCCACTGTTGCTCCAGTTCCTTGAAGACGTCAGCAATCTGGTCGTCGTAGGCAACGTCGCAGGGCAGAATAATCGTCGATCCCAGACCTTCGGCAAGGGGTCGCACCCGCTTTTCCAAGGCTTCGTTCAAGTAGGTAAAGGCCAGCTCGGCACCCGCCTCATGCAGCTGCTGGGCAACCCCCCAGGCAATGCTCTTGTCATTGGCAACGCCGAAGATCACGCCGCGCTTGCCATCCATCAAACCCATGAATCTGTCCTCCTGAAAATGGATATGTCCCGGTAGGTTTCTTACCAGATCAAGCGTCTTTAGGCAAGACCTTGACGCAACAAATCATCTTTTCTGTGCGGCTTGCGCCACATTCTGACCGATCAACGTCAGCAGAGCCTCGGCATTTTTATAACCGGGCAGAACCAGCCCGTCAGGCAGGACCAGAGTCGGCGTCGAACGAATGCCCAGCTCTTTGGCCAGGGCGATGGTCTGATCAACCACCGGAGCCTCACAATTCGGCGGTGGCACCGGTTGTCCGGCAAAACTCTGTTCCAGATAGGCCATCGAATTGTTACAGACGATACTTTGTGCAATGGCATGGGCGTTGGGGTGCATCGGCAGCGGATAGAGCTTGATCCAAAAAGCGATCTCGGGATCGCGCCGGACCACTTCCTTGAGTTCTTCGTGGAGCTTCTTGCAATAGGGACATTGCGGGTCGGTGAAGACGATCACCTTGGTCTCGGCCCCCGGTTCACCGAGCAACAGGGCATCGGCCAGGGGAATCTTGCTGACATCAATCGTCTGCATCTGGGTGTTGCGCTGGCGCGACAGGTTCTCCCGGTCCTCCAGTCGGATCACATTGCCGGAAACCACGTACTTTTTGGAAAAATCGATATACACCGGCAATCGCTTGGCATCCTTTTCGACCTCGACGACCCACAGACCGGGGACTTCGGCAAAATCGACCTGATTCACCTTGTCAACCAGACTGCCGAGCAGCTGCTGGGCTTCATCACGGGTGATACTGTGACAATCGGCACAGCTGCCGGCACCACAACCATCGGCAGACATGGCAAAGACCGGGGTGGTGAACATGACCAGAATCAGAGCAACAAAGAAAAAACGCATAACGTTCAACTTTCTCCGGTCTCGCAACCGGGGGGAATTTGACACAAGGAGAATCATTCTAAACAATCCCGGGGCTTGCAGGCAAGTCCCCTGACAAGCGGCGAGACATTGACTTGCCGGCAGAACTTGCGTATTAAGACGGTTCCGGTTGCTTCTGTACCAGCCGGCAGAAGGGGTTGCGCGGCATGGATATCATCACTCTCCTCGGTCTGGCACTGGCACTGGCGATGGACGCTTTTGCCGTGGCCCTCGGCACCGGAACGGTCCTGGCCCGCATTACCGGCCGACATTTTTTTCGCCTCGGGTTTCACTTCGGCCTTTTCCAGGCCCTGATGCCGATCATCGGCTGGCTGGCGGGTCAGGGGATCGCTGCGATGGTGGCCGCGTGGGACCACTGGATCGCTTTCGGCCTGCTGGTCCTGATCGGCGTGCGCATGATTCACGAAGCGATCGACAAAGAAGCAACGACCGAGGACCGTGACCCGACACGCGGGCTGAGCCTGGTCCTGCTGTCGATCGCTACGAGCATTGATGCCCTGGCGGTCGGTTTTTCACTGAGTGTGATCGGGGTTTCGATCTGGTTCCCGGCATTGATTATCGGCCTGGTCGCCGGCACCCTGACCCTTGTCGGTATGCTCCTGGGCGGTCGTATTGGCAGCCGTTGGGGCCCCCGAGTGGAAATTCTGGGCGGAGTGATTTTGATCGGAATCGGCAGCAAAATCCTTCTGGAACATTTTCTGCAAATCTGAGGCAGGTTTGGCCGACTAGACGTGCCGATCCCCGGCGTGACTGGCGACACCTTCATTCCCAAGAGGCTTCAGGGCATCGGCGAAACACCTGATCATTAGGACAGGAGGTTGGGTGCGATTGCCGAGGCCACGAAAGTTGTGCGGTTTTACGCCTCGCAACGGCGGTTGAGCGCGGCTTGTCGGGATCACAGGATAGTCAGAAAAGCACTCTGCTCGGGATCCTTATCGATAAACCGCCCGATCCACTCCTGTCCGGATGACGATGAGGCCACTTCACCAAAAAGCCTGGCATCATGGGCAAGGCCTTTCTGGAAACCATTTTCGTATCCATAGCGGATCGCTTCAATCACATAGCGTGCTGCGAATTCGCGTGCCGCGCGGAGATCTCTGGCGGCAGACCCTTGCGGAGCCGGAGTGTCCAGCAGTCTGGTCACGGTCTCTTCGCCGAGCAACGCCAACAGCTCCTGACCCTGCTGGGCCGCGATCTTGTCCCAGGCTTTCACCGGCACAGGACGATGACCGGTTACTATTTCCCGGGCGACCTGATAGGCGCGGGCCAGGGCCGTCGCTGCCAGGTGGAACTCATCGGCGAGACCGATCTCCACAGCCCGCCGGCCGCCGATCGCTTCGCCATTGACCGACATCTCCACCGCCCGTCGCGGGCCGATCAGGCGCGGCAAGCGTTGCGAACCTCCGTACCCGGGGATAATGCCGAGCTTGACTTCCGGCTGACCGATCTGGGCATTTTCGGTAACAATTCGATAATGGCAGCTCATGGCCAATTCGTTGCCGCCGCCCAGGGCGAAACCGTCCACCAGAGCGATCACGGGGATTGCGAGATTTTCGATGTCATTGAAGATCTGGATATTGACGTCTGCGATCTGGGCGATCTTCTCAGCGGTATTCCCTTTGAACTCGGTGACATCGGCACCGGCGACAAAGGCCCGATCGGCACCGCACAGGATCACGGCTTTGACCGGTTGACCTTTCAGAGTCTGCTTGTCCCTGATTTCCCCGAAGGTCTCGGCAAGCTGCGCCAGCAGGGTGTCATTGAGCGCATTCAATGCATCGATGCGCTGCAGGGAGATGATACCGATCCCTTCCGAAGAAAGATTGATCTGCAAGTAATCTTGCCGATCCGGATCGGCGGACTGCAGGGTCTGACCGAGGTAGGCCTTGGCATAGGCCTCGATGCTTTTACCGGCGCTGTCCGCCTGGACCAAGGCCACCCCTTTCGGCTTGGCCATGGTCCCGTCGAGCATTTTCTGCTGCAGCTCCGGCAGCCCCCTGAGCGTGACGACTTCCAGGTCTTCTTTTTCCAGCTCGATCCACTTCTGATCGAGCAGTCGGACAACTTCCTGCGCCTGGTTGGCGCAGTACATGTGTGAGCCGCGAATCGACAGGTCATGGCGGCCCTGGGCGACCACAATACCGCATTTCATATCCTCGAAATCACTGAAATCGCGCACCAGGAAGGTACTGTAATGCAGCGTGCACTGGTCGGTGCGTTCGACGATGAAGTCGGGACTGACCCGGGGGCCGAAGATCTTCCAAATCGCCCGGCCGATGGCGCGGGCCGTCGCCATGTAGGTTTTGTTATAGTCCGGGTTGAGGGTGCCGTCATCGCTCAAGGGGTCCGGCATATCCGGGGACAGGTTGAACGCGTCCCGGTCGATGATGTTGCCGGGTTTGACACCGAGATCCAGGAGTGCTTCGATCCCGTCCGCGTCCTGCTGACGCGAGGCGATCACGATCAGTTCGGCGCTACGCTCGAGGGCCGCTTCGACAAATTCCCGGGCGTAGGCGTCAGCGCCCCAGACCAACCCCTTCTTGCCCGGCGCAAGAGCGATTTCCGAGAAGATCTCGCGGGCCGGCTGGTTCCTGAAGATCACCTGCTTCTGGCGCATCCAGACCCAGCGGGCATCCATGACAAAACGTTGTCCATCATAGAAGAAAGTTTCCTTGTATTCGCCTTTGAGGCCACTGCCGGTGGCCCCGAAGAACACCAGCGAACCTCCTTCGGCGAGGGACGAGACCAACAGAGGGAAGTTGGCCCCGCCGGTGTGTTCGAAGATCTTGTCGACCAGTCGGCCGCCGTTGGCCGCACAGATTGCCTGCCGGAACGGTTCGGTCCGTTCAAACCATTCTTCGTACTTTTCATCGACAGCGAGCACCCCATAGGCACTCTTCGGAATCTCCCGTCGGTTGACAAAAGCATCAGCGATGCCGCGCCGGATCAGGGTATCGGCCAGTTCCCGGTTCGACCCCATGAGGATGACGCGGGCACCGAGAGCCTTGGCAATCTGGGCCCCGGCAAAGCTGGTCCCTTTGCCGCCCCCCATCAGCAGGATGCTGTCCCCCGGCTTGACCGCCAGGCGTTCGACCACAGCCCGGTAAGCGGTGCCGTAGGTGAGCAGCATCGCCGCCAGTTGCTCCGGGGTCTGGTGGCTGAGATTCGCCGGCACCGGAACCGCACGCACCTGGTCGACCACGGCAAATTGGGCATTAAAGCCATCGTGCGTTTCATATCCGCGAATCATCCCGGCATCCGTCCAGGAATCCAGGATAACAGCCTCACCGACTTTCAGGTTCTTCACCGCCGGACCAGCATCGATAATAATCCCCAGCGCATCACTTCCCGGGATATGCAGGGTGGCACTGTCGCCCCGACCGAAAGGCGGAACCGGCAAACCCAGCGCCGCGAAATTGGTATTGAAGTTCGGGCCGGAGGCCAGGATGGCCACCAGGACGCTGCCGGCTTCCTCAAGATGCAACCGCGGGACAGCAACATCTTCATAGTGGATCGCCTGGGCAGGCGGGCCATATTGGTCGCGGTGAATGACCAGGGCCTCCATCAAGGCCGGAACCGGAGCACTGATTGAGGGGCATTTGCCAAGAGGCCATTTCCTGCGCAAGTCATCCGTCATGGGTCTGTCCTTTGTTGAAGAATCGTCCGCTTTGCCCTTTGCGAAGGCTACCATGGCAACATACAATTGCCCTTCCGGTCTGTAAACAGGAAAGACTGCAGAGACGCTTTGCAAAAACAATCAGCCACCGCGGTATGGGTCGCAGTGAGCCTGTATCAGCGATACCGCGCGGCCGCCATCCGGATTTCTTCGACGCAGCGATAAGGGATTTTCAGGTTGCCACGACCGACCCCCATACGGATGCCACCAGCGGCCGGTTGATGAAAATCGGAGCCCCCGGTGACGATCAGACCCCGCTGTCGTGCCAGGGTGATAGAACGGTCGATCGCATCATTGCCGGCTCCCGTGTTGTAAGCTTCGAGACCGTCGAGGCCCATGGTAATAAATGTCTGCAGCAGGCTGTCGAGCGTCGTTTCGTCCACACCGATGAACGGCGGATGCGCCAGAACTGTGCAGCCACCCGCCCGGTGAACCAGCTGAATGGCGTCTTCGATCGGGAAAAACCGTTTCGGTTCATTGCCGGGAACCAGATAACGGCGAAAGGCATCTTCCATTCCGGAGGCATACCCCGCGGCAATCAGAGCCTGACCGATATGCGGCCGCCCGATCGTGCCGGTGGCGAGCTGCTGGACCTGGTCGAAATCAAGGGGCAGCCGCCCTTCGCTGGCCAGCTGGCGATTGATGTTGTCGAGAATCCTTGCCGTACGGCGCACGCGGAAGGCGCGGAATGTGGCCAGCGCCTCTTGCAGCCGCTGGTCCCTGTGATCGAAAGCGTAGCCGAGCAGATGCAGATCACGGTAATCCTGCCAGACCACCGAAAGTTCGACCGCCGGGATGACTTCGATCCCGGCTTGCTCTCCGGCCTTGAGGGCTTCCGGAATCGCATCGATATTATCATGATCGGCCACCGCGATCGCCCGCAGGCCCAGCGCAGCCGCCTCGGCAACCAACTTTTGCGGCGTCAGTACGCCGTCCCTGCCGGGTGCCACAATGGCATACGCAACTTCGGTCCGTTTTGGCGCCTTGTCTGGCAACCTTCGCACGGCGCCCTGACCCACTGTTTGACATTGACTTCACCAAACGGGCATGATTCCATCTACGACATCTCATTGACCATCAGGAAGCCATGGGTCCTCTTCTCAAAGTCAGCAACCTGCAAACCTTTTTCTTTACCAGCGAAGGCCTGGTCAAAGCCATCGCCGGTATCGATTTCAGCATCGCCCGCGGTGAGACCCTGGCGTTGGTCGGTGAATCGGGATGCGGCAAGTCGATGACGGCCCTCTCCCTGTTGCGACTGGTGCCGGAACCGGGCCGTATCGTCGACGGTGAGATCCTGTTCGATGGCCTTGACCTGCTGCACATGCCCGAATCGGAAATCCGCCGGGTGCGCGGCAACGACATCGGCATGATCTTCCAGGAACCCATGACCTCCCTCAACCCGGTCTTCCGCATTGGCGACCAGGTCATCGAAACGCTGCAACTGCATCGTGGCTATGAGAAAGCCAAAGCCAAGCGTATCGCGGCGGACCTGCTGCACGATGTCGGAATTCCGGCCGCCGAGCAGAGACTCAGAGACTACCCGCATCAACTTTCCGGGGGCATGCGGCAGCGGGTCATGATCGCCATGGCCCTGGCCTGTAACCCGCGCCTGCTGATCGCCGACGAACCGACCACGGCTCTCGACGTGACAATTCAGGCTCAGATTATGGCCCTGCTTGAGCGGATCCGGCAGGAGCGCGACATGGCGACGCTGCTGATCAGTCATGACCTCGGCGTGGTGGCGGAAAACGCCGATCGGGTGGCGATCATGTATGCCGGACTGATTTTGGAAACGGCACCGGTCAAGGAGATCTACAGCGACCCCAGGCATCCTTACACGCGCGGGCTGCTGGAGTGCATTCCGAAAATCGGCGCCAAACGGCAGCGACTGATCCCGATCGAGGGAACGGTGCCGAAACCCGGCGTCAAAATCGAGGGCTGTTCTTACCTTGACCGCTGTCCCGCCTCCTTTGCCCCCTGCCGCGGTCAGGTTCCGCCGCTTACCGAAGTGCAGCCGGACCATTGGGTCCGCTGCTGGCAGGAGGCCTGATGGCACCACTGGTCACGGTTGACAATCTGCACAAGACGTTCCGGGTCAGCGCCAACCGCCCCGGTGCCGCCAAGCAAATCCTCCGGGCCGTCGACGGGATTTCCTTTACCATCGAGGCCGGGGAGACGCTCGGCCTGGTCGGTGAATCGGGATGCGGCAAATCGACCACTGGCAAACTTCTTCTGCGACTGATTGAGCCCGATGCCGGTGAGATCCGTTTTGACGGCAAATCGGTGACGGACATGCCACATCGGCAACTGACCGCACTGCGCCGTGACATGCAGATGATTTTCCAGGACCCGTTTTCCTCTCTGAACCCGCGCATGCGCGTTGGCGAGATCATCGGTGAGCCTCTGATCATTCACGGCTTGGCCACAGAACACAACATACGCAACGAAGTCCAGACACTGATGGACACCGTCGGACTGGCTCCGGAACATTACGATCGCTATCCCCACGAATTTTCCGGCGGTCAGCGACAGCGCATCGGCATTGCCCGCACCCTCGCCGTCCGCCCGCGGCTGGTCATCGCCGACGAACCGGTCTCAGCACTGGATTTGTCGATCCAGGCACAGATCGTCAACCTGCTCGAAGATCTGCAGGAGGATTTCGGCCTGACCTACCTTTTCATCTCCCACGATCTGAGTATTATTGAGCACGTCTGCGACCGTGTGGCCGTCATGTATCTCGGACGTATTGTTGAGATTGCCCCCGCCGAAGAGCTCTACGCCCGACCGCGTCATCCTTACACCGAAGCGCTGCTGAACGCGGTGCCGATCGCCGATCCAAGCCGGCATCGCCAAAAGCAGATTTTGCGCGGTGAAATCCCTTCGCCGATCAATCCACCGACAGGCTGCCATTTTCATCCCCGTTGTCCCTATGCACAAACCGTTTGTCGGCAGCGATATCCACAACTCACCGAAAAAGCTTCCGGGCATCGGGCGGCCTGTCATTTCAGCGACGCGGTCGGACACAGGATTTCTTCAGACCAGAATGTGAAAAATGAGGACGCGCAATGACTGATTATCTGATGCAATTCGATCCAACGACTCAGGCTCTCCTGGCCACGCTGTTCACCTGTTTCGTTACCGCCGCGGGGGCCTCCCTGGTTTTGTTTACGAAATCATTCAATCCGAAATGGATGGATGCGACGCTCGGCTTTGCGGCCGGCGTCATGATCGCAGCCAGCTTCTGGTCGCTGCTGGCACCGGGCATCGAAATGGCTGAAACGCTCGGCCAGATCCCTTGGCTGACAGCCGTCATCGGCTTTATGGCCGGTGGTCTCTTTATGAGACTGATCGATCGTTTTCTGCCTCATCTTCACCCCGGTTTACGAATCGATCAGAGCGAGGGCGTAAAGACCTCATGGCAACGCAGCACCTTGCTGGTCCTGGCCATTACCCTGCACAATATCCCGGAGGGACTGGCCGTTGGTGTCGCCTTCGGCGCAGTCGCCGCCAACCTGCCCTCGGCTTCTCTGGGTGCCGCCGTTGCTCTGGCCCTCGGCATCGGCATTCAGAATTTTCCCGAAGGGACTGCTGTCTCGATGCCCTTGCGCCGGGAAGGGGTCTCAAAGTTCAGAGCGTTCATGGCGGGTCAGGCGTCGGGGATGGTGGAACCGATTGCCGGTGTCCTCGGTGCACTGTTCGTGTTGCGTATGCAGGGCATTCTTCCCTACGCCCTTTGTTTTGCTGCGGGGGCTATGATTTTCGTTGTTGTTGAAGAACTGATCCCGGAGTCTCAACGGGAACGTAAACATATCGACCTGGTGACCATTACAACCATGATCGGATTTTCCGTGATGATGCTCCTTGACGTGGCACTCGGCTAACGGGCAAAAACCGGCAAGAGTCCTCTTCCGGAGCACTGTTCACACCCCATCCAGAACCAGACCGACCTTTTCCCATTCTGCGATCGAGGAGGTTCACGCCATGCCTTATCTGCAACTCGACGTCAATCAACACTATACTGTGGAACAGAAACAGCAACTGGCGAAACGCTTGTCAGAGACCTATGCCAGCATGATGGGGATGGATATCCGACGGGTCACGGTGGCAATCCGCGAACTTGGCGATGGTTCCGTCTGGCGCATGATCGATGGTGTCCCGACACCCGCAGCCATGCTGATGTGTGACATTCGCCGCGGCCGACAGGCCACCTTGCGCCTGGAGGTGGCCAGGACCCTTTGCCAGATATGTGGCGAGATCCTAGCGTTGGATCAGAACCTGCTGAATGTCGAGTTCACTCAGCATGCCGGTGATGAGATGTATCACCCAACCCTCGGCGGTTGGAGCCCGGAATGGTCCCGTGAAGAGCGCTAACCATCTGTCGTCAAGCAGATCTCAATCGACATCCAGAACGGCTCATGGCATCCCGAATCGACAGAGCACGACAATTTGCCGAGCACGCCCATCGCTCGGTCAACCACCGGCGCAAATACACCGGTGAAGCCTACATCACCCACCCTGCGGCCGTTGCTGAACTCGTTGCCGGTGTGACGCGCGATGAGGCGACCATCTGTGCGGCCTGGCTGCATGATGTCATCGAAGATACGCCCGTCACCCTTGACATGATCGGCAAAGAATTCGGCAACCGGGTTGAACGGCTGGTTGCCCAATTGACCGATATCTCCAAACCGGAAGACGGCAATCGGACAACCCGCAAAAAGATTGATCGCGAGCACATCAGACAGGCCTGCGCGCAGGCGAAAACGGTCAAGCTGGCCGACCTGATCGATAACGCCGGATCGATCACGAAATATGATCCACAGTTTGCCAGGATTTACATGGAAGAGAAACGCCTGCTGCTGGAGGTTCTCAAAGAGGGAGACCAAACCCTGTACCGGATGGCGGAAGCAATCATCTCGAACTATTTTGCTTCATGACGCGACCGGAAAGAATGTGCCGCTGACGCGCCTTCGCAGGACACGAAATCCCTGACGGCATCGATCACAACCCGGATGTCCTCGGCGTCGATGTCATGATGTGTGACCATCCTCAAGGCTCCATATCCACCAATCAGAATCCCCTTTTTCCGCAAGTGACGCACCAGTTTTTCGCGCCGATCGCCAGACAGCGTCAAAAAGACCATGTTGGTCTCCACCGGAGCGATGTCGGCATGGAAACCATCGATCGCTGCCAGTCCGGCGGCCAGATTGGCCGCATTGCTGTGATCCTCGGCCAGTCTTTCCACATGATTCTCCAGGGCATAAAGACCCGCTGCGGCGAGAATACCGGCCTGACGCAGACCACCACCGGCCATCTTGCGCCAGCGGTGAGCGCGTTTGATGAAATCTGCCGGACCGACCAGGACCGATCCGACGGGGGCACCGAGTCCCTTCGACAAACAAAATGACAGGCTGTCATAGTGTCTGGCGATCTCTTGCAGCGAAACATCGAGCTTGACCGCTGCATTGAAAACCCTGGCACCGTCCAGGTGCAGCTGCAACCCATTTGAGCGCGCAAAATGAGCCGCCTCGGCCTGGTAAGCCAGCGGCAGGACCTTCCCGGCCTGGGTGTTTTCCAGGCAAAGCAGGCGGCTTATGGCAAAGTGATCATCCGCTGGTTTGATGGCTGTTGCGACCTTGGCCAGAGCCAGCGTTCCATCGGTCTCAAAATCAAGCGGCTGGGGCTGAACGCTGCCAAAAACCGCCGCCCCGCCGGCCTCGTAGCGATAGCAATGTGCCTGCTGACCGACGATGTACTCTTCACCGCGCTGACAATGGGTCAGGATCGCCAGCAGGTTGCCCTGGGTGCCACTTGGCACGAACAGGCCCGCCTCTTTGCCGCTGATTTCAGCGGCCCGCTCCTGCAACCGATTCACGGTCGGGTCCTCCCCGTAAACATCATCACCGACTTCGGCGTCGGCCATCGCGCGACGCATGCCGGCGGTTGGCTTGGTGACCGTATCGCTACGCAAATCGATGCGTTTCATAAAAACCTCCCGGCAGAATGATCGCCCGCAGAATAACATCTTGCGGGCAAGATCGCCACGCTCTCGAATCAGGCTGTCGGTCGATGCCACGGAACCAACGGAGGCCCCGGACCGGTCGTTGACAGAACCGTGCCAATAATGTCACAATCGCGCGTCGCCTTAATCTTCGTTCACGGAAAGATGCCATGCTGGCAACGGCAAACACCCACGGTCCGATCATGACCGTCAAAAGCAACTGCCGCAAATGTTATGCCTGTGTGCGTAACTGCCCGGTCAAGGCGATCCGTGTTCATCGCGACCATGCCGAGGTGATCAGCAGCCGCTGCATCGGCTGTGGCAACTGTGTCAACAGGTGCTCTCAGCAGGCCAAGATCATTGCCGATCATATCGGCGACTGCCGCCGTTTGCTCGACAACGAACAACCCATCGCAGTGCTGGGCTGCTCTCATCCGGCCTTTTTCAACGATACCCGTTCCGGCCAGTTGGTGACCGGCCTGCGGCGGCTCGGTTTCGTCGAAGTTCACGAAGGGGCCGCCGGAGTCGATCTGCTGCGCGACAGTTATCGGAGCGCATTGAACCAGGACCCGTCGCGGCCGTTGATCACCACGCACTGTCCGACGATCGTTGATCTGATCGAACGCCATTACCCGCAACTTCTGAAAAACCTGGCCGGCCTGGTCTCGCCGATGGTGGCCATCGGCCGCTTTATCAAGAGCCGGAATCCCCGCAAAGCACCGGTTGTTTACATCAGTTCCTGCATCGCCGGAAAATTCGAAATCACGGCCGAGGAAACGGCCGGGGCGATTGATTGCGTCATTTCCTATCAGGAACTCAGTGAGATGTTCAAGCAGCGCAAACTCGACTTGAGACGGCTTGGCGAAACGGCCTTCGATGGGATCGAGCCGCAGCGCGGCCGGCTGTTTGCCATCTCCGGAGGACCCTTCAAGTCTTTCGGCTTCGCCAGCGATATCACCAACCGGGACTATGTGGCCGCAGAAGGGGAAGAGAATGCTCTGGAGGTGATCAAAGACCTGGCTGCGGGTCGCATCTCGCCGAAGGTCGCCGATATCCGTTTCTGCAACGGTGGCTGCATCGGCGGACCCGGCAAGAACAACCGCCTGACCACCTTTTCGAAACGCAACCTGATTATCGAACAGCACCTCAACGACAACCTCTACTACCGGACTAAGTCGACCTACATCGCGGACATCCCCCTGCCCAGCTTTCACCGGACTTTCAGCAACAAGTCGAGCCGTCCGAAGACCCCCAGCAGCGAACGACTGCGTCACATCCTCGAGGCCACCGACAAGTACGAACCCCGCGATGAATTGAATTGCGGAGCCTGCGGCTATGCGACATGCCGCGAACACGCGGTTGCCGTTTCTCATGAACTGGCCTCAGGCGACATGTGCCTGCCCTACACCCTGAAACGGCTCGAAGAGGACCACATCAAGCTGACCCAGAAATATGAACTGGCGCAACACGCACTCAAACAGGAATTCGGCGAGACGATCATCGTCGGCAGCGATGCCCGCACCCGCGAGGTCATCAACCTGATCCACCAGGTCGGGCCGACCCCAACCACCGTGTTGATCCGCGGAGAAAGCGGCACCGGCAAAGAGCTGACGGCCCGGGCGATTCATGCTGAAAGCCGGCGAGCCGACAAGCCCCTGGTTTCGGTCAACTGCACGACGCTCACGGACAGCCTGTTGGAAAGTGAACTGTTCGGTTACAAAAAGGGAGCCTTTACCGGTGCCGAGCAGGACAAACGCGGCTTGTTCGAGGCAGCCGACGGCGGGACCATCTTCCTCGATGAAGTCGGTGACATCACCCCCAAACTTCAGGCGGAACTGCTGCGGGTTCTGGACAGCGGTGAAATCCGGCCGGTGGGGAGCAACCGGGCGATCAAGGTCGATGTTCGACTGATCGCTGCGACCAATCGCAATCTGGAGCAGGGGGTTGGCGAGGGCTGGTTCCGCGAGGATCTCTTTTACCGTCTCAATGTCTTCACGATCACCATGCCACCGCTGCGCAATCGTCTCGCATCCCTTGACGAACTGCTCAGAACCTTCATTGCCAAAGCCAGCACCCGCGTCAACAAAAACCTGGTCGGCATCGAGGAGCGCGCCGTTCAGGCGATGCGCCAGTATCACTGGCCCGGCAATATTCGTGAATTGCAGAACATTATCGAGCGGGCCGCCGTCTTGACGCGTGACCAGATCATTCGTCTGGAGAATCTGCCGGTCATCTTCGGCGAACTGGCCGCACAGGCCGCCGTCGACACATCCTCTGGGAGCCTGCGCAGCCAGCGGCAGAAGCATCTCAATCAGGTGGAAAAAAACCTCTTGATCCGTTACCTGGCAGAGGCACAGGGCAACGTCTCAGCCGCAGCCCGCCTCGCCGGCATTCCCCGCCGCACCTTCTACCGCATGCTGAATCGCAACGGTCTGAACGGCGCCGACTTCAAATCCTGAGGCACAAGCGGATTCCTTCCAAGACAAAATTTGTCATTTATTGGCCCGCGGTGTGCCATTCTTGGCTCAGCGATTTCGCCCTTTTTTGCAGCGAATTGCCGCTTTCTCTGCCCATATGCGCCACATGCGGCACAACCAAGGTCCATTGGCCAGACCACCTGCCGGCCCCCAAAGGCCCCATCTTAAAGCATTTTTTTGACGAATGATCGACCCTCTATTTTTTGGCATTTAATTTGCTAGTAAACTTGAGTAACTGTCTAGGGACATTCGACTCCGTACTCAAGGATTCCAGTTCCCTTGTTTGCGCCGCCACGGGATCTCTCTCCCCCGGGCGGCGTTTTTTTATCCGCGCATGACCTTGCAGACACCCGTCATGGATTTTTCGTTTCCAAAACCTTGCCGCTCGGCTATGATATTGAAGTTTTTTTGACCCACCAACTCCTGAGTCGCCCATGTCAAAAGTTCAAAAATCGAAAATCGGTGTGACCACGCTGGAAGACATCAGCGCCCTGATATTGCAGTCACACGACCTCGATGATACGTTGCGTAACATTGTCAACCTGGTCGCCAAGCGCATGCAGACGGACGTCTGTTCGATTTACCTGCTCGATGCCGACAATCAAACCTTACGGCTGCAAGCGTCCAAGGGCCTGTCCCGCAAAGCCGTCGGCAAGGTCACTTTGCGCATCGGCGAGGGCCTCACCGGCATGGCGGCACAGAAACGCCATGCCATTGCCATCGAAGAACCTCAGGATCACCCTCGCTATCGCTATTTCAAGGAAACCGGCGAGGAACGGTTCCATTCATTTCTCGGCATCCCGTTGTTCGATCGTAAGAATCCGCTGGGCGTAATCGTCCTGCAAACCAAGGAACCCCGTCAGTTCAGCAAGGAAGAGATCAGTGCTCTGGCGACAATCGCCTTCCAGGTGGCATCGATTGTGGTCAATGCCCGCCTGCTCGACTCGATCCACCGCCATCAGCAAGAGAGTCAGCGCGTCAGTCTGGCACTGGCCGAGGCCCAGCAGACGATCCTGGAAGTCGCCGAGAATGAGGACGCGACCCAGGACATTCTCAGTGGCAAAATTGCCTACCCCGGAGTCGCCATCGGTCCGGCTGCGATCCTTGAGGAGCGTCTTGGCTTTGCCGATATCCTGCAGGACGGTGAAATCGACCCCCGCAGCGAGATCAAGGCCCTTGCAAGTGCGCTCGAGAAAACCCGCATCCAGACGATTTTTCTGGAGAAGCGCGTTGCGGAACAGCTCGGGGAAAACGACGCGGCCATCTTTCACACCCACCTGATGATTCTCGAGGATCGCAGCTTTATCGAGAAAATCGAAAACGAGATTCAGAATGGCCACTCAGCCGCTTACGGGCTGGAGAAAACGGTTGCCGATTATATCGAAGCCTTCGACAAGATGGAGGATCCTTATCTGCGCGAACGGGCCGCGGATATGGAAGATATCGGTCGCCGGGTTCTTGCCAACCTGGTCGGTGAGGCGTCAGATCAAACCCTGCACTTGAAACAGCCCAGCATCCTGGTGGCCCGCCAGATCCTGCCCTCCGACATGGCGACCCTGGACAACGAACAGATCCTCGGCATCGTCACCGAGGCGGGCGAGAAGAATTCCCACGCCGTGATCATGGCCAAAGCGATGGGCATACCGGCAATCGTCGCCGTACGCGGGGCGCTGAAACAGATTGCACCGGAAGACACCCTGATCGTCGATGCCAATACCGGCAGTCTTTATATTAATCCTCTGGACACGATCCACGAGGAATATCAGCGCCTGCAGATCGACCAGACCCGGGAAATGACCCGCCTGGAACAGTATCGCGATCAGCCGGCTTTGACCGCTGACGGACAGCGGGTTATTTTGCGAGCCAACATCGGTCTGATCAGTGATATTGAGGTCGCCAAACGTTTCGGCGCAGAAGGGGTTGGCCTGTATCGAACCGAATTCCCCTATATGGCGCGCGGCGATTTTCCGAACCGCCAGGACCAGTACAAACTTTACAGTCGGGTTGTCAAACAATTCGAGGGCCAACCCGTGACCATTCGAACTCTGGATATCGGCGGTGACAAGGGGCTGCCCTATTTCAAGCCCCCGAAAGAGGAGAACCCCTTTATGGGGTGGCGCTCGGTCAGAGTTTCGCTGGATAATCGCGACATTTTCCGGACCCAGATCGAGGCGATCCTGATGGCCGGTCAGCACGGCCCGGTGAGGTTGCTTTTCCCGATGATTTCAAGTCTTGACGAGACGCGGGCCTGCCTCGATGTCATCGCCGAGGCCCGCCGCAACCTGCAGGAAGAGGGGCTCGACGCCCCGGAGAAGATTCCGGTCGGCGTGATGATCGAGGTGCCGGCGGCTGTCCGCATCGTCCCGCAGCTGGCGCAACGGGTCGATTTCTTTGCCCTCGGCACCAACGACCTGATCCAGTACCTGCTCGCCGCAGACCGCAACAACCCGCTCGTCAATCGCTATTACGACCCCTTGCATCCGGCCGTCATCCAGGTTCTTGACGAGGTTTCAACGACCGCTCGGTCCATGGGCAAAGGGGTCAGCCTGTGCGGCGAGATGGCCACGGATCCCCTGACCATGCTGCTGCTGCTGGGCATGGGACTGCGGGAATTTTCCATGCCGGCACCGTTCATTCCGCGCATGAAAGCTTTTCTCAAAGGGGTGTCTACCGAACAGGCGCATTGCTGTTATGCAGAAATTCGCACCATGGACAGCAGCGAGACGATTCGTCAGCACCTGGCTTCGGCGCTCGAAAATGTGGAATTGGGCTATTAGCCCTTCGCCGCGGCAAGCGTGCTCCCCTGGCGACGGCAGACATGCCCTGCCTCTGCCGTCGGTCTATTTCAAGGCCTGAATCTTACCCAGACTCTCCTCAAGAACGGCGATCTTCTCTTCGGCATCCCGCAGCTTGCCGCGATCTTTTTCAATGACGTGGTCGGGGGCATTGGCAACGAATTGTTCGTTGGCGAGTTTACGGGTAAACAGATCGATATCTTTCTGGACTTTGGCGATCTCCTTCTGCAGGCGTTTTTCTTCTTCGGCAACATCGACAAGTCCAGCCAGCGGCAGCGCAATCTCCACATCACCGGCCAGTTGGGTTGCCGACTGCTCCGGTCGATCGAGATTGCAGCCGATCGTCAGTTCGCCGACTTTGCCGAGGACACGAATCGCCGCCGCACTCTCGGCAAGGATCGTTACGGATTCTGCCGATTTGCAATCCAAAATCGCCGCAACCTGCCGGCTGGGGGGCACGTCCATTTCGCCACGGACATTGCGGATCGCCCGAATCACCTCCATAACCAACTCAATCCGCTCGGCTCCGGCCGAATCGGTCGGCAAGCCGGAGGCGTCGGGATAATCCGCCTGCATGATCGTCTCAGCAGGGCGCTCGCCGGGCAGCGACTGCCAGATCTCCTCGGTGATAAAGGGCATGAACGGGTGCAGCAGTCGCAGCAGTTGCTCGAGAACGACGAACAGGACACTCTGCACCCGCAGCCTGGCTGCGGCCTCGTCACCATACAGATCATCCTTGGCCATTTCGATATACCAGTCACAGAAACTGTGCCAGGTGAAGGCATACAAAGCGCCGGCCGCCTCGTTGAATTTGTATTCCTCGAGAGCCTGGTTGGTCTGGTGAATCGTCTCGGACAACCGGGTCAGAATCCAGCGATCGGCGTCATCGAGTTCCAGCGCTTCCATTTCGACTCTGGCCGGATCAAAACCGTCCAGGTTCATCAGGGCAAAACGACTGGCATTCCACAGCTTGTTGCAGAAATTGCGATAACCGGCGATCCGCTCGGTGGACAGCTTGATGTCGCGTCCCATCGCCGCAAAAGACGTCAAGGTGAACCGGAAAGCATCCGCACCGTACTCATCGATCACATGCAGCGGGTCGATCACGTTGCCCTTGCTCTTGCTCATTTTCTGTCCCTGGGCATCTCGCACAAGGGCATGGATATACACCTCTTTGAAGGGGACATCGTGCATGAACTTGAGACCCATCATCATCATCCGGGCCACCCAGAAAAACAAAATATCGAATCCGGTCACCAAGCAGGACGTTGGATAGAACTTCGTTAAGGTCTCGGTCTCCTCTGGCCAGCCCATGGTCGAAAATGGCCAGAGCGCGGAAGAGAACCAGGTATCCAGGACATCGGTGTCCTGGCGGATCTCGCGGCTGCCGCAGTGGCTGCAGACCGTGGCGTCTTCGCGGCTGACCGTCAGTTCTCCGCAGGCGTCACAATACCAGGCGGGGATACGATGTCCCCACCAGATCTGCCGGCTGATACACCAGTCCTGGATATTGTTCATCCAGTCGAAATAGGTCCTCTCCCACTGCTGGGGAACAATTCGGGTCTCACCCTGCTGCACGGCTTTGGTGGCCGCTTCAGCGAGGGATCCGACCTTGACGTACCACTGCAGGGACAAGTAGGGCTCGATCACCGTCTTGCAGCGATAGCACTCACCGACGGCGTTTTCATAATTGTCAATTCGCTCCAGGAGCCCTTGGTTTTCGAGATCGGCAACCACGTTGGCCCGCGCTTCGTAGCGTTCCTGACCGGCATAGACACCACCATTTTCATTGACGACACCCGATTCATCGAAAATATTGATCTCGGCGAGAGCGTGACGTTTGCCCATGTCAAAATCGTTGAAATCATGGGCCGGGGTAATCTTGACCGCACCACTGCCGAAGTCCTTGTCGACGTAGGCATCGGCTATGATCGGGATGGCCCGGTCCACGAGCGGCAAAAGAACCTCCCGGCCGATCAGATCCTGATAACGCTCGTCATCGGGATGGACGGCAACCGCGGTGTCACCGAGCATCGTCTCGGGGCGGGTCGTTGCCACGACCAGAGAGCGATCACTGTCGATGACAGGATATCGCAAGTGCCAGAGATGTCCCTTTTTGTCCTCGTGTTCCACCTCCAGGTCGGAAAGCGCCGTATGGCAGCGCGGGCACCAGTTGATCAGACGATTGGCACGGTAGATCAGACCGTCTTCGTAAAGCCTGACAAAGACCTCCCGGACCGCGCGCGACAAACCCTCGTCCATCGTGAAACGTTCCCGCTGCCAATCACAGGAGGCACCGAGACGCTTGAGCTGTTCGATAATCTGACCACCGGATTCGGCGCGCCATTGCCAGACCCGTTCGACAAAGGGTTGTCGGCCGATCGCGTGACGATCGGTGCCTTCCGCCGCCAGCTGCTTTTCAACCACGTTCTGGGTCGCGATCCCGGCATGATCGGTTCCCGGCATCCAGAGGACCTCATAACCGCTCATGCGTTTCCAGCGGCACAGGATATCCTGAAGGGTGTTGTTCAGGGCATGGCCCATATGCAGCACGCCGGTGACATTCGGCGGCGGGATGACGATCGCGTAGGGGGGCTTGGTGGATTTTTCATCGGCATTGAAGTCACCGTTTTCTTCCCAACGGCGATACCACTTTCGCTCGACGTCATGCGGCTCATAACCTTTGTTCAAGTTTGTGTCCATCCGGGTTGTTTCCTCCAACCTGATCGGTCAGGTTTTCTTTACGTGATAAAAGGAAATGGGGATCGTCTCATCCCCATTTCCTCACTCCCGCTATGCCAGCCGCCCTCACTCAGGCGGCGGTCTCCTTGATTTTACGAATTTCTTCGCGGATCATGCTTTCAGCCAAATCCGGGACGACTTCCCAGGCGATCCGTTCGAGAATCGATTCCGCCAGATTGTCAACCATCCGGGCCACCACTTTTTCGACGATCCGCTCGATCTCGGCTTCATCCAATGAGGCCACTTTCGTCTCGCTCTCCGCTGCAGAAAATTCTGACACCGTTGCCGTCGTTTCCTCAACCGGAGACGCATCAAAATCGGCCAGACTCGTCGCTTCTTCGGTTTCGCTGACATCGAGGGGTTCTTCAGCAGCCGGCTCCTCAACGGCCGGTGCCTCCAAATCCTCGGCTTGCAGTTCGGCCACGTCCAGTTCCTCACCAGGGAGTCCTTCGGCAGGGAAATCCAGGGGTTCTTCTGCAGCCGGCTCCTCGACGGCTGGTGCTTCGAAACCCTCGGCTTGCGTTTCGGCCACGTCCTGCTCCTCACCAGGGAGTCCCTCGTCAGTGAAATCCAGGGGTTCTTCTGCAGGAGGCTCCTCGACAGCCGGTGCCTCCAAACCCTCAGCTTGCGGTTCGGTCACAGGCTGCTCCTCAAGGAACTCCTCGGTATCGGCAGCGAAGGTGTCTTCGCCAGCAACGGAGACCTCCTGCAAAGGCTCGACAAAGATCTCATCCGCCGTCGATTCATCGCGAGACCAGGTAGCCAAGGTCTGATCCTGGGGAAGCGGCTCGAGTTCTTCCTCCTCCAGGATATCTTCTTCCGCCAACGGCATGACCTGATCGTCCTCTGTATCAAGGGACTCGGCCACCGGTTCGATTGCCGCATCCTGGTCGGCGGGGCCGGGCTCCTCAACCTCCACCGTCGGGGCTTCGGCCAAACCCGCATCATCCATCGACAGTTCCGCCTCTGAGGTGTCAAAGGGCGGCGAAACGGTGGCAGCGGATTCATCGAGGTGCGTTTCAGCAGCAACATCACTCCAGTCTTGGTCTGCCGGCAAGGCTTCGGACTCGGCCTCGGCGGCTTCCTCGGGGGAAGGCTCCTGGTCGGCGGCATCGTCTGAGGGAGCGGCGAATTCGGTTTCAGTCTGGTCGGGTTCGGCAAATTCAGCCATCGCTGCGACATCGGCGGTCGCTTCTTCGGCAACTGGAGGGCCAGCATCGGTGGACACGTCCTCTGCAGGGGGCTCCTCCGTCTGCGGCGAAACCGCCTCGAGCAGTTCGGCAACCTTGTCAATCAGGCTCTGCGATTCGAAAGGCTTCTCAATCCAAGCATCGGCCTGGCAGAGTCGTGCCTTGTCTTCGTCGAAGGGTTCGAAGGAGCCCGTCAGGAGAAGAACCGGGGTCTGACCGAGGTCAGGATCCTGTTTGATGGCGGTGGTCAGTTCATAGCCGTTTTTGCCCGGCATGTAGACATCAGCGATGACCAGGTCGGGTCTGATCTGCCGCGCCTTGGTCAGGGCGTCATCGCCGTTGTCGGTGATCGTCAGCGCATAATCCTCGTGAGCAAAGGTGATCTGGATCACCTTTTGAATCGTGATACTGTCGTCGGCCAACAGCAGTGTCTTGCTCATGCCAACCTCCTTGGGTTGTCCACCTCAGGCGTTAGACCCCTGCCGCCCAAATGGGGCACGGATTCACCGTCGGCCAATCGCAATTATCGATAACGCGCGCTTTTTCGGTCGCCTCGAAGAATGGATGGAAGGCCGCGCACAGCCCGCGAGGAAGCGGCCAAATAGGCGTAAAGACGCTAAAAAATTATCATATCGATTTCTCAGGTGTCAAGCTTCGCAGTGCCCTGTCCAGCATTTGTCGGCAAGTCTTTACACGCTTCTCCAGGGCTGCGGGAAAAACAGCTGCTGGTAAAGATTCATGGCGTAACGATCCGTCATTCCGGCCAAAAAATCGGCGACCGCCATTTCCACCGTTGCGCCGGCGACAACCTGGCCGCCATGTTGCGCAAGCCGTTCGGGGTTGACGACAAAATAACCGAACAACTCCTTCACCACCCGGCTGGCTTTGACAAATTCTTCCTCGATTTCCGGCGCTCGATAGACATGGGCATAGAGCCAATCCCGCAGCGCAACGATCCGCTCGGCAACCGCGTCGGAAAGCCGCACGGCTTCATAATCACAAGCCATCGTCGTTTCGATAAGATCGGTAATCATGGTATTCAGCCATTGTGATTGCCTCTCCCCCAACGTTCCGTACCAGGCAGACGGCAGGTCATCCCGGCGAATCAGTCCGCCGCGGATTGCGTCATCAAGGTCGTGGTTGACATAGGCGATGACATCGGAAAGTCTGACCAGTTGCCCCTCAAGCGTCTTCGGCAAATCCTCCTTTGCGCGCCCCAACAACGCTCCGCGGCCTTTCGAATGACAGCGAATGCCGTCACGAACTTCCGCGGTCAGGTTCAAACCGCAGCCATTCTTCTCCAGCCTATCGACAACCCGCAGGCTCTGCCTGACGTGATGGAAACCATCGACCAGCAATTCCGCAAGAGCCCGTTCACCGGCATGACCGAAGGGCGCATGGCCGAGGTCATGGCCCAGAGCGATCGCTTCTGTCAAATCTTCATTGAGGCGTAGAGCGCGGGCCATGGTTCTGGCCACCTGGCTAACTTCCAGGGTGTGTGTCAAACGGGTACGATAGTGGTCCCCCTCGGGCGCCAGGAAGACCTGGGTCTTGTATTTGAGACGCCGAAAGGCCTTGCTGTGGAGAATCCGGTCGCGATCGACCTGGAACACGGTCCTGACCGGGCAGGGTTCTTCAAAAATCTGACGCCCCCGGGTTGCCCGGCTGTGGCAGGCATGCCGACACAGCAGATTCCGTTCAGCGGCTTCGGTGACTTCTCTGACAATCATGAGGAAACTCCCCGGACAAGACTTTAAACCGGAAATGACCAATCAAAAAATAAGATCCGGATTGAATTTTATGTTCAAAACATCTTCTTGGTCTAATATTTTTTAAAAAATTTTCTTGATTATAATAAATTTTTCTGTATTACTTTATGAACTGTTATAAAAACCCAAGTTCCCTCTCACAAATTTTATTGATCAGGAGGTAAAAAATGGCAACAATTCTCGAAATGGCTGCAGAAATCGTCGCTGCGCATGCTTCGACAACAAACATGACCAAGGAAGAATTGGTTACAGAGTTGAACGATGTTTTCACTGCTCTCAACAATCTCGAAAAAAATGAGGGTGGTGTTGATGAAAATCAAGAACAGGGCCCTGCTGTTTCGCGCAAAAAGGCTTTTGGTAAAGACAAGGTCTTTTGCATGATTTGTGGAAAAGGTTTCAAGACCCTGTCACGTCATCTCAAAACCTCCCACGACATGACCGCCAGCGCGTATCGCAAGCAGTTCGATATCCCGCGTTCTCAATCGCTTGCTGCGAAAAGTTACTCCGAAAAGCGTCGCCAGATGGCGATCGACCGCGGTCTCGGCGAGAAACTGGCCAAAGCCCGCGCATCACGCGGCAAAGCCAAAAAATAGCTGTTCACCGCACACCCCGCCACTGCCAAATCAGGGCCGCCTGAATGATCTCAGGTGGCCCTAGTTTTTCAATGCAACACAAAAGGGCAAGGTTTTCATAGGGTTCTGGACCGGCATCGCTGATCCCCAAGGCCATCGCTGACCGCACCCGATTGTTGGCGATCAGATTTTCTTCTTTGCGACCCGCGATAAATACGGTAAATTGCTCAACAACCTTCGCCTTCTTGCAGGCCCCGACCTGAGATATTTTCACATCAGCGTGCGAAAAACAAGTAGCCATGAAGACCATCTTAGTCGCCGATCAACGGGATGATCTCCTCGCCACTCTGGAACCAATCCTGAAACACTGGGGGTATCGTGTTCTCTCGACCCAGAAGGCCAGCCAGGTCACGACCTTTCTGAAGGAGAGCAACCCCTGCATGCTGATGATTGGGGAAAAACTGCTTGACGAGAAAAATCTGGTTCTCGAAGAGTCCCAATTAAAGCGCATTCGAACGGGTCAATTGCCAAGCGTCGCTTTGAAACAGGGCAATGAGGGCCGAACCGAGCTGATTCCCGAGCCCCCCCTGGACGTGCCATTGGACATCTTCGATCTTTATGCCTTCATTCAGGGGCGGGTGGAAAAATTCCCCCGGCAGAATCTTCGCCTGCGCTTACGCCTGCCGGGCATGTACCGCGTGACCGCAGGGGAATACATTTTTGCCGACGTCATCAATCTCAGCATCGCCGGATTGTTCTTCAAGGCCGCGACGAAAGTCCAGAAGGGCGATCGCATCAGCGTCGTATTCCCCTTGTTCGGCAGAGGCAGAGAAATCATCGAAGTCGAATCCACGGTGCTCTTCACGGTCGAGCCCGAGGCCGGCAACAACTATTTTCAGGGCTTCGGCGTCGGCTTTGACGCGCTGCAGGACAATCAGTACGCGCAGTTACGGGATTACATCAAAGAACATTTTCTCAGAGAGGTGGCCGCCAGCAAGAACGGTGTGGGTGATTTTGCCAAGGGACAGTTGAAAGACTGAGTCCTCTTACAAACCGGTCTGGAGCAGGAAACTCTCACCAGCCAGCGGGCTGCTTTGCAAGCAGAAATAATCGGCCAAGGTCGCAGCCAAATCGGCAAAGGTGGCACGCGTCCCCAGATCAACCCCCCCTGTCATACGTTTCGACCAGACCAGCAAAGGCACGTACTCACGCGTGTGGTCAGTCCCCGGTGTGGTCGGATCACAGCCGTGGTCAGCTGTGATCACCAGCACATCTTCTGGCCTCATGACAGCTTCGAGATGCGGCAGCCAGGCGTCGAATTCTTGCAGAGCCCGACCGAAGCCGTTGGCATCCCGGCGGTGGCCATAGGCCATATCAAAATCGATCAGATTGGCCATCAACAGGCCCTCGGAGAAAGTCCCCAGGATGGCCAGCAGCTGCTTCATGCCATCACGGTTGTCCGCCGTGGTGACGCTCTGCCTGATCCCCCGTCCGGTGAACAGATCGGCAATTTTGCCCACCGAGACGACGGCAATCCCGGCCGCAGCCAGATTGTCGAGCAGGGTCGGCGAGGGAGGCGGTGTCGGAAAATCTTTGCGACCAGCCGTTCGACGGAAACCGCCACCACCGTTGCCGGTAAAGGGCCGCGCAATCACCCGGGCAATGCCGTGGGCTTCCGTTGCCCCTTTGATTGCCCGGCACAGATCATACAGGGCGGCGGGCGGCAGAATCGCCTCATGGGCAGCGACCTGGAAAACAGAATCGACGCTGGTATAAAGGATCGGCCGGCCGGTCCGCAGATGTTCGGCCCCGAACTTCTTCAGGATCGAAACGCCACCGGCCGCAACATTGCCAAGCGGAGGAACGCCGCAAAGGTCCGTAAACGCCTGCACCAGGTCTGCGGGAAAGCCCTCGGGGTAGGTGGCAAAAGGTGTGTCGACGATCACTCCGGCCAGCTCCCAATGGCCGACGATGCTGTCTTTCCCCGCCGCCTGCTCGGCCATGCAACCGTAGGCGGCGATCGGCCTTTCGACAGCGGCCACGCCTTCTATGGGACCCAGGCAACCGAGACCGAGCTTCTGCAGATACGGCAGGGAGAGACCGCCACATGCGGCAGCCACATGCGGTAGGGTCGCCGCCTCGGCGTCACCATAAGCGGCGGCATCCGGTAAGGCCTTCAGGCCGACGCCATCGAGAACGATCCAGATCACCCGGCCTCTGGGCGCGCTCATCACGAAAAGAGGCTCGCCTGCCACTGCTGCATGATCTGCACGCCGGCACTGGTGCCAATACGATTGGCACCGGCATCCAGCATGGCCCGGCAGGTCGACCAGTCACGAATGCCACCAGCCGCCTTTACACCGATCCTGCCCGCGGCTGCTTCAGCAAGCAGACGGACATCGGCCGCCGTGGCGCCACCCGCTGCGAAACCGGTCGACGTTTTGACATAGGCGGCACCACTCTCCGCAACAATCTCTGTCAGGCGACGCTTGACATCGGCCGCGAACAGGGCGCATTCGATGATCACCTTGAGCGGCGCCGAGCCGGCCGCTTCGACAACGCTGACAATCTCCTGCCCAACAGCAGCGTAATCCTGTACCCGCGCCGCACCGAGCTGGATAACCATGTCCAACTCCCCGGCACCGGCGGCCAGAGCGTCCTGAACCTCGTAAACTTTAACGGACGTTGCCTGATAACCCAGAGGAAAACCGATGACCGTGCCGACAGCGACCTCCGACCCGTATAACAATCGAGCGGCATTGCGGACAAAGACCGGCGGCACACAAACTGAGGCAAAACCGTGTTCCACCGCCTCCTCGCACAGGTCAACGATGGCGGCTTCGCAGGCATCGGCTGCGAGCAAGGTATGGTCAAGATAGCGTGCCGGTGACTCCATGCAGATCCCTGACAACGAAATGGTCTTCGAACCCGCAGGGTCAGGTCCGGTAAGCGGCATTGATCCTGACGTAGTCGTAAGAGAGGTCCGAAGTATAATAGTCGCCACGTCCGTCACCACAGCCGAGATCGACCGTTACGGTGAATTCCGCATTTTGCAGAACGGCCGTGGCCAAAGCTTCCTGTTCCGGACCACGCCCGACACCGTCTTTGACCAAGGTGACATCATCAAACAGAATCCGGACGCGGTCGGGCTCCATGGCGACACCGGCATAACCGGCCGCGGCAATGATCCGGCCCCAGTTGGCGTCTTCCCCGAAAAAAGCGGTTTTCACCAACTGCGACGTGGCAATCGTGCGGGCGGCGGTCAACGCATCGGCATCGCTGTGAGCTCCCACCACCTGAATGTGCACCAGTTTGGTCGCACCTTCACCGTCCCGGACAATCATTTTGGCCAGGTCGAGCATGACTTCACCGAGAGCGGCAAGAAACCTCTCATAAGAAGCTGAGTCGCTGGTGATGGACGGATTTCCGGCAGCACCGCTGGCCAGCAGCAGAGCCATGTCGTTGGTCGAGGTGTCACGATCAACGGTGATCCGGTTAAAAGACAGGTCCACCGTCTTCTGCAGGGCATCTTCCAGAAGGTTGTCGGCCAAAACAGCATCGGTCATGACAAAGGCCAACATCGTCGCCATGTCCGGATGAATCATTCCGGCCCCTTTGGCTAACCCGAGAATCCGCACCTCCTGGTCGTCGACCACAAGCGTTCGGCTGCTGACCTTCGGGAAGGCGTCGGTCGTCATCATGGCCCTGGCAACACCATCAAACTGATCATCCCCCAAGGTCCGGCACAAATCCGGAACATGACTTTCGAAGCAGTGCATGGGCAGGGGCACGCCGATCACTCCGGTCGAGGCAACGGCCACCAGCTCTGGAGCGATATCAAGCGCTTCCGCAACCAGTTCGCCGGACCGCTTTGCGTCGAGCAGACCTCGCTCCCCCGTGCAGGCGTTGGCATTGCCGCTGTTGACCAGGATCGCCTGGCATAATCCCTGGCGCACCCGTGACTGGGTCAAGCGAACCGGAGCAGCCAACACCTGGTTGCGGGTAAAAACCCCGGCGCAGTCCACCGGTTGTTCGGCACAGATCAATGCCATGTCAAGTTTGCCGGATTTCTTGATTCCTGAACTGCAGGCAGCAGCCCTGAATCCCTTCGGGACGTTGTTTGTTGATTCAGACATAGCTGGACTCCGTTTCTGTTGAGCCAAGTGACAGCAGAGGCCGATGGCCCGGCGCGAGAAGGCACCTGTCCCCATCGGTTTCGAAGCAAGATGTCAGGGCGCTTGCCTGCGAGCGCGCCGGGTTATTGACCACAGCATTTTTTGTATTTCTTGCCACTGCCACAGGGGCAGGGATCGTTGCGGCCGACTTTACTCTCGTCCCTTTTCACCGGCACCTGTGCGGTGGTCTGCGGACCGCTTTGGCGCGCCAAGGCAAGCCGCTGGCGGCGCTGTTCGGCCTCCATCTCGGCAACCTCCTCCTCGCGCGCAAGCTGGACCCGGAACAGTTTTTGGGTCACTTCCTGGCGAATGCGCCCCATCATTTCCATGAACAGGTCGAAGGCCTCGCGTTTGTACTCTTCCTTCGGGTTGCGCTGGGCGTAAGCCCGCATGCCGATCCCCTCCTTGAGATGATCGATCGACAACAGGTGATCTTTCCATTGCGTATCGATCGTCTGCAGCAGCAGGACCTTCATCAAATGTTCCAGAACCGGCGTGGTAAAGGTCTCCTCCCGTTCGGCCAATCGGGCCCGGACCTGCTCCTTGAGAACCTCTTCCAGAGCCGCTGGCTTGAGGTCCTTGTCCGGCTCCGGGAAATGCGGCGGGACGTTGAACTGGTTGACAAAATCGGCGGCCAGAGCTTCCCAGTTCCACTCGGCGGGTGGCGTTTTGTCGGGACAAAAGGTTGCCACCATGTCTTCAACCATTTCGTCGAGGATCGATGCGATCGTTTCGCGGATGTTTTCCCCGGCCAAAACCTCCTTGCGCTGGGTATAAATGACCTCGCGCTGACGGTTCATGACGTCATCATAATCGATCAGATGCTTGCGGATTTCGAAGTTGTGGGCTTCGACCTTCTTTTGCGCGTTTTCGATCGCTTTCGAGATCATGTTATGCTCGATGGCTTCCCCTTCGGGAACCTTGAGCTTGTCCATGACAAAAGAGACCCGATGGGAGCCGAAGATGCGCAGCAGATCATCTTCCAGGCTCATGTAGAAGCGACTCTCCCCCGGGTCCCCCTGCCGGCCGGAGCGGCCCCGCAGCTGATTGTCAATCCGGCGCGACTCGTGTCGTTCGGTCCCCAAGATGTAAAGGCCACCGGATGCGAGCACCTCCTGTTTCTCGGCAGAACAGGTCGCCGCATATTTTTGCAGCGCCTGGGCAAAGACCGCATCCGGATCTTCCGCCGCAGCGGCTTCGCGCTTTGCCAGCATATCCGGGTTTCCCCCCAGGACGATGTCGGTGCCGCGGCCGGCCATGTTGGTGGCGATGGTGACGGCGCCCTTGCGACCGGCCTGAGCGACGATTTCAGCTTCCCGCTCATGATGCTTGGCATTCAGGACATTGTGTGGGACCCCTCGCTTCTTGAGCAGTTCGGAGAGTTTTTCCGAATTCTCAATGGTGATCGTACCAACCAGAACAGGCTGCCCTGAAGCATGGCGGGCTTCGATGTCGTCGACCACAGCCCGGAATTTTTCCGGTTCCGTCTTGTAGATCACATCGGCTTGATCGATGCGGATCATCGGTTTGTTGGTCGGGATGACGACCACGTCAAGTTTGTAAATTTCGCTGAATTCCGCCGCTTCCGTGTCGGCCGTCCCAGTCATGCCGGCCAGCTTATCGTACATGCGAAAATAATTCTGAAAGGTAATCGTCGCCAGGGTCTGATTCTCGCGTTCGATCTTGAGGCCTTCCTTGGCCTCGATAGCCTGGTGCTGACCATCACCCCAACGCCGGCCGGGCATCAGACGGCCGGTGAATTCGTCGACGATGATTACTTCGCCGTCCTTGACGACGTAGTCGACATCCCGTTTGAAAATCGCATGGGCCCGCAGAGCCTGGTTCACATGATGCAGGATCGCCATATTGCCGGGTTCGTAGAGATTTTCGACCCCCAACAACTTTTCGACCTTGAGGACCCCCTCTTCCGTCAGGGTGGCCGCTTTCGACTTTTCATCGACGGTATAGTCGCCGGTGTAGGTCTTGACCGTTCGACCGATCTGGGCCTCGCGATCCTCGATCACTTCCCCTTTCTTAAGCCGGGGGATGATCTTGTCGGCGGCAAAATACAGTTCACTGGTCGCGTCACTCGGCCCGGAAATAATCAGGGGCGTCCGGGCCTCGTCAATCAGGATCGAGTCGACCTCATCGACGATGGCATAGGAAAGATCACGCTGGACGTAGTCCTCCAGGGCGAACTTCATATTGTCGCGCAGATAATCGAACCCGAACTCGTTGTTGGTACCGTAGGTGATATCGGCGCGATAAGCCGCTTTGCGCTGCTGATCGGTCAAACCGTGCACGATGCAGTCAACCGTCAGGCCGAGGAAATTGTAAACCTGGCCCATCCAATCGGCATCACGCTGTGCCAGGTAATCGTTGACGGTGACGACATGGACGCCTTTACCGGCCAGGGCATTCAGATAAACCGGCAGGGTTGCCATCAGCGTCTTGCCCTCACCAGTTTTCATCTCGGCAATCTTGCCGGAGTGCAGGACCATGCCACCGATCAGCTGCACATCGAAGTGCCGCATCCCCAGGGTGCGGACAGCCGCTTCACGAACGACCGCGAAGGCCTCCGGAAGAAGATCGTCCAACGTCTCCCCGGCGGCCAGGCGGTCACGGAAGAGGACGGTCTTTCCGGCAAGGTCGGCATCCGACAAGTCCCGGGTCGCCGGTTCCAGTGCATTCACCTGGTCGACAGCCTGCTGCAGGCGTTTCAAATCCCGTTCATTCTTGCTGCCAACGATCTTTTTCAGAACACTTCCTAGCATCTTTTCACTCCATGACCGGAGACGTTACCGGTTAAAATTATTGAAGAATCTCCAGCCAAAAAGGTTTAGCCAGAATTTCAAATTTTAACACAGCTAAAACCGCATCGACAAGGTCAAACATCGACCCGCAACGCCCCGGTCAGGACCCGAAATTGGTCTGTTTGCTGCCCTGGAAACAGCAGAACCCGCGGTCTCGGAACCGCGGGTTCAGTGAATTTTGCGTCCCTATCAGAAAGCAGAGCATTTTGGCTTGGGTCGGTCAGTTCCAGGCGCCTTTCCGATAGCAGAAGATATGTCGGTTGGGGATGATTCGGACCAGATTGAAAGGGCTTTTCTGGCATTTCTCACGCGTCGGCGCGCGGGCTTCGAAGACCTGCTCGCGATAAGACAGCACGGCCACGAAGGGAGCGGATCCCGATTCCGAACGGCGCACCTTCATTTTCATGTTTTCATCGTCGATCTGGTGATATCGGGCCAGATAGGTGCCGTCATCCTGCGGAATAATCTGCATGCGTGAACGTGCGAAGCGGTGATTGCGGTTCAACTGTTGAACCTTCGATTTGGCAAAATCCTGGAACTCAATCCGTTTGGCCTCCAGATCGCGGTCCTTATTTTCCTGCTGCTGAGCAAAGAGCTCCCCTGCGCCCAGGAAGAGACTCACAAGGCACAAGAGAGCGACAACGGTTGTTCGTTTCGAAACTTTCATCACACACCTCCGGAAAAGTCATGAACTAATAATTGGATAGTATTCCAATCTAGCAATGACCGTACCAGACATGTTCCTGTCCCGGCGAAACAAATATTTTCAAGTGTTTGACCCGTCAGCCCTGGCGTTCTTGCGAGACCGTGACCAACCGCAGATGACACTTTACGTCAGGGCATCACGCGAAATCAACCCCCGGCCCCGGACTTCTCTGAAAAAACTGGCCAGACATGAGTCATGTCTGGCCAGTACCGCAACGCGATTTTTGATGCTGACGTGTTACTTGGTTTCCATTTCAACACGCCGGTTGAGCTGCCGTCCTTCCGCCGTGCTGTTGTCGAACTTGGGCTGGGTTTCCCCATAGCCCTTGGTCGTCAGACGTGCAGCGTCGACGCCGTGAGCCACCAGCCAGTCCTTCACCGAAGCGGCGCGACGCTCCGAGAGACCCTGGTTATAAGCCTCTGTACCGATCGAATCGGTGTGGCCGGAAATCACGAAGTCAACATCCGGGTCCTCTTCCAGAATCGCCTTGGCCTGCTCAAGCACCGGGATCATCTCATCCTTGATGTTCGATTTATCAAAATCGAAGAGAAGGTTGAAGGTGATCACTTCCTTGACCACGACCACGGGAGCCGGTTTCGGCGCCGGCGCGGGCTTGACGACCGGAGCCGGCTGCACTTCATCGTAGAGAACCGTACGGGCAAATTGGTCCATGGCCGCATCGGACATCAGTGAGGCTCCGGCGACCACCACGCTGCAATCAGACAATCCCTGAACCGCTTTGATGACATTCTCACCTTGCGGGGTGTCCGCGTAACTGACCACATGAATGCAGAGGTTGGGGGCGTATTTGGTATAAAGGGCCTTGGCCTGAGCCACCGGGTCGACCCCCGCATTCGAGACGCCGTCCGTGTAAAGGATCAGTGCCGTCTTGCCGGTCAACCCGGCAAGCACTGAATCGACAGCCGCTAACCCATCCCCCATGGGCGTGGATTGGTTGAATGGTGGATGAATGCCGGCGGCAGCCGAACCAATTGCGCCGGTCTTGTAAACAGCAGGAGCAGAGCTCGTCTTGTAGGGAGCAAAGGTGGTGACCGCACCAGTATAGCCGAGCTCCGGTGTGACCTTGTCGAGCAACTGAACGGCCCGTACCGCCTGCTCAAACTTCGAAACGCGCGCAAATCTTGCGCAAGCTCTGTTTATTCAGAAGGTTATCCGATGCCGACAGATTGTCAAATATAAGGGTGAATTTTTTGGGACTCCCGGCAAGCCGCCGTGCAGCCCCTGTAGGCTGAACACGATGAAAGACCAAAAAACCCGTATAAACAGGGTTTTCTAGGTAGAGGACGATAAAAGAAGGAAACTGTTGGTTACAGGTATTTGTAGGGATTGATAGGAACGCCGTTCAGGCGGATTTCGTAATGCACGTGAGATCCCGTGGACCGCCCGGTATTGCCCACCGCGGCAATTTTTTCGCCACGACGCACCCGCTGGCCAACCTTGACGAAATAGCGCGAGTTGTGCCCGTAAACGGTACGGTAGCCATAGCCGTGATCGATGGTGACCACCTTGCCGTAACCCGGTTCGGTCCTGACACTGCTGATGATACCATCCGCAGTGGCCACCACCGCGGTCCCGGTCCGGGCCGCGATATCGAGACCTTCGTGCATCTTACGCCGGCCATTGAAGGGGTCGCGCCGCATGCCGAAACTGGAGGTCAGCCAGCCTTTCACCGGCCAACCGACGGGTTTGGCCGCCAGCAAGGAGCGCTGATCGTTGAGAATCCCCTTGATCTCCTCCTGGCTCTCACGGCGCAGGTCGATCTGGCGACGAACTTCGTCAATCCGCTGCTGGATTTCACCGAATTCACGACTGACATCTTCCTGACCGGCCGGGCCACCGATACCGACGAGACTGTCAACCTTGGGCGCCGAAAGCTTCGCCATGACGCGCACCTTGGCATCATTTTGGGCTAGAACGACCATTTCCTGGCGCAGGTCTTCCAAGGTCACGGCCAAGCGCTGCAGCTCTTCGCGCTGCGTCACGTTTTCAACCTGGAGACGATTCAGTTCGGCACTGTCCAGGTCGGTGCGGACATAAAGAAAAACGAAGGCGCCCAGTGCCAAAGTCAGAACAAGGACCGACGCAACAGCGGCCCTGATAACGGCACTGCGCACAGAAAAGCGTCGCACCTGGTGCGAGCCTTCGGGGACAACCAAGATGTTATAACGTTTTGCTGCCAAGACGAAAAACCCCATTAAATAAAGAATCTGGGCGTTGCGTGACGTTCATTAATATCGGATCGGCCAGCTTTTTGTCAAGATCAATCAAGGCTCCGGAACCTTCCCGGAACACCCATCCGGCGATTCCGTCTCAAGGGAGAGGCTGAGTGCAATCTCGTCGCACTCAGGAAATTTTGCGCACTTGATGCAGTCTCCCCAGATCTTCTGCGGCAGCTCGGCTTTCTCGATGACGACAAAACCAAGCTTTTCAAAAAAGGTCTGCTGGTAAGTCAGAGCAAAAACCCTGCCAATACCCAGTTGACGGGCTTCGGCAAGACAGGCTTCAACCAGGTGGCGACCGATGCCCCGGCCGGCATGGCTTTGCTCGACAACCAGCGAACGGATCTCCGCCAGATCTTGCCAGCAGATATTCAGTGCAGCAGCCCCAACCACCCGGTCCGCATCGACGAACACGTAAAAATCCCGAATCGACTCGAAGATTTCCATCAATGAACGCGACAGAACGATGCCATCCCGGGCATAGGTCAGCAGCAATTGATGGATCTGGCGGGCATCATTGAGAATGGCTTTACGGATCACAGGTCCTCCCCTTTCAGCTTAATCCTCTTCAGCTGACACGGCGATCAGTTCCCTGGCGTGCAGCAATGTCCGTTCGGTGATCTGGGCGCCGCCGAGCATGCGGGCCATCTCTGCGACCCGATCCTCACCGTCGAGAACCGCCACGCCTGCCGTCGTCCGTCCCTGTTCTTCCTGTTTGGTGACCCGAAGATGATGATCAGCAAAGGCCGCCACCTGGGGCAGATGGGTGACGCACAAGACCTGGGCCGATCGACTGACCCCACGCAGTTTACGGCCAACGGCTGTGGCAGCCGCACCGCCGATACCAGCATCGACTTCATCGAAAATAATCGTCGGCACGCGACCCGCCTCCGGTGCGACCCGTTTGAGGGCAAGCATCAGCCGCGACAGTTCACCTCCTGAAGCAACCCGCGCTAAAGGCATCAGCGGCTCACCCGGGTTGAGACTGACCATGAACTCCAGCCTTTCCAGGCCATCGGGTCCCGGTTCTGTCCGTTCTGTCATGGCCACATCGAAAGAGACTCCGGACATCGCCAGATCAGCGAGTTCGGCAATCAGCCGGGTGGCCAGATTGTCCGCAGCGGTCCGTCTCGCTGCCGACAGCGCGCGTCCGCGCGACATGGTCTCCGCCGTCAGACGGTCACACTCCTGCAGGAGCCGTTCACGCGTCTCGCCGGCGTTTTCCAAACGTTCGATTTCCTGGATCATGTCCTCCTGCAAAGCAAGGATCTCTCCGATGGTCGGCGCATATTTACGTTTCATGCGACTCAGCAGGCCGAGGCGCTCTTCAACAATGTCCAGGCGGCCCGGTTCGAAATCGATCCGGTCCCGGTAAGACCGCAGCTGGCTGGCGACGTCTTCCAACTCATACAGGTTGCGCTTCAGGGTTTCGGTCAGATCCGCCAGGGGTTCGTCCAGGGCCGCCACATCGGCAAAGGCATCCGCCAGGCCAGCGAGAACTTCACAGACCGAGCCGGGGCTGTCGTACAGGGCGTCATAGCCTTCGCGGGTCAGCGTTGCCAGACGCTCGCCGTTCTGCAGCAGCAGGCGTTCGTTCTGCAGCGCCGCCTCCTCCTCGGCAGAAAGTTCTGCCGCGGCAATTTCCGCGGACTGATGACGCAGGAAATCGAGACGTTGTTGACGATCACGTTCCGCGGCATCAATTTGGTCCAGCTGCTGCGTCACTTCCTGCAACGCACGGTAGCTGGAACGATAGCGTGCCAATTGGGCGTCGAGAGCACCAAAACGATCGAGAATGGCCAGCTGCGTGGTCCGCTGCAGCAGCGATTGGTGCTCATGCTGACCGCACACCGTGACGAGCAGTTCGGCCAGGGGCTGCAGTTCGGCCAGCGTCGTCAGGTTGCCATTGATATAGGCCCGGCTGCGGCCGCCGCTCTGGACAATCCGGCGCAGGACCAGCTCCTCGTCGACGGCAAAACCGACCTGGCGAATCCGGTCCTGAACCGTATCGAGCCCGGCAAGATCGAACTGGGCCTGAACGGTTGCCTCAGTGGCACCGGCCCGGACCAGGTCAGGACGCGCCCGGTCGCCAAGCAGCAGGCCGACCGCATCGAGGATAATCGATTTGCCGGCACCGGTTTCACCGGTCATGACATTGAATCCCTCGGCGAAAGCGATCTCGAGCCGGTCGATGATGGCAAAATTGGTAATGATCAGGTCAAGGAGCATATCATTCGAAGCGCGAACCGCGAGTTGCGAGGCGCGGCCATAATTCTTAAGGACCAAAAAATATGAGCTTAGAGTCAATAATTATTAAATGATCGGGGTTCCGCATTTCACACTTCCCGCTTCCCGCCTCGATTATCGTTCTCCCCAGCGCAACTTGGTGCGCAGCACCTGGAAATAATCCTTGGTCGGACTTTTGATCAGCAGGGTGCTGTGATTCGACTTGCGCAGTTCGACCACGTCCCCACACTGCAGCGGCATGCCTTCCTGGCCATCGGCAGTGAATACCACATCCTCGTCATGCGATTTGACTTCGATGCGGATGGTCGCCTCGTCGGAGACGACAATCGGGCGGTTGGTCAGGGTATGCGGACAGATCGGCGCAATGACGTGACAATGGTTACCGGGATAGATGATCGGCCCGCCGGCGGCAAGGTTATAACCCGTCGACCCGGTGGGCGTGGACACGATCAAGCCGTCGGCCTTGAAGGTCGTCAGGTAATCGTCATCGACCCAGGCCTCCATGTCGATGATCCGGGCCAGGGCGCCCTTGTTGATGACCACGTCATTGAGAACCCGGTAACGCATCAGTTCTTTTCCCTGCCGGCGGATCACGGCCAGCAGGCGCATCCGTTCCGAAACGGTGAAGTCCCCTCGGACGACCTGTTCCAGCATCGGGAAGAGCTCCGGCTGGGTGATTTCGGTCAGGAAACCGAGACTGCCGAGATTGACGCCCAGAATCGGCGTGCGCAGATCAGCCACCAGGCGGGCCACGGAGAGCAGGGTGCCGTCCCCGCCGAGGACAACGACCATGTCGACCAGCGGCGGAATTGACTGTCCCGGATACCCCCGGGTATCCGTCATCGCCTCGGCCAGCGACTCGTCAACCAGAACTTCAATGTGGCGTTCAGCCAACCAGGCAGCGACCTCCTCGGCAAGGCGGACAGCATCTTTGTGATGACGTTTGGCAAAGATTCCGATTCGCTTCATGAAAGACTCCTGTAAGCCGCAGCGACTTTATCACAGCATATCGTCAAAGTCTATGGCTATCAAGGACTTACGGAGTCACAAGCTTGTCGATCAAGAGCCCCTGTGATAGATTGATGAAAATTCACGGATGGTGACCGCAAGGCGGAAAAGACGGCCTTTACCGTTCCAGAAAAGGGACCATCTTTTCCGGTAATCGGTTACAATAACAACGAACCGGATCGTTTCTGATCGGCAGGATGACACACCGCGTTTTTTCACCCTTTGCCTTGGTCTTCAAAAGTCATGGACCTTTTCGCCACAGCAACATCGGACAAGGCCCCGGCCCCTTTGGCGGAACGGGTTCGTCCCCGTCAGTTGGATGATATGGTCGGCCAGCAGCACCTGCTCGGACCCGGCCAGATTCTGCGTCGGCTGATCGAGAGTGATCACTTGTCCTCGGTGATTTTCTGGGGCCCACCGGGCACCGGCAAAACCACCCTGGCGCGCGTGATCGCCAACAGCACGCAATGCGAATTCGTGGCCTTCAGTGCGGTCCTGCAGGGCGTCAAGGAGGTCCGTGAGATTACCACCAAGGCGAAGCAGGATCGTGACTTCTATGGACGGCGCACGCTGCTGTTTATCGATGAGATCCATCGTTTCAACAAGGCTCAGCAGGATGCCTTGCTGCCCTGGGTCGAGAACGGTGACATCATTCTGATCGGGGCGACCACCGAGAACCCGTCCTTCGAGGTCAATGCCGCCCTGCTCTCGCGGTCCCGGGTGTTCGTTCTCGAGCCTTTGCAACCGGCCGAGATCAAGCAGTTGCTGCAACGGGCCCTGGAGCGGGATCCGTCCCTGCGCGATAAGCGGATCAGCATGACGGACGAGGCCATCGATCTCCTCGCCAACCAGGCCCACGGCGATGCCCGGGTGGCGCTCAACACCCTGGAAGTGGCGAGCGACTCATGCCGGGAGGCAACTCTGGATAGCGATGCCGTAGCCGCGGCCCTGCAGCGGGCTCCGTTGGCCTACGATAAGGGCGCCGAGGAGCACTATAATGTTATTTCGGCTTTTATCAAAAGTATGCGCGGCTCCGATCCGGATGCCGCCATCTATTGGCTGGCTCGCATGATCGAAGCCGGAGAGGATCCTCTGTTTATCGTACGACGCATGGTGATATTCGCCGCCGAAGATGTCGGCAATGCCGATCCCAGGGCGCTGCAGATTGCCGTTGCCACCCAGCAGGCGGTGCATTTTGTCGGTATGCCCGAAGCCCGGATTCCTCTGGCACAAGCGGTGACTTACCTGGCTTCTGCACCGAAGAGCAACGCCGCCTACCGGGCCATCAGTGACGCCCAGAAAGAAGTTCGGGCCAGCGGGGCCCTGCCGGTGCCATTGCACATCCGCAATGCGCCGACCGGCCTGATGAAAGACCTTGGCTACGGCCGGGACTACCAGTACGCTCACCATCAGGAGGACGCTGTCGTGACCCAGAAGCACCTGCCTGAAACCATTGCCGAGGCACGCTTTTACCGGCCTGCAAACAGCGGTTACGAGAAGACCATCGGTGAGCGGCTGAAATGGATCGCCGAAGAGCAGGCACGCCGGCGCCTCAAAAAGCAATCGAACACGGACGAATGATATATTTGGCCAGCCCCTGATCCAGGACCCTGAACATGCATGACCTGTCTGCCCTGCAAGATGTGCTGATTTTGCTCGTTCTGGCGCTCGCCAACGCGTGGCTGTTCAGCCGCATGCGCCAGTCGCCGATTGTCGGCTACCTGACCACCGGCCTGCTGGTCGGTCCCTACGGTTTTCACCTGATCAAGGGGGTTCATGAAGTTGAAATGGTCGCCGAGATCGGCGTCGTTTTGCTCCTCTTCACGATCGGCCTGGAATTTTCCTACAAGCGCATTGTGCGGCTGAAAAAACTGTTGCTCTCCGCCGGCACCATGCAAGTGACCTGCACATTTCTGGCGGTCACCTGCGGAACCTACCTGCTTGGCGAGCCGCTGCGGGCGGCCGTCGTGCTCGGTATGGCCATGGCTCTGTCGTCAACCGCGATCGTCCTGAAACTGCTTCTCGAGCGCGGCGAGATCGATTCCGCGCATGGCCGCATCGCGCTGGCCATCCTGCTCTTTCAGGACATCTGCGTGATCGTCTTCATCGTCGCCCTGCCGCTGCTCAGCGCGCAGGCCGAAAGTTTCTCCCTCTGGGGCATCCTGCGCTCGGCGATCATTCTTGGCGGTCTCTACCTGTTCGTCAGGCATCTCCTCAAACCGTTGTTGCGCGCCATTTTGCAGACCCGGGCGCCGGAGCTCTTCCGGCTGACCATCCTGGCGCTGGTTCTCGGCACCGCCTGGGTCACCGCTCACGCCGGGCTGTCACTGGCCCTGGGTGCTTTTCTGGCGGGGCTGGCCCTGGCCGAGTCCGATTCATCGCACCAGGTCATGGCCGATATCATCCCTTTCCGCGACGTCTTTTTGGCGGTCTTCTTTATTTCCGTCGGCATGCTGGTCGATATTCGTCTGCTGATCGGCAACTTCGGCGCCGTCTTGATTGGTATCGCCCTGCTCAGCCTGGCCAAGGTGATGGCCGGCACAGGAGCCGGCCTGGTGTCCTCGCCCAACCTCTCTCACTGCGCATCGCTCGCCTGCTCGGGCGCTACGATCAGCATTCCCTTGACAGCAGCGTGGAGCGCACGGCCAACCTGGAAGGACACGTTATCATTGCCGGTTACGGTCTGGCCGGCAAGAACGTTGCCCGCACGCTGCGCGATATGCGGTTGCCCTACATCCACATCGAGATGAACGGCGAAGTGGTCCGCCAGGCCCGCAAAACCGGCGAAATCATTCTGCACGGAGATGCAACAGCGGCCGCTGTCTTGGAAGCGGCCGGAATTCTCAGGGCCCGGGCCATGGTGCTCGCCATCAATGATCCGTCGGCACTGGCGCGGGCCATTCCCGCTGCGCGGGAGCTCAATAGCGAACTCTACATCCTGGCACGAACTCATTATGTCACCCACATCGAGCCGTTGATGAAAGTCGGTGCGGACGACATCATCACCGACGAATTCAGTTCCGGCCTGGAAATGGCCGCCTTTCTGCTGCAAGCCTTCAAAGTTCCCGAAGGCCGGGTGTTGAAAATTCTCTCTGCGCTGCGCAAGGAGCACCAGCAACGTTATCAGCCAGACGAGCGCTCCACCGACAACCTGACCGGTTATCTCTCCGTCCTCGATGGCGGGGAAATCGAGATCCATGCGGTTCCGGACAACTCTCCCTGCATCGGCAAAACGCTCGCTGAGCTGGATTTCCGGGCCCGAACCGGGGTCACTGTCATGGGCGTGATTCGCAGTGAACGGGTCATTTACAGTCCCACCGCCGATCTCTGCCTGGCCACCGGCGATACCCTGATGCTGCTGGGCGATGATGACAATATCCGCAAAGCCCGCGATTTTCTCAATGGCCTGCCGACCTGATTCCCCTGTTGTAGACCACCAGCCCCTTACCAAAACCCATAAAGTTAATATCAATTAAGTATAATTAAATATTCTTATATTCAATTGAAAAGGGTCTCGCCCTGAAAAGAGCTTATCTTTTAAGTTTAACTTCTTGACTTTTAATTTAATTTACATATAATTAGCGATAATTTTTATATAATTAAACTTAACATGTCATCAAAACTGCGCGATATGTTTTCAAGAGCAGCTCATAGGGCACCTGTACGGACCACCAGGCAGGACCCTCAGACACGCCATCCCTGGTCACGGCCCACAGACGTTCCGCAAGGTTGCAGGGACCTTCCCGAGCGTCCCTTTTCAAATAAAAAAACCAGTAAATTTAATTATCTTGTTAAAAAAGACAACATCCTGTATACTTTTTCTCCATGGAGCCGATCTCTGTCCAGATGTTTCGCGCCGGAATGGGCCACTTGCTCGATCGGGTTTGCTCGAATAAAGCCCGTTATATCGTCACCCGAAAAGGCGTGCCCTATGTGGCCGTGGCCCCCGTACCCCCGGAAGCGGATATCGGGGCATGGGAGAAAACCCAGGCCAAAGTCGTTCGCAATAACCTGGCGGAAGTTTTCGGATCGGTCTATTTCGAGAACAAAGATCTGGTCATCATGCGCCACAAAAAACCGATGGCGCTCATCACCAGCCTGCGGCAATCGTATGGATGCTGAAACCAACCCGGTCGTAGACTATCCGGGACCGGTCGTGCAAAGGGCGCAGATCGTCAACCGGCTCAATAAGCTGCATTTCCGCAGTGAGCCGGTCCTGGTCGTTTTGCGACACAAGCAGCACGCGTTCACCCTCCATTTGAAAGCTGTGCCGGAAATCTGTGACGGCACCGTGCTGCGCGCCCGCTGGGTCGATGCCGAGGACATCCCCAACAACCTGCATCAGTTCGATCTGGTCAAAATCGTCATCCCGGACATCGCCGCCGCCTTGAAGCTGACCTCGGAAACCGTCTGGCTGGAGCCCGACGTTCTGCAAGTGGAAATCCCGATCCGTTTGCGGCCGATTGCCAGCCGAGCCGTCTGTCGACACCCCGGCAGCCCCGCTATCACCACCCGTCTCACCCAGCACAGCATCTGCTTTGAAGGTCGGCTGGTCGATTACTCGCCTCGGGGGATGAAACTCGCGGTCCAGGTTGCCGAACGCCAGAGCTTTTACATGTTCGCCCCCAACCGGGAGGTTTCCCTGAACTTGGAGCGGAACGGCAAAACGCTCTTTGCCGGGCCGGTCACCGTGGTCCGCAGCGAAGGCGACCCCGACCGCCTCACCGTCGTCGTTGCACCGCTTGAAGACTGCACCCCCCGCTATCAGCCGAAGGAAGAACGGACCCGCCGCTACGCTATCAGCCCGGCGCCTGATATCAGCTTTACCCACCCGCTCACTGACGAGCGCACGACCCTGCCCGTGCTGACATTGGCGGCTCTCGGTCTGTCCGTCCAGGAGGATCCGGAACGGGCCCAGTTGCTGCCCGGGCTGGTGATCGAAAACATCACGCTGAATGTTTGCGGCAGCCATTTCGTCACCTTTACCGGTCAGGTCGTCTCCCGCCGGGCTGGCGACGAAGTCGTCTGTGGCATCGCCATCCTGGATATCAGCGTCGACGATCATCATCAACTGATCGGGCTGGTCCACCGCGCCGAGGATGACCATGCCTACTTGCGCTTGAACAAAGACCCGGACAAATTTTTCGAATTCCTGTTCGAAACCGGCTTTTTGTACCCGGAAAAGTACAAAATGCTGCACCAGAACCGCGACGCGTTGCTGGATGCTTACCACAAGCTTTACCTGAACCCGAACCACATCGCCCGCTGTTTCGTGTATCTGGAGAACAACAGTATTTACGGCCATGTCTCGGCCTTGAAGATCTATCGCAACACCTGGCTCAACCACCATCACGCCGCCCTGAGCAACCGCAAGGCGGGTTTCAAGGTGCTGCGGCAGATCTCCGAATTTCACACCAAGTCGTTCATGCTCAATCCGCTGCACATGCGCTACGTGGTCGGTATCTGGCGCCCCAACAACGACTTCCCGGCGAAATTCTTCGGCCGTTTCAAAACGACTCTGGACAACCCTCAGCTCTGCTCGATCGATACCTTCAGCTACCTGACCGTCAACCTCGCCGAGTGTACCGACGCCGACGATCGGCGCGGCCCCTGGGAACTGACCCGGGCCACCCGTCAGGATCTGCGCGAGTTTGAGGGCTACTATCAGCAACGCTCGGGCGGGCTGTTGACCAAGGCCTTCGATCTGACCCCGGAGAACTTCGAGGACCGCAGCATCAGCGAAGAGTACGCAGCTACCGGGCTGAAACGTGAACGCTATCTCTACGCCGTTCGTTACGGCCTTGATTTGAAAGCCCTGGTGGAAATCCAGGACACCAACCTGGGCCTCAACCTCTCCGAACTGACCAGCGCAGTCTACATCTACGTTCTTGACGAGGAGATGGTGACGCCCAAGATCCTTGATTACATCAAGTGCATGGTCGCGGGCAAAACCCAGCGGGAGAGCACCACGATCATGCTCTATCCGCACACCTATCTGGAGCGCTACCTGCTCGAGGCGGAGAAAGACTACAACGTCTGGATCCTTAACCTGAACGTCGAAGCCACCGACGCTTATCTGAAACATCTGTCACGATACTGCAGGTAACCCATGAACCAGGATCGCCTTTACAACTCCCGGATGTTCGACGCTTACCTGAAGCTGCTCGGGGCCAAGTACCCGGCCATCGACACGGTTCCGCTGCTGCGCAGCGTCGGTATCGAGCCTTACGAGGTGGCCGATCAGGGCCGCTGGTTCACAGCCGATCAGATCAACCGTTTCCACGCCGCAGTGGCCGATGTGACCGGCAATGCCAATATCGCCCGGCTGGCAGGCCGCCATTGCGCGGCCCCCGACACTCTGGGCACCATGCGGCAATACATCCTTTCGATGCTGACCCCCGCTCAGGCTTTTTCCTCGGGCAACACCCTGTCGGAATTTTTGACCAAGAGCGTCGATTTGCGCAGTCAAACGCTGACGCCCAATTCGGTTGAAATCGTGGTCACACCGCGCAACGGCGAAAACGAGCAGCCTTTTCACTGCGCGTTCCGGGCCGGATTTTTCGAGGCGATCGTCAGGATCTTCGATTACGCCCTGCCCAAGATCGAACACGAGGAGTGCCTGTTTCGGAGCGGCAAAGCCTGCCGCTACATAGTCAAATGGCCGCGCCGGACCACCGGCAAGCTGAAAACCAGCCGGGACATCTATGTGGCCGGGGCCGCAACCCTGAATCTGGCGGCCGCAACCCTGGCGCCGGCCAGCATAGGGCCACTCCTGCCGAGCAGTGTGGCCGGTCTGTTCGGTCTCAACTGGTGGCTGGAAAACAGTCGCAGAGGCAGCCTGGAGCGCACCCTGGGGCAGCTGCGGGGCTCCATGGAGCAGTTGAACGAGCAGATCAATCTGAATTACCGCAACTCCTACCTTTCCCGGGTGATCGGTGAGGTCATTACGTCGAAGACCAGTATCGACGACGTGATCGAAGCAGTGACCCAGGCCCTGGAAAAGATGCTCGAATACGATCGCGGTCTGGTCCTGCTGGCCAGCAAGGACGTCAAGCGCCTGGAGATCCGCGGTGCCTTCGGCTACAGCAACGATCACATGAACCTGCTCGAGACCACGTCCTTCAATCTCGACAACCCGAACAGCCGCGGACCCTTCACCATTGCTTTCCGGGAGAAGAAACCGCTGCTGATCGATGATATCAACGCCATTACCGACCGTGTCACACTGAAAACCCGGTCCTTTATCGATGGCCTCGGCACGCAGAGTTTTGTCACCGTGCCGATCATGCTGGACCACGAAAGCATCGGCCTGCTGGCCGTGGATAATTTCCAGCGGAAAAAGCCCCTGGTCAACTCCGATGTCAACCTGCTGATGGGCATTGCCCCGACCATCGGCGTCAGCTTTCGCAACGCGGCTCTGGCCGAAGCGCGGGAGAACCAGTTCGCGGCGACCCTCAGTGTCCTCGCCCACTCCATCGACGCTCGCGACTTTCTCACCGCCGGGCACTCCGAACATGTCGCCGAGTACGCCGTCGGCATCGCAGAAGAGCTGGGCAAGCCCCATGAGTACTGCCATATGATCCGGATTGCCGCACTGCTGCACGATTACGGCAAGATCGGCGTGCCCGACACGGTCCTGAAAAAAGACGGGCCGCTCACCGACACCGAGCGCGCGCTGATCCAGACTCACTCCCAGAAATCTTTCGACATCCTGGACCAGGTGCCTTTCGAAGGGCTTTACCGGGAAATCCCGGAAATTGCCCTATACCACCACGAACGCTGGGATGGCACCGGCTATCCGAAAGGCCTGCGGGGCAAACAGATCCCCTTTGGCGCCCGGATCATTGCGGTTGCCGATTTCTTCGAGGCGGTCACGTCCAAGCGCCACTACCGGGAACCGATGTCCGACCCGGAGGCCGTCCAGTTACTCAAGGAAGACAGCGGTAAGCATTTCGATCCGCAAATCGTCGCAGCTTTCCTGCGCCATATCAAATGGGATCACGCCAAAAAAGAAGGCGCACGCAGGCCACACGCCGCCATCCACCCGAAACTGGCCGAACCGCGTTACAACTTCGAGGCCCCCGTTTACGCCCAGGTCGCCGACCTCAGAATTGCCGGCAAAACGATCGATATCAGCGAGGGTGGCGTTTACCTGCAAATGCCGGAGAACATCGCCCAACAGATCGAGCCCCATTCTGTTTTGCAGATTATGCTGGATTTGCCGAACGCCAAAAGCGTCGAGGTTGCCGGGGAAGTGCGCTGGTTCAACCTGACCGAAGAGCGCCCGGCGAAACATCTTCCGGCCGGCATCGGAGTGGCTTTCAAGGAACTCGACCAGAACGTCCGGCAGCTGATTTCGGAAGCGGTCCGCAAGCTGGTGCGCGGTCAGGAATCACCCTTCTCGAGTATTCTTCTCAACCCTGGAAACTAGCCCGGTCACGACAGAGCCCCCGCAGCCAGCTCACGGGCAATTGTCGCCTTCGGCTTGCGCTGGTTCGGCTTTTCTTTGGCCGCCAAAGTCTCTGGCAGGCTTTCGGGATCGGTGCGATAACCGACGGCAATGGCGGCCATGATGTCATAATCTTCGGCCGACACCTGCAGGATGGGATAAGCCTTCTCCCGGCTGAAACCCGCCATGGCATGCGCATGCAGGCCGAGTTTGCGTGCCTGCAGGGCCAGGGCCATCCAGGCGGCACCAGCGTCGAAAGGCGCATGACGGTTCTCTTTACCAGACTTTTCGAAGCAACGCCGGCATAACAGGAAAATCAACAGCGAGGCCTGCTTGGCCCAGACCTGGTTGCTCTCCACCAGGGCCGACAGAAGACGTTGGCGATCGGCTTCCTGCGCGGCATAGACAAACAACCAGGGTTGCTCGTTAAAACAGGAGGGCGCCCAGCGCGCCGCTTCGAACAGGCTGTCGATCTGCTCTTTGCTCAGAGGACCCGGTTTGAACGCCCGCGGCGACCAGCGATCGACGAACATGCTGTCGACCTCTGCACCGGGATTGCGGGGAAGGCTGCGATCAAGAGGCATCGGCGTTCCTTTCAAGCATCCAGGCCGACACCGGCGATCTCATGCTGGCAGAAACGACACCGGTTGCCCTGCAACTGTTTGTCCGTATACCGCAAGCGGTCACGACGGATCACGGTCTGGCCGCATCCCGGACACAGGGTATCCCCCCCGCCCGGCCCATCGACGTTGCCGAGGTAAACGTAGCGCAGGCCTGCTTGACGACCGATATCGCGGGCCATGAGCAGGGTCTGCCGGGGCGTCGGTGGCCGATCCAGCATCTTGTAAGTCGGATAAAACGCACTCAAATGCCAGGGGACATCGGGGCCGAGTTCGGCGTTCAGGAAGTGGGCCATTTCGGTGAGTTCTTCGCGACTGTCATTGTGACCGGGGATGACGAGGGTGGTCACTTCGAGCCAGACACCCAGCCGTCGATAGTCCTTCAGGCAGTCCAGGACACCGGTCAGGGAAGCCCCGGTGACCTCCTTGTAGGCCTGATCCGAAAACCCTTTCAGGTCAACGTTCGCCGCATCCAGGTACGGGGCGATCGCCTCAAGCGGTGCCGTTGTCGTGTAACCATTGGTGACAAAAACATTTTTGATCCCGGCGGCTTTCGCCGCAACGGCCGTATCAAAGGCATATTCATAGAAAATGGTCGGTTCGGTATAGGTGTAGGCAATGCTTGTCGAGTGGCTGTTGATTGCATGGCGGACGATCTCATCCGGCGTCATGGCCGTCCCGGGAATTCCCGTACGTTCCCCAGTCCACTGGGAGATCTGATAATTTTGACAATGCAGACAGCGGAAATTGCAGCCTACGGTGGCGATGGAGAGGCTGCGCGAACCGGGATAAAAATGGTAAAGAGGTTTCTTTTCAATCGGGTCAACATTCTCGCTGATGGTCTGTCCGTAGACCAGCGAATAAAGAGTGCCGTCTCGGTTTTCCCTGACCCCGCAGCGGCCGCGCCGGCCGGCGACAATCAGGCAATGGAACCTGCAGAGATTGCAGCGCACTTTGTTGTCGGCGAGCGGTTCCCAGAATTTCGCTTCATGGAGGCTCATGCATCACACCTTTCCAAGCAAGTATAGCAAAAGAGGTGCGAGGTGCGAGGTGCGAGGTGCGAGGTGCGAGGTGCGAGGTGCGAGGTGCGAGGTGCGAGTGAACTGTCGTCCCGGTCAAAACACCGGTCAAGTTTTTTCGCGTTTCCCGCTTCGCGTCTCGCGCCTAAAACATAAACCGCCGCATGTTGACGTTGAGGAGCAGGCCGACTCCGGTCATGGTGGTGACCATGCTGGTGCCGCCGTAGGAAAAGAGGGGCAAGGGAACTCCCACCACCGGCAGCAGACCGATCACCATGCCGAGATTGACAATAATGTGCCAGAACAGCATCGCCGACACCCCGATGGCGAGATACATGCCGAAGCGGTCATTGGCGCGCAGGGCAATATGCAGCCCCCACAGGACAATCAGGCAATACAGCACCAGCAGCAGCAGGCAACCGATCAATCCCCATTCTTCAGCGAACACCGAAAAGGCAAAATCAGTATGACGCTCCGGCAGAAACGACAGCTGGGATTGCGTGCCTTTCATGAACCCCAGTCCGTTGAGACCACCACTGCCCACGGCAATTTTTGACTGGATGATGTGATAACCGGCTCCCAGCGGGTCACGCTCGGGGTTGAGAAAGGTCAGGATGCGCTGTTTCTGATAATCGTGCAGCAGAAACCAGCCGCCACAGGCTGCGGCGAGCCCGGTCAGGCCAAGGATCAGAACGGCAGAGCGCTGCACACCGGCAAACAGCGCCATGGTTCCGCCGATACACAGCACCAGCAGTGCCGTTCCCAGGTCCGGCTGACGCATAATCAGCAATGCGGGAACCCCGAGGAGCAGGCCGGGAAGAAACAACTGGCGCAGGGAAAACCCCCGCAGCTGTGCTTTGTCGCTGAAATAACGGGCCAGAGTGATCACGATGACGATCTTCATAATTTCACTCGGTTGCAGGTTGAAACCGGCGAAACCGATCCAGCGGGTGGCACCCATGCTGGTTCGCCCGATCAGCAGCACCAGGGCCAGCAGCAGCAGGTTCCCGGCATACAGGGGAAAGCTCAGGTACGCAAGGTGCCGGTAGTCGAACAGGCAGACCAAAACCACAATGGCGAAGCCCAGCCCCAGCCAGTAAAACTGTTTGACATAGACCGGCTGTGGGGCGTTGGTCCAGGACGACGTCGCACTGAACATATTGGCGATACCGATCACTGCGATCAGCAGGATCAGCAACAGGTAGCTCCAATAGAAGTTGGTCACCAACCGTCTGTCAAACATTACTCGTCTCCTGGAGCTTTGGCCGGGGCCGGAGTCTCGGACTCAGTGGCAAAATAGGCCTCATAAATGGTCCGGGCCACCGGAGCCGCGGTACTGGAACCGTGTTCGCCATGCTCGACCACGACCGCGACAGCAATGCGGGGATTCTCGGCCGGCGCATAAGAGACAAACAGGGCATGGTCCCTGAACTGATACGGGACCTCATCCTCGGCAACCTCCTGATCGTCTTCATCTTTCCTGCGAATCACCTGGGAGGTCCCGGTTTTGCCGGCCAATCGGACGGTTTCCAGGCGGCTGCGCCAGGCGGTTCCCCCCAGATCGTTGACCACCGCTTCCATGGCATCCTTGACCGGCTGCAGATAACGCTTGGGCCAGTCTGTTTCGGTCAGCTTTTCCGGTGTCAGCAACTGATCCGCATTCCCTTCCAGATCGACGACCTGTTTGACGATCTGGGGTTTCCACACGGTGCCGCCATTGGCAATGGCGGCGGTCATGTTGGCCAGCTGAATGGGTGTTGTCAGCACGAACCCTTGGCCGATCGCCGAGATCACCGTCTCACCGTCATACCAACTGGTGCCGAAGCGCTGTTTTTTCCAGGCGCGGCTCGGGATCAATCCGGCGCGCTCACCACCGAAGGGAAAACCGGTTTTCTCGCCCAGGCCAAGCCGGTGGGCAACACTGGCAATCCGGTCGATACCAGTTTCAAGCCCGACCCGGTAGAACCAGACATCGCAACTTTCCTTGATCGCATCGTGCAGATCGATCAAACCATGGCCTTCCTTTTTCCAGCAGCGGTATTCGAAACTCTTGCTGAGCCTGATGCTGCCGGTGCAACGGATCCGGGTGGCCGGCGTCACGACTCCGGCTTCGAGGGCCGCCAGGGCAACCGTCATCTTAAAGGTCGACCCAGGCGGGTATTGCCCGCGCAGGGCCTTGTCGGTCATCGGATGCCGCGGATCGTCGATCAGGGCCTGCCACTCCTCGCTGGTGACCCCCCGGGCAAACCGCGCCGGATCAAAGGAGGGATGGCTGACCATCGCCAGGATTTCCCCGTTGGTAACATCGATCACCACCACTGCTCCCGCCTGATCGGCCAGGGCTTCTTCAGCCACTTGCTGCAGATCGGCATCGATCGTCAGGTACAGACGATCGCCCGGCAACGGCTTACGTGTCGTCACCTGACGGAGTTCACGACCACGCACGTTGACCTCGATCCGCTTCTGCCCCTTGATGCCCTGCAGCCGTCCCTCAAACAGGCGTTCAAGGCCTGTTTTGCCGACGATATCACCCGAGCTGTAGTCTTCGAAGGCCGGCTGCTTCAGCTCCTCTTCGGTAATTTCACCGAGATAACCGAATAGATGAGCGGCCATGTCACCATAGGGGTAATCTCGAAACGGTTTGACTTCGACCAGGATGCCGGGCAGATCAATGGCATTCTCTTGAACGATTTCCATCGCCTGGCGGCCGACATCTTCAACCAGAGGCAGCGGGCGATAGCGCGGCAGGCTCTGCCCCTCCTGCCAGCGATCCTGCAGTAACGTCTCGTCGATATCGAGCAGCCGACTCAGATTGGCAAACAATTTCTGGCGATCATCGACTTCCTGGCGAAGCACAGAGATCGTGAAAGCCGGTCGGTTGTCGACCAACAACCGGCCATTGCGATCATAAATAGCGCCACGCGGCGCCTGAATATCGACATAGCGGATACGATTGCGCTCCGACAGGGCCCGATAGCGCTCGACGCCAATCACCTGCAGAAACCAGAGGCGCAGCGCCAGAACACAGAAGATCCCGACGACAACCAGTGACGCGATGATGAACCGACGGCGTAATCCGGGGGTTTCTTCCGGAGCAGGGTTAAGACTCATAACGGCTGTCGAGTTTCCGCAGGCCCGGCAGGGCGCTGCGCGGCAGGAATGTCCGCTGCAGCCAGACGATCAGACGCAGCAGGACGAGTGCCGCCACGAAATTGAGCAACAACTGGCCCGGCAGCTGCCAGACGATCTGCGACCAGAGAACAGACTCCTGGCGGAAGAAATCAAGAGCAAAGGCCAGCAGAACGGATTGCAGAAGCGTTCCTGACAAAACCAGCAGCAGCAGCAGAGGCGAACTTTCCGTATTGACCCGGGTCACGATCCCGCGCACCGCCAGGAAGATGCCCAGCAGCACGAAGCCGTGCAAACCGGGAAAGGCGCCGGCGACCCCATCGTAAAAACAGCCCATCAGGTAAACCAGCAAGCCGCCCCGCCAGGGCCCTTCGTGAAGGCCGAGATAAACCACCAGGATCAGGATCAGATCCGGTTTGAGGTCAGTCCGCAGAAAAACCGGCAGCAGCACGGTTTGCAGGACAACCGCCAGACCGGCCAGGACAAAGTAGACCAGGGTGCGATTCATGATGCCTCCCGCAGCAGGATCAGGACCTCTTCCAAATGCGAGAAATCAACCGCCGGCACCACGCTGATCACCTGAAACAACCCGAACTCCGGGCGGTCGACGCTCTCAACACGACCGACCACCAGTCCCTTCGGAAACACCCCGCCCATGCCACTGGTGATCACCCGATCGCCGACATGGATATCTTCCTGCCGTAAAACGAAATCGAAGACCAGGCTTTCGCCCTGGCCACGGCAGATGCCGCGCGCCCGGTTGTCCTGAAGCAGGCTGGCGACAGCGGAGGAGGCATCGGTGATCAGAAGGACCCGGGAAAAGCGCGGGCTGACGCGGACGATCCGGCCGACGACGCCCTCGGCGACGACCACCGGCAGACCTTCGACCAAACCCTGTTCACTGCCCTTGTCAATGGTGATGGTGCGAAACCAACTCGAAGCGTCCTCGCCGATCACCCGTGCCGGCAAGGTCTCGATTTTTTGCTCTTCCTTGAAATCGAGCAGACGACGCAGACGCTGATTTTCCAAACGGATCTCTTCGCTGGCCGTGACAACGGCATGCAGAGCACGGTTTTCCTCCTGCAGCTGACGATTCTCAGCGGCCGTGTCGATCAGCCAGAGATAGCGGCCCCACAAATCAGCGGTCCCGCTGATCACTCGGTCCAGACCGGCCTGGGCCGGGCCGGTCATACGCAGCACGAGATTCTCCACAAAACTGGTCTCGTCCTGTTGACGCAGACTGACCGAATACCACAGCAGCGCGACCAAAAGCAGCACACCACCAAGGAGTAACGGTTTGTTTTTACGCCACCATTCCCACATATTCAGATCTCTGGCAGGCACCACCCGGGACAATGCTCGACAAGCATCATCTCCGGATCACAAAGAATGAAAAAGAGGGCCCAAAGGCCCTCTTCGAGACGTTGCATGGCATGTCTTGATGAAAAAGGAATCGGGCCGGCTCAGGAGGTGACGGTCACCTGTTTGAGCAGATCAAGTTCGTCCAAAACCTTGCCTGAGCCGAGGACGACGCAGGACAGCGGATCCTCGGCAATGACCACCGGCAGTCCGGTCTCCTCGCGCAGAAGTTCATCGAGATTGCGCAGCAGAGCGCCACCACCGGCCAGGACAATGCCCTTGTCAACGATATCTGCGGCCAGCTCCGGGGGCGTCCGTTCAAGTGCGATCCGGACCGCTTCGACGATGGCATTGATCGGCTCGGTCAGGGCCTCACGAATTTCCTGGGCATCAATTTGCAGGGTCTTCGGGATGCCGCTGACCAGATCGCGGCCCTTGACTTCCATCGTATCCGCCTTGCCATCGGTTGCCGCCCCCAGCGTATCCGGATGCGCACTGCCGATGGTGATCTTGATTTCTTCAGCAGTCCGCTCACCGATGAGCAGATTGTACTTGCGCTTGAGATGCTGTGCCAGGGCCTCGTCCATCTTGTCGCCACCGACACGGACGCTCTTGGCGTAGACGATGCCGGCCAGGGAGATGACCGCCACCTCGGTGGTGCCCCCGCCAATGTCGACAATCATGTTGCCGGAGGCTTCGGTAATCGGCAGCCCGGCGCCGATCGCGGCCGCCATCGGCTCCTCGATCAGATAGACTTCCCGGGCGCCTGCCGATTCAGCAGACTCCTTGACCGCACGTTTCTCGACCTGGGTGATCCCGGATGGCACGCAAATGACGATCCGCGGACGCACCAAAGCTTTGCGGTTGTGGATTTTGCGGATGAAATAGCGCAGCATCTCTTCGGTGATATCAAAATCGGCAATAACGCCGTCCTTCATCGGCCGAATCGCGACGATGCTGCCCGGCGTCCGGCCAAGCATGTTCTTGGCATCGGTGCCGACGGCGAGAACTTTCTTCTGGCCGACGGCATCCTTCTGGACCGCGACCACCGAGGGTTCGCTGACGACGATGCCCTTGCCTTTGAGATAGACCAGGGTATTCGCCGTCCCCAGGTCGATCGCCAGGTCATTGGAGAACACGCCTAATATCGCATCAAACAAGTTGACCATGTCGAGGACAACTCCTTTCCAACGGAAAATCGCCTGATACAGGCGGGAAAATGTTGTTTACACTAGCAAATGGCCCTCATCTTTTCAAGCAATATTAAGGATTGGTCGCGCAACTGCGTGCTCCGGTCATGATGGGCGATTAACCGGCATCCCGACACAATTTCCCATGGTCATGGCATCGGCCGCTGTAAATTTCGAATTCCTGCTCGAAACCAGGAACTTAGCTCATGTTCCAGGGGGGATGGGAAGGATTTTGCGGGAACCGGAAAAAAAGTTGCATTTCCCAGGGTGATTGTCTAACATTCGTCCCTATTCTCTGGTGGCATCACACTCTCTCGAGGAGCAACGTCGACTCATGCTAGATTTTGTCCGAAACAAACAGAAATCGATCATTATTAAACTTGCTTTTGCGATCATCATCCTCAGCTTCGTCATCGGTTACGCCATGTTGACCGCTCCCGGGGGCCCGGACGGTGAAGCGTCTTCAGCCGAAGCGGCCGTGGTGAACGGCCGGTCGATCGCCTTTACTGATTTCCAAATGGCCTACAGCAATCTCTATCAGTTGTACCAGAGCATCTATCAGGACCAGTTCAACCCGGAGTTGGAAAAGCAGCTGCAGCTCGCTGAAAAGGCGATCAACAGTCTTATCGATCAGGCCCTGATGGAAGAGGAAGCCGAGCGTCTCGGCCTCACCGTAACCCACCAGGAACTGGTTGACGCCATTGCCCAGGAGGAAGCCTTTCAGGTCAACGGCGTGTTCAACAAGCAGCGTTACCTCCAGGTGCTCGCCTATCAGCGCATGAGCAGCGACGCCTATGAGGCTCTCAAGCACAACGAACTGCTGCTCGACAAGGTCCAGCAGCATTTCACCTCGCAGGTCACTGTGACCGACGAAGACATCGAAGCCGAGTTCCGCAACAACAACGAAAAGCTCAATCTCGCCTTCGTCGGGCTGGCACCGGCCAAATTCGAAGCAAAAGTTACCGTCACCGATGCTGCCCTGGCCGCCTATTATGAGGAGAACCAGGAGACCTTCCGGGTTCCGGAGAAGGTCTCGATTCGCTACCTGCAGTTCGAACCGCAGCGCTATCTCGACCAGGTGACCTTCGATGAGGACGAGCTCGCCAAATATTACCGGCGACACCTCGACCAGTTTGAAATCCTGGAAAAAGTCAAGGCGTCCCATATCCTGGTCAAAGTCGATCCCGATGCCGACGAGGCGACCCGTGAGGAAAGACGCGCTTACGCCGAATCGATTCTTGAAGAGATCAAAAACGGCAAGGATTTTGCTGAGCTGGCACGCCATAAATCCGATGACAAGGCGAGCGCGGTGAAAGGCGGCGAGCTCGGTTTCTTTACCCGTGGTTCGATGGTCAAGCCCTTCGAAGAGGCGGCTTTCAGTATGAAGCCGGGGGAGATCAGCGATCTCGTGGAAACACCTTTCGGTTATCACATTATCAAGGTCGAAGCCTACACCGAACCGGGGATCCGGCCCATGGAAGAAGCCATCGACGAGGTCAAGGAAGGCCTGCGCGCGGACAAAGCCGCACAACTGGCTTTTGAAAAGGCGATGGATGCCTACAATATCAACCGCAAGACCGGCGACCTGGATGCCGCCGCCGAAGCCAACGATCTCGGTGTCAAGGAGACCGGACCTTTCGCCCGTGACGGTTATATTGACGGCATCGGCCGCAACCAGGAGATCATCAATGCCGCCCTCCTGCTGGACGAGCAGACCCTGGCCAAACCGGTGGTCACCGATGACGGCGTGATTCTCTTCGGACTGAAAGAGCGCATTCCCAGCCACATCCCCGAACTGGCAGAGGTCCGCGAGATGGTCTCATCCGCTTACCGAAGCGTCCAGGCAAAACAGCTGGCCCGGGAGGCTGCCGAGCAATTCCTGGCCGAGCTGCAGGCCGGTGGTGATTTCGCCAAGCTGGCCAAGGCGTCTGGTTACGAGGTTCAGGAGACGGGCGAATTTACCCGCACCTATCGACCCTTCGTGCCACGCCTCGGTACCTCCGAGGAACTGTTCGATGCCGCTTTTGGCCTGCCTGCGGAGGAGTCCGTCATCGAAAAGGTCTTTACCATTCAGAACCGTTTCGTCGTCACCGAAGTCAAGCAGCGCATTGCCGCCGACATGGCGCAGCTCGATGAAGCTAAACGCCAGGAGCTGCGCAATACGGTCCGTAACCGCAAGCAAACAGAGATCATTGAAAACCGCCTGGACGAGCTGCGCAGTACCGCGACGATTACCATTGCCCCCGCCGTTCAAAATCTTTTGAACAAGGAGAAACAGCTGTGAGCGATGTCGTTCTGGAAACCCGCTGTCCCGATCTGAAGCTGGTCAACCGAGGCAAAGTCCGCGATATCTACGATCTCGGCGAGCATCTGCTGATCGTCACGTCCGACCGCCTGTCGGCCTTCGACGTGATCATGAACGAAGCTATTCCGAACAAGGGCAAAGTTCTCAACCAGATCTCGATCTTCTGGTTCAGGCGGATGGCCGATATCATTCCGCATCACATTGTCGCGACCGATGTCGATGATTTCCCAGCCGAGACGCACGTTTACCGGGATCAGCTCGAGGGACGCAGCATGCTGGTAAAAAAAGCCCGCCCGCTGCCGGTTGAATGCATTGTCCGCGGCTATGTCTCCGGTTCCGGCTGGAAAGAATATCAAAAGCTCGGCAGCATCTGCGGTTTGTCGCTGCCCGCTGGCCTGCGGGAAAGTGACCGTCTGGAAGAACCGATCTTCACCCCGTCGACCAAGGCTGAAATCGGCGAGCACGATGAGAACATCTCCTTTGCTGAAGCCGCCAAGCTCTGTGGTCCGGAAGTGGCCGCCCAGGTGCGTGACACCTCGATCGCAATCTACCGTCGTGCCCGCGACTTCGCCTGGGAGAAAGGCATCATTATCGCCGACACCAAGTTCGAGTTCGGCCTCATGGACGACGGCAGCCTGATCTGGATCGACGAAGCGCTTTCCCCCGACTCTTCGCGCTTCTGGCCACGCGACCGGTATCAGCCTGGCGGGGCGCAACCCAGCTTCGACAAACAGTTTGTCCGTGACTACCTGGAAACCCTGGACTGGAACAAACAGGCGCCGCCTCCACCCCTGCCTGCCGAGATCGTGGCCAAGACCTCGGAAAAATACCAGGAAGCCTTGTACCGGTTGACCGGGATTCGACTCTGATTCCACAAGACTTTGGGTCGATCCTGCCTGCCACATGATCTGCGATTCTTGACATCGATCAATTCGTCATTCTGTACCGGCTGCTATACTTGTCTGCAACATCGTACAGGAACCGGAGGAGATCATGTCCACACAGACCGCAAAGATTCATGTCGACCCCGCCACCGCCTATGCCCTGGCCAACATGACCCCTTACCAGGACGGGGCGGTCGTCAGCCGCACCTTGCTGCAGCACGAAACGGGCACCCTGACCGTTTTCAGCTTTGATGCCGGCCAGGCACTTTCCGAGCATACCGTTCCCTTTCATGCCTTCGTCCAGGTTCTCGACGGTGAAGCCGAGATCACGATCGGTGGTGAGCCTGTGACCGTTTCGGCCGGTGAAATCGTGCTGATGCCCGGCGGTGTCTCCCACGAGGTGAAGGCGACCAAACGCTTCAAGATGCTGCTCATCCTGTTCCGCGGCACATCGGGTGCGGACAGCGAATTCAAAGGCAGCTGACCAACAGCCAACCGGCAAAAAAGCGGTTGACACCCCAAGACCGCTCTGTTATAAATCTGCTCCTGTCCGGGGCTATAGCTCAGCTGGGAGAGCGCTTGAATGGCATTCAAGAGGTCGGCGGTTCGATCCCGCCTAGCTCCACCATCAAAGACACAGGGACTGACAAGTCATGACTTGTCAGTCCCTTTTTTGTTTGACCATTCCTCACCGGACCGGGCCAATGATAGACTGGACGTGTGAGAAACCTTGCCCCTGAAGCCTATGCATGCAAGGCTTGCGAGCATGCGGAGGGTCAACGGCAACCGGGTCCTTTGGATCCGCGTCAAATCTGGACCGCCGGACAGCGCTCAAAGCGTCTGACCGAACTGGCCAGGTCTTGCCTGATCAACCTATCCGCCTTGGTTGGCCGGTCTGTGACTCAGGCGGTTGGCGATAAGGGCGCCAACCCGTCCGAAAAGAGAATACCCCATAATCACCTAAGGATTTACCGATGGATGTGCTGCAGAAACGTTTTGGCCTTTTGCAGTCGGCCCTGAACCAGGAGGTCATCGGTCAACATGCGTTGATTGAAAGTCTCCTGATTGCGCTGCTCGCCGATGGCCATTTGCTCGTCGAAGGGGCACCGGGCTTGGCCAAGACCCGGGCCATACGAAAACTTGGCGAAGGCCTGGAGGGCAGCTTTCACCGCATCCAGTTCACCCCTGATCTGCTGCCGGCTGACCTGACCGGCACGGATGTCTTCCAAGCCCAGGACGCGACCTTTGCCTTTCTGCCCGGACCCTTGTTTCATAATTTGATCCTGGCCGATGAGATCAACCGTGCACCGGCCAAGGTGCAGTCGGCACTGCTCGAGGCCATGGCTGAACGGCAGATCAGCGTCGGCCAGAAAACCTACCGCCTGGCCGATCCCTTTCTGGTGATGGCAACGCAGAACCCGATCGAGCAGGAAGGCACCTACCCGCTCCCAGAAGCCCAGCTCGACCGCTTTCTGCTCCATGTCAGGGTTGATTACCCAGCCATCGAGAGTGAACGGCTGATCCTTGAGCTGGCCCGCCGAGAAGCCATCGGCGAGACCCTGACCGCAGAGTCGCTGGTTGATTTCCAGCCGGTGTCCGTCGATGAGCTATGCCAGGCGAGGCGGCAGGTCCTTGATCTTTACCTGGCCGACTCGCTGCGTGAGTACCTGCTGCAACTGGTTCTGGCAACCCGACAGCCCCAGGCTTATGGCGCCGACCTGGAGAAAGCGATTCAGTTTGGCGCCAGCCCTCGCGCCGGCATCGCACTCGATCGCTGTGCCCGGGCGCGAGCCTGGCTGGCGGGACGTGATCATGTCCTGCCTGAAGACATTCAGCAGTTGGCTTTCGAAGTGCTGCGACACCGCCTGATCCTCAGCTATGAGGCGGAAGCCGGCGGCATGCAGGTCGACCAGCTGATTGGCGAGCTGATCGCCCGGGTGCCGGTGCCCTGATGCGCGGCAAAGTCTCACCAGCAACGGGGTCACCGGTTACGGTCGATCTGGCCGAACTGATTGCGCTGGGGGATCGTCTGCTGCCGGCCGACCGTCCAACCGGCAGGCATCTGGCCGATCAGCACGGTGCTTACCACAGCCGCTTTCGCGGCCGTGGCATGGCCTTCGCCGAGGTGCGCGCCTATATGCCGGGAGACGATGTGCGATGCATCGACTGGCGGGTCACCGCACGCCGCGGCAAGGTCCACACCAAACTGTTTCACGAAGAGCGGGAACGCCCGGTGCTGATTGCCCTCGATTACCGACGGCCGATGTTCTTCGCCACCCGCGGCCGCTTCAAAGCGGTCCAGGCCTCCTGCTTGGCGGCGCTCCTCGCCTGGCAGGCGGCGGCGCGGGGGGATCGGATCGGTGGCTTTCTCTTTTCTGAAGAAGACAACCGTGACTTGCGCCCCCAACTCGGTAAAAAGGCGGTTCTGGAGCTGTTACGGCAGATGGTGACAGCCCCGGCCTGGCAACAGTCTCGCCATCGACCCTTTGTTCCGCAACAGCGCTTTGCCGTCACCCTGCAGCGCCTGCAGCGGGTCGTGCGCCCGGCCAGCCTGATCTGGCTGTTGAGCGATTTCAGTCAATGGGACGAGCGGGTCGAACAGCAACTGGCGCTCCTGACACGTCATTGTGAACTGGCCCTGGTGCATTGCTTCGATCCCTTGGAAACCGAACTGCCGCCAGCCGGGACCTACCGCGTGAGCGACGGTGAACGCGACCTGACAATCGCCACCGGCGACCGGACAGCACGGCAGGGTTACCGGCAGAATTTTACTGAGCGACAAAAACGGCTGGAAGATTTCTGCCGTCGCCAGGGCTGCCGACTGCTGCAGCTGCCCACCAATGGTGATCCCCTGGGCTGCCTCGCTGGTCCTGACTGGAGAGGACGAAATGCCCGTTGACCTGCCGCTGCGCGATATTCACCTGCCCCCCGCAGTTGGCAGCTGGCCCCCGGCGATCGGCTGGTGGCTGCTGTTCGGTTTACTGCTGGCCGCTGTTTATTTCGGTTGGAGGTCTTGGCAAAGACGCCGTCTGCAGCGCCTGGCCCTGGCCCGTCTGAAGGCCCTGGCCCGCAGGCCCGATCCGCAGCTGCCGGCGGCCCTCTCCTGCCTGCTGCGCCAGGCCGTGATCAGCCACTATCCGCCGCATGCAGCCGGGCTCACCGGACAAAGCTGGCTGGAATTTCTGGATCGTCCCTTGTCGGGCCGTCCTTTTACTACCGGTGTCGGCCGCTGCCTGCTGGATGCCCCTTACCGGGCCGAGCCCCAGGTTGACAACGCGGCGCTGATTGCCCTGTGCCGGCGTTGGCTGAAAACGCTTCCTCCTCAACCAAGATGTCGAGGGAGGAACCGATGATACACTTTGCCTGGCCCTGGGCGCTGCTTCTGCTGATCCTGCCCTGGGCGATCTACAGGTTCTGGCCACCGGCACTGGCGGCTGAAGAGGCCGCCCTCTGGGTGCCCAGCCTGGCACCTTTCCACAAGATCACCGATCAGAAAGGCCACACCAGAAGCACTTGGCAGCGGCTGCTGGCCCTCTGCTGCTGGCTGCTGCTGATCGGTGCGGCGGCGCGACCGCAATGGCTCGGTGAACCGATCGAAATGCCGGTCAGCGGCCGCAACCTGGTGATGGCCGTCGATCTTTCCGGGAGTATGCAGGTCCGTGATTTTCTGCTTCACGGCGAACCTGTCGATCGGTTGACGGCACTTAAAGAAGTTGCCGGAGCGTTCATCCAGCGCCGGGTCGGAGATCGCTTAGGGCTGATTTTGTTCGGTGAGCAGGCTTATGTGCAAACTCCGCTGACTTTCGACCGCCGCACGCTTGGCCAGCTGCTCGATGAAGCCGCCTTGGGGATGGCCGGTGAGCGAACCTCGATCGGCGACGCCATCGGGCTGGCCGTCAAACGTCTCAGAGAAGCACAAGGAACCCGACAGGTACTGATTCTTCTCACCGACGGGGCCAATACCGCGGGTCGGCTGACGCCGATGCAAGCGGCTGAGATCGCCGCCGAAGCGGGCCTGAAAATTTACACGATCGGCATCGGTGCCGATGCCGAAACACAGCGCAGGCTGCTGTTTTTCTCGCGCATCAGACCGGCGACGGAGTTGGATGAAGGCACGCTACAGGCGATCGCCGCAACGACCGGCGGACGCTACTTTCGGGCCCACGACACCGAACAGTTGGCCGAAATTTATGCGGACCTGGATCGCCTCGAACCGGTGGAGCAGGAACGTCAGGTGTTCCGGCCGATCAGCGAGCTTTACCCCTGGCCGTTGGCTTTCGCTCTGGTCGCCACGCTGATGCTGATCCTGCTGCAGCAGCGAACAGTGAGGAGTCTGTGATGAGTGACTTTCACTTTCTGCGCCCGGCCTGGTTTTTGGCCCTGCCGATCCTACTGCTGTTGATTTTCTGGCTGGCCCGCCGTCAACTGCGCAGCCGCAGCTGGCAAGCGGTGTGCGATCCTGAACTGTTGCCGCATATGCTGCTCGGCCGCTCGGTGCGCCGAGCCAACTGGCCCCTCTGGCTGTTGTCGACAGGCCTGTTGTTGGCCATCCTGGCCTTGGCGGGTCCGGCCTGGCAGGAACGGCCACAGCCCTTATTCCGCCAGCAGTCGGCACTGGTCATTTTATTCGACCTGTCGCGCTCGATGCTGGCCGATGATCTGAAGCCAAACCGTTTCCTGCGTGCCCGTCTGAAGATCGAAGACCTGCTCAGGCAGCGCCAGGAAGGACAAACCGCCCTGATCGTGTTCGCTGCCGATGCCTTTACCGTCACGCCCCTGACGGAAGACCAGCACACCATTGAAGCCCTGTTGAAAAGCCTCGAACCGGGGATCATGCCGGCCCAAGGCAGCGACCCGGCGGCAGCGATCGAGCGCGGCCTCAATCTCCTCCAGCAGGCCGGAGTCAAGTCGGGGAGAATTCTGCTGGTCACTGACGAGGATCAGCCCTCTGCAGCAATCAACGCGGCCAAACTCCTGGCCAAGCAGGGCTTTGAGCTGGCGGTGCTTGGCGTCGGCAGCCGCGAAGGGGCGCCGGTCCCTCTCCCCGGAGGTGGTTTTTTGAAAGACGCCGGGGGAACGCTGGTCATTCCCAGGCTTGACCCGTCGGGACTCCGCAGACTGGCCAACGCCGGTGGCGGCAGCTACCGGACAATCGGTGTCGATGACAGTGATTGGCGGGCACTTCTGCAAGGTCTGGATGATCGCCACATAAACCGCGAGGAGCCGGCCAACCCTCTGGTTGCATCAACGGGTGACCGCTGGCGGGAAGAAGGCATCTGGCTGCTCTGGCCGCTGACGCTGCTGGCGGCATTGGCGTTTCGTCGCGGCTGGCTGCTGGTCTTGAGCCTCGTGCTGCTGGCCCCGTCGAACGCCAACGCCTTTGCTTGGGCAGATCTCTGGCAAACGCCTGATCAGCAGGCCTACCAGGCGTTTAAACAAGGCAATTTCCAGCAAGCGGCAGAACAGTTTACCGACCCCCGCTGGAAAGTGGCGGCGCTGTATCGTTCCGAGCAATTTGCAGCGGCCAGCAAGCAACTGGAGAACCCGCAAACCGCTGACGACTGGTACAACAGGGGCAATGCCCTGGCGAAAGCCGGCCATTTGCCGGAGGCCCTCAAAGCCTACCAACAGGCCCTGCAGAGAGAACCGGCGCACGCCGACGCTAGGATCAACAAGGAGATGGTCGAAGAGGCTCTGCGTAAAGAACAACAGCAAAAATCACCGGACGGCCAGGCAGGCAAGAAGCAGGAGCAACCCCCCGAAGGACAGGACAATGCCTCACAAAACCCGAGATCCTTCTCCGAGGCCCCCGTCCCTCCGAGTGGCGAACCTTCGCAGCAGACCGATTCTGAGGAGGGAGATGACCCCTCACAGGAAGAAGGTGCCGCCGAGCAGCCGGCTGCGGTGGGAGAAGAGCGGCAGAAGTCCTCACAACCGGCCGAAAAAGTCCAGGCCATGACCGGGGATGAGCCGGCCGACCAGTCAGCCGGTGAAACCGTAACAGCTGCCGAGCAGCCGAAAACCACCACCGAGACCGCCGAGCAGCGCGAAACGCAGCTGCTGCTGCAGCAAATCCCGGATGACCCGGGTGGTTTGATGCGGCGCAAGTTCCTTTATCAGTACCGCCAGCGCGGACGACAATCCGAATCGGAGCGATCATGGTAAATAGATGGCCTGAAATATTTCTCTGTCTGTTGATCTGGACACTCTGGACCAGTTCGGCAGCAGCCCTAACCGTTCAGGCGGTGGCCGGCCGGGATCGTATCGCGGTCAGTGAAAGCTTGCTGCTACAGATTCGACTCGACGATATTCCCGAGACGCAACCGGATTTCGGCCCTTTACAGGAAAACTGGGAGATCCTCGGCCGCTCGCAAAACAGCCAGCGGCGGATTGTCAATGGCAAAGAGAGCCGTTCGCAAGTCTATAGCCTGACGCTGCGGCCACGCCGGCAAGGCCCGCTGCAGATTCCGCCCGTCTGTTTCGAACAGGAGTGTTCCCAGCCCCTCTCCATCGAGGTCAAGGACCGCTCTTCTCTCCTGTTACCGGTTGATGAGCAGGTCCAACTCGAGGCCGAAGTTGTCCCACAGCAAACCGCGGTCATGGGCCAGGTGCTGCTCAGGGTGCGTCTCGCCCTCCGGGTCGGCCTGCCGGAGGGGCAGCTCAGTGATCCGCAACCGCAAGGGGTGCATGCCCTGGTCAGGCCTTTGGGCCCGGGGGTGGTCAAACATGAGAAGCGAGACAACGGTGTCCTCTATCAGGTCCTGGAACGTGACTATGCCCTCTTTCCGCAGGAAAGCGGCGAAATGCGGATTCCGCCCTTGCAGTACAACGGGATGGTTGCCGGTGGTCCCAACCGCTTCGATCCCTTTGGCAAGCAGGGCATGACGGTCCGCATCAGGTCGCTGCCGCTGTCGGTGTCGGTGGCGCCTCTGCCAGGAGACTTGGCCAAACGCCCCTGGATTCCTGCCACCGCGGTCACGTTGCAGGATGACTGGCAACAACAGGTGCCACCGCTGGTCGTCGGCGAACCGGCGACCCGAACCCTGCGGTTGCGTGCCGAGGGCGTCCTCTCGGAACAGTTGCCGGAGCTGAAACCCGATGTGCCTGCGGATTTCAAAATCTACCTCGACCCGGCCGCCCGTCAGGACAAGCCCGCCCAAAATGGCATCACAGGCGTGGTTGAACAGTCGATCAGTCTGGTTCCCCTGCATCCCGGCCGTTATCAGCTGCCTGCATTCGACCTGGACTGGTGGGATGTCTCTGAAGGCCACTGGCGAACCGCCAGGATCGAGGCCGTGACGGTCGAGGTCGCGCCAGCTGCCGGCACCGCCGCGTCGATGCCACCCTCGGCTCCCGCCTCGGCTGAGCCCAAACAACCGGAAATGAAACCGACGGCGACCGGCTTCTGGCCTTGGCTGAGCCTGGCCTTGGCTGGCGCCTGGGTGATCACCCTGGTCCTGCTGATCAACCGGCGTCGCCGGCGGCAAGAGCCGAAGTCGAAATCCGATGACGACAACCCGGCATCAGAGAAAACGGCCCGCCGCGCGGTCATTGAGGCCGCCCGCAGAAATGATCCTCAGGCCACCCGGCAGATGCTGGTGCGATGGAGTCAAATTCTGGATCCGAAAGGTCGCGGCGGCAGCTACGAGCACCTGCTCAGCACGATGCCCGCTGAGATCCGCGCGGAGCTTGAAAGCCTTGATCGCTGCCTGTATGGCGACAGTCCCGAGGCCTGGAGTGGCCAGTGTCTGGCAGAACGGCTGGCCGAATGGCGCCATGATATCAAACCGAAACAACCTTCTGGCTTGCCCAGGCTCTATCCTGGCGAGCATTCAGAGGATTGAGATGGATCGGGATTCTTAACACAATCCGGTGAAAGACTTTTTGCTTCCCCACCTTTTTTGCTCGGGCCTCTCTTAACAAAAGACCATCCTCCTGCCATCAAACGCATCATTCCTCACCACCTATTCATTCTCGGACCCAAAGAACCCCTCATCCCAGACACAATCGTGTTACTCATGGAGAATGGGATTCTGTGTGATTACGCAGTCAGCTCTCGTGGATTAACGGGAGATTTTTTACGGGTTGTCACATTAAATTTTCAGCTTGATGTCGATAATATTCACAATCATCGCAGGGGCTATATTCGAGCTGTACGCGAATGGTTTCATCATTTGAGAGCTCGGGAAGGCCCCTCGTCGTGATGAATATTTTGCTTTCTGTTAAGGGTTCGACTCCTGAGTCGGAAATCGTTGCTCCCAAAACACGCAGGGACGCTTGAGCAGATCGTGCTCTTGCTGAGGATGGCTGAAAATGTTTGATGCCGGATCGATCCACACAGCGTGTGCCCATTGCGAGCAAATGAACGAGACGCCCATGTGTGATTTTTTTGATGCCCGTTACCAATTCAAAGCATCGACCTTAGCGAGATGTAAAAAATGCAATCGGGATTATCTCGTTTCACTGGAAGAACGGTTGAATACGCTTAAACAGAAGGCTTCGCCAAGAAGCGAAGAGCGCCCCGTTTCACTGCGGAAGCAATAAGCCTGACCGGTCCTTTTGGGAACCCCGTTGGCAGAATCGCAATCCGGGCAAGCTGTTGCAAAATCGAGACGATCTTATGGAAACGCAACACACAATAGGCGCGACGGGCTTTTAAATATTACCTTATTGGTTATTTTTAACAGGGGCTATCTATCTATTATCTTTGTCAATCAGGGTACCAAAAGATGAAGTGTGCCACTTTTGGCAAACAAATTGCTTTGAGAACGTCAATCTTTATGATGCGAATTTTCATTCATTCTATCTGCCGATTCATCTCTCAGGAACGATCAGGGAAGGAAACATCTTGGACCTGATCGTGATCGCAACACCTGCGAAAAAGCCTGATGACTGCCACCATCAGGGACATTCTGCAGCGGCGGTGGCGGCGGTGATACTGCGGCCGATGCAGCCGCCACCGGGACAATCACGCAAGGTGTTGCCGTTGACCCCTATATTGTCAACGCTCATTTTGACGAACTCTCGGCAGATCGTCAGTCGGTGATCCAGAGCACCTCTTCCCCGTCGGATGCAAATGGGGCCTTCGCTTTCGACAACGCCCTCACCGATGGTTCGATCATTCAAATCAAGAACACGGAAAAGGGACAGCATGCCAATGCTCCCTATGAAGGTGTGATCAAGCGCCAGGTCTTTGCTGGTGACAGCGAGCCCGTCGTCGTTTCGCCGCTGACCACCCTGCTGGCCAACGGCATGGCTCCTTCGGCAGTCGTGCAGATGCTGCAGAGCGCTGGTTTCGGCGGCTTGAGCGTCAACGATCTTTACACCGACCCGATGGCCGGTTTAATGAACAGAACCGGCAATGTGACCGATGCCGACCTGGTCTTGTTGCAGGCCAATATGGCGGTCAATACTTTCATGGTTGCCAACCAGGATTTCAATTATGGTGACGCAGCCACCGCGGCACCCCACCCAGTTGCTTTCAACGATATCGCCAAAGTTGTCAAAAAGAACCTCAACCCGATCATTTACCAGGAGTTGGTTGGGACTTTAGGGACTGGCTTCACGGTCGGTGATCTGGCCAAAACGGCGGCCATTATGAATAGGAACGTCGCCCGACGGATCAAGGAGCAAGTTGCTGCTGGCAGCGTCACTGTGCCAACCACGACCATCGACCAGATTGCGACTGATGCCCTGGCGGATGCCCCCACCATCGCTGGAAGCTTCTACACTGGCGGCACCACCGCACCGCCGGCCACCGGCACGCCAGACGCACAGGCCATCTTCACCGCCGATTGTGCCGGGTGTCATAACATTGGAACCACTACCAACGTCTATAATCTGGCCGGTGACGGCGCCAAAGTCTCTGGCAAATTCGGCAATGGTATCAGTCATTACCAAGGCCTCACTCTGACGGCCGAAGAGATTACCGCCATGGCCACTTACCTGGACAACCAGACCGGGACCACGGATCAGGGCGCCGGCACCGGCCCTGCCAAGGA
>JARRPG010000020.1:0-34861 GCA_037383085.1 Desulfuromonadales bacterium | reverse complement strand
GGAGTCAGCACCGGCCGGCATGATCATAAATTCCTGGATGTCGACGTTGTTGTCGGCGTGCTCGCCGCCGTTGATGATGTTCATCATTGGCAGGGGCAGCTCCTTGGCGTTGGTGCCGCCCAGATACTGGTAAAGGGGCAGGCCGGACTCTTCAGCCGCAGCCTTGGCCACGGCGAGGGAGACTCCCAGCAGGGCGTTGGCGCCGAGGTTGCTCTTGAAATCGGTGCCGTCCATCTCCAGCAGCTTGCGGTCGATGCCGGTCTGGTCGGTGGCTTCCCAGCCGATCAGCGCCTCGGTGATCACTTCGTTGACATGCGTCACCGCCTTCTGCACGCCCTTGCCGAGGTAGCGCTCCGGGTCACCGTCGCGCAGTTCCAGCGCTTCACGCTCGCCGGTCGAGGCACCGCTCGGCACCGCGGCCCGTCCCATGACGCCACTTTCCAGGTAAACCTCGACTTCGACGGTCGGGTTGCCACGTGAATCGAGAATTTCTCGGGCATAGATATCGATAATTTCACTCATGATGACGACCCCCTTGCACAAAGGAATGATTTGGTGTATGAACGCGGTTTGCGCGGCCCTTTTATAGCACATCAGGGCAAAATTGGAACCCTTTTTCCCGGCGTCGCAGACCCCGATCGGCGACGCAATTGATTTCGATGAATCATGGTGGTATTTTAGGGAGCGCAAAAAACCCTACATAAAGGTTTGTTTTTTGGACGAACATCTCCATCGGCAAAGTTTCGAGCCGACCGACCCGACGATGGCACACGCCCTCTTCGGGCAACAAAACCGTCACCTGCGACAGATTGAACGCCTCACCGGAGTGCGGCTCAGTTCGAAGGGCACCACGGCTCTCCTCGAGGGTCCGCAGGACAGCCTGCCCCGGGCCATGCGGATGCTCGAAGAGCTGGCCGGTCTGCTTGCTAAGGGCTTTGCCCTGCGGCCGCCGGATATCGAGTATGCCGATCGCATCCTCCGGCAGGACGCCTCCGCTCACCTGACCGACATTTTCCTCGACACCGTCACGGTTTCCTCGCGCAACCGGGCGATTGCGCCGAAATCGATCGCCCAGAAGAAATATCTCGATGCCATGCGCAAAGACGACGTGGTCTTCGGCATCGGCCCGGCCGGCACCGGTAAGACCTACCTGGCCATGGCGATGGCGGTGGCGCTGCTGAAGAAGAAGGAAATCAGCCGCATCATCCTGGTGCGCCCGGCGGTGGAAGCCGGTGAAAAACTCGGCTTTCTGCCCGGCGACCTGGCGGAGAAAGTCAATCCCTACCTGCGACCGCTCTACGATGCCCTCTATGACCTGATGGACTTCGACCGCGGCCAGGCCCTGATCGACCATGGCGTCATCGAAGTGGCCCCGCTGGCGTTTATGCGCGGGCGCACGCTCAACGATGCCTTCGTCATTCTCGACGAGGCACAGAACACCACCACCGAACAGATGAAGATGTTTCTGACCCGCCTTGGCTTTGGCAGCCGAGCCGTGATCACCGGCGACATCACCCAGATCGACCTGCCGGCCGGCCGCATTTCCGGACTGGTGCAGGCGATGGAGGTTCTCGGCCATGTCCGGGGGGTCAGCTTCGTATCCTTCACGGACCAGGATGTGGTCCGGCACCCCATCGTTCAGGCCATTGTCAGGGCCTATGAGGCCCAAACGGCCGGCGCCTAGCAGCGGCCGAATTGCGGAATCAGTTATGCCGAAAACGGACCCAAAAACGGAGAGTACCGGCAGTCAGAAACCGGGCTTTCGTCACTCGCAGCCGACCCTGAGCAAGAGCGATGAACGGTTCCAGCGGATTTTCCTGTTGCTGGCCCTGGTGGCTCTGCTGACCTTGATTATCGTCCCCAAAGGTGTTCTGACCCCGACCGAATTTGCGGTCGGTGATATTGCCCCCCGGGATATCAAGGCGCCCCGCGACCTGCTGATTCCGGACGCCGACCTGACCGAACAGCGCCGCAACGAGGCGGAACGCGCCGTTGCCCATCTCTACGATTACGATCCGGCGACCGGTGAGGCGATCGCCGGCCAGGTGAGCCAGGTTTTTGCTTCGCTGCGAGCCGCCGAGGAACGCGACATTCCGATTGAACAGCAGATGGCCGATCTGGAGTCGCGCTTCGGCCTCGCGATGGAACCGTCCCAGTTCAGCGCCCTGCAGTCGCTGGCCCGACAGGACGGCAGTCCGGCGCTGGTCAGACAGCTGCTGGCACAGCTTTATCGGCAAAAGGTGGCCGGCAATCTCAAGCTTTTCGCTGCGGACCGGCCGAAGGGCATCATCTTCCGCCATTTCGATACCCAGCAGGAATTCAGCGATAACGGCAGCGAAGAGGTTATCGGCATCGGCCAGCTGCAGGATGCCCTCCAGCAGGCGATCGCTGATCTGGACGTCAAGGCCGGGCAGCAGCAGGCCTTGCGCGAATTGCTCACACCGATGCTGCGGCCGAATATCTCCTTCAACCAGAACGAGACCGAGGCCCGCAAAAAAGCGGCACGTGAGGATATCCAGCCGGTGCTGATCCAGGTCAAGAAAGGCGAAATGATCGTCCGCGAAGGGGACCGGATTTCAGAGAACCAACTCAAGCGTCTGGTGGCGCTGCAGGACGCCAATCGCAGCGTCTCCCTGTGGCGCAATGCTGCCGGAATGCTGCTCAGTTGCTTTCTGCTGATCTTTGTCACGCACACCTTTGCCCGGCGCAATATCCGTAAGTACCGTCCAGACAACCGGGACCTGGCTTTTCTGGTCGCGGTCTTCGTCGTGCACGTCCTGGTCCTGAAGATTTCCATCTTCATTTCGACGGCGTTGGGCAGTGCCTTCCCCTATGTCGAGCACAACGCCTACTATTACTTCTTTCCCTTCGCGGTCGGCACCATGCTGGTGCGGATCGTCCTGAATTCGGAGATCTCGCTGGTCTTCGCCATCCTCACCGCGGTGGTGACCGGCTCCTTGTTTGGCAACAGTTTCGTAATTACGGTCTTTGCCTTCCTGACCAGCCTGGCGGGGGCTCACTGGGTACGGCAGGTTAACGAACGGTCCTCGCTGTTTCGGGCCGGGGTCCGGCTGGGCATGTTCAATTTCGGCTTGCTGATCGCCATGCACCTGATGACCGGCAACCCCTTCGACCTGCAACTGGTTTACAAGCTGCTCTTCGGTCTGACCGGCGGCCTGGCGGCTGCCGTCATGGTGACCGGCCTGGTACCCCTGGTGGAGTCGCTGTTCCGCTACACCACCGACATCAAGCTGCTCGAACTGGCCAACATGAACAATCCGGTGTTGCGGGAGCTGATGATCCAGGCGCCGGGCACATATCATCATTCGATCATCGTCGGCAACCTGGCCGAAGCCGCCGCCGAGAATATCGGCGTCAACCCGCTTCTGGTCCGTGTGGCCGCTTACTACCACGATATAGGCAAGATCAAGAAACCGCTTTATTTCATTGAGAATATCGGTGGCCAGGAGAACCGGCACGACAAACTGGCCCCGTCGATGAGTTCCCTGATCCTGATGGCCCACGTTAAGGACGGTGTCGAGATGGCCCGCGAGAATCGCCTGGGCCGGTTGATCGGCGATATCATTCGCCAGCATCATGGCACCAGCCTGATGAAATTCTTCTATGACCGGGCCAAAACAAAGGCTGATCCCGGCGTCGAACATATCGATGAACGCGATTACCGTTATCCCGGGCCGAAACCGCAGACCCGGGAAGCGGCTCTGATCATGCTGGCCGATGCCATCGAAGCCGCCAGCCGGACGCTCACCGACCCCAACCCGGCCCGGGTGCAGGGGATGGTGCAGAAGATCATCAACAATATTTTCATCGACGGCCAGCTCGACGAGTGCGAGTTGACCCTGAAGGACATTCACAACATCGCCAAGAGCTTCAATATCGTTCTCGGCGGCATTTTCCACTATCGGGTCGATTACCCCGAGCCGGTCAGCAAGGAACGGGTGCTGGACAAGACCAGGAGCAAGAATGAGGATCGCGATCGACAACCGCCAGAGCCGGCAGAAGATCGGGACAGTCGCCCTGCGAAAGGTAGCAAAGACGATCTTAAACGCCTTGGGATGTCCTGAGGCCCGGTTGTCCGTGCTGATCGTCGACGATGCGGCCATCCGGGAGATCAACCGCGACTATCTCGACAGAGATCGCCCGACCAATGTCATTGCCTTCGCCATGCAGGAAGGCGAGGGGGCCGGGGTGCAGCCGGAGGTGCTGGGCGATGTGGTGATTTCGGCCGAAACGGCGGCCCGGGATGCGGCCGAGGCCGGCACCTCCTTTGCGAGCGAACTGTATTTCCTGCTGCTGCACGGCATCCTCCATCTGCTCGGCTACGATCATGAACGGGGCAGTGCGTCCGATGCCGAACGCATGGAGAGGCGAGAAAGCGAGATCTTTGCTCTGATCCGTAAAGAGTTTCTGGAGACATGAAGACTGAGCCGACCAAGCCCAGCGGATTAATCGGCAGTTTCAATTGTGCCATCGAAGGAATCCTCTGGGCGGCAAAAACCCAACGTCACATGTTCTTCCATCTGGTTGCCGCCATCCTGGTGCTGGTCGCGGCCCTGGCGTTGCAACTGACCTTGCATGAGTTTGCTTTGCTGGCCCTGGCCATCACCCTGGTCCTGTTCGCCGAACTGGTCAATACCGCGATCGAAGTCCTCGTCGATCTCACCTCACCGGAATTCCATCCTCTGGCCCAGCGGGCCAAAGATGTGGCCGCCGGGGCTGTCCTGCTGGCCAGTGTCGGGGCCCTGATGCTGGGCTACCTGGCGGTCTCGCGCTTCCTGTTTAGCGATGCCCTGACCATCCGACCCGATTACATGCACTCCACCGGTAATCTGGCGATCATTTCCGTGGTCATCGTGGTGCTGCTGGTGGTTTTGGTCAAGGCCCGGATCGGCCGTGGCTCCCCCTTGCACGGCGGCATGCCCAGCGGTCATGCCGGGGTCGCGTTTTCAGTGGCCACCTCGCTGGCTTTTGCCGATGTCGGTATCCTGGTGATCCTGCTTGGCTGGCTGCTGGCCGGGTTGGTGGCTCACAGTCGGGTTTTGTTGCACATTCACACGTTCCGGGAAGTGATCGCCGGCAGTCTGGTCGGTATCCTGACCACGTTTATGATTCATTTGGCCTTTCACACAACATTTTAAAGGAAGGATACGCATCGCGGTGGACGAAGAGAAGATTTCGAAACAGAACTCATGGCTGGAGAACCTCGGCCGCTTGCTGGGCGGGCGCGCACGGGCGCTGACCGAAAAGGAACTGCAGGAAGCGATCAACAGTTCCGAGGAAGAGGGGATCTTAAACGAATCGGAAGGCGACATGCTGCAGTCGATCTTCGAGTTCGGCGATACCATCGTGCGCGAGGTGATGGTGCCGCGTACCGACATGATCTGTTGTTCGGCAGAGGCCTCACTGACCGATTTTCTGACCCTGATCATCCAATCCGGTCATTCCCGGGTGCCGCTTTACGAGGGCTCCATGGATCAAATCGTCGGCGTCGTCTATGCCAAGGATCTGCTGCGTCACTGGGGCGCCAGCGACGACACCCTGAGCCTGTCCGCGGTCATGAGGCCGCCATACTTTATCCCCGAAACCAAGCGGATCGAAGATCTGCTGCTCGATTTTCGCACCCGGCGCGTGCACATGGCGATTGCCGTCGATGAATACGGCGGAACGTCCGGACTGATTACCATCGAGGACCTGATCGAAGAAATCATCGGCGATATTCAGGATGAATATGACGTCGAAGACGACTGGGTGCAACCGCAGGACGATGGCACCCTGCTGGTCGATGCCCGGACCAATGTCGAGGAACTCGAGGAGTATTATGACATCAAGATCCCCCGCGAGAAATTCGACACGGTCGGTGGCTACCTCTTCCATCTCCTGGGCAATGTGCCGAAGGCCGGTGAAAAGGTCACCGATAATGGCTTGGTCATGATGGTCGAGGATTCCGACGAACGCCGGATCGGCATGGTCCGGGTCTGGCGCGCCCTGCCTGAGGACAGCGACAGTAAAGACTAAATGAGACGCTTTCTGCCTGACAGAACCACGTGGGCCAGTGCCATTTCCGGTCTGTTGATGGCTTGCGCCTTCCCGCTGCCGGACCTGCCCTGGCTGGCCTGGCTGGCCCTGGTTCCGCTGATCCTGGTCATGCCCCGGCGTCCCTTCAAGAGCGGTTTCGTCGCCGGCCTGGTGTTCTTTGCCGTCACCTTGTACTGGCTGAACATCGTCATGACAACCTACGGCCACCTGCCGCTGGTCGTTTCCGTATTCCTCGCACTCTTGCTGTGCGCTTATTTGGCCCTGTACTGGGGCACGGCAACTTGGGCCGCCAGCCGCCTGTTGGAGTTTCGCGATTACCCCGTCGCCATGACCCTGCCGGTTCTGTGGGTTGGCTTGGAATTCGCGCGGGCCTACCTGCTGACCGGTTTCCCCTGGGCCACGCTCGGTTACTCGCAGCAGGCCTGGCTGCCGATGATTCAGTCCGCCGACCTGTTTGGTGTCTACGGCCTCAGTTACCTGATCCTGCTGGCAAATGCCGTGATCGCAATGAGCCTTCAGGCTCTCTGGTCTCGACGCATGGCCGCGGTTCCCGGCCGGTTCGTTCTGGTCACGCTGATCCTGATCGGTCTCAATACCGGTTACGGTTTCTGGCGACTCGGCCAGGACCTGGAGCACCGAGACACGACCCTGGATGTGGCTCTGATCCAGGGGAACATTCCCCAGGAATTGAAATGGCGCCCGGAAAATCAATTAAAGACCGTTCGGACCTACCGCGATCTGTCCCTGCGTGCCGAACGGGCCGGGGCCAAAGACCTGATTATCTGGCCGGAAGCGGCCGTGCCCTTTTATTTCCAGGATGGCGGGATCCTCAGCACGATGGTGACGAAATTGCCGGTGGAGACCGGGGTCTCTCTGCTCTTCGGCAGTCCCGCCTACCAGAGGGACCCCAGCGGCATCCGCTATCTGAATAGCACCTTCCTGCTCTCACCCGCGGGGCAGGTTCAGGGTCGCAGCGACAAGGTTCACCTGGTGCCCTTCGGTGAATATGTGCCGCTGGACAGGTTGTTGCCCTTTGTCGACAAGATCGTCGTTGGCATCGGCGACTTCTCTCCCGGGACGATCAATCCGTTAGCGCTTAAGGACCACCGGTTGGGTGTACTGGTCTGCTACGAGGTGATCTTCCCCGAACTGGCGCGCGATTACGTCAACCAGGGCAGCGACCTGCTGGTCAACGTCACCAACGATGCCTGGTTCGGCGATTCCTCGGCACCCTGGCAGCATCTGGCGATGGCCCGGTTTCGGGCGATCGAAAACCGGGTGTGGCTGGCGCGGGCGGCCAATACCGGTGTGACCGCCCTGATCGCTCCATCCGGCCGGATTGTTGATCAGACGGACCTGTTTGTACCGGCCTATCTGCCCGGCCAGATCGGTCTCGGCGCTCGGCCGGGGCTCTATGCGCACATGGGGGACCTGGTGCCGGGGCTGTTTCTCGTCATCAGCATCCTCTGGCTGCTGCAGACGCGACGGCGGCTGCAGGGATAAGAATCGGGCGACGGCCCGGCGCGGTGTCGGTCGGTTCGGTTCCCCTTGCGGGAGCTACCGGTGTTGCGCCCGCTGGCAGAGAGCAATTCTGAGAGTTTACTTGTCGGGCGGACGCACTGCGGTTATAATTCGCCGTTCGACCGACAGATGCATGGAGAGGATCATGTTTCGTGAAGAAGTGACTAAACTGAAGGACCTCCAGGACAAGCTCGCCGAGCTGAGGGGGTATCTTTGACATCGACAGCAAGCGGGAGCGTGTCGCCGAGCTGGAAGCCGAACTGGCGCAGCCGGATTTCTGGAATGACAATGAACAGGCCCAGGAGGTTTTGAAAGAGCGCACAACCCTGCAGAAAACGGTGGATGACTGGCAGTCGGCAGCCCGGGAGAGTGAAGATCTCCAGGTCCTGATCGAATTGGGTGAAGAGGGCGAAGACGCCGAGACTCTGGCGGAAGTCCGTGGCCTGCTGTCCGGCCTGGAAAAGACCATCGATCGCATGGAGTTCGCGCGGATGCTCTCGGGAGAGCACGATGCCAACAACGCGATTGTCAGTATCAACGCCGGTGCTGGCGGCACCGAAGCCCAGGACTGGGCCGAGATGCTGTTGCGCATGTATCTTCGCTGGTGTGAGCAGAAAGGCTTTCGGGCCGAGATCACCGAGTATCAACCCGGTGACGAGGCCGGCACCAAAGGGGTCACTTTTACCGTCACCGGTCCCTATGCCTACGGCTACCTGAAAGCCGAAAAAGGCATTCATCGTCTGGTGCGGATTTCCCCCTTCGACGCCAATGCACGCCGGCATACCTCATTCTGTTCAGTCTTCGTCTTTCCGGAGATCTCGGAGGACATCGATATCGATATCCAGGAAAAAGATCTCAAGGTCGACACCTACCGCGCCAGCGGTGCCGGCGGACAGCATGTCAACAAGACCGATTCGGCGATCCGAATCACCCATCTGCCGAGCGGTATCGTCGTCAGTTGCCAGAATGAGCGCTCCCAGCACAAGAACCGGGCCACCGCGATGAAGCAGCTCAAGGCACGGCTCTACGAAAGGGAGATGGAGAAGAAAGAGAGCGAAGCTGAAGAACTGGCCGGAGAAAAGAAAGAGATCGCCTGGGGCAGCCAGATTCGTTCCTATGTGCTGCACCCCTATCGGATGGTCAAAGACCATCGGACCGGCTACGAGGTCGGCAACGCGGATGCCGTGCTTGATGGTGACCTCGATGGTTTTATCGAGGCGTATCTGCTGAAAGAATAACCCCTGGCCGAAGGCCCCGATGCCCGCAGGGATGATCGCGCCGGGGCAGGCCTGTTAAGACGAGGAACCCTGATGTCTTCTGATACGCAGAACGAACTGATGGCCCAGCGGCGGGCCAAACTCGACACCTACCGCCAGCAGGGGCACAACCCTTTTGCCAACGGTTTTGCCGTGGATGCCACGGCCGCGGCCATTCATGCCGCACATGCCGATGACGATACCGCCGCACTCGAAGCCGTCGACAAATGTTATCACCTAGCCGGCCGCATCATGGCCAAGCGGGATTTCGGCAAAGCCGCCTTCATCCAGTTGCAGGATCGCACTGGCCGGATCCAGATCTACGTGGCCAGAAACCAGGTTGGCGAAGCCTCTTTCGAACAGTTCCGCAGTTTCGATATCGGTGACATCGTCGGTCTTTCCGGTCGTCCCTTCCGGACCAAGACCGAGGAGCTGTCTTTGCGTGCCGAAACGATTCAACTGCTGACCAAGTCGTTGCTGCCGCTGCCGGAGAAATGGCACGGTCTGACCGATGTCGAGACCCGCTATCGGCAACGCTACCTCGACCTGATGGTCAATCCGGACGTGCGCGAGGTGTTTCGTAAGCGCAGCCGAGTGATTGCCCTGATTCGCGAATACATGGTGGCGCGGGATTACCTCGAGGTGGAGACGCCGATGATGCAGCCGCTGGCCGGCGGCGCCACCGCGAAACCCTTCGTCACGCATCACAACACCTTGAAGATGGACCTGTTTCTGCGCATTGCCCCGGAGCTCTATCTCAAGCGCCTGGTGGTCGGCGGGTTCGAGCGGGTCTTCGAAATCAACCGCAATTTCCGCAACGAGGGGATCTCGATCCAGCACAACCCGGAATTCACCATGATGGAGTTTTACCAGGCCTATGCAACCTACGAAGATCTCATGGATCTGACCGAGGATCTGCTCTGTCACGTGACCAGGGAGTTGGTCGGCAGCCTGCAATTGTCCTATGGCGGGCGTGATGTGGATATGAGCCGGCCCTGGCAGCGGCTCACGGTCCGCGAGGCGATCCTCAAATACGGCGACATCGATGCGGCAACGCTTGACGATCGCGATCAACTGCTGGCTTATGCCCGACGGCTCGGTCTGGAACTGGACGACGGTATCGGCCACGGCAAGCTGCTGACCGAGGTCTTTGACGCGGTCGCTGAACCGGAGCTGTGGCAACCGACCTTTATCACCCATTACCCGACCGAGGTTTCGCCCCTGTCGCGGAAAAACGACGTCAACCCGGAGGTTGTCGACCGGTTTGAGCTGTTCGTCGTCGGTCGCGAACTGGCCAACGCCTTTTCCGAACTCAACGACCCGGATGACCAAAGGGACCGCTTCCTTAAGCAACTGGCCGAGAAGGAAGCCGGTGATGAAGAAGCGCACGCCATGGACGAGGATTACATTCGGGCCCTCGAGTACGGCCTGCCACCAACGGCCGGAGAAGGCATCGGCATCGATCGCCTGGTCATGCTGTTGACCGACTCGCCGTCGATCCGCGACGTGATTTTGTTTCCACAGCTGCGGCCGGAAGGGAAATGAGAGGTGCGAGGTGGGAAGCGGGAGTAAAAAGATCTGTCACTGTTATATCCTTGAATTGTAGTTGTTTTTCGCGTTTCGCGCATCGCGCTTCGCATTTCAGGAATCTATGAACTACGAACTTTTCGTCAGCCTGCGTTATCTGCGGGCCAAGCGCAAACAGACCTTCATCTCGGTGATTTCGTTCATCTCGATTTCCGGGATCACGCTTGGCGTGGCGGCACTGATCGTGGTGCTGGCGGTCATGACCGGATTCCATGACGGGGTCCGGCAGCAGATTCTCGGCAACATCCCCCACGTCCTGGTGCAGAAACACGGTGACGTCCTGACCAATCAGGACCAGGTGGTGGCCCAGGCGCTCGCGGTCTCGCCCCATGTCGTCGACGCGTCGCCCTTCATCAGCAAGGAGGCGATGTTGCTCTCGCAGCGCAACGTTGCGGCTGTAAATGTCAAGGGGATCGCACCGGGCAATAAGATCTTCCGCCAGGCCTTTTTGACCGAGGAGGGGGTCGATGTCACCACGGCCCTGTTTGACAAGGAAGCGTCCCGGCCGGGAATTCTGATCGGTCTGGATACCGCGACATCGCTCGGCGTTGCCGTCGGCGAGACGATCAACGTCATCCCGCCGATGTTCACCATCACCCCCTTCGGCATGATTCCGAAGATGAAGCCGTTCAAGATCGTTGGCATTTTCAAGCAGCGCGGTGGTTTCATCGACGCCTATTTTGCCTATGTTGACCTGCAGCAGGCGCAGCAGTTTTTCGACCTCGGCACGGGTGTCAGCGGCGTCGAGATCGAGGTCGACAACTTCGATCAGGCCGCACCGGTCGCGGCCAGCCTGGCCGAGGAGTATGATTTCCCCTACGTCGTGCGGTCCTGGGAGGACATGTTCGGAACCTTTCTGGCCGCCCTCAAGCTGGAAAAACTCGGCCTGTTCATCGTCCTCGGCATCATCGTCCTGGTGGCCGCCTTCAACATTGCCACCACCCTGATCATGGTGGTGATGGAAAAACACCGTGACATTGCGATCCAGCGTTCCATGGGCGCAACCTCACGCAGCATCACTAAAATCTTTGTCCTGGAAGGCTTGATCATCGGCACTTTGGGGACGCTCCTCGGCACGCTGCTCGGTTTGCTGATCGCCCAGAATGCCGACCCGATCATCAAGGGCCTCGAGGGGTTGTTCAAGGTCAAGCTTTTCGATCAGACGGTTTACGGGATGGACCACTTTCCTTCGGTGGTTCAGACCGGTGATGTGATCGCTGTGGTGGTGGTGTCGATGGTCATCTCGCTGCTGGCGACGATCTACCCGGCATGGCGGGCGGCGAAAATGGATCCCGCCGAGGCCTTGCGCTATGAGTGAGCCGATGATTCAGGTCCATGCGCTGGCCAAGAGCTTTGACACCGACCGCGGTCGTGTGGACGTTCTCAACCACGTCAGCCTGGCGATCAACGCCGGTGAGCGGATCGCCATTGTCGGCGCTTCGGGTGCTGGTAAGACCACTTTCATGCATCTGCTGGGAGGGCTCGACCGACCCAGCGATGGTCACGTCGCTTTCGATGGCACCGATATTTTCGGCTACTCGCCGGCCCAGCTCGATGCCTTTCGCAACCGAACGATCGGTTTCGTCTTCCAGTTTCACCAGTTGCTGCCGGAATTCACGGCCCTCGAGAATGTCATGATGCCGGCCCTGATTGCCCGCGAGTCGCCAGCCATCGCTCGCCAGAAGGCGGCCGACATCCTGGTCGCCGTCGGTCTTGAGCACCGCCTGGATCACAAGCCCGGTCAACTCTCCGGAGGGGAACAGCAACGGGTGGCGATCGCCCGTTCGCTGGTCATGTCACCGCGTCTGCTGCTGGCCGATGAACCGACCGGCAATCTGGACAGTGTCACCTCCGATGAGATTCTCGCTTTGCTTGATCGTCTGCATCGCGAGCGGGATTTGACCGTGATTGTGGTGACCCACAGTGAGAAAGTGGCGCGACATATGGATCGGATCGTCAGAATGGTCGATGGCCGGATCCACGATTCGGCTTAAACGCTGGCTGGACAGGCCGCTGGTTGGCCGTCAGATTGTATTGATTTAACGGGTTTTTCCTCAATGGAAAAGGCCAGTTTATGGTTTACCTGCAAATCATCATCTCCTATAATAACCCGGTTTATGAGTCAACAGGATCTGGAGTGGAGTTGAAATGTTGAAGAGGGTTCTGACGCTGCTGTTTTGCCTGTCACTGGCCTTACCGGTCTGGGCAGCAGCCCAGGAGTACCTGCTCGCCGATATCCTCATCGAAGGAAACCAGCGGGTTCAGACCACCGAGATTATGAATGCCCTGCGCATCAAACCGGGACAGGCGGTGACCGCAGCCGAAATCGATGCGGCGATCGGTGATATCTATCAGCTGCAACGGTTCTCCGATGTCACGGCGGAGATTTCTACCGCAGATGACGGGGCATCGATTCTGACCTTCCGGGTTCAGGAACGTCCGCTGGTGCGCAATATTCGTTTCGAGGGCAATGACGAGATTGATGAAGACAAATTGCGGGAAGTGATCACCTTCCGGGTGCCTGATCTTTACGATCCGCTAGCGGTGGCCCAAAGCGTCGAGCGCGTCAAGGACGTCTACACCCAGGAGGGCTATTACGCCGCCCAGGTGACTGCCGACAGCCACGTCAACGACAAAAACGAGACGCTGGTGACTTTCCGGATCAAAGAGGGAGAGCTGGTTCGGATCAAGGATATCCGTTTCGACGGCAACAGCGTCATTGACGATGATGATCTTCAAGACGCCATGCAAACCCGAGAGAAATGGATGTTCTCCTGGTTGACAGGGCGGGGCAACTACGACCCGAACTTGTTACGCCAGGACCTCGACCGGATCGCCGATCTGTACTATAACAAGGGATATGTGCGCGTCAGGGTGCAGGAGCCGGTCATTAGTCTGGTCGACAACGAACGCCACATGCTGGTGCTGATCAACATCGATGAAGGGGAGCAATATACGCTCGGTGCCGTGGATGCCCAGGGGGATTTGGTCCAGAGCAAACGGGAGATTCTGTCTCTGCTTGCACTGCAGCCGGGAGAAATTTTTTCCCGGGCCGAATTGCGTGCTGGTGTCGATCGGGTCACTGATCTTTATGCCGATGCCGGCTATGCCTATGTCAACGTGACTCCGCTGACGCGCACTGATGATCAGAATCGGACCGTCTCCGTGATGCTCGATATCGAGCAAGGGCCCCAGGTGTCGGTGGAACGCATCAACATTACCGGCAACACCAAAACCCGCGACAAAGTCATTCGTCGGGAAATGCGTCTGATCGAAGGGGATCTCTTCAGTGCTTCGAAGTTACGCCGCAGCAAGGTCCGCATCAATAACCTGGGCTATTTCGAGGCGGTTGATATCAAGACCAGTCCCGGCTCGGATGAGCAAAAAATGAATGTTGACGTCAATGTCGAGGAAAGAGCGACCGGAACTTTCAGTGTGGGCGCCGGATATTCCTCGGTCGATGGCTTTGTCGCTCAGGGTTCGATTACCCAGGAGAACTTTCTCGGTCGCGGTTGGCGTCTCAACCTGGCGGCCTCAGTCGGTGGCGAGAGCTCAACCTATCAGCTCGGACTAACCGATCCCTACTTTCTCGACACGCTCTGGACGGTCGGCGCCGAGATTTACCAGACCGAGCGGGAATGGAACGATTTCAGCCGCCGGGCCAAAGGGTTCGCCCTCAAGGCCGGTCACCCGGTCGGCGAATATTCGCGGATCCTCGGCACCTACCGCCTGGAGGCCAAAGATATCTATGATATCAGCCCGCTGGCCTCGAGCATCATCCAGGAACAGGAAGGGGAATCGACGGTCAGCTCGGTCACAACCACTTACACCTATAATTCAACCGACAACCGCCTCGATCCGTCTGACGGGCTTGATTTCAGGGCCATGTGGGAGTTTGCCGGACTCGGCGGCGACGAGCATTACAGCAAATATGTGCTCGATGCACGTCAGTTCTGGCCGATGAAGTGGGACACGGTTTTCTCCCTGCGCGGGGTCCTGGGATACGTGCACAGGTGGCAGGACGAAGATGTGCCGATCGATGAACGCTTCTACCTCGGTGGCATATACACCATCCGGGGATTTGAATCCCGTGAGGTGGGTCCGCGTGACAAAAACGGTGAATTCATTGGTGGCGATACAGAAGCTTTTGTCAATATCGAGTATATTTTTCCGCTCTACAAGGATCTCAATCTGAAAGGTGTGACCTTTTTCGATGTCGGCAACGCCTGGGGGGATGACTACTTCCACCTAGACGACGATAAGTTCGGCTCCTGGCGCTACAGTGCCGGTGTCGGTATTCGCTGGTTGAGCCCCTTAGGGCCGATGCGCTTCGAGTATGGCTACAATCTCGATCCGCGGGATTACGAGAGTGATTCGCAGTTCGATTTCATGATCGGACGTTTTTTCTAGGCAACTCATTTGTCTGTCAAAGAAATATTCAAGGAGACTTTACATGAAACAGCTTGTCATTGCCCTTCTGGTTTGCCTCGGCCTGACGGTTTCCCCGGCATGGGCCGAAACACCGAAAATTGCTTATATCGACCTGCAGAAAGCCTTGAACCTCTCCGAGGCGGGCAAGGAAGCCAAAGAAAAGATCAAGGAGCAGGTGCAGACGTATGATAAAGAGGTCAAGGACCGTCAGGAAGAGCTGAAAAAACTCAAGGAGGACCTGGAGAAGCAGGCCATGCTGCTCTCCGAGGAGGCCCGCAACGTCAAGGAGCGGGATTACCAGCAAAAGGTCAAGGATTACCAGAGGTTTACTAAAGATATCCAGGACTCCCTGCAGCAGATGGATACCGATTACACCCGCAAGATCCTGGAAGATCTGCTTGAAGTCGCGCAGAATATCGGCAAGAGCGAGGGTTACACGATGATTCTCGAAAAGACGGAAAGCTCCATTGTTTATGCGGATGAGAGCATCGATATGACGGATGAAGTGATCAAGGTTTTCAACCAGCAGGAAAAATAAGCCGATGCATGAACAGCGCAGGGAAAAAACCTCCCTGGCAATCCTGGCAGAACTTGTAGGGGGGTCCGTCTCTGGCGACCCCTCTCTTACTGTCTCCGGAGTGGCGCCGCTCGATACCGCCGGCCCCGAACAGATTTCGTTCCTGACCAATCCCAAATATCAGGGCAAGCTCGAACAGTGCCGTGCCGCAGCCATCATCGTGCATCCTTCGCTGGCCGGTTGCCTCGATCGCCCGTTGCTTTTGGTGGACAATCCGTATCTGGCCTTCGCCAAGGTTCTGGCCTATTTCGAGGCGCCGACGTCCCCGGCCGAAGGGATCCTGCCTGGGGCGCACGTGCACCCGACTGCACGGATTGCCGACCAGGTGACGATTGCGGCCGGCTGTGTGGTTGCTGCCGGGGCGCGTATCGGCCGGGGAACCCGCCTGCAGCCGAACGTCGTGGTCGGTGAGAATGCGGCCATTGGCGAAGACTGTCTGCTGCATGCCAATGTCACCGTGCGCGAAGAGTGCCTGATTGGCAACCGTGTGATCCTGCAGCCGGGAGCAGTGATCGGTGCCGACGGTTTTGGCTTCGCCCCCGACGGCGATCGCTATTATAAAATTCCCCAAGTTGGCCGGGTGGTGATCGAAGACGATGTCGAGGTGGGGGCCTGTTCGTGTATTGATCGGGGCACCCTGGGCGACACCCGGATCGGTCGTGGCAGCAAAATAGACAACCTGGTGCAGATTGCGCATAATGTTCAGATCGGGGAAAATACTATTCTCGTGTCCCAGGTGGGGATTTCCGGCAGTACGATGATCGGTCGCCACTGCACTTTCGGTGGACAATCGGCCACCACCGGGCATGTCAAGATCGGTGACAACGTCACCCTGGCGGCCCGTGGCGGGATCACCAGCGACGTGGCAGACGACCAGATGTTGGCCGGCTTGCCGGCCATGCCGCATCGCCATTGGTTGAAAACGACCATGACCATGACGCACTTACCGGACATGCGGCGTCAATTGAAACAGCTCAGAAGCCAGGTGGATGCCTTGCTGGCCAAACTGGCGGAGGATCAAGACGAAACATGAACATGGAATTGAAAACACTCGATATCATGAAGCTTCTGCCACATCGCTATCCGTTTTTGCTGGTCGACAAAATTGTCGATTTTGTCAAGGATGAAAAGATCGTCGGCATCAAGAATGTGACCATCAATGAACCGTTCTTCCAGGGGCATTTTCCTGACCATCCGATCATGCCCGGTGTTCTGATCCTCGAAGCGATGGCCCAGGTTGGTGGCGTTTATGCGATCCTGGCCAAAGAGGTCGGCGAGAACCAGGTGCCGTATTTCGTCGGTATCGACAAAGCCAAGTTTCGCAAGCCGGTTCTGCCTGGTGATGTTTTGCGTCTCGAACTCGGGCTGCAGAAGGTGCGCCGGGGCATTTACAATTTTTACGGCCAGGCCCATGTTGATGACAAACTGGTTGCCGAAGCGGAGTTGAAAGCAACTTTTGCTGACAAATAGGGAGTCTCATGATCCATCCGACAGCAATCATTCATCCCGGGGCTGAACTGGACGACAGCGTCACAGTCGGAGCTTACAGCATGATCGGCGAACACGTCAGGATTGCCTCGGGCACCACGGTGGCTGCTCATGTCGTGATCGAGGGCTGGACGGAGATCGGCCACGACAACCAGATCTTTCCGTTTTCCTCCATCGGTGCTGCACCGCAGGACCTGAAATATGCCGGCGAGAAGACCTTCCTGAAAATCGGTGACCGCAATCGAATCCGCGAGTTTACCACTTTGAACCGCGGCACAGAGGAGGGTGGCGGGCAGACCAAGATCGGAGACGATAACCTGTTCATGGCCTACTCGCACGTGGCCCACGACTGCATCGTTCAGAATCACGCCATCTTCGCCAACGGGGCGACCCTGGCGGGCCATGTGGAAATCGAATCGGCAGCCATTTTGGGCGGCCTGGCCGCGGTCCATCAATTCTGTCGCATCGGTTGTCATACCATGATCAGCGGCGGGGCGATGGTGGCCCAGGATATCCCCCCCTACACCGTGGCCCAGGGCGATCGCGCCAAGACCATTGGTTTGAACCTGATCGGTTTGAAAAGACGCGGTTTCGAAGACAACACCATCCGCGGTATCAAGCAGGCCTATCGCCTCATTTTCCGTTCCGGATTGCGTCTGGAAGAGGCCATCGACCAGATTTCTGCGGAGATCGATGCAACCCCGGAGCTGAACCATTTTGTAAACTTCATCAAGGAGAGCCGGCGCGGCATTGCCCGCTGATGCAAACCATGACGCAACCATTGCGTGCAGCTGTGATCGGCGTTGGCTATCTCGGCCGGTTTCATGCCCAGAAATATGCGGCCAATTCTGCTGTGGATTTGGTCGGTGTGGTCGATTCCGATCCGGTGCGCGCGTCGGAAGTCGCTGAAGAAGTTCAGACCACAGCCTATACCGATTATCGGGACATCCTGCCGACCGCCGATCTGGTGTCGATCGTCGTGCCAACCCGGTATCATTATGCCGTGGCCCGGGATTGCTTTGAAGCCGGCTGCCACGTCCTTCTGGAGAAACCCGTAACACAGACGGTTGCTGAGGCGGATGATCTGATTGCCCTGGCCAGCGAGCGGCAGCGCGTTTTTCAGGTGGGCCACCTGGAACGTTTCAACCCCGCGGTCACGGCGCTGAGCGATGTTTTGCACAATCCGCAATTCATCGAGTCACATCGTCTGGCCCCGTTCAAGACCAGGGGCACCGATGTCAATGTCGTTCTCGACCTGATGATCCATGATATCGATATCCTGTTAAGCCTGGTTCCGCATGGCCTCAAGACAATCAACGCCGTGGGTGTTCCGGTTCTCTCCGACGAGGTCGATATCGCCAATGCCCGTCTGCAGTTTGAGAATGGCTGTGTCGCCAATGTCACGGCCAGTCGCGCCAGCCGTGAGGCGATGCGCAAGATGCGGATCTTTCAGCAGGATGCCTATATTTCGATCGATTTCCAGAGTCGCGAAATTGCCATTTACCGTAAGCGCGAGGGGATGAATCTGATCCCCGGGCTGCCGAATGTGGCTGTCGAGACACGGCGCTTTGAGCAGGGGGACCCTCTCAAGGACGAAATTGACGCTTTTGTCACCGCGGTGCGCGAAGGCCGACCGCCGGTCGTCTCAGGAGCGGACGGCAAGCGGGCCCTCGAGGTTGCCATCCAGATCTCGGGACGCCTCTGGCACGAGGTGACCAGCTAGCTGCGGAGCAACAAACTTCAGGCGAGTGGCATGCGGTCCGACTCGCCTGAATTGTTTGATGCCGCATCATCACACTCAAGGGATTTGAACATGCCGATACCGATGGTTGATCTCGGTCTCCAGTACCGGGAATTGAAAGAGGACATTGATCGCGCCATCGCCGAGGTCCTGGCGACCACGCAATTCGTGCTCGGTCCGCAGGGTCGGGCCCTGGAAGAGGAACTGGCCGCTTATCTCGGTGTGCGCCACGCCATCGGCGTGGCTTCCGGAACCGATGCTCTGCACCTGGCGCTGAAGGGCGCTGGCGTGGGCCCCGGCGATGAAGTCATCACAACGCCCTTTACCTTCATCGCCACCGCCGAAGCGATTGCCTACGTGGGCGCGACGCCGGTCTTTGTCGATATCGACGGCCGCACCTTTAATATCGATGTGGCCCAGGTCGCATCGGCCATCACCCCGAAGACCCGGGCCATCATGCCGGTCCATCTGTTCGGCCAACCGGCTGACCTGCAGCCGCTACAAGCGCTCTGCCAGGCGCATGATCTGCTGCTGATCGAAGACTGCGCGCAATCCTGTGGCGCCGACTATTACGGACAGAAGACCGGTGCCATCGGTGATCTCGGGTGTTATTCTTTTTTCCCGAGTAAGAATCTGGGCTGTTTCGGTGATGGTGGTCTGGTGGTCACCGACAATGACGCCTTTGCCGAGGAAATCCGGGTGTTGCGCAATCACGGCAGTCGGGAGCGTTATCATCACCAGATCATCGGTGTCAACAGCCGCCTCGATGACCTGCAGGCCGCCATTCTGCGCGTCAAACTGCCGCATCTTGAGCGCTTCAACCAGCAGCGCCGGCGCCAGGCGCATCTCTATTCGGAGCTGCTCGCCGCCTGTGACATCGAAACACCTTACGAGGACGGCAAGGGGACCCATGTCTATCATCAGTACACGATCCTTACTGACCATCGTCAGGCCATTCAGGCCGCTTTGGCCGAGGCGCAGATCGCATCGGCGATCTATTACCCGGTTCCCCTGCACCTGCAGGAGGTCTTTGCCGCGACCTGTCGATCCGTTTCCCTGCCGGTGACGGAAGCGACGGCACAGCGTGTGCTGTCACTGCCGATCTTCCCGGAGTTGACAGACCAACAGGTGGAACAGATTGTTGCCGTGATCGCCGATGCGTTGAAGGGAGCCCGTTGAACAAGACCGTGTCTGACAAACAGATCATGATCGTCACCGGCGAAGCCTCGGGCGATCTGCACGGCGCCCGCTTGATCGAGGCGATAAGGGCCCGAGATTCCAGGGCCCGTTTCATCGGTGTCGGTGGCCGTAGCATGGCCGCTGCCGGCTGCGAGATCCTGATCCAGGGCGAGACTCTGGCGGTGATGGGGATCGTCGAGGTCCTCGGTCATTTTCCGGTGCTGTGGCGGGCCTTTCAACAGCTGAAGCGACGTTTGACAGCAGCCGAACGTCCCGATGTCCTGGTGCTGATCGATTTCCCCGAATTCAACTTGCGTCTGGCCCGACAGGCGAAAAAGGCCGGTGTACCGGTCCTTTACTATGTCAGCCCGCAGGTCTGGGCCTGGCGGCGCGGACGCGTGAAAAAGATTGCCGCCGTGGTTGACGCCCTGGCGGCGATCTTTCCCTTTGAACCCGAACTCTATCACGACCAGGATATTATGGTGCGCTACGTCGGGCATCCACTGCTCGATGAGTTCGCTCATTACGAAGCGAGCCGGCCCCCCCACGAGGAAGCGCAAGAGACCGATGACAGGACCCTGGTCGGCCTGTTCCCGGGCAGCCGCCGCAATGAACTGGAGGCGATGCTGGAGACGTTGATTGCCACCGCACAACGGATTCGGCAAGCCCGCCCGGAGGTGCATTTTCTGGTGCCGATTGCCGGCACCTTGAAAGAACAAGAGGTCGTCTCACGGTTTCCGGCCGATTTGCCGGTGACTTTTGTCGACACCTCCCGGACGTCGATTTATGATGTGGCGTCGCGTTGCGCGGCGATCGTCACGGTATCCGGCACCGTGACGCTGCAGATCGCTCTCACCGCGACTCCTATGGTGATCGCCTACAAGCTGTCGCCATTGTCCTATGCGATCGGCAAGCGCCTGATACGAGTCGCCCACATCGGTCTGGCCAACATCGTTGCCGGCCGGCGCGTCGTCCCGGAATTTATTCAGGAGGCAGCGACCGCCGAAGCGTTGTCCGAAGAAATTCTGCGTATGCTCGCCGATCGCGACTACGCTGAAGAGATCCGCTCCGGCCTGCTCTCGGTGCGGGCCAGACTCGGCGAGCCGGGCTGTTCGGACCGGGTGGCGGAGATGGTGCTCGACCTGGTCGCCGATCAGAAGACAATGAGGACTGCGATTTGAAGAGCAAGGCTGTCAGGACCTACCAACGACTGCTCAGCTATGTTCGCCCTTATCGGGGGCGGATTGCCGTTTCGATCCTTGCGTCAATGGGTGTGGCCGGTGCCGATGCGATCCTGGCCAAGCTGGTCCAGCCGTTCATCGATCGCCTGGTGATTGCCGGGGATCGTGACCTGGCGCAATGGGTTCCGGTCATGGTGATCGGTGTGGCCGCATTAAAAGGGTCCTCGATGTATGTCCAGCGCTATTTCATTCAGACCTCCGGGCAGCTGACTTTGCGGGATTTGCGGAATGCCCTGTACCGGCATCTGGTCAACTTGTCGATGCGTTTTTATTCACGCACACCGGTCGGTGTGCTGATGTCCCGGGTCCTCAACGATGTCAATGTCATGCAGTCGGTGGTCAGTGATGTGCTGGTTTCGGCCATGCGCGACAGCGTCACCCTGGTGGCTCTGATCGGCGTGGCCCTGTATACCGACTGGAAAATGACCGTCATCTCGCTGGTGGTGTTGCCGGCGACCGGGGCCCCAGTGGTCCTGATCGGGCGCAAGATCAAGAACTACTCGCGGCGTGGCCAGCAGGCCATGGGCATTCTGACGTCGGCTCTTGAGCAGACCTTCTCCGGGATCAAGGTGATCAAATCCTTTGGTGGTGAGCGGAAGGCAGAAGAGCACTTTCAAGACACCAATCAAAATTATTACAAATTTCTGCGCAAGATCTTCAAGTACGATTCCGGTTCGTCGCCGATCATCGAAATTCTCGCCGCGTTCGGGATTGCCGGTGTGCTGTGGTTCGGTCTGGAAAGGGCTCTATCCGGGGCCATGACCCAGGGAGAGCTGTTCTCGATCCTCGCTGCGATCCTGCTCATGTACGCCCCGTTGAAGCGACTAACGCGCGTCAATAACCAGATTCAGCAGGCGTTGGCTGCTGCCGAGCGGGTGTTCGACATTCTCGATGAACCCAACGAAGTGGAAGATCAGCCGGGGGCTGTGGCAGTGGGTCGCCTGACAGGGGAGATCCGTTTCGATCACGTCGGCTTTGCCTACGATGAGGAACCGGTGCTGCAGGATTTTACCCTGGAGGTCCCGCCTGGCCAGGTGGTGGCGCTGGTTGGCCCGAGCGGTGCCGGCAAATCGACCCTGATCGGTCTGCTGAGCCGTTTCTATGACCCGGTGTCCGGTGAGATTCGAATTGACGGCCGGGATTTACGCCAGATGACCCAGGAGAGTTTGCGCAAAAATATTGCCCTCGTCGACCAGGAGACTTTCCTGTTCAACGACACGGTGCGCAACAATATTCTATATGGTCGTGAAGAGGCCACGGAAGAGGCCTTGGTCGCGGCCGCGCGTCAGGCCTATGCGGACGATTTCATTCGTCAGTTACCGGAGGGCTATGATACGGATATTGGCAACCGCGGGCTGAACATTTCCGGTGGCCAACGGCAGCGCATCTGCATTGCCCGGGCGATCCTCAAGGATGCGCCGATCCTGCTCCTCGATGAGGCCACCAGCGCCCTGGATACTGAGAGCGAGGCGAAAGTCCAACTGGCCCTGGCGAACCTGATGCGCGGTCGGACGACCCTGGTGATCGCCCATCGCCTCTCAACCATCATGCATGCCGACCTGATCGTGGTCCTGGATCGGGGCCGAATCGTGGAGCAGGGCACTCACCAGCAGCTTCTGGCCGCCGGTGGCTTGTACCGCAAGCTCTACGAGATGCAGTTCGAACAAGGCAGATGAAACGCGTTCTGGACAGGCTGATGCTCGCTTTTTTGCCCTGGCTGGCAGCGGGCTTGATTCGGGTCATTTACCGCTGCCTCAAAAAGGAGGTTTTCAACGGCGAAATCCTCGAGGATCTGTGGGCTCAGGGACGACAGGCCATTCTCGTCAGCTGGCACGATCAATTGCTGTTGATGCCGCCCTTTTACCGGGGTCCGGGAGCAATGATTCTAATCAGTCCGAGTCGTGATGGTGAGCTGATTGCACGTACGGTCGCCCATTTTTCCTTGGGGGCGGTCCGCGGTTCCTCCAGTCGCGGCGGACGGGAAGCCCTGCGGGAAATGATTGCCCTGGCGGATCAACCGCTGGATCTGGCGATCACGCCGGATGGCCCGAAAGGACCACGTCACCAGGTCAAGTTCGGTGCCGTCCAGTTGGCACGGGTCACTGGGCGGCCGATTGTGCCGCTCGCCTTTGTTTGCAGCCATGGGCACCGCTTTCGTTCCTGGGACCGGTTCCTTCTGCCGTATCCCCGCGGCCGGGCTGTTTATCATGTCGGCCCGCCTCTGGTGCCGCATTCAAACGAGTCTGCTGAAGACCTGCAGCGACGGGTTCAGCAGGCCATGACGGATAACACCCGGGCCGCCGCAGAAGCTTTGAAACGCTATGATCTCACTGCTGTATGATCTGACACTTTACCTGTCGGCACTCTTTCTGGTGCCGTATTACCTGGTGCGGGGCGTGCGCTACGGCAAAGCGCGTCACGGCATCCGGGAACGTCTCGGTATTTTTCAGCAGGATCTGCGTCCTCTATTGCAGGGGCGCAAAGTGATCTGGGTGCACGCGGTTTCCGTCGGCGAAACCCGGGCTGCGATCCCCTTGTTGAAAGGCCTGCGTCGTGATTACCCGGACGCTGTTCTCCTGCTGTCGAATGTCACGGAAACCGGTCGCAAGATTGCCGCAACGATCCCGGAGATCGATCAGGTGATCTTTTTTCCCTTCGATCTGCGCTGGATCGTCCGCCGGGTTCTCAATGTCATCCGTCCCGACCTGGTCATCCTGATCGAAACCGAAATCTGGCCGAATTTCGTTCTGGAAGCCAAGCAGCGGCGTATCCCTCTGGTCCTGGTCAATGGTCGTATCTCTGATCGTTCCTTTCCGCGCTACCGCATGCTCGGCCGGTTGCTGGAGCCGATTCTCGCCTGCATCGCCGATTTCTGCATGCAGTCGGAGCAGGATTCAAGACGCATTCGGTATCTCGGCGCAGCCTCCGGTCGTGTCCAGGTGACCGGTAACCTGAAGTTCGACATGCAACCACCCCGTATCACGTCTGACGATCTGCAACCTCTGTGCAGCCTTTACAGGTTGCCAGAAGACGGTGTCGTCTGGGTGGCCGGCAGCACCCATGATGGCGAAGAGGCCCTCCTGATTGATGTCTACCAGCGTCTTCTGCAGACTTTTCCGAAGCTGTTTTTGATCCTGGTACCGCGGCATCCGGAGCGTGCCCGACAGGTCTTCGACGAACTGTCCCGGAAGCAGATTCAAGGCACGTTGCGCAGCGAGATCGGGCGTCGCAGCGAACCCTTTTCGCCCGGCGAGGTCCTGGTTGTCGATACGCTTGGCGAGATGCTGAAGCTGTATGCTGTCTCTGATCTGGTCTTTGTTGGCGGCAGCCTGGTGCCGATCGGCGGCCACAATGTTCTCGAGGCTTCGCTGGTTAAAAAACCCGTTATCTTTGGGCCTTTCATGCATAACTTCAAAGAAATTGCCCGACTTATCAAGGCCGCTCATGGCGGACTTCAGGTCAAGGATGCCGACGACTTGCATCGCCAGATGACGTTGCTGCTCGATAACCCCACCGAGGCCCGGCGAATCGGTGACAACGGCCATTACCTGCTGGAGGAAAACCAGGGGGCGACGGCCAAAACCCTCAAGGTGATTGCCCGGCACCTTTGAGACGGGGGCTGGCAAGAATTAGGGGCTGGGAGCTGGCGGGATCTCGATTGCGAGGACAGGATCAGGGCTTTTCTTTATGCGTGCCTTCTACCTGCGAATGACGGTTCAGGGGCCGGACAGTCTGCCGGCTTGGCTGATTTTCAGTGCTCTTTATCCGTTCAGCCTGTTGTACGGATTAATCGTCGTTCTGCGTCGGACGTTGTATGCCTGGGGCCTCCTCTCCCGTTATCGGGCCAAGGTGCCGGTCATTTCGGTCGGCAATCTCACTGTCGGTGGCACCGGCAAGACGCCGGTGGTCGATGCGCTGGTCAAGGAACTGCTCGGTCGGGGCAAAGCCGTGGCGGTCGTCAGTCGCGGCTACCGGGGCCGCTTTGCCGGCCGCTGGGCCCGGGTCATCGGTGAGGGAACGGACGCCCTGCAGAGCGCCGCAGAGGCTGGCGACGAACCCTTCCTGCTGGCGATGCGCAACCCTGCTGCCCGGGTCTATGTGGCGCGCGAACGACGCTTTGGCGTGATGGCGGCTGAAGCTGATGGGGCCGAAGTGATTGTGCTCGACGATGCGTTCCAACATCTGGCCGTGGCCCGGGACCTCGATATCGTACTGCTCGATGCGCGCCGGCCCTTCGGCAACGGTGCCCTGCTGCCGGCCGGCAGCATGCGGGAGCCGCGTCAGACGCTGCAGCTGGCCGGGCAGGTCATCCTGACCCACGCCGAGGATAACGACCAGGCCCGAAAGTTGGACCATTCCTCTGTCCAGTGCAAGCATCGGCTGGCCAAGGATAACGACCAGACCCGAAATTTGGACCTTTCCTCTGTCCAGTGCCAGCATCGGCTGGCGGAAGCCCTCGTTGACCTGCAGGGTCAGACCATATCCTGGGACCAGGTCAAAGGCAGACCCTGTCTGGCGTTTGCCGGGATTGCCCGTGCAGAGGATTTTTTTGACGACCTCAGAGCAGCCGGCTGTCAGTTGGTTGCGACCATGCCGCTTGACGACCACCAAGACTACGATCAGGACACCCTCGCGCGCATTCGTGCCACCAGTGCCAATGCCGAATATCTTTTGACCACCGAGAAGGATGCGGTCAAGCTGCAGGATGTGACCTTTGCCGTGCCGTGTCTGGCGGTGCCCCTGACCGTGGCATTCGAGAATTTTGCAGAACTGACAGAACGGCTCGACGATCTTTGGGGAGACCGTCATGCCTGAGGTGAATATCCTGGCCAAGGATGGTGCAGAAACCCTGCTGATTTTGAGCGACGGCAAGCCTGGCCATCTCAACCAGTCGATCGCTTTCGCCCGTCTCCTGCAGCGGCCCTACCAGGTTCGTGAAGTGCGCTTCGTCTCACGGCTGGCCAAAGCCTGTTCCTATCCGGCTGACCGGCTTGGACTGACTCTCCCCGGTTTGTTCCGCGTTGCGGAGGGTCTGCCGGCCTGTGAGGCGGTGGTCTCCGCCGGTTCCGAAACCTACTACGCCAACCGCGTACTGAGCAAACGTCTGCAGGCTCGCTCGGTGGCGATCATGCTGCCGCGTGGCTACCGCTATGCTTTCGACCTGATCGTTGCGCAACAACACGATCGGCCCTCGCAGAGGGACAACATTCTGGTACTGCCGGTCAACTTGTCCTGCCCGGAGCCACAGGGCCTGGTCGCCCCACGAGATGACCGCCCCTGCGTCTCTTTGATCATCGGTGGGACAAGCCGTCATTTCCGGATCGATGTCGCACAACTGACGCGGCAGATGGAACAGATCTTTCGACTGTTTCCGGGAGCCGATTTTTTCGTCACCACATCGCGACGTACACCCGCTGCGGTCGAAGCGCTGGTCGAGCGCGGCCCGTTTCGCTACAAGGTCATCGCCTCCCGGGACGCTGTCAATCCGATCGCCGATTTTCTGGCGATCAGTGACTACGTGTTCGTCACCGAGGATTCGACATCGATGATCAGTGAAGCGGTCAGTTTTGGTCTGGCCAATGTCGAGGTTTTGCCACTCGTTCGGCAGGGACGCCCGAACAAGATTCAACGCATGACCAAAACACTCGCTGAACAAGGCTACCTGCATCTCTTCGACGGTTTTTACGGGGACTGCCATCGCAAACTGGACCTTAGGGCGAGACTGCAAGAGGTCTGGTCATGAAAGTTGTCCAGTTGCTGCCCGAGTTGAACGAAGGCGGGGTCGAGCGGGGTGTGGTCGAACTGAACCGTGAATTCGTCAAGCGCGGCATTGAGAGTGTCGTTATCAGTGCCGGCGGCCGGCAAGCCTCCCAGATCGGTGCGGATGGCGGACATCATATCTGCCTGGATGTCGCCGCTAAGAATCCGCTGACGGCCTGGCAGCGCGTCCGTCTCTTGCGCAAGCAATTCGACCATCTGCAACCGGATGTGATCCATGCACGCAGCCGGGCGCCGGCTTGGCTGTCTTACCTGGCCAATCGTCACCAACGGCCTTTCGTTACCACGGTGCACGGTTTCAACAGCGTCAACCGTTACAGCCGGATCATGACCCAGGGGGATCGGGTGATCTGTGTGAGTGGAGCCATTCGTGATTTTGTCATCAAACACTATCAGGTTCCCGAAGACAGGCTGGTGGTCATCCCCCGAGGAATCGATCTGGAATTATTTAACCCTGACAGACTCGATCAAGAGTTCATGGCAGATTTTAAGAAACGGTACGACCTCGAAGAGAAATGTGTTGTGACGACAGTCGGGCGCATTACGCAACTTAAAGATCTCGAGACCTTTATTGCGGCTGTCATTGAACTGAAACGACAGTTGCCAAAGGTTGTTGGCTTGATCGTCGGTGGGGTGCACGAACATAAAAAGGATTATTACCGGATATTACAGGGTCTGGTTGCTGAGCATAACGCTGAACAATATATTCATTTTACCGGCAGCCAGAATAAGGTTGCAGAAATTTATGCACTCACCGATGTTGTCGTCTCAAGTTCAAAAAAACCGGAAAGCTTTGGGCGTTCTGCCGCCGAAGCGCTGGCCATGAATGTACCGGTTGCTGCCTCATCTCATGGGGGTATGCTGGATATTGTTCTGCCGGGGCAAACCGGTCAATTGTTCAACCCGGGAGACGTATCGGGACTGACCAAAGGAATCGTTGCGTGTCAAAATCTACCACGAGAATCATTGCGCACATTTGTGCAGGAGAAATTATTACGGTCTGTATGAACGAAGTTGATAGTATTAGCAGGACATGTGAAAGCTTCTGTTCTAAGACATTTGATGTTTTCGAATGGATTGTGATTGATGGCCAATCAACCGATGGGACTCTGGATGTCTTGTCAGAATATGAAGCGCGAATCAATACATTCATATCTGAAGCTGATGGGGGTATTTATGATGCGATGAATAAAGGCATGAGGATTTCGAGAGGGGAACATCTCTTGTTTATGAATGCCGGGGACTATTTTTCAGGTCAAATGTCTTTGCAGTTGGTCAAAGATGCTCCGGATAAAGATATTTTGTATGGCGACGTGCTTTGCGTTGATGCGGAAGGCGAAAGCTTTACGATGTACATGCCTGATACGTTGCCAATAAATTTTTTATTGAATAAAATGATGCCACACCAGGCAACCTTCATTCGACGCAACTTGTTTGACAAATACGGAGAATATGATTGCTCATATAGAATAGCAGGGGATTATGATCTATTTGTTCGCTTTCTATCATTACACAAAGTGACAAGTTTCCATGTCCCGCACATTTTGTCCGTATTTATAACGGACGGTATCAGCAGCACGCCTTCCTCTAAAATCTTAAGAAAAAAAGAAAACCATCTCATCAGAAAAAAATATTTTCCACGATATCGTTACGGGCTAAAGGGATTGAAGACGGAGCTTCAATTAAGGCTACGTGGTCACGCCTAGCATTGTCAGGACAAACGGCATATTTGTCCGTGTACTATGACCTCTTCATCGCATTGCGGAAGTAACGTTTTCGGTAATACTGTCTTTGCAGGCGGGTCATGAAATGAAACAGGTGGAAAGTCGTTGCCCGGTAGAAGGGAATCCGTCCGGCTTTTGGAATCTGCCCGGGAAAATCCTCTTCCAGTTTGACCGGGAAGGGGATGATGCAGGCTGTTTTAAAGCCAAAATCCCAGTCGCGGTCCAGCGCGACATCATAAGGAAGGCACATCGGAAGCATTTTTTCAACGCAGCACATCGCGGCATGCCGATTGACGAAATAGGCTGCCGTATTTTTCAATACTTTCAGATTGTAAGCCAGCTGATAATGATTGTAGATCTGTGTAAACGGCAGGAAACCTCCCTCTCTCGATGAGGTCAGGCGAAGCATGTCCCAGTTTTCGCCGTGAGGGATTGCGCTGGTTAGTATGGATTTGATGTCTTTCGGAAGTGTCGCATCATCTTCCAGTATGAGTGCATAATCGTATTGGGAATCTAGAAATGTTTTCAGCGCCTTTATATGGCTGAAATAACAACCAATTTCTCTTTTATTGGTTTCTTTTCCAGTCAGTAGGTGATACCTCGACTCATGATATCCTTCAACATCGTCGCTAAGCCGGTTGCCGTAGACACCCTCTATACGCTCATAAGGTAGATCGATCGCCTCCAGTTGTTTGCGCATATGATGCCATCGAGCAGACGCATGCTCCAGGTTGATGACATAAGATTTAAATTCCATCAATCCTTGTGTTTCAAACATTGAGCAGAATCTCCCGGCGTTTCAATCAGCAATTTTGGAGAGGCATTGCTCGTTTGGAGTGCCATGCTTGACGGCCTCCTCCTGATGATTTGGCTGTGCGCTTCAAGATGATCTTGTTTGGCTTTGAAAATGTCAATGATTCTTTCCTTTTGGCTTTAAAGTGTGAAGGAAATCCCGACAGGCCTTGCGCATAAGGTTGAAACCGTGAATATGAGGACGATGGTACATATTATACAATCGTTGTTCAGTCTTTATGCCCCACCGGCTTTGATTGCGTCGATAGGCCGCTGAAGGCTTCTGATTGAAAATGTTGACGAGAAACGCCCTGAAATTTTCATCTTTCAAACACTCAGGCTCTTTGCTATCGGGAAACCAGGGCTCACGAAGCATTGTTCGGTAGAGATCATCGTTTTGATCCACTTTTTTGACATATTCGACGACTTCTGCCAAAGAGTTAAAGTCGTGGCAGTTAATAAAAGCTTTCGGATTGAAAAGTCGGCCAATCTCCGGGTCACCCCAATAGATCGGTATGGCATCGGCCTGGGCGGCCTGGGCAAATTTTTCCGTCAAATAGCCCGGTGAACTGCAGTTTTCAATGGCCAGAACGAACTTGTGCCGGGCCTGGAAGGCCTGTTTGTCATGGACCGGTCCGCCCACGTTGTTGCGCCAGCGGCCACCGGAATGGACTTCTTTGTAACCTGAGAGCTCTTCGAACAGTGTCACCCGTTCCGGAGCACTGTCCCTGATGTTCGACATGACATAAGCACAGAAATCGGTTTTGTCCGGCAGCACCTCGGCCACCGGCCGGCGCGGGCGGGTCAGCACGGCGTAGGCATCGCGGTATAGCTTGATCAGGGGCATCCAAATGTAACGATCGCCAAAATCCAGTCGTTCAAAGCCCATCGCATAATCAGCGATGGCAAAGTTCGGGGTGACGTTTTCTCCGGTGACAAAGATTCGCACCCCGGGATAGCGGAGAACATCGTAGCCGTCAACGGAGTAAAAAACGTAGTCGGCATGAATATCTTCGGTGATCTCAAAGTCATACCGATCCTTGACGAATTCAAGGATGCTTTCAACGAAGGCGGGCGGCCCATCAGTGACCGCGATACGTTTGACCGTCTTGTCCATCCGTGTCAGTCCTCACTCGTGCCAATACTCGCGAATCCAGGGGGTCGGACGACATGCCTTGTAGAGTTTTTTCCAACCTCTTGCCGCCTTTTTGACATTCGGCGGTGACCAGCGGCCGGCCAGAGCGTCATGGATATCGGGATGGCCATGGAAGGCCAGCACCTTGGTCCCGGGCGGCGGTTTTGACGGGGTCTTGACGTAACGCAGGTAGAAGGCCGGCAGACAGTGGAAACGAAACGACCGAAACCAGGCCTCCGGCCAGAAATTCAGGCGGCCAAACTGCTTGATGACCATGGCCGAGAGGTATTCCTGCGATGCGGTGCCGTATTGGGCGATGATCGGACCGGGGTTGGCTTCGAAGGTTTCACGAACGAAGCCCAGCGTACCGACGACAAAGGAATAGCAGGTGGCCTGCCCGACATGATCGCCACGCGTGTTCCAGTCGTTGATGATGTAGAATTTGTCTCCTTGCGGGTAGCTGAAAAGGTCATCGAGATTGTCCACGATCAGGACATCGAGATCGAAGAAGAAGACCCGTTCTCCGGCCAAGCCACCCAGGTTGTCACCGCATAATCCGGCTTCTTTGCGATAGGCATAGCGGTTGTGTTCGGGGGCAACATCAAGTGGTTTTTCGGCATGCCGAATGATCTCTTTGTTCAGGTTCGGCAGGGGCTCATTGCTGAACAGGTGGAAGGCTAACGAATAATGGGTGTTGCGCTTGATCATGGCATAGAGAATGTTGACATCCTCCTCGGTGTAGGCATCTCCCCATAGAATCGTAATGATGTTCACGGGTTCTTGCGTCACGTCTCTCTCCTGTCGGAAGCTTCTCACCTCAGGGCGCCGATTTGCGGTAAGACGTCAGTTTCTGCAGCAAATTGCCTGCTCGCCAGGCAGCAAACCGCAACAGGTCGGGCGGATGTCTGAGGCGCATAATCTGACGATTGTAGATTATCTGACCGACAGAACCGTCGTGATGGCCAGCGGTCGTGATGATCCGGTCGAGCATGGCCGGGAGATTGTACTCGTACATGACACGCCGGCGTGCTTCCAGAACCGCTTCGAGGCGGCGTTCATATTCTCCCGGTTGATAGATAACAGACCTGATTTTCTGTAGTGAAGCGGAAAAATCATGAATATCGATGGGGATGACACTTTCCTCGGGAAAATAGTCAAAAACATTTGGACAGCCACAATAGATCGGCACAGTAGAGGCCAGGAATGCATCAGCTAGTTTCTCGGTCCAAAGATGCCGGCCGATTTGGTTTTCCACCACCAGATGGAATCGATACGGATCTAAAGCGTCATACTTGTTTTCCACATAGCGAACGCCGTGTCCGAAGATGTCCAACTCGGGCAGGTGGCTTTTCAATTTTTGCGTAAAGGCGTAGCGACGCGCGTGCATGGTATGCGCCTGCTGTTTCGTCGAGCAGACCGTTGACATCAGTTTCGACTTCTCCGGCAATGGTGACTGGATGATTTCATCGAAACTTTTTCCGTAGAACCAGACATTACCAGTCTGTGCTCGGATCGCTTGTGGATGCGGCAGGGCCGGCTCTTCCTGGTTGGTCAACAGATAGGCGAATTGTCTGGCAAAAGCACGGCCATAGCGGGTGACCGTGGAGGGTTCGGAGGTTACCAGAATTGTATTTGACTGCGGGCAGGCCAGAACTTCGCGCCTCCTAGGCTGGATCCGCGGAATATCATCGACCGCAACATACCAGTCGTAGTCCCGGAAATTCGGCAACGATGTGAATCGGCAGCGACCCCATTCCGGCTTGTTGCCGGGACACTGCTTGGACCATGGGCATGAGAAGCCCCTGCCGGAGCGGGTGACAAGTTTGACGTCAATGATGGGACGGGCATCCGGCATCCGTGGATTTATCCTGACGAACGGTCTTTGTCGGCTTGCAACACAAAGAAAATTGGTGACAACGAGAAATTTTAACCCCGCTTTAACCTCTGGCGCAGCCGTAGCGGCAGCCTTCGTGTTGTATATGTCACCCAGAATCGACTGTCAACGAAAACCCTCGTGCGTCTCTCAGGGGCGTGTGATGCGCTTATTAAAGGTTCCCGACTGACAGGCTCACTTGGCAAAGTCATAGCACTGAGATACGAAGTAGAATCATTGTCTGATTTCTGATATAAAGCAGCACACGGTTCGGCCCCTCGCCTGAAGGTGTCATGCCGGCCTAAATGAAATGAAAACGTGATGACAAGCCGTTCTGTTCAGCCGATATTTATTTTGTCCCTGCCCCGCTCGGGCTCGACCCTGTTGCAGCGTTTGCTGCTCTCCAGCGGTGAGTGTGCAACACTCGGTGAGGCCAGCCTTATGCTGCGTTTTCTCGGCCAGGATGAACTGATTTCCCGCAAGGCAACATACTGGGAATTTCTGGTCGATATTGCGATGACCGATATGCGGGCCCAGTGGCCAGATTTTGATGCGGCATACGCCAGTGGTGTGCGTCAGATGATGTCAAAGATATATGCGGGTCTGGCGGGAGGGAAGCGGTATTTTGTGGATAAAACACCGCGTTATACGTTGATTGCAGAAGAAATTTATAAAGTTTTCCCGGATGCCAAGTACCTGGTTTTATGGCGTCATCCCCTGGCGGTAGCTTCGTCGATGAGTGCGTCATCTCGGCGCGGCTATTGGTTCCCTGATGAGTATGCCATTGACCTGCATGCCGGATTGAGTCGTCTTCAGGATTTTGCGACCAGGCATGCTGATGAGATCTGCCAGGTCCGTTATGAGGATTTGGTTACCGATCAGACCTCGGTGCTGAGGACAATCGCCGCATATCTCGATCTCACGTGTCTGACCGATGTGGCGGACAAAACCTTACCGACCTCTGCGGGAGGTGGACTGGGTGATTCGACCGGAACCCGAAAGTACAGTAAAATTTCTGATCGGAGCCTGACGTCTTGGCACGGTCAGATCGATAATTGGTATCGGCGTCGTTGGGTGCGTCGGTATTGCACCGGCAGGGTTGCAGAAATCATGCAGGAGCATGGTTATGGGACCGAGGATGTTCTGTCAAACGGACCGCATCCGGTGGGTCTCTGGTCGGGTTTGAAAGATCTGCTGTTTGCTGGCCACCGGCGGCATCGGCGACTGAAGAAACCGCTCCAGGTGGCGCGCGAGGTGGCTCGCCTGCGTGGTCAACATGGTTTTGATATTGTTTTTCGATAAGAGCATTCAGGAGTGAGCGATATGCATAATATCCTCATAACCGGCGGTTGCGGTTTTATCGGCGCCAATTTCGTGCACCTGGCACTGGACCGTTTGCCGGAAAGCCGCATCTTTAACCTCGACAAGCTGACTTATGCCGGCAACCTGGCCAACCTTGCTGGTTTGGAGGAGAATCCGCGTTATCGGTTCGTGCATGGCGATATCTGCGACTCTCAACGGCTCGATCGGCTGTTTGCCGAGGAGCGGATCGACACGGTGGTGCATTTCGCTGCGGAGTCGCATGTCGACCGCAGCATCGACGGCCCGGCGGAATTTATCCAGACCAATATCCTTGGAACATTTCAGCTGCTTGAAGCTGCCCGTAAATACTGGCTGAGCCGGGACGCGGGACGCGGGACGCGGGACACGCAAACCAGCCCCCGCTTTTTACATGTCTCAACGGATGAAGTCTACGGATCCTTGGGTGAGACCGGACTATTCAGCGAAACGACCGCCTACGATCCACGTTCGCCGTACTCGGCGAGCAAGGCCTCTTCAGATCATCTGGTCAGTGCCTATTACCATACCTACGGTCTGCCGGTGTTGATCACCAACTGCTCGAACAACTACGGTCCCTACCAGTTTCCGGAAAAACTGATTCCGCTGATCATCAACAATGCCCTGAACGGCCGCGACCTGCCGGTTTACGGAGACGGCAAAAACGTCCGCGACTGGCTGTATGTGATTGATCACTGTACGGCCATTCTGCGCGTCCTGGAAGACGGCCGAATCGGCGAGACCTACAACATCGGCGGCAACAGCGAGAAACGCAACATCGAGGTGGTCGAAACGATCTGTGACCTGCTCGATGCGAAGGCTGCGCCACTCACCAACGGCAAGCCGCGGCGTTCCCTGATCACCTTCGTCAGGGACCGGGCCGGGCATGACCGGCGCTACGCCATCGACGCCACCAAGATCCGGAACGAGCTCGGCTGGCAGCCTTCGGTGACCTTTGATGAGGGCATTCACCAAACCATCGACTGGTATCTTAATAATCAAGAATGGATGACCGATGTCCTTGACGGCTCCTACCGGGAATACTACGCCACGATGTACGGTGACCGATGAATCGATGATGGCGGCGGAGACGAAAAAACTGCTGGTGGTGGGTGGCAAAGGGATGCTTGCCCGGGAGGTCAT
>JARRPG010000019.1:0-35723 GCA_037383085.1 Desulfuromonadales bacterium | reverse complement strand
ATTTTGGGAACCGTCAATCGGATGGAGGTGTTACGTACAGGGACGTACACCTCTTTTTTCCCCGAAAAAACCATACAACAGTAAAGAACCAGATGACCATCAAGTTACAGGGAAAAATTGTAGGCTATGAAGTCGTGAAAGAGACATCGATTTCTGTGATTTGGGACGTGGTGGCCGGGCCTGCGAAGTAATCGTTGAAAGGGGGTTCGCCAGAACCGGTTCGCTCAAAGGGGTTTGCCGCATCCTGACTGGTCCATTGGCAAACGGCGCTGTTGGTCAACGCCTGCCCGGCAACGACTTGGTCCAGAACGAGCGTCTCGTAGGTCACGGTGACTGTGGTGCCTTCGGTGACGTCGATGTCGGCATTGCCGTCGGCCAGATTCCAGGAAAGACTCTGTGCCGTGTCAGAGCCGTCGCCAGTGACGATCGGGTCGGCGATGGCGTTGTTGGTGTCGTCAACCCTTGACGTGCCCGCTTGATAAACCAGGCCGACGCTGAGGCTGTCTTCAATGCGAAGATCGTAGGCGTTGGCAAAATCGTCACCGGCGGCCCCACCGCTCGCCGTAAAGGTGATGCTGTAGCGCAGCCGATCACCCGCCGTGGGCGGCAGACCCGGCCGGGAGACATTGGCCACCGTTTTGGCGATCGCGATGGACGGCTCAATGATTGTCAGAGGACCACTGGTGGACGCTGTGACCAAATCAGGAGGCATGCCAGCAAAGGAATAGGAGGCGGTGTTGGTCAAGCGGAGCCCCGCATTCACCTGATCGTTATTGGCCACCCGGGTCGTCAACGTGATGAGGACCTGCTCTCCGGCCGGAATCGTCCCGACGTCAAGCACGACTTGCCCCGGAGCGACACTGCGATCGACCAAGGACACCGTTTCTCCGTTGCCATTAACGGCGGTCGTGCTGACATAGGTGAGAGCCTCATGCAGGGTGTCGGTCACCACGACGTTGTTCAGGGCCTGGTTCATCGGCAGCGCCGGCACCCTGATCTGGTAGACCACATCGTCACCAATGGTGGCTTCCGCAGGCGATATCAGCGTTTTCAGCAGCTGTTCCTCGTTAATCAGGTTTGTCAACCAGACCTCGGCGAGATCGTTCGGGACGTATTGACGGCCGGGTTGGGACGTTGGCCGCGACCAGTACGACTCCAAACGGGCCTGATTGCTCCAGGTGCTCGAGGTTGTTAAATCGGTGTGGAAGCCAATGTCATAGGTGACGTTAAGACACTCTCCCGGAAGCACAGCAGCACTCTCCGCCAGAGCAAAACGCATGGTCCCGCCACGCCCTGGCGCGGCGTAGGCATAATCCGTCCCGGCCGCCAACGTCCTTGGTCCGACCGTCACAACCGGTGGATTGGCGACCAGATCCCCTTCATCGAATTCCGATGCGAGCTGGTCGGTTAAGACAACCTCGTAGGCCGGGGCCAGACCTTCATTGCAGGATGACAACTGGAAGTTCATGACATCGCTGGCCAGATTGATCTGATAAGGATCAGCCGAGGTCCCGCTGCCGGTGCGGCCGCCTCCCCGATCGATCTTGCTGAGCGGGCTCATCAGGGGCTGGCGAACGTCGATTGTTTGCGTGGTGGTCAAACGTCCCGGAAAGGCCGCTGGATCACCATTCGCATAAGAGAGCTGGGCCTGGTTATCCCGTTGGATACTCGGGATGTGAGGAACCCCTTCGGGAGGGTCGTTGGTCAGAACGCGAACGACATAGCGGATGACCAGCGTGTCAATCGGCGTCTGGTCGTTGCTGGGTGGATTGGTCACATCGCCGAAATTCCACCGCAGGGTTCCGATCTGACCGGCCGAGGGCTGTTCGCTCAGGGTGTAACTGAACTCGGTCCCGCCGAGAATCGTAAAACTCTCGAAGGCCATGCCCTCCGGCAAGACGTCTTCGACGACGACGTTCTGCGTGAGGAATTCATGAAGACTCAGTTGCAAATCATAGGTCACGGTGTCGCCGACGCGCACAACCGGGTTGGTGGTGCTGGCAGGCACCTCCGCAAAAGAATCGCTGCTGACAGACTTGACGATGGCGGTATCGTCAAAAGAGGTGACGACCGTCGAGACAGGGCCGCTGCAATAGTCATTCGGAGCCGTGATGACCGGGCAGCCATCGCCGGTTCGTTCGGAGGGGTTTGTGCCGTCCAGTGACGTCCAGGCGATATAGGCGTTGTTGGTGATTTCGGGCCCCGTTATGGCATCGACGGTAACTTGATAGGTCAGGACCAGCGACTCGCCGACCGGAATGTCCAGGGTTCCATCGCCGTTGTCCTGCCCCCAGGCCAGCGTGCCATCGAGACGGACAGTCGGCTCCACCACGAATCCCGCAACCGATGTGCCGCTGAGCTGGGCCGTGGCCGAGGCCGTCACCAGCGAGACATTGGCCGGCAGTGCATCAATCATGCTGGTATCGAAGGCTGTGGAACGGCCGTTATTGACAACCGTGATCGTGTATTCAAGAACATCACCGACTACAGCAGGATCGGTCACCGGCTTGCCCGCCGGCGAAACAAAACGGACCGACTTTGCACCCACCAACAGCGGTTCAACCACGGTCATATTACCGGTGCTGCCGGCTTCGCCATTCTGCCGGGTCGTGTCGTTGCCGTTGATCCGGTTATAGGTATAAGAAGCGGTATTGTTGAATGTTCGGCCATCCTGATTGGACGCTGTGTTCACCAACGCGACGGTCATCGCGATTTCCACCTGACCGTTGGCCGGGATATCGATACCCGTCACCGTGTCGGCCAGGATCGGTTGCATCGCTGTGCCGATGTTACTCAGGGCCCAACTCCCTCCGGACACCACGCGCGCCTCGATAAAACGCATCTCCGCGCCGGAGGTTGTCAGGTCGTCCGCGACCCGCACGTCGTAAAGGGGGACATCAAGAGGGGTCGCAGGTACGGTGATGGTGTATTGGAATTGCTCGCCAATCGTGCTGCTGACCTGCGTGTTGGCTTTGGTCAGGGGACCGGGCGTTTGAATAACCACCACCGTCGGGTCGGGCGGAGGGTCGCCATCAGGCGGTGAGATGCCATTCACAGTGGGATCATCACTCAGCGCGTTGAGCCCGGCCGCAGTCAGGTTCGCCTGGTTGCTGACCCGGGTTTGGTTACTGAGGCTGGCCAGAAGGTTGATCTCGAATTCAAGGATCAGTTCACCACCCACCGGAATGTCGAGCGGTGCCGGATTGCCGCTGATCTGCAGTAATCCCGTTGCCGGGTTGAAGGTGTAGGCAGTGTCCGGTGGCAGCGTTGTCAGGGCAAACGTCGCGGGGTCGAACCGGCTTAAATCCAAGGTGTCGCGGATGGTGACGTCAGTGATCGTTTCATCGACATTGAACAAGCGGACGCGATACCGCAACCGGTCTCCCGGGGAAGCGGCGGACGCCGGGTTGGCACCCGTATTCAGGTTTTCAACGGTTTTTTGGAAGTAGTAACCGGACAAGGCCGTCGTCACCACTTGACTGTCCTGGTGGTCGACAACGGTCGGCGTGCCGTCGGTCAGGGTCCGGTTAAACGTTCGGAAATCTGCGCCTGACGTCGGGTCGGCACTGAACCATTGGGTCGCTCCGGCGACATTGACCAGATCGAGACCGTCCGCAGTGACATCGCCATCCAGTTGCGCCTGGTAGGTCACCACCAGATGTTGCAAAGGGCCGATCTGAGCCCGATCGGTCTGCAGGTCGATACTCAATGTACAGGCCGGATCGCCGCTAAAAGATGTCGTAAAATCGGAATTTGCGATCAAGGCAACGGCTGTGCTGCCATCCGCCTCGACAATCTGCGCAGAAAACCCCGGGGCCTGGCTCGGATCCTGGCTGCACATTTCGGCAGGGAGCTGATCGATGATCGTGGTCTGCCAGGCTTCGCTGCCACCCACATTTTGGACGTCGATGGTGAAAGTCGCCGGGACGCCCAGATTGACTGCCGTATCACTGCTGGTCTTGTTGACGATCAGGTTCGGTTCGGCGATGGTCATCGGTTCCGAGATGCCCCACTCGCCAGGAAGCGGCTCGTAGAAGACACCCTCGATGAGTCGGCCGAAGGACCATTTGGCGGTATTGACGAATGTGCGCCCGGCGGCGTTCGCCGGCGTGTTGTCCGGGACCACGGTAATCTCGACGATCAGCTGTTCGCCCGCCGGCAAAATCTCCGCATAGGGTTTATAGGACAGGTTCTTTTCTGTCCAGACTCCGCCCGGCGCGAGCGGGTTGGTTTCCGGCTCCAGGGTCACCGGTTCGCCCGTGCTTCTCCGGTAGGCATTCAGGCTGACAAATGTGAGGTCCGCGCCGGTTGCATTCAGATCATCCCAAAGAGTGACCGAATGCAAATCATTCAAGGACGGTCCACCGACCAGGGTCATCGACGGGAAGGTTAAGGTATAGGTAAAGGGTTCGCCGATCGTGGCAACCGGACCCGGAGCGCGTTTATCGATGCTTTCGACGGGGATGAAAAGATCCTGGCAGCTATTGCTGGAGCCGTAATCCGAACCATTGGCAAACCAGATCCGGTGCTCAACATTGGCACAGGCCATATGGCCGGTGAATATGACGTTGTTGAAAATGATCAGGTAGATCGAAGGGTCATTGGTTTGAAAATTCAGGGTGCCGGTCAGCGGATTGGATGCCGGGAAATTCTGGAACGTACAGTCTCGATCGATGGTGATCTGAACGGGAACGGGATCACGTTGCCGTCAATGACCCCGTTCGGGTAATCACTGCAGAACTTTTCTTCGGCCAGGGCCGGTTGGCCCCAGCCGAGCAGAAAGGCTGCAAGCAGCAGGACCGTCCCCGTCGGAGCCATCCAGAAGGGTCGGGGGACATGTTGAAAGATTTGTCTCAGGCCACGTTTCATCCTCATAACGCAGTCCGTCCCTGCCCGTTCAAAACGGGGGCGACAAGAATCGCATCATGAAGCATGAATGTTTGTTTTGACACCGGTTCCCCCTGTGGCTTTCGTCCTGTGCACGAAACTGTTTTTCAATAAATAAACGCTCAACTTCTGCCGAAGATGAGCGTTTTTTGAAAACCAACAGAGCCGGTTGTCAAGAAATGGAGCCCACCTCTTCGGCAACCCGGCTGTCCCTCTTTCAGGATCCGTGGCTTTGCGTCACCAGATTGCTCTGGTTTTGCCTTTATCGGAGATCTGCTTGTCTGACTGCTGCTAAAGAGTTGTTAAAATCCTCCTTAAGGATAAGCTTTTGCAATGTTTGCCCCGGACAAAGTGGCAGAGCCCTGGGCCGATCCTTAAACAACCAGCGTGCGAAATCAGTTGAGAATCCTGAATTCGGCACGACGATTCTTGGCCCACGCCGATGCTGTTCTTGCCGGGTCGAGGGGCATTTCTTCCCCGTAGGAGATCGTCTCCAAGCGGTCGGCAGCAACCCCCAGCGACTGAAGATAGGCGCTCACCGCCTGAGCCCGGCGTTCGCCAAGGACCAGATTGTATTCGTCTGAGCCATGATCATCACAGTGGCCCTCAATCCTGATTTTCGCCGCCGCATGAGATTGCAGTTGTGCCGCATTGCTGTCTAAAATTTCACGCGCTTGGGGCGACAAGGTGTATTGATCAAAGGCAAAGTGCACGCGTTCGAGCAGGATCTCTGTGGCGCCCTCTTCCGGTTTTTGGGAATCTTTGATGGCCTGCTCGACGGCATCGGCAGGATCATCGGGTGCGGTGACCACAGCGGGTGAAGGCTCCGCTTCGATCGTCGGATTTTTCGCACACCCAGCTGTTATCAGAAGAGTCATTAAAAGCACGCCTGGGAGGTGGAGGGGCCGCATTGTTTTCATCTTGTTTTCTCCTCTGTTTGAGAGATGTGTCCCAACCGGCTTACCTGCGGGTGGGTGTTGTTATTTCAATGGCAAACGATGCAAATTCCTGGTGGATATTCTGTTCTCCGTGTGAACCATGAAAATTCTGCAATAAAAAAGCACTCTCTTCACCGAAGATGAGTGCTCTCTGGGAATCAACGACCCGGGTCCCAAGAAATAGATCTCACCTCTTCGGCAACCCGGCTGTCCTGATTTCAGGATCCGTAGCTTTGCGTCACCAGATCTCTCTGGCTTTGCCCTTTCGGAAGTTTTTTATTGATTCGGCAGTCAACTCTTGCCGAGACAATTGAAGTTCACCCACCTCCCTGATGAAAATACCCGAGCGACCCCTGCAAAGCGGATTCCTTTGGCGTCGCCTTGATCGGAGATTTCCCCGATATGCATGCATCTCACCAGAGCACAATCCGTTCCAGTTTATTCAAGTACCCCAGAATAATCTTCTAAGTCATTGATATGACAATATTTTATACCTTGTCTCTGATATCGATGGATTTTAGGTTGAAGGGATATTGAGTGACGCGGGTTGTCAATCGCTACCGTTTTTTCACTTAATTCTGTGCAAAGTGTTCAATCATTTTATGCGGTTTGATGTTTTTCGAACCGTTCAATGATGCAGGTTTTAAAAATAGGTCGCCCCAAGGGAAGGATGTCAGACAGACAAAAAACAAGCACCAAAGAATAACCTTCAGTGCTTGTTTTATGATGGTGCAGGCAGCTGGGATCGAACCAGCGGCCCCTCGCGTGTGAGGCGAGTGCTCTCCCGCTGAGCTATGCCTGCATGATGAATGCTTGAAGCGGAGAATTTTTATAACAACAAGACTCGGGGGTGTCAAGGTGTAACAAACAAAGCCATACAGCTATAAAGCTTCACAGCTTTACCCCCCCTTCATTGCTTTCCTCTTCCAGAAACTGCGGTCGATGCCCTTCCAGACATCGCCGGTGACTTTGCGTGTTTTTGATGAAAATATTGCGAGCGATGCGAAATCCGGGCTCTGTGACCATGTGTCCCTGCAGAATGCTCTCAATCTGCTCTTCGCTCTTATCCGGCAGGACTTCGGCAAAATTGACCAGGGCATCGGCGTCCCAGATGACGCGGAACTCGGGGGCTGCAACCCCATCGCGGGTGTGGTGGGCAGCAACGATTGCCACAACCCGCTCCGTCAGGTCGCCATCGGCACCAAGTGTCGTCAGCAGTTCGCGAGCGATCGGCGGCCCTTCGATCTCCTGCCAGTTGCCGGCGCTGGATTTGTGCTTACGCTCGGCCTCATGGATCCCGATGTCATGCAGGTAGGCGGCGGCCAGGGTGACAACCGGATCGGCGTCGACATAGGCCAGCAGCTCCTCGGCGTAGCAGGACACCTGCAGGGCATGGTCGATGCGCCGCCGGTCCGCGCCGAAATACCTTTCCATGGCCGTCCGAACCGCATCCAGAAACGCCTTCTCTTCCATTTTGAGTTTGACGACGAGATTGAACATGACCTGACTATAGCAAAATCAAACAAATCTTTCTTACGCAAAAATGATTGTATTTCGCGTCTCGCGTCCCTCGTTGCTACTTTCTATCACCCCGAATCCCGATACAGACCGTTTCGAGAGGAATGTCGCGGCCGCTCTGCGCAATCGCCTGTTTCGCCATCATGACCAGGCCGTTGCAGCAGGGCACTTCCATGTGGACCACAGTCAGGCTCTTGATCCGGCTCTGGGTGATCATGGCGGTCAGTTTGTCGACGTAGGGCGAGGTGTCATCCAGCTTCGGACAGGCAATCGCCAGGGCCTTGCCCCGGAGAAGCTCCTCGTGGAAATCAGCGTAGGCAAAGGGTGCACAGTCGGCGGCCAGGAGGACGTCGGCGTTCTGAAAGAACGGTGCCGTGGGTGGCACCAGGTGCAGCTGGATCGGCCACTGTGCAAGGCGTGACGAACGACTGTCACGTGCTGCCGAAGGCTCTTCCTGCGCTGTGCTGAAATTCATCATCCGTGCTGAAGGACAGCCGCCAATCGGTGGCGTAAAGCTCTCCGCTGCCACTGACGGACAGCCGCTAGCTGATGGCGTTTGTGGGTGCGCTTCGGTTTGCGGTTCGCGACCGATCTTATCGAGATGTTGTTCCACCGCGCTTTCATCGAAGGCCTCCGCTTCCCGCTCCTCGATGGTGATGGCCCCTTCCGGGCAGTCGCCGAGGCAGGCCCCGAGGCCGTCGCACAGGTTGTCGGCGATCAGCCGGGCCTTACCGTCGATAATCTGGATGGCTCCTTCCGCACAGGACGGGACACAGAGTCCGCAGCCGTTGCATTTCTCTTCGTCGATCTTGACCATTTTGCGAATCATATTCTCTCCTTAACAGATCGTCATTTCTCTGACCTGTTCACCGTATTGTTGAGTGAAGAATAATCGACCCGGGGCGGGCCTGCTTTGACTCCGGTCAAATCCTCAGAAGAAATAGTGCCAAAGCAAATCAATGCGCCCGCGCCTGATCAGGTGTCGGCCTGAGAAGCGCATAATTTCGCGCACCTTTTCGCGATGTCCGGGCTTATAGCAATGGACCGGGCAATGTTTGCAGAGCGGTTTTTCGTCCAGGGGACAGCGCAGGCGACGTTCGAAAGCATAGAGCAGGAATTCCCGACACGTGTCGCAGACCGGGAAGCCATCCAGGGGGAGCTTGTGAAAAGCGTGCTCCGGCGTAGTTATCACGACACGCTTGCCGGCGTGTTTCGCCTGGCAGTACACCGCGGTGAACTGCAACAAGACTTTCAGGTCCTTCAGTTCTTTTGCGGTCAGCGGTTGTCTGGTTTCACCTGTCATGCTGCGACTCTCTTGTTCATGATGCTGAAAAATCGTCTTGATGGTCTGGCCTTGGCGCCTTCGCCAATGGCGACAAAACAGGTCTCACGAGGGATTTGGCAACACCTGGAGCCGCCGTCCAAGCAAGTCTCTGTCAGTTTATTTCGCACAAAATCGCTGAAGGGCCTTTGACGGACGTCAAAAAGGGTGTATCAGCTTTCCTTGGTCTTGTCGGCCAGTTCTTCGAGGCGGTCGAAGTCGAGGATGTCCACGGTCTTGCCTGAGACCGCGATCAGGTCATCATCGGCAAGCTTGCGCAGAGTGCGCGACAGGGTTTCGCTGACCGTACCCAGGTTCGAGGCCAGCTGACTCTTGGAGATCGGCAGGACAACGGTGTCCTTGGTGCCGCGGGAAAGATCCATCAGATAGTGGGCCAGGCGCGACGGGACATCCTTGAAGGTCAAATCTTCGATCTGGTTGGCAAACTGGCGCAGGAACTTCGCCAAGCCGGCAATCATGTTGATGGCGATGCGGCTGTTGCTGCGCAGCAAATCGAGGAACGCCTCCTTGGGCAGAAAAATTAATCGGGAGGTTTGCAGTGGTTCGGCATAGGCGGGATAGAGACCTTCACCAAAGATCGCCGCTTCGGCAAAGGTGCCGCCGGGGTGAATCACGTGCAGGATGCGCTCCTTGCCCTCCGGAGACAGCTTGTACACCTTGACCTTGCCGTCGATCACCACGTAAAAGCCTGCCGCTTCTTCGCCCTCGGAGAACAGCAGCTCGCCCCGACCATGCTCCCGGATACGCACGATGTTCATCAAGGCATCGAGGTCGTCTTCGGCCAGCCCGGCGAAGAGCGGTACGTTTTTGAGGATTTGACGGTGGTTCATAACACCCCTTTTGGGCAGTCGTTTTGCGCGGCCAGAAACGTTGGCAGTGGCCTGCCCGACGTCTGCACCTGTTCACTACTTTATAGCACAACCGGCAAGTGCGGAGAAAATTGATAGACTGTAAGGCATTGGCCCCCGCACGCCACGCATCCGGTGGTTTATGTTGATTTCGCCCACTCTAATACTGGAGGACACCATGAAATATTTGCCCATCCTCGGACTGGCCCTAATTCTGCTGGCCCAAGCGCCGGCAGTTTATGCTCTCGATGATGCTGCAGCTCTTCACGGCCTGACAGCGGTTCGCGCGGTTTATGATGTCCGCACCAACGACGAAAAGAGTCTGCAGTTTATGTTCAAGGTGATTCGCGATACCTACGATGAAACGCGCGCCCAGAACGTGACGCCGCGCTACGTGGTCAGCATGCGGGGACCGACCGTCAAAATGCTGGTCCGCTCGCGGGCCGGCGATGCCGACTTGCAGGCGCAGACCGTGGCGATAATCCGCAGCCTGATCGATCGCGACATCCGGCTGGAGGCCTGCGGCTATGCCCTCAACCTGTTCGGTGTCGGTCCGGACGCCCTTTACAAGGGAGTCAATGCCGTTGGCAACAGCCTCAACTCATTGATCGGCTACCAGACCCGCGGCTACGCCCTGGTGCCGATGTATTAAAGTCAGGAGGCGCGAAGCTGGAAGCGCGAATAAGAAAATCACTGAAATATTCCCATCTCGCACTTCGATGTATTCGGATCAAACGGCTTTGCCGTTTTGATCAACCACCGCTACGTTTCACGGTCCAGCCTTTCTCGGCCAGCAAGGCCAGCAGAGTGTCGCGGTGATCGCCCTGGATCTCGATGACACCGTCCCGGACTGTGCCGCCGGAGCCGCATTTCTGCTTGAGTTCTTTCGCGAGTTGCTTGACGCCCTCCCCGTCAAGGGGAGCCCCCGTGACGGTCGTTACGCCCTTCCCTTTCCGCCCTTTGGTCTCTCGACCGACCCGCACAATGCCATCATTTTTCACTGGCGACGTCGGTTGTTTTGGCCCCTCTTTGCAAGAGCAAAATTCATAATATTTCTGGCACTTCGAGCAGATTCTTGCCGATTCACTTGAATAAACCAGACGAGTATTCCTGGGCGTCATTTCTGTCCTCTTTCCTGGCCGTTCGAGCGGTCTTCAAACCGGTTGACGGACTGCATTCTCTGCCTCATGGATCGCACCCCGTACCAGAGCAGCATCATCAGGGCGATCACCGGCAACGCCGGAAGGAATTGACCGGTGGACTGGGCCAGGATGACCGCGAGAAAAAGGGCGGCAGCGGCCACAGGCAGGTAGCCGCCGATTTGTCCCCGACGCGCAAGGACCTCGCCGGCCCGGCCGAGCAGGTTGTCGTTGATCTGGTGATGACGGGCCACGATCGCAAAGAACACCACCATGATCCAGTCTGAGAGGCCGAACACCGGCAGCAACTGGACTTGGCCGGGGACGGCCATCTTGACCAGCAGCATATCCACCAGCGGCGGTGGCCCTTCGAAAGTCCGATAATATTGAGCGATCTCACTGGCAAAGCCGGCTGTCGGCCCTTTCAGCCAGCTGAAGAAATCGGCGGCAACCATGACCAGACAGACGGGCACCAACTGCCACAGTTGCTTGATAAAGCGTGCCAGCGCAGCGCCGATAAAGGTCCCCACCAGCAGCAGAACGGCCGACCGGCTCACGGCCACCGGTAACAGCCAGCCACCCTCCGGTGCAATCCGGTTGATCAGCCAGACGCCGGTGATCATGATCAACCCCCAGATCAGGTAGAAGCCACGGCTGCGCACTTCCGGTTGAAGGCGGAGAGCCGCCAGAATCAACTGACTGGCGGTATAGAATTGCAGCCCGATGAAGAGCAGGCTCCAGCCCGGTCGCATTGGCAGCAGTTGGCCGAAGGCCCACAGCCCGATGACGACACAGCCCCAGACCAGGTGGCTGAGGAACAGGGTCAGAATAAAGTGGCGGTTGGTTGTGTTGAAGGCGAGCAAAGACCGTGACATTTCGTCATTATGCATCGTCAGAGGGGGCAGGCAAAGGAAAAGCCGCGCCCTGGGGCGGCACCGCGATCAAGCCGCCCTGGAGCAGACCCCAAAGACTTTGCAAGAGATGCCCTCCCCGCCCGTCAACGCATCAATTGCTTCATCCTTGGCAGGGGTCCAAAAGACCGGTCATTTCCAGAGGACAGCACTTTTCAGGAGTCAATAGAGTTCCTTGGGGAAAAACATGAAAATGAAATCCTGAACACGCTGCCACCAACTGCGTGCCGGCTGGCGCGTGACTCTCTGCTGGTCGTTGACCCAGAACAACTTGCCCTGGTCGTCCAACTTCACTTGCCAACTGTTGACAGGCCGCATGTCTCGTTCAATGACTGCGGTGAGCGCTTCAGCAAGCCCGGGGCTGTCGATAAAAACACCCATCTCCGTGTTGATTTCAGCAGAACGGGGGTCGTAGTTCATCGATCCGATATAAACCCGCTCACCATCGACGACCATGCCCTTGGCGTGCAGTCCCATGAACTTTGCGTGCGTCGGTGGCGTATCGACAACCAACGGCTGAATGGCGGCATCATGTCGGATCTCGAACAGATCGGCTCCGGCCTCAAGGATTGCCTGGCGCCATGGTTTGTAGTGACTGTTCACCGCGGGAACATCGTGGGAGGCCAGCGAGTTGGTCAGGATCTTGATCGTGACACCGCGATCGTTCAGGCTTCGTAATGCCTCGATACCACGCTCGGCGGGAATGATATAGGCATTGACGATGCGAACCTCACGTTCCGCGGAACTCAGCATCGCGTGAATTTTCTCCAGCATGACATGATCAATCGTTTGCGGTTCAGGCCGGTCGGAAAAAACCTGACTGGTCCCCCTATGCCATTCGCGGCGCAGGGCCGCGATTTCTTTCGACCAGGATTGCGGCGCCAAGGGGAACCCGGCCAGAGAGGGGGTGTCGATCAGGCGATTCAACAATGCGGCACGCGCTTCGGCCTGCTCGGCTTCTGAAACGGGCAGATCCAGGGCGGACACGGGCATCACCCAGGGGCTGTTCCAATAGGAATCGAAGATTGCCGAGGTTTGCCGGGCCACCGGCCCAAGACCCAGAACGTCAAGATCATGAAAGTTAAATTCCGTGGACAAACCAAAGTAATTTTCACCGATGTTGCGTCCACCCAAGATGACGGCCTGATTGTCGACGATCATCGCCTTGTTGTGCATGCGTTGGTTGAGGCGCTGCAGATCCGTAACCATTTCCCCGGCACGACTGGCGATCTCGCGACTTGACCAGGGATTAAAGAGCCGGATTTCGACGTTGGGATGGGCATCGATCCAGGCCGCCACCTTATCGCGCAAGGAAATTGTATTGCCTTCGCCGATCAGGGTGTTCAGGTCATCTACGAGCATCCGCACCTTGACGCCGCGATCGGCGGCATCCAAAAGACGCTTGGCGAGCAGGCGTCCGGCGGCATCCCCGTACCAGAGATAGTACTGCACATCGATCGAATATTGCGCCGTATCGATCAGCGCCAAACGCCAGAGCAAACCCGATTCGTTGCTGTCGAGCAAACGAAAACCGGACACCTCAGGACCGTGCAATTCCCGGATGCCCGATTCCAACGCGGCGAAGGCGCCGTCCGGTTGCGCCGGCAACGCAGCTTCGGGCGAGGGCCTCGAATAGGAGGCAAATCTTTGGGTGGCACAGGCACTGAGTGCCAAAGCAAGGGCCAGGACAAGGAGGGTGCGCAGTGAGAAAGTCAAGGATTCTTGCCAATCAGGGCGTTGAAAGTCTGGTCGGATCATGATCCGTCTCTTACAGTCAGGGCGTTGACGCTTGCGATGAGAAATAGTACCGCCAGTCGAAGACCATGCGCAAGCCGAGAGAGTAGATGGGGTCCAGGTCGACCGGCGGGGCGCCAATCGGAGACTCCACGGACTCTCCATAAGGCAGGTCGAGGCCGGCGAACAACTGAAATTGTAGCGCCGAACTCTGGTTGCCGCCAAAGGCACGATAAGGGCGAAATTCGAGAATCGGCAGGTCGAAAAAAAGAGACTTATAGCTCACGGCTCTGCCGCGGCCTTCAGGGACAGCACTTGGGGCTGCAAGCTGTGTCTCCCCAAGCACCCCGAACCAGGACACCCCCAACTCACGACCCAGAACGAACTGGAAACGGCCAAAACGCGTGGCCCACCCCTGCTGCCAGGGAATCAGGCCACCATTGGCCGCTGTGACGGCCATCTGTGTGTACATGTCCCGGTCCAAAAAATACATCGGCGACAACAACAGGAGATCGCCCGGGACCAGATAAAAGGGCATCCGCAGCCTTGCAGACAGCCCAGTGCGTGCCGGAATCGCGGTACTCAGGCTGCCGCTGAGCCCTTCCAGGACGGTGTCTTCTGTCTTGTTGGTAGAATGAGAATCGGCTCGGAATCCGATCTGGGCAAACACCAGTCCGTCGCCACCATCACCCAAAGCACCTTCAAGGCCCAGACCGGCACGCAAGCCGATATCAAGGCCGCCCACCCAGCCGCGATCGTCCTGGGAGGGCACGAAGCCACCACTGATCTGCCGTGCATCGATGGTACCAACCAGGCCGATGAAAGAACCGACCTCGCTCCTTGCACGCGGCCGTGCCCCCAGCCCAGGACCAAGCCCCGGCACCGGAGTTTCCAGGAGCGACGCCCTGAGAAACGTTGCATACCTGTGCTGGCCGTGATCCCACAAGTAAACACGTTCCGGAAACACATCGTTCGTGCAGATGTTAAAGTCATCCGGTGCGGCCTGGCGCGTCGGAGCCGCAGGCACGCCGTCGCCGGGCAGACGCCCCATCGCCGTATCTAAAACCTGCTTCAAGCTGGTCTGTACCGCCTTGGCGGCCAGTATGGCATCCTCCGGACGCATGTACGCGTCTCCCGTGATGACCAGCGTCCGGTCACGCCCTTTCCAGGTAAAAACCTCGAGGCCATTCTGATTATAGAAGTCGTGGGTGCCCTTGCGTTGAGAAACATCCCCCCAACTGCCGGCCACATGTCCGGCCGCATAGGTGTCTTCTAGAAAGTGCAATGCGAAGGCTTCGTCGAACAGCATGGATCGGGCGAGTTGTCGACGTTCCTCGGCCGAAAGCTGTTCCGTGTTGAGACGACTCGCTTTCTGCAGGGCACTGATATGGAACCAGGCGTAGACACCAACCGCGTTGAGCTCCGCTCCGGGTCGCAGGGAAAAGATCCCATAAGCGGCCGGGTCGAGAGATGTATCGGGCCGCGGCAGAAGAAAATGTGCCAGGTTGGAATCCGCACGCGTCGCATAAGAGGAATCAACGCGTTGCAAACGCGTGTCTGCCGTACGCAGTGCATTGACGCGCTGGGCTCGTCTTTTCTCTGTTTGCAGTTGCTGCCGGACCGTGGTGAGGGAGGTGCTTTGAGCGTCTGTCCGATCCGAGGGGCCGGACTCGGTGATGCGGGCCAGATCCACCTTGAGCTGGGCCGCAATGTCGGCCACCTGCAGGATCCAGTCCGAGCTGTGCACTACCTCAAACATGTCCCGGCTTGAACACGAATGATCTCCAGCAATGCCCGACAGAGCAGCCCAGTCGATACACGACGGGGCCAGTCCCTGTTCGGTATCGGCCCCTTGCAGGCAAAGTCGGTCGACATCTTCTGAACGCGCGGCTTGCCAAAACTGATCAAAGGCGTCTTTGCTGGCTTCATCGAGTCCCTGGACAGCCAAAATCGCGATATCGCGGTGTTCCGGATAGACCCAGCCAAAAGCCGATGGAGCTGAAGTCCATAAGATCAGGAAGAAGACGCCCAACCAGAGAAGATGTTTCGACATGTTTTGCGTCCGCCCAAGGAAGTGGGAAGGTTTTTTACTTTACCGAAGATGATTGTCATGCTGAATTCTGGCGATGGACCCATGAGGAGAGCACCAAAGGATGCGTCGCCCATCGCCAACTTTCATGAAAATAGCACCTGCTGCAGGATTGAGCAAGTTGTCGCGGTAAAGGCAGGAGGATTTTTCACCCATCGATCGGGTCAGCACCACTTGTCAAGACGCTGTCATAGCATTTTTAGTCTTTTTGCAGGCTGTCTTTTCATAAAGTGGCATCACCGACCAGGAGATTGAGCATCTTGCCGACTGTTCGATGGCAAGGGATGCACCCTATGCGCAGGCGTGAAAAAGAGCAAGGCCAACAAACATTTTAGTTTGCTGGCCTTTATTGTTATATGGTGCCGAAGGGGAGACTCGAACTCCCACGGGCCTACGCCCACTAGACCCTGAACCTAGCGTGTCTACCAATTCCACCACTTCGGCACGAAAAGCGAGGGCAATTTATAGCAAAACGCCCCTGGCAATGCAAGAAAAAAACGGGGGCCGGGAGCTGGGGGCTGGGGGCTGGAAAAGCGTTCTTAATCGGCCTCCAAACGTCTCGGCGCAACCATAACAGAACGATAAGAATCGACCGTCACCAGTCCAGGGCGCGCCCCTTTCGGTTTTTTGACATCCCGGCCGCTGGCAACGATGACTTCGACTTTACCGGCATGCTTGCCTTTGGAATAGCCGGCGGCCAGAGACGCGGCAAAGAGAACGTCTTCTTCGGCAACGCTGTCCGTGCTCTCGCCGCATTTCAGAACCAGGTGCGCACCGGGCATCCCTTTGGCGTGGAACCAGAGGTCCTGCGGCCCGGTCATGTGCCGGCTGACATAATCGTTGGTCCGGCTGTTCTTGCCCCAGAAGAGCGGCCAGCCGCCGGATGTGGTCGCCCGATACAATTGCTCTTCGGGCTTAGCTACCGGCCGTTTGCCGAGCTGCCCCCGGGTCGTCTTCAACAGCCCGGCCGCTTCCAGCTCACTTTGCACCTGGTAGAGATCATCAGCGGTCTGCGCCTCCTCGAGAGCAAGCTCTGCGTCATCCAGCCAGGTCATTTCCTGGCGAGTCTCTGCCAGGCGTCGGGCATGATGTTCGCCGGAACGTCTGGCCTTGCGGTAAAGCTTGAAATAACGCTCGGCATTGGCCTGTGGCGTGGTCGTGCTGTCCAGTTCAATCCTGCGTTGGACCGGTGGTGATTGGTAAAAATCCTCGACGGTGATTGCGTGGTCACCGCGTTTGGTGCGGTGCAGGTTGGCGAGCAGCAGTTCAGCAATGATACGAAAACGCTCAGGATCGGCCTGGCGCGCTCTTTCCTGATCGATATGTTCCAGCCTTTTCGCCAATCGCTTGCGCTGTTTCTTGAGGACTGCGGCGAGACGCACGCGAATCTCCTGTGGCTCTTCCTGGTCATCAGCATCCTGGTCCGCCTCAACCAGTTGGGAGAGACTCGCGAAAGTCTCTTGATCAAGGTGTTCATGGGCTAAGGGGATGGGCAGCAGCTGTGATTGCCCCTGTCGAAAAAGACGGGTGGGTTCGAACTCTCCGGAGGAAAAGGCCCCTTGCAGACGGGCCAGGATTGCTTCGAAGGACTGCCCTTCGCCGCGGGCCCGCTCAACTTCATCCGCCAGTGCTGCTGAAAATGGTGCCAGTTTGCAGGTCGTCAGTTTTCCTGTATTTTCGGCAGCGCGCAGCGCAGCAACCACCGTTGCTCGGTCGCCCAACAGGGATTGGCGCGGCGGGTGATTCGGCAGAGCGTATTCCGCTTTCGGCAGCAGCTTGCGCTCTCCTTCGTGACGGAAGAGCAAATCGACGATACACCCATCTGAATCAACCAGGACAAGGTTGCCGCGGGCGCTCGTGGCTTCGAAGACCAGGTCATAAGTGTCTTGTTCCGCACCGACGAAATGGAAATGGACGACCCGGTCGAGGGGCTCTGCCCTGACCTCGAGAAGACCCCGCAACCGGGCACGCAGCAATTGACAGAAACGTGGCGGTTTCGCCGGTGCTGTCACCTTTTTCTGCGTCAGGTAATAAGCCCCCCGGCCACCGGCATTGAAGATCAGCTGACACTTTTCCTGTCCCGTCCAGAACCGCAACAACAGGATGCCCGCACCCGGCTGGATGACCTTATCCAATCGACTTCCAGCCAGCTTCAGATGCAGTTCTCTTGCCATGCCCTGAAAGATGACACTGTCCATGCCACGAGATTAGATGATCCCCTCGCCTGTCGCAAGAACATTGCACGGCGGGTGGATTCCTTTTTGCCGATTGGCTTCTGCCCAACAAGTGCTATGCTTGTGTCAGACTCCTGCAAACCAGTCATTTATCGGTATTCTACTGTGGAATAAGTGTTTTTCTTCTTGACTTGATAGATAAATTTGGCATGATGAAGCCCTGATTTTATTGAAGAATACTGAAGGAGACGATTATGTCCGACGAACCGAAATATCATCTTGGGACCAAGGCCCTGCACGCCGGGCACCAACCCGACTCGGAAACCAACGCGCGTGCCGTGCCGATTTACCAGACCAGCTCCTACGTGTTCAATTCGAGCGAACATGCCGCCAACCTGTTTGCACTCGCCGAGATGGGCAACATCTACACGCGCATCATGAATCCGACCACGGCGGTGCTCGAGGAGCGCCTTGCCGCGATGGACGAGGGTGTCGGCGGACTGGGCCTGGCCTCGGGGACCGCGGCCATCAACCTGGCGATCCTCAACCTCGCCCGGGCCGGTGACAACATCGTCTCGACCCAGTATCTCTATGGCGGTACTTACAACATGTTCAACTACACCCTGAAGCGCATGGGTATCCAGGTCAAGTTCGTCGACACCTCGAACCCGGCCAATGTCGCCCAGGCCATCGACGACAAGACCAAAGCGGTCTTTACCGAATCGATCGGTAACCCGAAGAACAACGTCGATGATTTCGAGACGATTGCGCGCATTGCCCATGACAATGGCCTGCCCTTTATCGTCGATAATACCGTGACGACACCGGTGCTCTTCAAGCCCTTCGAGCACGGTGCGGATATCGCCTGCTACTCGCTGACCAAGTTCATCGGCGGACACGGCACCAGCATCGGCGGGGCGGTGGTCGATAGCGGCAAGTTCGACTGGTCGAGTGGCCGCTTCCCGGAATTCACGACCCCGGATCCGAGCTACCACGGGCTGGTTTACCACGAGGTGCTGGGCGAACTCGCTTACATCCTGAAAATGCGCCTGACATTGCTCCGCGACATGGGGCCGTGCCTGTCGCCCTTCAATGCCTTCCAGATCCTGCAGGGGCTGGAAACGCTGCATGTGCGTATGCCGCGCCATTGCGAGAATGCCCTCAAAGTCGCCCAGTTCCTCGAGGGTCATCCGGCAGTGGCCTGGGTCAATTATCCGGGTCTTGAGAGCCATCCCGACCATGAGCGCGCCAAACGCTACCTGCCGAAGGGCCAAGGAGCGATCCTCGGTTTCGGCATCAAGGGCGGCCGTGAGACCGGGGCGAAGTTCATCGACTCGGTCAAACTGTGCAGCCATCTGGCCAATATCGGCGATGCCAAGACCCTGGTCATTCACCCGGCCAGCACGACCCATCAGCAGCTCTCCGACGAGGAACAGCTGGCTTCCGGCGTCAGCCCCGACTACATTCGCGTTTCTGTGGGGATCGAAGACATCGAGGATATCCTTCAGGATATTGATCAGGCCCTGCAGGCCAGCCAGTGAGAAAAAGCGGGCCTCTGGGCCCGCTTTTTTGTGTTCGGGGGTTGGGGGCTGGTAAATACAAGTACCCGGACCGTAGCGATAAAGAAACGTCCTGGAGAACAAAGTCTTTCGCCCATCGCTCATCGCTCATCGCTTTCCCCTTTTACTCCCGGCCCGGGAACATGCTATCTTTGGCGCGGCCGAATCTTCTGAGCAGGACATTCAAAACATGCGCAACCGCCTGGAATACATTCCCTTTATCCTCATGGCCAGCTTCGTCAGACTGCTGCCGCGTACGGCCGCTTTGACCTTCGGCGGTTGGCTTGGCAGACTCGGCCGTTTTGTCCAGGCTCGCCGGGTGCGCATCGCCGAAGAGAACCTGCGACGGGCCTGCCCGGAATTTTCCGCTGACCAGATCGATGCAACGATCGATGCCATGTTCCGCTGTCTCGGCAAGAGCTTCGTCGACATGTTGCGCCTCGATCTCTACCGTGGCCAACGGGATCTCGACAGGTATTTCACCATCAGCGGCCGGGAGAACCTGACCGCGGCCCTGCAACACGAGCGAGGCTGCATCATCCTGACGGGCCACGTCGGCTTCTGGGAGGCCGGGACTTTCTTCCTGCCACAGATGGGCTATCCGACCGGGGGGGTGGCCAAGCCGATGCGCAACCCCTTGGTCGACGGCTATTTCCAGCGCATGCGCACCGCTGCCGGCAGCACGATTATCAGCAGTCGCAAGGGGGCGCGTGGCATTCTCAAGGCCCTGCAGAGCAACATGTGTGTCTGCCTGCTGCTGGACCAGCATATCGCCGGCAAAGGATCGGTCGCTGCGCCCTTTTTCGGTCGCCCGGCACACACCACGACGATCATTACGCAGATGGCGACCCGTTACCAGATTCCGATCGTGGCGGCTTTCGTCTATCGTCAGCCCGATCAGACCTACCGCTGCCATTTCCAGCCACCGATTCTTCTCGAAGGCGACCTCAGCGACCAGAATATTTTGGACAACACGACTCTTCTCAACCGCATCACCGAGGACGGTATCCGCCAGGAGCCTGGCCAGTGGTTCTGGCTGCACCGTCGCTGGCGGCCGTGCTGCGAACAATGAGTGCACCCTCCCCGCCTTTCCACATCGTCCTCGTGGAACCGGAAATTCCGCCCAATACTGGCAATATTGCCCGGCTCTGCGGAGCGACGGGCAGCACCCTGCACCTGGTGGGCAAACTGGGCTTCTCGCTTGACGACAAACAACTGAAACGGGCCGGCCTGGACTACTGGGAGAGTGTCACGGTCCGGCAATGGCCGGACCTGGCCACCTTACAGGCGAGCGCGCCGGCCGGCCGCTACTGGTATACCTCGAAGAAAGCCACCCGCACGCACGTTCAAGCGCGCTATCGCCCTGGCGATTTCCTGGTTTTTGGCAAAGAGACGTTGGGGCTGCCGGAGGATCTGTTGGCCACCAATGCTGAATGGACCGTGCGGATCCCCATCCGGAGCCATGCCGTGCGTAGCCTCAATCTGTCGACCGCTGCCGGCATCGTTCTCTATGAGGCGCTGCGGCAGACCGATCAACTGTGATCAGCCTATTGCCACCAAGGCGCCGAGACACAAAGGCCCCCACGACTTTGTCTCTTGGCGTCTTCGTGCCATGACCAGAGACTGAAAAAGTGTCCCCGGAACTCTCGGATAAACCAATAAAAAAGGCGCTCAAGACGAGCGCATTTTTACACGGAGAGATACCGGCTCATTTATTCCAATTGATCTTCGATACGAATCAACAGCGTCTTTTCCTGAACCACATCAAGCGCATCGATCTCCTGCAGAGCGGCTGCCACATGACTCTCCACGGCTTCGTGGGTCATGAAAACGATCGGCACCGCACCAACCGCGTGACGGTGGGGTTGGATCATCGATTCAATGCTGATGTCATGCCGGCCAAGGATGCCGGAAATCTGCGACAGGACGCCCGGCTGATCCTTTACAGTACACCTCATGTAATAGGAGGAAACGACCTGATCCATCGACTTTATTTTCAGGCAGGACAACTCTGACTGGGGGCATCCCATAGCCGCCGAGCGGGGGCCGTTGCCGATCAACAGATCCCGGGCAATTGAGAGCACATCGCCGATCACTGCACTGGCGGTTGCATCCATCCCGGCGCCATAGCCGGAGAGCATGACCGGACCGGAAAAATCGCCCACCAGGCGGATGCTGTTGAAGACACCGCTGATCGCCGAGAGGGGATAGTCCTCGGGGATCATGGTCGGATGCACGCGCGCCTCGACCTGGTCACCATCGCGTTTGCCGATCGCCAGGAGTTTGAGCTTGTAGCCGAAATCCCGCGCGTACTCGATGTCGAGCGCCGTGACCTGGCTGATCCCCTCGGTGTAGACCTGGTCGAAATCGACCTTGGTCCCGAAACACAGGCTGGTCAGCAGGGCCAGTTTGTGAGCGGTGTCAACCCCTTCCACATCGAAGGTCGGGTCGGCTTCGGCAAAGCCCTGTTTCTGGGCATCGGCCAGGACATCAGCAAAACTCTCCCCGGCGTCTTCCATCTGCGTCAAAATGTAGTTGCAGGTGCCGTTGAGAATGCCGTAGATCGCCGAGAAATGATTGCCGCCAAGGTTCTCCTTGATCGCCGAAATGACCGGGATGCCGCCACCGACAGCGGCTTCAAACAGGACTGCGACGCCGGCCTCCTCGGCCGCGCGGAAGATCTCATCACCGTGCAGAGCGAGCAGCGCCTTGTTGGCGGTCACCACATGTTTGCCTTGCGCGATGGCCTGAAGCACAAAGCTGCGGGCCGGTTCATAGCCGCCGATCAGCTCGATCACGATCTGCACCTCGGGATCCTTCAGCAACCCCTGGGCATCCGCAGTCAGGATCCCTTCCGGCAGGGACACACCACGATCCGTGGTGGTATCGAGATCGGCCACCCGGACCAGTTCGATGTTGGCACCCAGGCGGCTGGCCAGTAACGCCTGGTTCTGTTGAATGATTTTGACAACGCCGGTTCCAATGGTGCCGAAACCGAGCAGTCCGACTTTGATCTTCCGCATAAGGTGAACCTTTTCTTCAAAATACGGCCATCGTCGGCCGAGCAATCTAAAATAGCTTAAATCGCAACCTCACCGTACAGGTATAGCGACCGGCAGGCAACGTCCTGCCGGCGTGATTCTGTAGCGAGGTTGCCACCTGGCGAGAGACGGTTTCCACCTCCAGTCCAGAAATGTTGCCGGACCAACCAGTGGTTTCTGATCGACGTAAGTGAGTGCAGCGACCCCTTCGCCGGGCAATTGATGCGGAGTCTGAGTCAACTCCTCGGGCAGCATCAGGAATCCGCCCTCCGGTGCTGATGGGCCAGATGATCAAGCACCCCGTTGATAAAAGACGGCGATTCCTCGGTGCCAAAACGCTTGGCCAGCTCAATCGCCTCGTTGAGAACCACGTTGTGCGGAACTTCCGGTGAGTAAATCAGCTCAAAGCCAGCCAACCGCAGGATCGCGAGATCGACGCGCGCCATGCGATCGAGAGCCCAGTTGGTGGAGTATGAGGACAATTCCCGGTCGATCGCCTCGAGGTTCTCGGCCACGCCGCAGACCAGCGACTCGGCGAAAGATCGGACCTCGGCAGGCAGCGGCGTCTCCTGTTCGTCGACAACGTCGCCCAGGACATCGTTGCGAAAGCGGAAATTCTTCCAGAAATCCTCGAGAACGGCCTGCAGAGATCCCCCTTCGTGATCCGCCAGACTGTACAGGACCTTCAGGGCCATTTCGCGCCCCTGGCGTCTATTGCCTCGCCCCATCCCGAATCAGAGTTCTTTGTAGAGATTGGCCATCTCGATGGCCGCCATGGCGGCATCGAAGCCCTTGTTGCCCGCCTTGCTGCCGGCGCGCTCGATCGCCTGTTCGATGGTGTCGGTGGTCAAGACGCCAAAGGCGACCGGGATGCCGGCATCAAGGGAGACGCTGGCAACGCCTTTCGAGACCTCGGCACTGACATAATCGAAATGCGGCGTCGCCCCGCGGATCACCGCACCGAGACAGACAATGGCGTCATAACGTCCCGATGTCACCATTTGACGGGCGACGGACGGAATTTCGAAGGCCCCCGGGACCCGCACGATCGCGATATCATCGGATGCGGCTCCATGGCGGAGCAGAGCGTCGACCGCGCCATCAACGAGCCGCTCGCTGACAAAACTGTTAAAGCGGCTGACCAGCAGGCCAACCCGCAATCCCTGGGCTTCCAGTTTCCCTTCAATGCTTTTCGGCATAGCGCCTCCCGCGTCAATTCGGAAAAGAATCCGGCGTTATAAATTCTCCAGAAGGTGACCAAGTTTTTGCTGCTTGGCCTTGAGATATTTCAAATTGCTCGTCTTGGTCGGCATCTGAATCGGCACACGCTCGACAATTTCGAGGCCGTAGCCTTCCAGGCCGATGATCTTGCGAGGGTTGTTGGTCAACAGACGAATCTTGCGCACGCCGAGTTCGGTGAGGATCTGGGCGCCGATCCCGTAATCCCGCAGATCCGCCTGGAAACCGAGGGCCTCATTTGCTTCCACGGTGTCACAGCCGTCGTCCTGCAGATTGTATGCCTTGAGCTTGTTGACCAGCCCAATGCCACGACCTTCCTGGCGCATATAGAGGATTACGCCGGTGCCGGCCTCGGCGATCATGCGCATCGAGGCATGCAACTGGTCACCGCAGTCACAACGTTCGGAGCCGAACACATCGCCGGTCAGGCATTCAGAATGGACCCGGACCAAGACCGGTTGATCGGTCTTGATTTCGCCTTTGTAGAGAGCCAGGTGCTGGCAATTGTCGACCTCATTATCATAGACCACGGCCTGGAAGACACCGTCACCGGTGGGCAGCCGGGTTTCCGCAGCCCGCGTGATCAACAACTCCTTGCGCATCCGATAGGCGACCATGTCGGCAATGGTGACGATTTTCAGACCGTGTTTATCGGCAAAAGCACGCAGTTGCGGCATGCGGGCCATGGTGCCATCGTCATTCATGATCTCGCAGATCACCCCCGCCGGCTTCAGTCCGGCCATGCGCGCCAGATCAACCGATCCTTCCGTCTGACCGGCACGCACCAGGACACCACCCTTCTTGGCCCGCAGCGGGAAAATATGGCCGGGGCGTGCCAGATCGTGTGCCGTGGTCTCCTCGGCAATGGCGACCTGGATGGTGCGGGCTCGGTCAGCGGCCGAAATCCCGGTGGTCACACCGCGACGTGCCTCGATCGAAATCGTGAAGGCGGTGCCGAAGGAGGACGAGTTGTCATGCACCATCAGCGGCAAATCGAGTTGGTCAGCCCGCTCCTCGGTCAAGGAGAGACAGATCAGGCCGCGGCCTTCCTTGGCCATGAAGTTGATGGCTTCCGGGGTGACCATCTCAGCGGCCATGCAGAGATCGCCTTCGTTCTCCCGGTCCTCGTCGTCGACCAGAATCACCATGCGTCCCCGGCGGATATCGTCCAAAGCTTCTTTAACGCGTGCAAGCGGCATAAACATCCTGTAACTACTTTTGTTCTGTCTTGATCCTCAGCTGCAAGACTTTAAAATATCTCATAAAAATCCATGTTTGGCAAGGACATCCCGGGTCAGTCCGACCGTCCCGCCGACCTCACCGGTCTGCAGAAAGCGAGCGACGTATTTGCCGATCAGGTCGGTTTCAATATTGACCTCATCGCCGACCTGACGATCCTGCAGGGTCGTCATAGCCAGGGTATGGGGGATCACGGCGAAACTGAAGGTGTCACCCGTAACGTCGTTGACAGTCAGGCTGATGCCGTCGACCGCAACACTGCCCTTTGCAACCAGCATCCCGGCCATGCCGGCATCGCAGCGCAAGCGGAAGCGCCAGGCATTGCCCTCCCGGCGACGCTCGACGATCTGGGCCAGCCCGTCGATGTGGCCGGTCACCAGGTGCCCCCCCAGCCGGTCCGAGAGACGCATGGCCCGCTCAAGGTTGACCCGAGCGCCCGGCGTTAGCCGTCCCAGCGTGGTGCAGCGGAGGGTCTCCGGTGAGACATCCGCGTTGAAGCCGTCCTCGGCAGACGCCGTGAGAGTCAGGCAGACGCCGTTCACGGCGATGCTTTCGCCGAGACGCAACTCGGCTATGGGTAAGGCCGTGGCAATCGTGACGATCGCCTGGTCGGACCCCTTGCGAAGACTGCGCAAGGTGCCGATGTCTTCAATCAATCCGGTGAACATAGCGCACATCCCCTTCGATCAGGAAATCCTGATCGATCTGGCTGACCTGCAGACCTTCGATGGCGATCGCCTGGTCAATCCGGTCGACGCCGGGACCGGAGAAGAGCCCCCGGCCGTCGCCGCCAAGCAGTTTGGGTGCCATGAATAACATCACCCGGTCGATCAACTGCGCACGCAACAAGGCCGCCGCGAGTGTGCCACCGCCTTCGCAGAGCAGAAACTGCAGGTTTCTCTGCCCGAGGGCACGCATGGCGGCATGCAGATCCAAGCCGTTACCGAGGCGGGCAACCCGCAGGACCTCGGCGCCCTGATCCCGGTAGCGAGACAAGCTCTGGTCCGGCTGATCAGCAGCGGTGAGCAGCAACGTCGGGGCCGGCGAAGACAGCTGGTAAACCTTGGCGTCCGGTGAGGTCGACAGCTGCGCATCGATGACGATACGCACCGCATCCCGGCCACCGCCTTCGTCAAGCCGGGTGGTTAGCCGTGGATCGTCGGTATTGACTGTGGCTGGCCCGACCATGACGCCATCGACCCGGTTGCGCAGATGATGCACCAACCGGCGACTCGCCGGCCCGGAAATCCATTGCGAATCGCCGCCCGTTGTGGCCGTGCGCCCATCAAGGGTCATGGCCGCCTTGTAAATCAGGTAAGGCAGGCCGGTGGTGATGTGCTTGGCGAAGGGCGCGATCAGCCGGGTAGATTCCGTCGCGCCGAGGCCACAGGAGACCATCACACCGGCCTCGCGCAACTGCCGGATGCCTCGGCCGGCGACCTGTGCGTTGGGGTCCTGCACAGCGACAAAGACCTGGCGGATGCCGGCAGCGAGAATCGCTTCGGTACAAGGGCCGGTGCGCCCCTGATGGCAGCACGGCTCGAGAGTCACATAGAGTGTTGCCCCCCTGGCGGCCAAACCTGCCTGCTCGAGGGCGAAGATTTCGGCATGGGGCTGGCCGGCGGCCGGGTGGAACCCTTCACCGACAATCTTGTCATCCTGCACGATCACGGCACCGACCGGCGGGTTCGGTGCGGTTCTCCCCTGCCCCTGTCGCGCCAACTCGATTGCGCGTTGCATGAATTGTTCAGGACGACTGGTCATGACGGCTCACCCTGTGCCATCGGGCAAGACACCCCGATTATTTTGTTGCACCTTTGGCGAGGATTTCCTTCAGCTCGGACATGAATTCATTGATATCGCGGAATTGGCGGTAAACCGAAGCGAACCGGACGTAAGCGACTTCATCGATCGACTGCAGCGCTTCCATGACGGCTTCGCCGATCCGGCTGGCATCGATCTCCTTCTCGCCGCTTTCCTGGAGCGTCATCTCCATCTGATCAACGACTTTCTCGATCGTCGCAACCGAAACCGGCCGCTTTTCACAGGCGCGCTGAATGCCTGAAATGATCTTCTGCCGATCGAACACCTCGCGCCGGCCATCCTTCTTGATCACCAGAGGCAGGGTCTCTTCGACCCGTTCGTAGGTGGTGAATCGCCGTTCGCAGGCGATACATTCGCGGCGTCTGCGGATATTGTTGCCCTCCTTACCGAGGCGAGAGTCGACCACCCGCGTGTCATCGTGGCTGCAGAAGGGACATTTCATGGCGTGTCTCCGGCGATCTCGGCAAATGTACGGGTTTCAATTTGCGCTTCCGCCAGCATCTCAAGCGACAGGCGATCGGCATAACCCTCCAGATAGACCACCTGGCGGATGCCGGCGTTAATCAGCATTTTCGTACAGATAATGCAGGGTGAATTGGTGCAGTACAAGGTCGAATCGGAGATGTTGACGCCATGCCGGGCAGCCTGAATGATGGCATTCTGCTCGGCATGCAATCCCCGGCAGAGTTCATGACGTTCACCGGATGGAACCTTCAACTGTTCCCGCAGGCAACCGGTGACGTCACAATGGGTGATGCCGGTCGGCGTGCCATTGTAACCGGTTGCCAGGATGTTCTTGTCCTTGACCAGCAGCGCCCCTACATGCCGGCGCATACAGGTCGAGCGGCGCGCCACCAGTCGGGTGATATCCATGAAATATTCATGCCACGACGGTCTTTGCATCAACGGAGCCTGTGCGCGTAGAGGGGGAACTGCTGACAGAGTTCGCGAATCTCGCCACGAATCTTCTGCAGGACAGCTTCGTCAGTCTGATGGCGCAAAGCTTCATCGATCCAGGCACCGATCTGCCGCATTTCATTTTCCCGCAGTCCCCGGGTCGTGCTGGCCGGCGTGCCGATGCGGATGCCACTGGTCACGAAGGGGGAACGCGTATCGAAGGGCACCGCGTTCTTGTTGACCGTGATCCCGGCTTTCTCGAGGGTTTCCTCGGCAACTTTGCCGGTCAGGTCCGTGCCACTGAAATCGACCAGCATCAGGTGATTGTCGGTGCCCCCAGAAACCAGATTGTAGCCGCGGGCCACCAGCTCCTCGGCCAGTGCCTTGGCATTCTTGACCACCTGTTCCGCATAAGTCTTGAACTCCGGCGCCAGAGCTTCCTTGAAGGCAACCGCTTTGGCTGCGATGACGTGCATCAGGGGACCACCCTGGATGCCAGGGAAAATATTGCTGTTGATTTTTTTGGCGTAAGCGTCCTGGCAGAGGATCATACCGCCTCGCGGTCCGCGCAGGGTTTTGTGGGTCGTGGTGGTGACATACTCGGCGTAGGGAACCGGTGTCGGATGCACACCCGCGGCGACCAGACCGGCGATATGCGCCATATCGACCATTACCGGCGCGCCGACCTGATCAGCAATCCGGCGGAAGGCTTCGAAGTCGATGGTGCGCGGATAGGCACTGGCTCCGACCACAATCAGTCGAGGCTGATGTTCACGGGCCAGCTGTTCGACTTCATCATAATCGATCCGGCCGGTGTCCTGGCGGATGCCATAGGGGACAATCTTAAACAGTTTACCGGAAAAGTTGACCGGCGAACCGTGGGTCAGATGCCCGCCGTGGGCCAGGTTCATGCCCAACACCGTGTCGCCCGGCTGGCAGGCGGCGAAGTAAACCGCCATGTTCGCCTGGGAGCCGGAATGGGCCTGAACATTGACATGTTCGGCGCCGAACAGTTCCTTGGCCCGGTCAATGGCCAGTTGCTCGGCCTTGTCGACGAATTCGCAGCCGCCGTAATAGCGTTTCGCCGGATAACCTTCCGCGTATTTGTTGGTCAGCACGGACCCCTGTGCGGCGAGGACTTCCTCGCTGACAAAGTTTTCCGACGCGATAAATTCCAGGCTGTATTCCTGACGCTCGGTTTCTTCACGAATGGCCGCGGTAATCTCCGGGTCGAATTGGGCAAGCTTGTCATACATGATGGATACCATCCTCCAGGAATTATTGCTGCCAACCGCAGCAAAGAACTTCGGGCAGGTTAACCACCTGCCCGAAAGATTCGGTTACAATTTACCGGCGCGGACGTCAGCTTCGAGTTGGCTGATCTTGTCCAGACGCCGCTGATGGCGGCCCCCGGCGTAGCTGGCATCAAGCCAGGTGTTCACCATCTTCCTGGCCCGCGCGCTGTCCAGCACCCGACCGCCGAGCACCAGGATGTTGGCGTCATTGTGCTCCCGGGCCATCCGGGCCATGAACTCATCCGTGACCAGCGCGGCGCGCACCCCGGGAAACTTGTTGGCGACGATTGACATGCCGATACCGGTACCGCAAACCAGAATACCAAGCGCGGCACCCCCCCGGGAGACGGCCTCGGCGACTTTCTCGCCAAAATCGGGATAGTCAACCGAATCCGCGTTGTAGGTGCCGAAGTCTTCGACTTGCATCTGGCGTTCGCGCAGCACCTGCTTGAGCGACTCTTTCAGTTCCAGGCCACCGTGATCGCTGCCGATTGCAATCATGACATTACACCTTGCGAAACAGGATCGTGGCGTTGGTGCCGCCAAAGCCCAGGGAATTCGACAGGATAACCTCGAGCGACGCCTGACGCGCCTCGTTCGGCACATAGTCAAGAGAGCATTCGGGATCCGGCTCGACATAGTTGATGGTCGGCGGCACAAACCCCCGGTCCATGGCCAGCAACGAGAAGACCGCTTCCACACCACCGGCGGCGCCGAGCAGATGGCCAGTCATGCTTTTGGTTGAACTGATCATCAGCTTGTCAGCATGATCACCAAAAACCGACTTGATGGCCATGGTCTCGTAGAGATCGTTGAAGGGCGTCGAGGTGCCGTGGGCGTTGATGTAGCTGACGTCTTCCGGATTCACGCCGGCCGTGTCCAGCGCCATCTGCATGCAGCGGGCGGCGCCTTCACCGCCAGGTGCCGGTGCCGTCAAATGGTAGGCATCTCCGGTCAATCCGTAGCCGGCCACTTCGGCATAGATCTTCGCACCGCGCTGCTTGGCCGATGCATATTCTTCGAGAATAACGATCCCGGCCCCTTCCCCCATGACAAAACCGTCCCGATTCTTCTCGAAGGGGCGGCTCGCGGCCTGCGGGTCCTCGTTGCGAGTCGACAGTGCCTTCATCACGGAGAAACCGCCGATGCCCAGTGGGCAGATCGTCGATTCCGTGCCACCGGAGATCACCGCATCGGCATCACCGCGCTGAATCATGCGAAAGGCATCACCGATCGCATGCGTTCCCGTTGCGCAGGCTGAAACCGGGGCCAGATTCGGGCCCTTGGCGCCGTGCCGGATCGAAATTTGCCCGGCGGCCAGATTGATGATCGACATGGGGATAAAAAATGGACTGATCTTGCGATAGCCGCCAGCCATCATCGCGTCATGATACTTCTCGATGGCCGGCAGACCGCCCATTCCTGAGCCGACCACAACCCCGACCCGATCGGCATTGTCCTCGGTGATCTCCAGACCGGAATCGGCCAGGGCCATCGCCGCGGCACCGAGAGCATAATGGATGAAGAGGTCCATTTTACGGGCCTCTTTCTTGTCGATAAATTCATCGGTAGGAAAATCGGTGACTTCACCGGCAAACCGCACCGGAAAATCGGTCGCATCGAAGCGGGTGATCGGACCGATACCGGAACGACCTGCGGTCAAAGCGTCCAGATTCTTTTCGAGGCCTGTCCCGAGTGGCGACGTGATTCCCAGGCCCGTGACAACAACTCTTCGCATGAAACTTCTTGCCTCCCAATAGAAAGCCAGCCCCGACAACCGGTCAGGTTGTCGGCGATGGCATCCTGGACGGTCTGAATCTTCTCAGCGTCCTCGTCGGAAATTTCGATATCGAACTCCTCTTCCAGAGCCATCACGAGTTCGACCGTGTCCAGGGAATCGGCACCGAGGTCATCCATGAAAGATGCTTCCGTGGTGACCTGGTCCTCATCGACGCCCAGCTGCTCTGCAACAATCTGCTTGATCCGCTCATTAATACTCGACATTGTCACTCCTCCTTACGTGGTTTCGATTCGATCTGCGACCGTCTCGTCTCTGTTGTGTGTCAGCCACCTGACAGTTTACATGTACATTCCGCCGTTGACAGCCAGGACGTGGCCGGTAATGTACGAAGATTTCTCGGAGGCCAGGAAAAGAACCGTGTTGGCAATATCCTGGGCCTCGCCGAGCCGGCCGAGAGGGATCTGTTCGATCATCGCATCCCGGGCCTTATCGGTCATCCCGTCGGTCATCTCGGTGACGATGAAACCGGGCGTAATGGCGTTCACCGTGACATTGCGCCGGGCCAACTCACGGGCTACGGATTTGGTCAGGCCCAGGAGACCGGCCTTGCTGGCACAGTAATTGGCCTGCCCGGCGTTGCCCATTTCTCCGACCACCGAGGAGATATTGATAATCCGTCCCGATCGCTGCTTGCTCATGACCTTGGCGGCAGCTCGGGTACAGAGGAACGCGCCTTTCAGGTTGGTGTCGAGGACGGCGTCCCAGTCGTCGTTTTTCATCCGCAGCAACAGGCCGTCCCGCGTGATCCCGGCATTGTTGACCAGGATATCCAGGTGACCGTAGGTGGCAACAGCCTGATCAACCAGGGTGTTGACATCGGCCTCCTGCGCCACATCCCCGGCAACGGCGTGGGCCTTGCCACCCTGCGCCTCGATCTCACCGACCAGATCGTTGAGCGCATCCGCATTGCGTGCCGAGGCTACTATACTAACGCCCTGCGCGGCCAGTGCAAGCGCGATCGCCCGACCGATACCACGGGAGGCTCCGGTGACAATGGCAACCTTGTCTGCGAGCATCTGCTTACCTCCTCATGTTAATCAGCCAGGGAGCTGATATCGTCCATGTTCTGCACATTCTGTATCGTGCAATCCTTGACCATGCGCTTCACCAGACCGGAAAGAACCTTGCCCGGGCCAATTTCCACGTAACGGTCGACGCCGAGATTCGCCATGCAGGTAATCGTCTCTTCCCATCGTACCGGCGCACTGACCTGTTTGACAAGCAGTTCACGAAGCCGTGAGGCATCCTGATTCGGTGCCGCCTCAACATTGCTGACCACCGGTAGCGCCATCTCGCTGAAAGCGACGTCACTGAGGACTGCCGCCAGCCGCTCGCCGGCCGGAATCATCAAAGCACAATGGAACGGCGCGCTGACCGGCAGCGGCAATGCCCGCTTGGCGCCCTTTTGCTTGGCCAACTCGATGGCCCGGCTGACCGCCTCGGCATGGCCGGCAATCACCACCTGGCCCGGACTGTTGAAGTTTGCCGGCGACACCACCTGACCGGCCGCCGCTTCGCGGCATACCGCTTCGAGGACCGGCAGGTCCAGTCCGAGGATCGCCGCCATGGCACCGGTACCGACCGGGACGGCTTCCTGCATGAAGATGCCACGCTGGCGCACCGTGCACACTGCATCGGCAAAACGGATCGCCCCGGCACAGACCAAGGCGCTGTACTCGCCGAGCGAATGCCCGGCGGCCAGATCAGCCTTCAGGCCACTTTCCGCTTCAAGAACCCGAAGTGCGGCCAGACTCATGGTGAGGATGGCCGGTTGCGTATTCGCCGTCAGCTTCAGTTCGTCTTCAGGGCCATTATAACAGATCGAAGCCAGATCGAAGCCCAGCGCATCATTGGCTTCCTCGAAGACCTGACGGGCGATCGGGAAGTTGTCCGCCAAGTCCTTGCCCATGCCAGCAAATTGTGACCCCTGACCGGGGAAAAGGAATGCAATCATCATCGAATCCTCTTTACTGGGAGAACCGTTCCTGGTTACCAGCGCAACAGCGCGGCCGCCCAGGTAAATCCGCCACCGAAAGCATCGAGAAGAACGATATCCCCTTCCTTGATCCGGCCAGCGCGGTTGGCTTCATCCATGGCCAGTGGGATCGTCGCCGCCGAGGTATTGCCGTAACGATCGACATTGATGTAGACCTGGTCATCACGCAGACCGATTCTCTTTGACGTCGCTTCGAGAATACGGATGTTGGCCTGATGAGGGATGAAGAGATCGATATCTTCAACAGACATCTGGTTGGCGACGAGGGCCGTGTTGGCGACTTCTGTCAAAGAACGCACGGCCACTTTAAACACTTCGTTGCCCTGCATCTTGAGGAAATAATCCTTGTTGCGTAGAGACTCTTCGTTGACCACCAGCCGGGTGCCGAAACCGGGCTGATAAAGCAGCTCGAGCTGTGATCCATCGGCATGCAGGTGCGTGGAGAGAACCCCGTGTTCACCTTCCTGCGCTTCCAGGACAACCGCCCCGGCCGCGTCACCGAACAGGACGCAGGTGTTGCGGTCCTCCCAGTCGATAATCCGGGTCAGGATCTCGGCGCCGATTACCAGGGCTTTCTTGGCGCGTCCGGCCTCGATGCGATCCACCGCATTCGAGAGGGCGTACAAGAAGCCACTGCAGGCCGCCGACACGTCATAGGCACCGGCCTTCATCGCCCCCAAATTGCTCTGCACCACGCAGGCCGTCGCCGGCCAGGGATAGTCACCCGTGATTGTGCCGACGACGATCAGATCAATCTCTTCGGCAGCAACCCCGGCCATCGCCAGGGCACGTTCGGCGGCTTTGGTGGCCAGATCCGATGTGTTCTCACCTTCTGCGGCGACATGGCGTTCGCAAATCCCCGTGCGCGTCCGGATCCATTCATCACTGGTTTCGATGAACTCTTCCAGGTCAACATTGGTCAGGACTTTTTCAGGCGTATAAGATCCAGTACCGGTGATGCGTGCTCTGATCACAGTTCGACTCCTTCAAAGAAGTCAGCGGTCACGTGACGACGGCTGACGCAGGGGGCTCGGCATCGACTTCCGCCTGGATGACATCCAGGCGTTCGATCATGCGCTGCTTGACCTGACGCTTTTCATAGTCATAGGCCATTTTGATGGCATTCTTGATCGCCCGCGGGCTGGAGCTGCCATGGCAGATCATCGCCGTTCCCTGGACGCCCAGCAAGGGGGCACCGCCATATTCGGCGTAATCGACTTTCTTGCGGAAAGCATTCAAGGCCGGTTTGGCCAGCAGATAGCCAAGCTTCGACAGGAAACGGGCGCTGAATTCCCGGCGCAACATCTGACCCAGGGCTTCGGCCAGACCTTCGGAGACTTTCAAAACGACATTGCCGACAAAACCGTCGCAAACAACGATATCGATACGCCCGTTGTAAATATCCCGGCCTTCGGTGTAGCCGATGTAATTCAGGGACGTCTCCTTGAGCTTGAGATGGGCCAGACGTGTCAGTTCGTTGCCCTTCGACTCTTCCTCGCCGTTTGACAGAAGGCCGATGCGCGGGGCATCCTTGCCGAGCATCTGGGCAGCGTAGACACTACCCATCAGGGCAAATTGAACCAGGTGAATCGGCTTGCAGTCGACATTGCCGCCGACATCCAGAATGATCGTCTGGTCCTTGAGATTCGGCACCACCGTGGCGATCGCCGGACGATCGATCCCGGGAATCCTGCGCAGAACGAACATCCCGGCAGCCATAGTCGCTCCGGAATTGCCGGTGCTGACCACGGCATTGGCCCGGCCCGACTTGACCAATTCGAAAGCGACGCGAATCGACGAATCCTTCTTCTTGCGGACCGCATCGGATGCCGAATCGCGCATACCGACAACTTCGCTGGCCTGAACGATCTCGATCTCCAGCCCTGCGGTGTTGTGCTGCGCCAATTCCTGTTCAATCGGTTCAGTCCGACCGACCAAGACAACAGGAATCTGCCATTCTCGGGCGGCCATAACGGCCCCGGCAACTTCCTGGGCGGGAGCGCTATCGCCTCCCATGGCATCGACGACGACTCGCGGACGGCGGTTCAAAACATGCGCCCTTATTCGTCCGTACTCAGAACTTCCTTGCCCTTGTAGCTGCCACACGACGGACAGGCCCGATGGGACTGCTTGGGCTCCTTGCACTGCGGACAGATCGAGATACCGGGAGTATTCAAACCATCGTGAGCACGACGCATATTACGCTTCGATTTAGATGTTTTCTTCTTCGGTACAGCCATGAGTTTCGCATCTCCTTGAATTCACCGGCAGGCCGGTTGCTTTATGATTCATGAATAAGCGTCGCATAATCCGCTTATCGGTTCAGTTTGAACTCTTTGAGTGCCGCCAGGCCGGCATGGAAAACCGGCGGCTCACAGTCACAACTCCCTTCATTGCGATTGGTGCCACACTGCGGACACAGGCCCTGACACCCCTCGTCACACAGCAGCTTGCGGGGCAATGCCATAACGATTTCCTGCTCAATGTCGGGTCGCAGATCGATCTCGGTTCCGGAATAGCCAATGATGCCAAGTTCATCTTCCTGCAACTCGACATCGTCTTCCGATGGCAGCCGGTCTTGCCGTTCACTGTCGCTGTAGCAAAGCAAAATCTCGCAGTCCAATGACCGGGAGACCGGGCGCAGACAACGGCCACACGGGAGCGAGACATGCGTCGACAGATGACCGGAGACCTCGATGATATCACCGGCCCAGGTGGCGACGAGATGACCGCGAATCGCTGACGTAAAGGTCACGACGTCCTGGTCGATCAGTTCCTGCAGAACCTTGAAGTCTTCGGCCGGCGCATCGATGTCGATACGGCGCGGCCGTCTCTTCAATTTGTCGACCTGTATCAGCACAACATCATCCTAACATGGAATCGGGCGGGCGCCAGTATAAGCCGCTTCCGGGATCAGTCAAGAAGAATTCAACCGGGTCCGAAACCAAGTTCCTTCTCTTAACGTATTAAAGACAAATTTGCAAGACCTAAGTGCCTTGCAATTCCGGTCTCTTGCAATCGGTGACCAGCTGCGGTAGAAGGGGCATAACAGATGGAGAAGCAATCCGCTATGACCAACGAAAAGACCTGCAGCAGCCTGGAATCACTCCTCGAGATCATGCGTATCCTGAGAACACCGGACGGGTGCCCTTGGGATATCCAGCAAACACCGGAAAGCCTGACACCTTACATCCTCGAGGAGGCCTGTGAACTGATCGATGCAATCGAGTCCGGTGACCCGCGTGCCATACG
>JARRPG010000018.1:0-26934 GCA_037383085.1 Desulfuromonadales bacterium | reverse complement strand
GGTTCTGCCGGGCCTCGGCCAGCAGACGACTGACTTCCGCCAGACGCCCTTTCAGCTTGACGGTGCGCACGGCGCGCCGGCAATCTTCGAAGATCTTTTCCGGGTCGCTGGCCCAGCCGCTGTCTTCCTGGAGGACCAGCCCCGCGAGCAGCGACTGCTGGTCTTGCGGGAGCGTCTCATCGAGGAGGTCATCGGGCAGATTGCCGTCAGGATCTTCGCGTTGCAGCAGATGCGCGGCAAGGCTACGGTAGTCGGCATCGAGGAACAGCTCATTGACCCCTTCGTCGCGAACGCGCTGGCGCAGCCTGGCATCGATCAGCATCAAGCGTAGCAGGTATTTCTGGGTTTGTCCCGCGTCCACGGGTTGTTTCGCGGCCTCCGTCCGCACCGGCCGCGGCCGGCGGGCGGTGGCTTCTGGAGCGGTGCCGCTGCGCAGCTTTGCTTTCAGCTCTTCGACATTCAGGCCAATCAATCCGGCAAGGCGCTGCAGGTAAAGGCTGCGTTCCAAGTCATCCGGCAAACGGCGAATGCGGTCGAGAACCTGGTTGGCGGCCCGAGCACGCCCTTCGACCGTATCATCGTGAACGTTCAGCTGGTCCTCGATAAACACCTCGAGAACCGGTCGTGCCGCCTCCAGACAGCGGCGAAAGCCCTCTTCGCCGGCGTTTTTCAGCAGCGAGTCGGGGTCTTCTCCGGCGGGCATGGCGATCACGCTCACAGCCAGACCGGAAGGCAACAGCGCATCCATCGCCCGGAAGGTCGCCTGCCGGCCCGCCGCATCCTGATCGAAGAGCAACAGAACTTTTTCGGCGTAGCGTTTGAGCAGGCGGGCATGGTCCGAGGTCAGCGCCGTCCCGCAGGTGGCCACCGCGTTGGTGAAACCGGCCCGGTGCAGCGCAAGGACATCAAAGTAGCCTTCGACAACCAGCGCCGTGCCGTTATGGCGCATGGCCTCGCGGGCCTGGTAAAGTCCGTAAAGGACCTGACCTTTTTGATAGACGGCGGTTTCCGGCGAATTAATATACTTGGGCAGCGCATCATCCAGAACGCGACCGCCGAAGGCGACGATCCGCCCCTGCAGGTCCTGGATCGGAAACAGCAGACGCTGGCGAAACAGGTCGTAGTCGCCACGCCCCTGCTTGCCCGGTCGAATCAGGCCCGTCTGACGCGCCTCCTCGGTGGAAAACTTTTTCGCGGCGAGATGCTTGGTCAAGACCTCCCAGCCCTCCGGCGCGTAACCAAGCTGGAACATCTGCACGGTCTCACCCTCGTAACCACGCTGCCGCAGGTAACGCCGGGCCGGTGCCGCCACATCCGCCTCGATCAGAAGCTGGTGGTAAAAAGCCCCGGCGGTTTCGTTGATACGCATCAGTCGGTCGCGTAGCTCGCGACGCCGTGTATCTCCCGGAGAGAGCTCCTCTTCTTCGATTTCGACACCGACTTTCTCCGCCAGACGACGGACGGCATCGGGAAAGCTCAATCCCTCCATACGCATGAGGAAGGAAAACACGTTGCCGCCGACTCCGCAGCCGAAGCAGTGAAAGATCTGTCGCGCGGCGTTGACATTGAATGACGGCGTCTTCTCCTGATGAAACGGGCAGAGCCCCTGGTGGTTGGCACCGGAACGTTTCAAAGGCAGATAGCCCGAAACCACATCGACGATATCAATCCGGTCCCTGATCTCCTGGATCTTTTCTTCGGCAATCCGTCCCATCAGACTTGCAACTCCACGACGGTGACGTTGTCGCCGCCCGATTCCGGTCTGGCCGCATGAAAAGTACTCACTTCGGGCCGCACAGCAAGACATTCCCTGACCGCATCACGCAAGATGCCCTGTCCTGCACCATGGACGATCTCCAGTTTCTGCTCGCCATGCAGCATCGCATCATCGAGGAAACGGGCCAGCATCCCCTGGGCCTCTTCGACCCGCTTGCCCACCAGCACCAGGCGGGGCCGAAACGCTTGCCGCGTGATGCGATCGCGGATCTTCGGCAGCGACGGTTTGCGTTCAACGAAGCGGCGCGGTTGAAACTGGCGCAAATCGGTCCGCACCTGGCGCAACTTCTTGCCGCCCACCTGCAGATCGATCCGATCGTGATCAACCGCAGTGACCCTGGCCTCGATGCCGAGCGCCGGAACAAACAACAGTTCATCGACGGCGATCTCCTCGGGGATTTTTTGCGGACCCTGCGGCACCGGTTCCGGTAGCGTCTCGTGGAGCGCACGCACACTGCTGGTCAAGGCCGCCCGTTGTTTGGGGGACACATCCTCCTGCGGCAGGCTGCGAAAGACTTTCTGCAGCTTTTTCTCTGCGGCTATCAGGATTTTCACGCCCTGCTGGCGCGCTTCCTCGAGGATCGCCTGGCGGCGGACTTCGAGCGCTTCACGTTCGTCCTCAATCTGACGTTTCTCACCCTCCGCCATAATCCGCAGATGCTCCGCTGCATCAAGCTGTTCCTCGAGACGGTGTCGCAGATCCTGCAGCCGTTCGACAATGGCCCCGCCGGTCCGCTCTTTCTCACCGAGATGGTCCTCCGCAACCCGCAGCAACGCCTCCGGCAGGCCGATTCTCCGGGCGATGGTAAAGGCGTGGCTGGCCCCCGGGATGCCGTAATGCAAACGGTATGTTGGCTGCAAAGTCTCGGTATCGAATTCCACGGCGGCGTTCTCAACGCCCTCTTCGAGCTGGGCGTAGCCCTTGATCACATGCAGATGGGTGGTTGCCAGAATCCGCGCGCTCTGGCCGCGCAGGGCATCCACCGTCGCCAAAGCCAGAGCCGACCCCTCTGCCGGATCCGTCCCGCTGCCCAGTTCATCCAGCAGAACCAGCGTTTCTCTATCGGCCCGTTGCAAAATATGCCGCCAGCGGGTCAGGTGGCCGGAATAGGTCGACAAGCTGGCCTCTATGCTCTGCTGATCACCGATATCGGTCATCACCGGGGCAAACAGAAACAACCGACTGCCAGGGTCACAGGGAATCGGCAGCCCGGCACGCACCATCAGCACCAGCAAGCCGGCAGTCTTGAGGGTCACGGTCTTTCCACCGGTATTCGGCCCGCTGATGATCAGAACGTCACAGTCAGGTGCCAGGCGAAGATCGATCGGCACCACATCCGACCGGTCTGGAGCGGATCGACGGGCCACCACCAGCAGGGGATGTCGGGCATTCAACAGTTCCAGGCAAGGTCTGTCGGCAATCTCGGGGACTACCGCGGCCAAGGAACGCGACCATCGGGCAATCGCCTGGCGCAGGTCGAAACGGGCCAGGATATCCTGGTTGTCCAGCAGCTCTTGCCGCACCTGGCGGACCGAGGCGGTCAACTGCTTCAGGATGCGGTCTTCTTCGCGACTGATCTGATGCACCAGCGTCTGAATGCGATTGTTGTTTTCCAGGGTGGCCGCGGGTTCCAGATAAAGCGTCTGCCCACTGGCTGAAACATCGTGCACAAACCCTTTCAGCCGGCTGTTGTGATCGACGCGCACCGGCAGGACATAACGCCCATTGCGATCGGTAATCAGCGACTCCTGAAAGACACCTTGCAGGCTTTCGTCCTGCAGCAACTTCTCCAGAGTCCGCCGGACACGCTGGCGTTCATGTTTCAGGCGGTCGCGCAGATCAGCCAGCGGCAAAGACGCCGTATCGAGGATCTCCGCGCGCGGTCCGATACTGCGCTTGAGCGCCGCAACCAGTTCCGGCAGCACCGTCAGACGTCGGGCAAAGGACTGCATGATCGGGCAGTCAGAACGGTTCAGGAGTTGTTTCCGACAGGCGGCGACCGCTTCGAGAGCGGCCTGGACTTCCAGCAGTAAGGCCGGCTCCAGGCGCAAACCTTCGGTCTGTAATCGGCCCAGATCGGAACGCAAATCCGTGCCCGCGCCAAGGGGTAAAGGGCCCCCGTCCTCAAGCAGAATGCGCAGCTCTTCGGCTTCACTCAGAGCCTGTCGGATCAGGGTCTCATCCGCCAGGGGCGTCAAGGCCGCGGCCAGGGTCCGGCCGTAAGCGGTCTGGGTCTGACCGACGATCAGCGCGACCACTTTGGCGAATTCGAGTTGGTTCAGGCTGTCGGCCGGAGGGGCCTGAGATGTTGCACGATCCCCCGGGTTCATTTCAAAACCCGCTGGCTGCCCTGCAGCACGGCCTGACCCAAGTCGACGAAGGGGGGCGCCAGATAAGCCTGCTGCAAGGCCTTGTCCAGTCCCCAGGGCATGGGGCGCAGCGACAGTGCGAACAGCACCACAGCCAGCAGCAGAACCCCCTGGGAGAGCCCAAAGAGGCCACCGACGACACGGTTAAATCCGCCGAGGAAAAGCAGTTTGACGAAACGGGACAGGAGGAAGCCGAGGACCACAAAGAAGAGGATCGTGGTCAAAAACAGCACCGTAAAAGTGATCGCAACGGCAACCGGTGCCGGCACATCAATCTGCTGCAGCAGGACGTCCGCCAAGGGGCCGTGATAGCGAAAGGCGAGGAAGGCGCCGACAAAGAGGCCGGCCAGCGAGCAGACTTCCTTGAGCAAACCGCGCAGCACTCCCTTGAGCAAGAAACCACAGAGGATGACGAGGATGGCGATATCGATGCCGTTCATGCAACCGGGCTCCCCGGGATTTTATCCCGACAGTCGTTGACGGACCATTTCACTGACCTTTTTGCCGTCGGCACGACCGGTTGTCCGGGCTGTCACCTGCTTCATGACAGCGCCCATCTCGCGCATCGAGCTGGCACCGGTTTCGGTCATCGCCGCAGAGATGATGTCGGCCAGTTCCGCCTCAGTCAACGGAGCCGGCAAGAATTCCTGCAGGATCGCCAGCTCCTGTTCTTCCTTCTCGGCCAGATCCGGCCGGGTCTGCCGGTAGGCTTCGGCGGCTTCGCGCCGCTGTTTAACCAGCGTCGACAGAACCTTGATCGCGGCGGCCTCATCCAGTTCCTGGCGGGCTTCGATTTTCGCATTCTGCAAAGCTGTCCGCGCCATGCGAATGGTGTTCAAACGCAGCGAGTCCCTGGCCTTCATGGCCATTTTCATGGCTTCTGTCAAACGCTCCTGGATACTCATAGACCGATTCTCTCCACTTGACCCGGGTTATCTATTTCGAGCGGCTGGCTTTTTCCTCCAGCCCTGACATGCCGAAGCGACGCTTCAGCTCGTCGTAAATCTTTTCCGGGGGCAGATCGTAGTAGCCGAGCAGGACCAACGTATGAAACCACAAATCGGCAACCTCGCTGATGATCTCGTCTGTCACGCCCCCTTTGCCGGCCACGGCCACTTCCGTGGCCTCTTCGCCGATCTTGCCGAGCACCTTGTCAAGCCCCTTGGCATAAAGGGCTGCCACGTAGGATTGTTCCGAAGGGTTGTTCTTGCGGTCCTGAATCACCTCGTAAACAGCCTGCAGAATGTCTTGTCTCTTTTCCGTCATAGATTCAACCCGTAAAGAGTTTGCACCACTGAGATCACAGAGATGAGTTTCGGATGAGACCGAAACCCGTTTTTCTGTGTCCTCCGTGACCTCTGTGATGAAAAATTAAGCCCTGACTGCGACCCCGCGCTGGCGCAAATACGCTTTGCACTCGCCGATCGTATATTCCCGAAAGTGGAAGATGCTGGCCGCCAGTGCGGCACTGGCGCGACCCTCGACCAAGCCCTCGCGGATGTGCTCGAGATTGCCGACGCCTCCCGAGGCAATCACCGGCACCGCCACGCGATCACTCACCGCCCGCGTCAAGGGAATATCATAGCCGTCTTTGGTGCCATCGCAATCCATCGAGGTCAGCAGGATTTCGCCGGCGCCGTACTCTTCCATCCGCGTCGCCCATTCCAGCGCGTCGATGCCGGTAGGGTTGCGTCCGCCGTGGGTATAGACCTCCCAGGCCTGAGGCGCACGGTCCGGCACCCGGCGGGCATCGATGGCGACGACGATGCATTGCGATCCGAATCGCTCGGCGGCCTCGCGGACGAAATCCGGGCGATGCACCGCCGCTGTGTTGATCGAGACCTTGTCCGCCCCGGCATTGAGCAGATTGCGGATATCAGCGACCTCACGCACACCGCCGCCGACAGTCAACGGCATGAAAACGCGTTCGGCGGTGCGAGCCACAACATCCAGGATAATATTCCGCTTGTCACTGGAGGCCGTGATGTCCAAAAAGGTCAGTTCATCAGCGCCCTGGACATCATAGGCTTCGGCGGCCTCAACAGGGTCGCCGGCATCCCGCAGGCCGACAAAATTGACCCCCTTGACCACCCGGCCGTCCTTGACATCGAGACAGGGAATGATGCGTTTCGCCAACATAAAAACCTCTCAACAGTGCTGAGGGGCTGAGCGATGCGCGATGAGAAAATTCCCCATCCCCTCATCGTTGTGCACTTATCGCCCAGGATTCTTCGTCAGTGCGACAGCTTCGGACAGATCAATCGCCCCGGAATAGATCGCCTTGCCGGCGATCACGCCGGTCACCCCGGAGGCTTCGATGGCCATCAAGCGACGGATGTCATCGAGACTGGAGAGGCCGCCGGACGCAATCACCGGAACCCCGACCGCCTCGGCCAGGGTCTGGGTGGCGGCGATGTTCGGCCCCTGCATCATGCCATCCCGGGCGATATCCGTGTAAATGATCGCCGCTACGCCGAAGCCTTCCATCTGCTTGGCCATCTCGGTGGCCAGCGACTCCGTGACATCAGCCCAGCCCCGTACGGCGACCCGGCCGTTCTTGGCATCGATACCGACCACAATCCGCCCGGGAAACTTTTGACAGGCTTCGGCAACCAGGGCCGGATTTTCCTTGGCCACCGTGCCCAGGATGACCCGCTCAATACCCAGCGCCAGATAGGCTTCGATGGTTTGCAGATCGCGAATCCCACCACCGAGTTCGGCCGGGATATCGATTGCTTCGACAATCGCCCGGATCGCCTGGCGGTTCTTGGGGACCCCGGCAAACGCACCGTCAAGATCGACGATATGCAGAAATTCTCCGCCCTGCTCCTGCCAGATACGGGCCTGCGCGGCCGGGTCGTCGTGATAGACGGTGTCCCGGTCCATCAGCCCCTGTTCGAGCCGAACACATTTGCCTTCTTTCAAATCAATCGCGGGGAGAATAATCATGAATCCATAAAACCTTTATCGCCGAGAATCTATCACCACGGAGAAAACAGAGGTCACGAAGCAAGGCGTCTCATTTTTGTTAAGCAAAGTCTTAAAGCTTTTCTCTGTGTCCTTCGTGCCCTCTGTGGTGAACGCTTTTAGAGTTTGCCGAAGTTCTCGAAAATCTTCAGGCCGATCTGCTGGCTCTTTTCCGGATGAAACTGGGTGGCCATAATATTGTCCCGCCACACCGAAGCACAGAATTCGATGTCACCGTAGCGGCAGCTGGCCGCGATATCCTTGGCATTCTCGGCGGTGCAATAATAGGAATGCACGAAGTAAACGTAGCTGCCATCGGCCACGCCGGAGAAGATCGGCGCGGCCCGCTGCAGCCGGATCGTGTTCCAGCCCATGTGCGGCACTTTGAGTGGCTCCCCGCCTTCCCGCATGCCGGCCGGGAAGCGCAGGACCTTGCCGGGGATCAGTCCCAGGCCCTGATGGTGGCCGAATTCTTCGCTTTCATCAAAGAGCATCTGCATGCCGACGCAGATCCCCAGCATCGGCTTGCCCGCCGTCACATGCTGCAGCAGCGGTTCGACAAAACCGCCGTCACGCAGGTTGGTGATGCAGTCCCGGAAGGCACCCACGCCGGGTAGAACGATCTTATCAGTCGCCAGCAGATCCGCCGGATTGCTGCTGACACGTGCCGCAAAGCCGAGTTTTTCGAAGGCCTTGGCCACGCTGCGCAGGTTGCCCATTTCATAGTCGATGATGGTGATCATCTTGCCATCAATTCATCCGATTGAATTTTGCGTTCTGCATGGAATGAACCATCACCCCTTCGGTACTGTTCATCGCAAGCCTTACTCCAGCTTGCCCTTGGAGGAGAGGACGCCGTCGATGCGCGGGTCCAGCTGGGTGGCTTCGTCAAGCGCCCGGGCGAAGGCCTTGAAAACCGCTTCGACGATGTGGTGCAGGTTGTCGCCGTAAGCCAGGTTGACATGCAGATTGACCCCGGCGTGATTACAGAAGGCGGTGAAAAATTCCTCCACCAGTTCCAGTTCGAAGTTACCGACCTGGGCCTTCGGCAGGGGAACGTTATAGACCAGGAAAGGCCGTCCGGAAAAATCGATCACCACCGCCGCCAGGGCCTCGTGCATCGGCATGGTGCCACGGCCGTAACGACGCACACCGGTTTTGTCACCGAGGGCGTCTTTGAATGCTTCGCCGAGGCAGATACCAAGGTCTTCGATGGTGTGATGCGCGTCGATCTCAAGGTCACCCCTGGCGTCGACCTGCAGGTCGAAAAAGCCGTGCCGGGCGATCTGGGTCAGCATGTGATCGAAAAAGGGGACACCGCAGGCGATCTCATGCACGCCGCGGCCGTCCAGGTTGAGTGTGATATCGATGGCGGTCTCTTTGGTGCTGCGATTTATCGTGGCCCTTCGCGCCATGGCATCCTCCAATATCGATTTTGCATTTTTCCTTTTAAATGCTGCATTCAATCAAAATCAACAAATCAGCATGCGACATTTCATTTCTTGAGCCGGATCGCAACCGACCTGGCATGCGCCTCCAGCCCTTCCAGTTCGGCGATGCGAATGATACTGTCGCCGAGTCTGCGCAGACCCTCCTGGCTGAACCCAATCAGGCTCGACTTTTTGACGAAATCCTCGGTACCGAGTGGCGAAAAGAACCGCGCCGTGCCCCCGGTTGGCAGCGTGTGGTTGGGCCCGGCCAGATAATCACCAGCGGCTTCGGGGGTGTGGTGTCCGAGAAAAATCGCTCCGGCATGCCGGATCTGCGGCAGCAGCGCGTCAGGATCGTCCACCGCCAGCTCCAGGTGCTCGGGGGCGATCCGATTGCTGAATGCGGCCGCTTCCGCCAAATTGCGGGCGACAATGATCGCTCCGTAGTTGTCGATCGACTGCCGGGCGATCGCCACACGCGACAGTTCTGATAACTGTGTTTCCAGGGCGGTCGCGACCCGTCGACCAAAAGCCTCGTCCGTGGTGATCAGGATCGCCGCGGCCAGTTCATCGTGCTCCGCCTGGGACAGCAGGTCGGCGGCAATATGCTCGGGGTGGCCGGTGCCGTCATTGATCACCAGGATCTCACTCGGTCCGGCAATCATGTCGATATCCACCGTGCCGAAAACCAGCCGTTTGGCCGTAGCCACGTAGATGTTGCCCGGGCCGGTTACCTTGTCGACCCGTGGTACGCTTGCCGTGCCATAAGCCAGGGCGGCTACGGCCTGCGCACCCCCGAGCCGAAAGATCCGATCAACCCCGGCAATCTGGGCTGCGGCAAGCACATGGGGATTGACAACACCTTCGGGCATCGGCACCACCATGATCACCTCGGCAACACCGGCCACTTTGGCCGGGATGGCGTTCATCAGCACGGAAGACGGATAGGCCGCTTTGCCGCCGGGAACGTAAATGCCGACCCGGTCGAGTGGTGTCACCATCTGGCCGAGACGGATATCGTCCTCATCGGCGGCAAGCCAGGTTTCCTCCCGCTGTTTGCGATGAAACGCGGTGATCCGGTCGGCGGCCAGTTGCAAGGTCGCCAGGGTGGTGCTATCGACGGCCGAAACAGCCTGTGAGATTTCAGTCGCGGAGACCTCCAAGCCGGTCTCGGCGAGATTGAGCCGGTCAAAACGCTCCGTATACTCGTACAGGGCGGCATCGCCGCGCGCCCGGACATCGTCCAGGATCATCTGAACGGTCGTCAGGACTTCGGCCGGGGTTGTCTCGCCACGCGCGCTGATACGACCAAAGGCGTCTTCGAAACCAGGATCGGAAAACCGCAGGAAACGCATTACTTTCAAGGCCCTTTCGCCTACCCGGAAATTCGCGGGCGGTCCTCGACCACCCGTTCCAGGTCCGTGATCAGACGGGCAATCCGTCGATGCTTGGTCTTCAGGCTGGCGCGGTTGACGATCAGGCGACAGGTCACCTCGGCAATCGTCTCAACCTCGACCAGACCATTCTCACGCAGAGTCCCACCGGTCGAGACCAGATCAACAATCCGCTCCGCCAGGCCAACCAAAGGAGACAACTCAATTGACCCGTATAGTTTGATCACCTCGACCTGCACACCTTTACCGGCGAAGAACTGTTCCGTCACGTTGGGGTACTTTGTTGCCACCCGGATATTCGACCAGCCGGCCGGGTCATCATCCTGACGCAGCGCTTTTGGTTCGGCCACCACCAGGCGGCAATAACCAAATTGCAGATCGAGCGGCTCATAGAGCTCGCGGCCCTGTTCGAGAAGCGTGTCCTTGCCGACCACGCCGATGTCGGCACAGCCGTGCTCGACGTAGGTGGGCACATCCTGGGCGCGGACTGCCATGAAGCGCAATTTGTCCTGCGGGTTCTCAAAGACCAGCTTGCGGCCCGGTTCATCCATCTCGGGGCAGGAGATGCCGATTTTGGCGAACAACGCCATGGAGTCCTGCAGGATGCGCCCTTTGGGCAGGGCGAATGTCAGATAGTCACTCATGCGTCTCAATCCGCGGCTTATCCCTCTCGTGATGCGGGAGTTCAAGACACCCGCAACGTGTTAGTCTAACCAGTCACCAGCCGTCAGTCACTGATTTTTTACGCGCTCGATATCGCCCCCCAAACTGCGAAATTTCTCCTCCAGGCGCTCATAGCCGCGATCGAGATGATAGATCCGATTGACCTCGGTGGTATTCTCAGCCGCCAAACCGGCCAGAACCAGACAAGCGCTGGCCCGTAAATCGGTGGCCATGACCGGCGCGCCCAACAGCCCCCCAATACCCTTGACCGTGGCCGTGTGTCCCTCGATGGAAATATCCGCGCCCATGCGCTGCAGCTCGCAGACATGCATGAAGCGATTCTCAAACACCGCCTCGGTAATCATGCTCGTCCTGTCACCCAGGGTCATCATCGCCATGAACTGGGCCTGCATATCAGTCGGGAACCCGGGATGCGGCTGGGTTTTGATATTCACCGAGCGAATCGTATGCGGGCCCTCCACCCAGAGCACGCCGTCAGCTTCCAGAACGTTGGCGCCGGCTTCTTCGAGCTTGCTGAGCAGAGCTTCCAGGTGTTCGGCACGACCACCGCGTACGCCGACCCGCCCACCGGTCATCGCCGCCGAGATGAGAAAAGTTCCTGCTTCGATGCGATCCGGCATCACCTGATGGGTCATCTTACCGAGGTCATCGACACCTTCGATCAGGATGGTATCGGTGCCGGCGCCTTCGATGTGGGCACCCATCCCCTGCAGAGCACGGGCTAAGTCGACGATCTCCGGTTCCCGGGCGGCATTTTCCAGAACCGTGGTCCCCCGGGCCAGGGTCCCCGCCATCATCAGGTTTTCCGTGCCCCCCACGGTCGGCACATCCAGGTAAATCCGGGCGCCCTGCAACTGTTTCGCCCGGGCCTCGACATAGCCGTGGTCGAGCTCGATTTGCGCACCCATCGCTTCGAGCCCTTTGAGATGCAGATTGATCGGCCGGGCGCCGATCGCACAACCGCCGGGCAGGCTGACCCGCGCCCGACCGTAACGAGCCAGCAGCGGGCCAAGCACCAGCACCGAAGCGCGCATCGTGCGGACCAGATCGTATGGCGCCTCCTGGCCGGTGAGAGCGCCCGTATCGACACGCAGGCTGCCGTTTTTGCGATCGACGGCGGCACCCAGTTCGGCAAGCAGCCGCTCGGCGGTGGTAATATCACGCAGGAACGGCAGGTTTTCGAGTCGATGCGGTCCCGGCGCCAGCAAGGTGGCAAACAGCAGGGGCAGCGCCGCATTCTTGGCACCGCTGACCGCCACCTCTCCCGTCAGGCGGCGACCGCCGCGAATGATCAGTTTATCCAAGGGTGCACTCCTCGCGAGTGAACGTCATCATTTGCTATCCGACCGGCCGGAGACCACCCGCGGAATCCCGGCATAATCATTGCGCGCCGTCACCTCAATCAGGCCGGCGGCCCGGAACAACGCGCGCACATCCTGGCTCTGATCCAGACCAACCTCAACCAGAAGCCAGCCCCCGGGGGCCAGCACGTGCCGTGCCTGGACCGCCAGCTGACGATAAGCGTCCAAACCATCGGCACCGCCATCGAGCGCCAGCCGCGGTTCGTAATCACGCACCTCGGGCATCAACGTCTCCCATTCCGGTGTCGGCACATAGGGCGGGTTGCTGACCACGACATCGAAAGGCCCCGCCGGCAACTGTTGCAGGTCTCCTGTAACACACCGCACACGGTTTTCGACAGCATGCCGTCTGGCGTTGTCGGCCGCGACGGCAAGGGCGGCTGTACTGCAATCCAGCGCCGTCACCGTCAGATCAGCAACCTCATGGGCGAGAGCCACAGCCAGCGCACCACTGCCGGTCCCGACATCGAGAAGATGATTCTGCGGACCGAGCCGCATGAGGGCTTCCTCGATCAGGACTTCGGTGTCGCCACGCGGGATCAGCACGGCCGGGCTGACGACAAAGGGCAGAGACCAGAATTCGGTTTCTCCCAGAATGTACTGAACCGGCTCCCGGTCGGCACGGCGTCGCACCTTATGACGATAATCGGTCAGTTCATCGGCATTGAGCGGCCGTTCGAAATTGACATACAAGCCAACCCGGTCGAGGTCCAAAGTCGCGGCCAGCAGCAGTTCGGCATCGAGACGCGGTGAGTCGACCCCTTTGTCCGCCAAATAGGCCGCAGTCGTTTGCAGCAATTTCAGAACCGTCCAGCGCGTCGTCACATCAGTGGTCCTGACCCGCCATCAGCTCGGCCTGGTCGTGGGTCGTCAGGGTATCGATCAGCTCATCCAGATCCCCCTGCATGATGGCGTCGAGCTTGTAAAGAGTCAAACCGATCCGGTGATCGGTACAGCGACCCTGGGGAAAATTGTACGTCCGGATCCGCTCGGAACGGTCGCCGCTGCCCACCTGGCTTTTGCGATCGGCCGCCATCTTCGCCTGCTGTTCCGCCTGCATGGCGTCCAAAAGCCTTGATTGCAGGACTTTCATGGCTTTTGCCTTGTTCTTGTGCTGCGATTTTTCATCTTGACAGGAGACCACAACCCCCGTCGGAATATGGGTGATTCGAACCGCGGATTCGGTCTTGTTAACATGTTGTCCGCCGGCACCGGAGGCGCGAAACAGATCGATCCGCAGATCTGACGGATCGATGTCGATCTCGACATCCTCGGCCTCAGGCAGGACTGCGACTGTACAGGCCGAGGTATGGATACGCCCCTGGGTTTCGGTCTCCGGAACCCGTTGCACCCGGTGCGTGCCGCTCTCGTACTTGAACCGCGAATACGCCCCCTGGCCGTGAATCATGGCGATCACTTCCTTGAAACCACCGGCCTCCGATTCGGCGCTGCTGAGCAGCTCGACCTGCCAACCGCGGTTTTCCGCATAGCGCGTGTACATGCGAAACAGATCGCCGGCAAACAGGGCCGCTTCATCGCCCCCCGTGCCGGCCCGCACTTCAAGGATCACATTGCGGGTATCATTCGGATCCTTGGGCACCAAAAGCTTTCTCAGCTCGGTTTCCAGGCGATCCTGCTGCTCCTGCAGGTCGTCAACCTCGGCCGCAGCCATGTCACGTACATCCGGGTCAGGGTCCTTCAGCAACTCGCGGCTGTCGGCGAGCTCCTGACGAATCCGGCAATACGCTTCGTAACTGCTGACCACATCGTTGAGTTCGGAATGTTCTTTGGTCAGGGCACGATAGCGCCCCTGGTCATTGATCACCTTCGGATCGGCGAGCAGACCTTCGACCTCACGAAAGCGGTCGGCCACTTCTTCAAGTTTATTGAGCATAGCGGTTTAATGACTCCCGCCGGAGCCTTCCTGGGCAAAGGGCTGGCCCACGTGCTGCATTCTCCTGCCGGAGATCGGCTCTGCCGAACGCAGGTCCGTCGCCTTGCCGCCATGGACGTCGACAGAGCAAGCGGGTGCGGCAGGCTTGACCCAATGCCACAGATCTCCTGTCAAGATGTTATCGGCAGCGGCTGTTATTGAGAGCAGGAGAACGAACATGGCCTTCGTATTTATCGGGCCGCGTCGTCCGGGAAACCGGGCCGTGTCCCGGAACGGGACGCGGGAAGGGTTGAACAGGGTTGACACCGGATTCACCGGCACCAAAAAAAGACGGCCCGACAGGGCCGCCCCGGGAGCCTACTGTTTCTTTTCGTATTTCTTGCGGAATCGTTCGATCCGACCGGCGGTATCGATCAATTTCTGCTTGCCGGTGTAAAAAGGATGACAGGCGGAGCAAATTTCCGTCGTGATATCACCCTTCTTGGTCGAACGCGTCTCGAAGGTATTGCCACAATGACATTTCACGGTGGCGGCTTCGTAAGCGGGGTGCAGACCTTCTTTCATGATTCAGCTCCTCATTGACCTGGCGTTGTACAGGTCGCGGATTTGTTCTGCCGTGCAGATTAAGGGTGACTTGATAACACTTATGCCGAAGAATTGCAACCTTTTAGCGATTCATGCTATCGAGAAATTCCTGGTTGGTTTTTGCATCACCGAGCTTGTCGAGCAGGAACTCCATGCTGTCAACCACGTTCATCGAGGAGAGGACCTTGCGCAACAGCCAGATGCGCTGCAGGCTCGTTTCATCGATCAGCAACTCCTCGCGACGGGTGCCCGATTTATTGATATCGATCGCCGGGAAGGTCCTCTTATCGACCAGTTTGCGATCCAGAAGGAGTTCCATGTTGCCGGTCCCCTTGAACTCTTCAAAAATAACCTCATCCATCTTGCTGCCGGTGTCGATCAGCGCCGTCGCAATGATCGTCAGACTGCCCCCTTCCTCGATATTCCGGGCTGCGCCGAAAAAGCGCTTCGGCTTGTGCAGGGCATTGGAATCGACCCCCCCGGAAAGGATCTTGCCGGACGGCGGCACCACGGTATTGTAGGCGCGGGCCAGGCGGGTGATCGAATCGAGCAGAATGACCACATCACGCTTGTGCTCGACCAGCCGTTTGGCTTTTTCAATCACCATTTCCGCCACCTGGACATGGCGAGTGGCGGGTTCGTCGAAGGTCGACGAAATGACCTCGCCGTTGACCGTCCGCTGCATATCGGTCACTTCTTCCGGGCGCTCGTCGATCAGCAGGACGATCAGATAGACCTCGGGATGATTGGCGGTAATGGAGTTGGCAATGTTCTGCAACAGGATCGTTTTTCCGGTCCGCGGCGGAGCGACGATCAGGGCCCGTTGGCCCTTGCCGACCGGCGCCGCCAGGTCGATGACCCGCGTCGACAGGTTGGCCGGGTCATTCTCCAGGATCAGGCGCTCATCAGGATAGAGCGGTGTCAGGTTGTCGAACAGTGTCTTGTCACGGGCCACCGAGGGATTCTCGAAATTGACCTCGGCGACCTTGAGCAGAGCGAAATAACGCTCGCCCTCCTTGGGCGGGCGAATCTGGCCGGAGATCGTATCACCGGTTTTCAGGTTGAAGCGCCGGATCTGTGACGGGGAGACATAGATATCATCCGGACCGGGAAGATAATTGGCGTCCGGCGCCCGCAGGAAACCGAAACCGTCGGGCAGAATCTCCAGAACCCCCTCTCCAAAGATGGCACCGTTTTTGGCCGATGTCGTGTTAAGGATGGCGAAGATCAGGTCTTGTTTACGCATCCCGGAAGCGCCTTCGATACCAAGTTCCTTGGCAATCGTCGACAACTCGGTAATCTTCTTTTCTTTCAATTCCTTCAGGTTCATCTGTTCTCCTTAGGGGCCAGCCACGTCATTAAGCATGGTCACCGATGGCCGCGTGTTCCAGCCGCACGGATTGCACATCATAGCCAACAATGCAGGCCTTTACTCCAATGATCGTCGATTGCGATATGAATTAAGTGGTTTGGGCAGGTTCAATGTGGCGAAGCAGGCATCCCTGCGTGCGCCCTCAGTTCCTGATTGTCATGTAATGATGAGTCGTGCCAATCCGTAATTATTTGGAAACGTTTCAGTTGAAAGGAATATTTTTATATTTTCTGGGGGCTCAGGCAGGTCATGCGTGTCATCTTTGACATCTATTTACCGGCTTTTCAGTGGGCTGTCAATGGCCGATTTGCATTTTTTTCGCTTTTCATCGGCAAATGTGTCGACCGGCAATCCCTGCGCAGCCGGGATGCGCTGAGGATCGAAATGCCGACTCGCCCAGGTCAACAGTTCTCCGGCTGACGTGTGTCGCAGGTCCGCAGGCACCTGCTGACCAAGAAAAGAGAGGGCCCGAAAGATCTCCCTGGCCGGATCAAGGCTTTCATTCAGCGAGATCGCGCCATGCCGCTTGCTGATTTTCGCGCCCCGGGCGTCCGTCGCCAGAGGCAAGTGGATATAGTCCGGGAGCGGTTCGCCGAGACAGCTGTAGAGATAAATCTGCCGGGGTGTCGACGACAGCAGGTCCGCACCACGCACGATCTGATTGACACCGCTGGCCAGATCGTCGACGACAACGGCAAGCTGGTAGGCAAACAGGCCGTCGGCACGCTGCAGCACAAAATCACCAACAGTTGTTGCAAGCTGCTGCTGGAGTGGGCCGAACACGCCATCGGTGTAGCCGATCGGCCGGTCATCGACAATCATCCGGAAAGCGCGCGGTTTGCGGCCGAGGGGCAATCCAAACCGACAGGTTCCGGGATAGACCGGGCCTTCTTCACCGGGGTGTGGGGCGCTTTGCAAAACCTCTTTGCGCGAGCAACCGCAGGCGAACACCAGCCCCTTGGCCCGCAAGGCATCAAGCGCTTCGCGATAGGCCGCGGTGCGCTGACTCTGCCAGACGATCTCACCATCCCAATGCAGTCCCAGTTTATCGAGGGTCGCCAGGATATCATCGGCGGCGCCAGGCACGACCCGCGGGGTATCCAGGTCTTCCATACGCAACAACCAGCGACCATGCGCCCGACGGGCCAGGCAATAACTGCCAACGGCGGCGACCAGGGAACCGAAATGTAGGGGACCGGTCGGACTCGGCGCAAAACGTCCGGTGACCTGCCGTTCAGCCATGTGACGAAATTCTCCTCCGGGAGTGTGGTGATCCGAACAATAATGATGTTACACGCATCAGGGGATAGGTCACAAGGACCGGCAGCCCGGCATGCCGCTGTTTGGCGCAGGGCCGCATCGCGAAGGATTAAGGATTGACAACTTCCGCCTTGACCATTATTTTATAACAAATATTGTCAAGATTTTCGTTCGGGAGTGCTGCCTTGATCATCAACCGCGCCACAGAATACGCCATCCGCGCCATTCTGTACATGTCACGCCAGGATGCGGGTGACATCGTTTACAAAAAAGACATTTGCAAAGCTCAGAACATTACGCCGGCGTTTCTGACCAAAATTCTGCAGCCCCTGATCAAGGAAGGCATTGTCGGTTCGCAACGCGGGGTCGGCGGAGGCTTCTACCTGATCAAGGATCCGGCAGAAATCACCTTGCTGGATGTCGTCAAATCCCAGGAAGGGCCGGTCTACCTGAACCATTGTCTGGTCAAACAGGGAAACTGTGAGCGTGAGCTCATCTGCCCGGTACATGGCGCCTGGGAGGAAATTCGTGAAGACTTCATGAACACCCTGTCCCGTTATGACTTTGCCAGCCTGGCCGACAAGCAGGATGAACTCCTGCCGATTTCTGTCCAGGCCTGAATCGGAACCAACAACCGGCACCTAACTTGTCCTAGAGAAAACCCGTCACCCGTGATCATCGTCCGCCGCCAACCACCGGACTCATCATTGTATTCTCCTGCAGTTCTCAAAGCGTTTGACAAAACTGACTGTATTCGCTAGAGTTTGGCCGACATAGCAACACGTCTTTATCCAGAGTGGTGGAGGGAAAGGCCCTTTGAAGCCACAGCAACCGGCCCACTGGCGCAGCACGCCATCGGGTGACAGGTGCTAATTCCGGCCCACGGCGCGACGCCGTAGGACAGATGAGGACGGAGCCGCAAGCCCATTGCATTTGGTGACGACGGCCCCTTCTCACTCTTCGGGAAGGGGTTTTTTGTTTGACCGGTCAGCCCGTGAGGATGGCAGCGTGAGCCAGTCGGTAGGAATCGTCACAACCGAATACGCGGACTTCGATGTCGAACTGCAGCTGGAAAGCGGCCGCCTGCTTGGCCCGCTGCGCCTGGCCTATGAGACCTATGGCACCCTGAACGCCCGCCGGGACAACGCCATCCTGGTGGCCCATGCCTGGACCGGCGATGCCCATGCCGCCGGGCGGCATCATACCGAAGACCGCAAGCCCGGCTGGTGGGACGACATGATCGGCCCCGGCAAAGTCCTCGACACCAACCGTTATTACGTCATCTCTTCGAATGTGATCGGATCCTGTTTCGGCTCCACCGGCCCGACCAGCATCAATCCACGCACCGGCAAACCTTTCAACCTGCAGTTTCCGGTGGTCATGGTGCGCGACATGGTGCGCGCCCAGCAACTCCTGCTCGACAGGTTGCAGATCGACCGATTACTCACCGTGATCGGCGGCAGCATGGGCGCTATGCAGGCCCTGGAATGGGCGATCCACTACCCGGAACGGGTCAGTTCAATCATTCCGATTGCCGGCACCGGGCGCCCCTCGCCGATGGCGATCGCCCTGAATGCCTTGGCGCGGCAGGCCATCTACAACGACCCGATGTGGCGCAAGGGCAACTACAAGCCGGAACATCCACCGGCAGATGGCCTGGCCCTGGCCCGGGCGGTTGGCCATATTTCGTTTCTGTCCGACCCGTCGATGCAACTCAAGTTCGGCCGGAGATTCTCCGCCCGGGATGGCCAGTTTGATTTCTTTGGCCAGTTCGAAATCGAACGCTACCTGACCTATAATGGCCGCAATTTCGTCGACCGGTTCGATACCAACAGCTTTCTGTACCTGGCCAAAGCCCTGGATCTTTATGATGTCGCCTGGGGTTTCGAAGGTTTGGACGAAGCGCTGGCCCCCCTCGTCTGCCCGTCCTTGTGGTTTGCCTTCACCTCGGACTGGCTCTATCCCCCTTATCAGACCGAAGAACTGGTCGAGACGTTGCAACGGCAAAAGAAGCCGACTGAATACCACTTGGTTGACTCCGATTACGGCCACGATTCTTTCCTGGTGGAACCGGAAAAATTCACGCCGAAAATCGTCGCTTTTCTCGACCGCCTGGCCAGCTGAAGCGCGTCGTACAGGCATCAGAGCAGGCAGAAGATTTGTCCATTGCCCTTTTTGCGATCGGTTTCTGTCACGGCAGAGGGGCGGCCTGTGCTGCAGAATTCCGGTGACACCAGACCAAACATCACCACAGAAAATCTGTCTGCATCATACGGGGCGGAGCATCACTCCTGATCGAACAGGTCCATCTGCTCGAAGCGATGCCTGGCGACCTTGAAGGGCAGCGGGAAATAACGCGGACATTCCAGCAAAAGGCTGGCGACCGGCTGTTTGCAGGTGCGCAGACAGCGACGGCAGAGAGCATTGATCAGCTTGTTTTCAACAGGTGACGTCATCATCGGCCGCCTGATTCCTTTCTGCAGCATCGCAACGGCATCATATCAGCAAGGGGTCCTCCGGGTAAAGTCATCGCAGATCAGCCGTCGACCGGTTGACAAGCTGCGCGATGGCCGCCTGGAGCCGCTCGACCAGGGTCGTTTCCGGCTCCACTGCGATCTCGACGCGTTGCTCGGGCAAGGTGTGCTGATAAAGCGGGTCGTAATAATCCTCCATCAACGCGGTGACCAGGTGAGACCATTGCCCGTCTTCGAGCAGGGCCAGGTAACGGGCAACCGTTTGCTTGCCAATGGTCTCCTTCAGCGCACAGATCGGCTTGACAAAATCCTCTTTGAGACTGTCGATGGCCGGGTAATCCGCCAGGATATTCCTGACCCGAACAGCCATCGGGGCATGCAACCAGAGGGAGGTTTCGACCTGCATCGCCTGGTAAAGCGGAAGCGGCAGCAATACCCGACCGATATGGCGACTCTCACCCTCGAGAACGGCATAACCCTCCGGCGGGATCCTACGCAAGCGGTCCCAGACCAGGGCTTCAAACATCTTCTGGGTCGGCTGTGCCGCCAGCCCGAGGTTGCCGAAGGCACTGCCGCGATGATTGGCCAGTTGTTCCAGATCGACAACCGGAACGCCACGTTCAGCAAGCTTTTGCAGACAACGGGTCTTGCCCACCCCGGTCAACCCCCGCAGCACCAGCAAACGGCCCCATGCTGCCCGCTCGAAGAAATCCAGGACGTGGCGGCGAAACCCTTTGTGTCCCCGTGACAATTGGCGGGCAGGCACACCGGCCAGATCAAGGAACTGGGTCAGGGCAAGACTGCGCATGCCGCCACGCCAGCAGAAGACGATCGCCGGCAGCGACGTGGCGGCCTGCTGACGGGCCACGGTCTCCACCAAAGTCGGGATTTTCGGTGCAACGAGCGCGACACCGCGACGTCGGGCATGCTGCTTGCCGGCCTGGCGATAGAGGGTCCCGACCTCGGCACGCTCCGCGTCATCCAGCAGCGGAACATTAACGGCACCAGGAATCGTCGCCTCGTCAAACTCTGCCGGGCTGCGGGCATCGATCAGCACCGCACCTTTGTCCCGCAGTGTCAGGGCCTGTTGCAATGTCAAGGGACTTGCCATGATTGGGCACTCTCGTTGACCGTGGTTATACCGTATGCCACGCGCAATCGGCAAGCGTGGCAAAACGTTTCCCGACGAGGGTTGACAAGAGCAGCTGCATTCGGTAGGTTGGCGTCTCCGTTGCGGGGTGGAGCAGTCAGGTAGCTCGTCGGGCTCATAACCCGAAGGTCGGAGGTTCAAATCCTCCCCCCGCTACCAAAGAAACAAGGGACTTGCGTTCATTGCAAGTCCCTTTTTGTTTTTTGCCGTCGCACTTCCTTGGCGAACTGGCAATGCATCAGGCTTTGCGGTCGCAAAGCCTGATGAGGAGTGGCGGTGCTTTTTGTCTTGACTAGATCAATGGGGGCGCGGCTTCGGTCACCTCACCCGAGGGCCGGCAAAGACGTTCCGTCTCTTCGGCCTGCTGGAGTTCGAGAGCCCTGCCGAGATCCGTTGGTGTCAGGATGCCGATGACCCGTTGATCATCATCGACCACCAGGACCTGACGGATCGACTTTTTCTGCATCCGATTGAGGACCTCTTCGGGCGTCGTGGGGCAGCCGATGGTGACAATCGACGGGTTCATCAGTTGACCCACCGGGATCTCGTTCAGGTCCATACCATCGGCCACACTGCGGACGACTTCGCGTTCCGTGAACATGCCAATGGGCTGCTCCTGATCGATCACCACGATGGTACTGACCGAACGGCGTGCCATCAGGGAAAGAGCATAACGGGCCGAAATTTCCGGGGCAATCTGCAGAACCTTGGTTGACATCATGGCGCAGACATCCGGAATGTTTTCAAAGATCCGGTCGCGGAACAAACTCACCAGGTCGACCTGGGAAAAAATGCCGAAGGTGTCGCGACGCGCATTCAGCACGACCAGGTGGCGAATCGGGTGTTCGGCAAACAGCTGACACGTCTGGGCAATCGTGAAGTCCTCCGGGACGGTCATCACCGGCTTGTCCATCACCTCTTTGAGACGAAGTTCGGGCTGACCGAGAAACCAATTGGTGGCAAAAACAACATCTTTTTCGGTCAAAAGACCGATCACATCCCCCTGAGACAGGACGACGACGCGGTTAATGCGTCTTTCACGCATCAGCCGCAAGGCGTCCCGGACACTTGCCTCTGCCTCGACCGCAACGACCGGACGGCAGGCATACTTGCCAATCGTCAATTTCATGATCCCCAATGTCCCGTTCCCGGGACCTCCGTGATAAAACCTGTCAAGCTCAGGTGATTTGCCGAGATTTTTCAATAAAAAGACAGAAATTAAGGGCTTTTCAACTTATTTTGCAAGTTTGATTCCATCACGGGTTGTGTTGGAAAAAATCACGCGACGGGGATTTTTTGGCGGCCGCCGAGGGGCAAGAGGACGCGGTGTGACGAAGATCAGCGGGTCAACTCTGCAAAGGCTTTGCGGTAGGCATCGAGATCCTCATCGCCAAAACAGACAATGACAACGCGCGGTGCATCCTCTTCAGAATGGAGGAAATCATCGATCACGCGCAGGGCGATGCGGCTGGCGCGCGCGATCGGAAATCGGTAGGCCCCGGTGCTGATCGACGGAAAGGCAAGACTGCGAATCTTGTGCTCGACGGCAAGTTGCAGGCTGCTGCGGTAGCAACTGGCGAGCAGGTTGTCCTCGTTCTGCCCGCCGCCATGCCAGACCGGCCCGACGGTATGAATGACATAGCGTGCCGGAAGACGATAACCAGCCGTCAGTTTGGCTTCACCGGTGGCACAGCCGCCCAGGGCCCGGCATTCTTTTAACAATTCCGGGCCGGCCGCACGGTGGATGGCACCATCGACGCCGCCACCGCCGAGCAGACTCTGGTTGGCGGCATTGACGATCGCATCGACGGCCATGCGCGTGATGTCACCCTGCACAATCTCGATGTTGTTGCCTGTCATTGTCACCTCCTCGCGTCGGCGTCATTTGCGATCGTCGTTTTGTCTATTATGGTATCGGCAAATACGCCAGACGCAAGTCGGCAACTCAGCAGGGGTTGCCAACCGATCAGATCCTGCGCTGTTTGCAATGTCTCGGGGATAGCCACGGCGCGCAACTCGTCAAAGCGGATTGTGGCCAGGTCGAAGTCGGCGACCATCGCTTCCGCGCCTGGCAGAGGCGTCGGCAGCAAGCGATAAAGCAGGCTGATATGCGGATCACAGCGATACCGAGAAGGTTGCGGGACATTGTGATGAAGCGAGTCATGCAGTCTTGCGAGGACCCGGTTGGTCTGCAGCATCAGAAACACCGACCGGGTCAAAGAACGGCCGGAGTCAAGACCCTGAACGGACAACCGCAACGGCGCAGATCGCCGGGCGAGAGCGGCCAAAACGGCCAGTTCATGCTGTTGCCGCGTGCGGTGACAGGAATAGATTGTCAGATGCGGATCAAAGGCCGGAGCGTCATACCGGGCGGCCAGATCATCAATCCATTGCCTGAGTCTGCTGCGCTCCGGTTGCTGTGGGATCAACCAGAAAGCAACGCGCGGGTGCGTCATTTTCATGCAGAAGACTCCGTCGTCATCGGCCAGCAGACACAGGGCATTGTCGCCCGGACAAAACGAGATAGACTTTAATGTACACAAGGCATGCAGTCTTGTCACGCGACCCCATCAGGAGAGGACCTGATCATTGGCCCTCTCGGTCTGACGGCGGAACAACCGCCAGCTTGCGTTGCCGGTTCCGTGTCGGGATTGCGCCGGTCCTTGGGCAAGCTTTCTGGCGTAACAATGGCCCGGCCGCCGGCTGGCCCATTTCACCCGGCTGATGACGGCGGATGGATGCAAAAAACTTTCCCGTGGAGGTTTTTGATGAAAGGTTTGTGGCGCAGTGATCTCTGAAGAGGACAGCCGGCTGTGCCGGGCCCGCCAGCTTCTGCAGCAGGCGACGACCATCGTCGCGTTCTCAGGGGCGGGTATTTCCACCGCATCGGGTCTCGCCGATTTTCGCAGTCAGGGCGGACTGTGGGAGCGTTATCGGATCGTCACGTTCCAGGAATTTCTTGCCGACCGCGACAGCCGGATCGCCTATTGGACGATGCGGCGCGCGTTGATTCCCGAACTGCTGGCGGCGCGCCCGAATGCAGCGCACAGAGCTCTGGTTAAACTGGAACGCCACGGACGCCTGACGCGCGTCATCACTCAGAATATCGATGGTTTGCATCAGGTCGCAGGCAGCAGCAACGTTATCGAACTGCACGGGACGAATCGGACGGCGTCCTGTCTGAGCTGTGCGCGGCAATGGCCGATCGCCGCGATCCAGCAGCGTCTCGAGTCTGGCGATCTCGACCCGCGCTGCGATGACTGCCAGGGGCTGATTAAACCGGATACCGTCTCCTTCGGCCAGTCGATGCCGGTCGCCGCCATGGATCAGGCCTGCCAGGCCGCGGCCAACTGTGACCTGTTTCTGATGATCGGTTCGTCCCTGGAAGTCCAGCCCGCCAACCAGATCCCGTTGATCGCCCATCAGGCCGGAGCCTGCTTGATCTTCATCAATCGCACGGCCACATCCTGCGATCCCTTGGCGACAATCTGTTTCCAGCAGGATGCCGCTGACATCCTGGACACCCTGGTTGACTGAATCCTCTGAAACCACGAAAGCCCGCCAGAATGGCGGGCTTTCTCAATTTATCCTGCATGGCAGTCTGCGGCAGGCAGACGCCTTGTCTCGCTCGGTTACCGTTCCATGGCACGGATCGGTTCAATCACTTTGGTCACCATAAGGCACCTCCTTTGTGATCCGTTCTTACTATCAAGCCTAAAGCAACGCCGCAAGGCGTGTCAAGTCCTGCGCAGGAGTGGGCTGGCATTACAGAGATCCTCCGCCCGGTTCGCCACCGCATTGCAATTGTGACAGATAAACCCGGGGTCATCTGTGCGCCCGGCCAGTTCGTCCTGCAGGCCCTGCGCCTTGATCTGACAGATATGCAGGTTGTGCCGCGCAGCGTCGTGGCAGGGTTGCTTCGTGGGGTTGCTCATGAGGCCTCCGTAGACTGCCGGTGTGATATTGACCGTTTCAGTCTACCACAGGCCGACCTTGTCTGCGCGAAGAGGCCTCAATCTTCGGTCAAAAGCACCGCTTCGGCCACGTCGCGCAAGGATTTGCGCTTGTCCATCGCCAGCTTCTGCAAACGGCGGAAGGCCTGAGGTTCATCCAGGCCACGTTTCATCAACACGCCCTTGGCCCGGTCGATAATCTTGCGCGTCTCGAGCGTGTCCTTCAGTTTCGTCACCTCATCCCGCAAGCTGGACAACTCCACGAACTGATGAATCGCCAGGTCCACCGCGGCAAACAACTGCTCCGCCCGAATTGGCTTGACCACGTAATTCATTACCCCGGCCAGTCGGGCCCGTTCTATGGTGGCCGATTCGGTGTCGGCGGTCACCAGGACAATCGGCACCGGCTTGGCCTTGCCTATTTTTTCAGCAGCGGTGACGCCGTCCATAACAGGCATACCGACATCCATGACCACCAGCAGGATTTCCTGGTGGGTTGCTATTTCAACGGCCTGAACGCCGTTTTCCGCTTCCAATATCTCGTCAAACCCGTAACCCGCAACGATTTCGGCAACCTGCCGGCGCAGTAACGGTTCATCGTCAACAACCAGGGCACGCTTCATTGGACAAACTCCTCTTTTCGTGTCATGCGATTTGATGTTGCATTAACAGTGCCGCGCCGGGCAACGCATCTCTTTTTCCCAAACGAAACGATCTGGTCACCCGCCGGGCGGCCCTACCCAGCCAGGGTTTTGTGCCGCTTCCAACTTGATTTTGCCGATCTGCGTCTCTATAGTGAAAAAATAATAATGTGTGATCCAACAGAAGGGTCCATTGCACGAACTCAGCCTCACACAAAGTCTTATTGAAGCGGCCGTCGAACATGCAAAACGTGCCAAAGCCGAACGGATTTTAAGCATCACGGTCGAAATCGGCGCTCTCTCCGGTGTGATCGCCGACGCTGTCCTCTTTGCTTATGATGTCTGCAGTCGTGACACTCTGGCCGAAGGCTCTCGACTGGAGATTCGCCATATCGCGGGACGCGGCCATTGTCTGGATTGCCAACGTGAGGCCGAGATCACGACACTGACCCACGTCTGCCCGCACTGCAGCAGCCTTGCCTTGCGCATCGTGCAGGGCGAGGAAATGAAATTCACGGAGATGGAGATCGATTGACCATGTGTATCGACTGCGGCTGCAGCACAACCGAAGAGCACCATGACCATGCCCATCGTCATGAACACCGAGAGGTGTCCCAGACAACCCGCACCCTGCGGATCGAAGAAGACCTGCTGAGTAAGAACAACCGCCTGGCGGCAGGCAATCGCCAACACTTCGCCGATCACCAGGTCTTGGTGCTCAATCTGGTCAGTTCGCCCGGTTCCGGCAAAACATCGCTGCTTGAACGGACCCTGGCTGATCTGCAAAACCGTCTCAATTTCAGTGTTCTGGAAGGAGACCAGCAAACCGCCAACGATGCCGACCGGATCGCCGCCATCGGTGTGCCGGTCAAGCAGATCAATACCGGTGCCGGCTGCCATCTCGACGCCCATATGGTGGGCCATGGGGTGGCGGACTTCGACTTGGGGCGCACCGATGTCCTGATGATTGAAAATGTCGGCAACCTGGTCTGCCCGGCGGCCTTTGATCTGGGTGAGGATCACAAGGTCGCGCTCCTCTCGGTGACTGAGGGGGAAGACAAGCCGATCAAGTATCCGCAAATCTTCCAGGCCGCTGACCTGTTGCTGATCAACAAGATCGATCTGTTGCCCTACCTGGACTTTGACCTCGCCGCGTGCCGCGATTATGCCCGCCAGATCAACCCGGAGATCGAAATCCTGGAATTATCCTGCCGCAGCGAAGCCGGCCTGTCGGCCTGGTACAACTGGTTGGTCGAGGCCGCTGCTGGAAAAAACGGCCAGCGCGAACAGGACTGATCCGATGTGCCTGGGTGTTCCGATGCAGATCAAAGCCATCGACGACCTGATGGCGGTTTGTGAAATCGACGGGGTCCGGCGCGAGGCCAGCCTGATGATGCTCGATGATGTCAAAATCGGTGACTATGTGCTGATTCATGCCGGTTTTGCCATCGAGAAAATCGACGAGGCGGAAGCGCAGCTCACCCTGGAGGCCCTGCGCGACGCTCTTGAGATGGGATTGTTCCCGGAATGAAGCATCAGCAGGAGTACCGTGACCCGTCACTGGCCAGGGCGCAGCTGCAGGCCATTCATCAAACGGTGGTCGATTATGACCACACCATCACC
>JARRPG010000017.1:0-66770 GCA_037383085.1 Desulfuromonadales bacterium | reverse complement strand
ACGTTCGGCGTGCCGGTCGCGGGATAACGCTGTTCGTAGACCTTGAAGTCCTCCGCGTAAATCTCGAACCGCTCGGCCACGTGTACGGGGGATTCGTCGACGCGGATGAAAGCGACAGCCGCTTGGCGGGTTCATTAAACTCGGGGGGGCGCCCGAAATTGACTGGAACGCCTCGCGACTCCCATGAAGTTGCGGGATCGCTTTTAAAAGTCCTTGGGTATAGGGGTGGATTCCACCCTGGCGGTAGATTTCAGCTGGTCCGATAGCAACGAGTCGGCCGGCATAAAGAACCCCAAGCCGAGTGGCAAATTCAAGCAGCAGCGACAGATCGTGGGTGATAAAGAGGATGGCGAAACCGTTTTCCTGCTGCAACTGCAGGACTTTTTTGAGTAATTCCCGTTCGACGACTACATCAAGGGCCGTGGTCGGCTCGTCCATGATCAGCAGTGCCGGGTTCAGTGTCAGAGCCAGGGCAATCACCACCCGCTGCCGCATACCACCGGAGAGTTCATGAGGATAGCTTTTCAGATGCCGTGGATCGATATCTACCATCTCCATGAGTTCAGCCGCACGCTGCAGTGCATGCTGCGAAGACTGCTCCGGTCGGTGGGCAGCCATGGTGTCGAGAAAATGTTCCTGCATTGTCAGGACCGGATTGAGTGCATTAAGGGCACTCTGCATGACTATGGCGACCTCGTTCCAATGCCAGCGCCGGAGCGCGTCGGCGTTCATAGCCAGAACATTGCGTCCCTGATAGAGCACCTTGCCACCCGATATCAGCGCTGGTGGTCCGAGTATGCGCATTGCGGCCATTGCGGCCGTGCTTTTACCGCTGCCAGATTCGCCAACCAAGCCGAGAATCTCACCGGGCTCAATCGTAAAGCTGACACGGTCGACCGCCCGTAGCGAACCTGCCAGTGTGAAATAGTCGACCTGCAGATTTTCAACCTGAAGTAAACTCACGACAGGCCCCCTTCAACGACAGGCGTCGAACCATCCTTCGTGGCACGATCTTTCAGTTTGCGCGCCCAATCCGATTCGGTCGCCAGGCGGGGATTGGCAATTTCATCGACACCGAAATTGATCATGGCGAGACCGAAACCAACCAAAGCAATGCAGACACCGGTCGGGACGAAGGTCCACCAAGAGCCGAGGAGCAAAGCGGAATCGTTCGATGCCCAGTAAAGGTTTGTGCCCCAAGTGACTTGGCTGATATCTCCCAGGCCGAGAAACTCGAGCCCGACTTGGGCGCCAATCGCATAGATGGTCGCACCGATAAACGATGAGGTCATCAGTGAGAGCATGTTTGGCAGGATCTCGGCAGTGACGATCCGCAGCGAGGATTCACCGGAGACCTTGGCCGCCAGGACAAAATCACGCTTGGCCAATGAAAGGGTCTGGGCGCGCAGGACACGCGCGTTCCAGGCCCAGCCAGTTAGCACCAGTACAGCCAGAAGTGTCAAGGGACCGGGTGGCAGCCAGGCGGCGATCACGACCATCAGGGGGAGTCCCGGCATAACCAGGAAAACATTGATCAGCAGCGATAAAGCATCATCGACACGGCCGCCAAGATATCCAGCGATACCACCAACGATGGCTCCGCAAAGAACCACCAGAAATCCTGTTGCGAAACCGACAGCCAAGGTCAGGCGGGCACCAAAAATGGTCTGGGCAAAGACATCTTGTCCTTGCCCTGTGGTTCCGAACCAATGCTCCAACGAGGGCGGCTGGTGCGGCATGGCGGTAAAGGCTGTCGGATCCTGGACCAACCAAGGGCCGAGCAGTGCCATGACGACAAACAGTCCGACAAGGACCATACCGGCACGGGCTTTGCGATTGGCCAGCATCTGTCTAAAAAGCAATCCCTGATTCATCGCCGCGTCCTCGGATCGAGCAGAAGAGTCACGATGTCAACCAGCCAGTTTGCGCCCAACACCGCCAAGGTGATGGTCAGAAAAAGCCCCTGCATAAGGGGGTAATCCTGAGCCCTCACCGCCTGGATAAGCAGATAGCCCTGCCCCGGGTAGGAGAAGATGATTTCGGTCAGTAGGGCGGCTCCGAGGACGAAGCCGAGCGCCATGCCAAAGCCGGTTATGTTGGGTAGCAGGGCGTTTCGGGCGGCATAGCGCCAGAGAATCTTGCCCGGGGCCAGGCCGCGGGCGCGGGCATAGGTGATGTAGTCACTGCCGAGAATGCCGACCATCGTGTTACGCATCGCCAGCATCCAGCCGCCCATGGCTGCGATCACCATGGTCGCTGCCGGCAGGGCAGCATGGTAGAGGGCGCCGAATATAAACGGCAGGTTAAACCCGGGTGTGGTCCCTTCGGGATAGGCGTGCCAGAGTGGAAACCAGCCCAACCCGAAACCGAACACGAACAGCGCCAGCATCGCCATCCAGAAGTAAGGAAAAGCCCCGAGCAGGGCAAGTAGCGGCGGCATAACAGAATCAAGCCAGCCGCCCCGACGCCAGGCTGCCAGCGCTCCGAGACCAGTGCCAAGCAAAAAAGAGATAATCAGCGCCGAGCCGGCCAGAAACACCGACCAAGACAAGGCGGTCGCAATAACATCGATCACCGGCTGAGGATAGTTTGAGACCGAAATCCCCATATCGCCAACCAGCAGGTGACGCAGATAGGTGCCGTACTGCTGCCATAGAGGTGCATCAGTGACACCAAATGTCTCACGCAGGGCGGTAATTGCTGCTGGGGACATCTCTCCCTTGAAGCGGGCGAACATGACCTGGGCTGGATCACCCGGCATCAGGCGAGGGATCAGAAAATTTAGAGTGATTGCCACCCAAGCAGCAAGCAGATAGAAGCCGAGGCGGCGCAGCAGATATTCCACGGAGCGGTTCATCGCTGGTCCTCTTCCGCAGGAGCAGGTTCCAGCCGAGTCATCACCATTAGTGGCTCCGGAGGATGGTTGGTCGAGAGCCTGACGTAGGGGTTATCGGCGTTCGGCCAGCCGACAAATCGCTTTGAATTGTATTCTCCCCAGGACGGGTTGAGAAAAATCGGTATTGCTGGCGCTTCGGCCAGAAAAATCTCTTGAAGACGCCAGGCAATCCGCCGTTGTTCGGCGAAATCAACAGTCCGTTCGAAGCGGTTCAGCAAGGCGTCAGCTTCATCGTTGCCAAATCGGTGCCAGTTGACAAACGTATTCTCGCCGAACGGCTGGACCGTCTCGCTGGCCATGATACCACGGAAGACACGGTAGGGGGTCGGCCCGTCGTCGGCCCAGCCCATGGATAGTTCGAATTCACCCCGTTGGACTTTCTCGAACCATCCGGTGAAATCGTAAGCCCGGACTTTGGCGTCGATGCCAACATCACGAAGGTTACGGGCTATCACCTGGCAGGCTCGCACCCAGTCTGACCAGCCGGCAATCACAGAAATTTCATAGGTCATTGGTTTCCCGTCCGGCCCCACACGCATCCCGTCTTGGCCAATGCGTTGGTACCCAGCGGCATCCAGCAGTGTGGCGGAGGCCTGCGGGTCGAAATGCACCCATCCGTCCTCCGGACGGATCCCCGGATGGCGCCATTTGGCATAGCCCTCGGACAAGCCTGTCGGTTCGGGCGGCAGGGTGTAGTCGTACATGGCGATTCGGTTGACCATTTGACGGTCGATCGCCAGACTCAGTGCCTGGCGCACACGAACATCTCGAAAAGCCGGCACGATCTGACTCGGATAAAGATAGATGCTGCCAGCTACCGCTGGGAACCAGTAGTGGTGATGCTCGGGATCCTTGGCGACAAAGATGCGGTCGATCGCCGGGACGAAACTGCCGGCCCAGTCGAGTTCGCCGTTGATCAGCGCCAGAATCACCTGCTCGTTGGTCGGAAAGGCCGGAAAGCGCAAGGCTTCAACTTTTGGATAACCGGGCTTCCAGTAATGGGGATTGCGGCCTAGTTCGTAGACCTGGCTGGCAAACGAAAGAACTTCAGTGAACGGCCCGGTACCGACCGGATTCGGATTGGTGAAAGTCAGTGGATCCTTGAGCTGGCTCCAGATGTGCTTTGGAACGATTGGCAGTTGGGCCACTGACATCAGTCCAGGACTGTAAGGACGGCTGAAAGTCATGATCACGCGCCCTGTCTCGTCCTGTTTCACATCTGCCAGGTAAGTCCAGAGCCCGCCTGTATCCAGGGCCGGCTTGTCACGCAAGAGGTTGAAAGTGAAAATGACATCGTCAGCCGAAAACGGTGTGCCGTCTGACCATTGCACCCCATTGCGGATCGTGAAGACAAGGGCATCGGCGTTGCCGCGCCAGGCATAAGACGTAGCCAGCCATGGGACATATTCGCCGGTCATGCGGTTGAAGATCATCAGCGGTTTGTAGACGTTCAGTTCGAAGTTGCCGCTCAGCCCGCCGATGTTCAGGGCGACGAGGCAGAAAAGGGTGAAAATTGCGGACCCACGAGCTTTGCTGTTCCTGGGCAACGGTGAGGACTCCAGGGCGGGCATGAGAGGCGTTTTGCTTACAGCCTGGCAGAGCCAGGGCCAAAAACGTCAAGAACAAACAGACCGAATAAATCCGTAAACGGATAAACTCTTTGTCACCGTAGTGCTTTGAAAGGAATCGGGTCATTCCTGATCGGTCCGGAGAAAGTGCCTGCAAACTGCTCTATAGCAGTCAAATTAGCAACACCTGAATCAAGAGTCAAAAGATTTTAACGTGACCGCTTGTCTAGAACGTGAGAAAACGCAGAGTCTCGACATGAAGATCTTCCACAAGAATATTTCCGAGGCTCAACCTGCTGGGAAATGAGGATAGGTCGCATCCAAAAGGACTTAAAAAAAGATTATGCCACAACAGAATGCACTATTTTAAAATTCATACATAAATCATCTTTCGGGTCATCCCACCGTCGATGATAAATTCTTGCCCGGTTATGAAACTTGCCTTTTCACTTGCCAAAAAGAGAGTCATTTCGGCGATATCTTCTGGTGTGCCGATGCGGCCAGCGGGGTGCTGCGCGCGATCGGCATCGGAATGCTGTCCCTTTCTCCGTTGGCTTTTTTTCTGGTAAGGACTTACATCGATCCAACCTGGGCTAATGCAATTGACTCTTATCGCTGGTCCCAGACTTATGGCCAAAGCATGTGTCAGCGCCAGGACACCTCCTTTTGAAGCGGAATAAGCCTCTGTGCCGGGTTCCGACATATGCGCCCGAGTGGAACAGATGTTCACGATGGTCCCCTTGCTCTCGCGCAGCAATGGAGCACAATATTTCGAACAAAGAAAAGTACCCGTCAGGTTCGTATTGATAACAGCATTCCAGTCGCTGAGAGTTAAATCATTCAGTGGCTTAAAATTGCTAACCCCAGCATTATTGACCAGCAAGTTCAAGCGGCCTGAGAGCGATTTTATCCGGTCAGATGCCTCGAGCAATTGTTCTTCTTCTGCAACATCGCAGGGTATGAAGTGAATATTACCCAGGCTTGCCAACTCGGCGACAACTTCTTCACCAGCCGGCAAATCTTTTTCCCAGATAAATACTTGATAGCCAGCTTTTAGAAGTCGCATGCCAATCGCTTTGCCGATGCCGCTCCCACCGGAGGGATGGTGGCAGGGCAAAAAACTTTGTCATTCCTATAAGAAGGAACCAGAGTATCATATAATTTTTAGCATTATACATGTGACTTCTGACATTGTTCTCATTGACTTTGACTTCCAATGACAATCATTCAAAGTATCGAACAGTTGCCTTGCTCTCCTCGCACAATTTGCGCTACACGAAAAAAACCAAGCAAAAACAGATATTTGGCACGTTCGAAGCGCTTTGGTAAGGTTTAGTTATCTTTGCTGCTGAGCTTTCGGCAGTATGTCGCGACGTTCGTCGCACCTCCCGTTTCATCTCAAGGGGGTCGCCCAACGTCCGGGGAACAGCTGCAGGCACTGAATCGTAAAAGAACACCCGCCAACATGGGGGTGGGCGTGGCCCTCCGCCAATTTCAATTAAAGGCCCGGATGATCTTGCCGGGCCCTTTCTTTTCCCCGGCAGGAAAGACATTGAAATTTACCAACACTTGTGTTGTTCTACGCGAATGTGTTCGTTTAACAGAAGCGCTGTTGGCATTCAACGAAGCAATTACCCTATACTGATACCATCATGAAAAAGCGGATTTTCATTGCATTGATTGGCGTTCTGGTTCTCGGCGGCGCGCTGGCCGGCATCAAGTACCTGCAGATTGACAAGATGATGGCGCAATCGGCTCAGCACCGACCCCAGGCCCAGGCGGTGACCGCCACTGCGGTTGAACAGGAGACCTGGGAACAGACGTTGACAGTGGTCGGCTCGCTCTCGGCAGTCCAGGGCGTCACCGTAGCCGCGGAACTGCCCGGCAAGGTGGTGGAGATCGATTTCACGTCGGGGGCTGATGTGGCCGCAGGTGCTCTTTTGGTGCGTCAGGACGCCACCACCGAAGAAGCGCTTCTGCCCGGGGCCGAGGCCACGCTCAAGCTGGCAGAGACCCGGCTTGCCCGGGTCGAGCGGTTGCTCGCTGATGATGCGGTCTCCCAATCCGAGGTCGATGAAGCCCTTGCCCAGCGACAGCAAGCGCTGGCCGAAGTCAAGAATCTGCGCGCCACCCTTGCCAAGAAGCAGGTCCGGGCACCGTTTAGCGGTCGGCTCGGTATTCGTCAGGTGAATCTCGGTCAGATGCTTGAAGCCGGCAACGAGATTGTCGTCCTGCAATCGCTCGATCCCATCTATGTCGACTTCAAGGTTCCCCAGCAACAACTGCCGTTGCTCAAGGAAGGTTTGGAGGTGCGGGTCACGACTGAAGAACTGAAGACCGAGCCGCGGGTCGGCAAAGTGACGACCATCAGCCCGAAGGTTGACGAAACGACCCGGAACATCCCAGTTCAGGGGTTGTTGCACAATCCGGACCAGCACCTGCGACCGGGCATGTATGTCGATGTCACGGTGGTCCTGCCGGAACCGAAGGATGTTTTGGTCATTCCGATCACCGCTATCCTTTACGCCCCCTTCGGCAATTCGGTTTTTGTCATCGAACCCGCCGAAACGGGCCAGGACGGCGCACCGGCCCAGGCCAAGGACGCCTCCGCCGAGCCCCCGCCGTTGCAACTGCGCCAGCAATTCGTGCGCATCGGCGAAAAGCGCGGCGATTTCGCCGAGGTACTCTCCGGTCTGAAGAACGGCGAACGGGTCGTCACCACCGGGGTTTTTAAACTGCGCAATGGCCAGCCGGTGAAGATCGACAACAGCCTGCAGCCCGATTTCGAACGCAACCCCAAACCGTCTAACAAGTAAGCCCCAGCAGCGGGCCTAACGCTGCCGGACGTCATGAAACTGACCGATCTTTTTATCCGCCGTCCTGTTCTTGCTATCGTCATCAACCTGGTGATCGTGATCGCCGGTCTGCAGGCCATCAAAACGCTCAATGTCCGCCAGTATCCGCGCAGCGAGAACGCCAGTATCACGGTCACCACTGTGTATGTGGGGGCCGACGCTGAACTGGTGCGCGGCTTTATCACCACCCCCCTGGAGCGGGCGATCGCTGCGGCAGACGGCATCGACTACCTGGAATCGCAGAGCAGTCTCGGGGTTTCGACGATCACCGCCCGGCTGGAACTGAACTACGATTCGACCAAAGCGCTCGCCGAGATCAGTTCCAAGGTTGATCAGGTCCGCAACGATCTGCCGCCGGAGGCCGAAGTCCCGATCATTAACATCGAGTCTGCGGACAGTCGCTTCGCCTCCGCTTACCTGAGCTTTACCTCCGATATCCTGGAACAGAACGAAATCACCGACTACCTGGTGCGCATTGTGCAGCCCCGCCTCGCCGCATTACAAGGGGTGCAGCGGGCCGATATCCTCGGCGGCCGCACTTTTGCCATGCGCATCTGGCTTCACCCGGAACGCATGGCCGCGCTCGGGGTGACGCCGGCGGACGTCCGTCAGGCGCTGGCCGCCAACAACTTCCTTTCGGCTCTCGGACAGACCAAAGGCTCTCTGGTCCAAGTCAACCTGACCGCCAACACCAACCTGAACACCGTGAAGGAGTTCCAGCAATTGGTCCTTCGCGAACAGGACGGCGCCGTGATCCGCCTCGCCGATGTGGGAGACGTGGTTCTCGGTGCCGAAGATTACGATGCCGAGGTCCGCTTCTCAGGCCAGACTGCGGTCTTCATGGGGATCTGGGTGCTGCCCAACGCCAACGCCCTTGATGTGATCGACCGCGTCGACGCCGAGATGGCGGCCATTCAGGACGATTTGCCAACCGGCATGCAGGCCCGGGTGGCCTATGACGCCACCAACTACATCGACAACGCCATTCACGAAGTCATCAAAACCTTGAGCGAAACGCTGCTGATCGTCATCATCGTCATCTTCCTGTTCCTCGGTTCGCTTCGTTCGGCACTGATTCCGGTGGTGGCGATTCCCATGTCATTGATCGGGGCGGTCTTTCTGATGCAGGCCTTCGGCTTCACCATCAACCTGCTGACCTTGCTGGCGATCGTCCTGTCGGTGGGTCTTGTGGTCGACGATGCGATTGTCGTGGTGGAGAATGTCGAGCGGCATATCGGCGAGGGCGAAGGGCCGTTCAGAGCCGCACTGCTCGGGGCCCGGGAACTGGTTGGCCCAATCATCGCCATGACAATCACGCTGGCTGCCGTCTATCTGCCGATCGGCCTCCAGGGAGGGCTGACCGGCTCGCTGTTCCGCGAATTTGCCTTCACCCTGGCCGGCGCCGTTACCATCTCCGGAATCGTTGCCCTGACCCTTTCCCCGGTCATGAGCGCCAATTTGCTCAAACCGGGCATGGCGGAAAAAGGACTGGCCGGCCGCATTTCGCGTGACTTCGATCGCCTCAAGCAATTTTACGGACGCCTGCTCGACGGGACTCTTCGCGCCCGCCCGGCGGTCTATCTGGTCTGGATCGTGATCAGTTTTCTGAGCGTGCCGATGTACATGATGGCCGCCAAAGAACTGGCGCCCACCGAAGACCAGGGGGTCATCTTCGGCATTATCGATGCCGCCGCCAACTCGACCCTCGACCAGAACAGCCTCTACGCGGCCGCGGCCAACCGGGTGTTCCTTGATGTTCCGGAAACCGAGTTCACGTTCCAGGTCACTCAGCCGAGCTCCGGCTTCGGCGGCATGGTCACGGCGCCCTGGGATCAGCGGGATCGGACCATCTTCGAAATCCTGCCGGAAGTTCAGCGCGGACTGCAGAACATCCCGGGGATCCAAATGTTTGCGGTGACACCACCGGCCCTGCCCGGTGGCGGGCAATTCCCGGTGGAGCTGGTGATTGCTTCGACCGCCGAGACAAATGACATTCTGCAGCTGGTGCAACAACTGCAACGCCGGGCCATGCAAAGTGGCATGTTTGCGTTCCCGCCCATCATCGATGTCAAGGTGGATCAACCGCAGGCCGAGTTGGTGATCGACCGCAACCGGGTTGCCGATCTCGGTCTCGACCTGCGCCAAATCGGCGCCGATATCGCTGCCATGGTCGGCGGCAATTATGTCAACCGTTTCGATATTGCCGGGCGCAGTTACAAAGTCATCCCGCAGATTCAGAGAGTCGGTCGCCTCAACGCCGACCAGCTCAAAGATATTTACGTCACCGGCCCCGGCGGTCACCTGATTCCGCTCAGTACAGTAGCCACCCTCGACGAGACGGTGGTACCGCGTTCCCTGAACCGCTTTCAGCAGCTCAATGCCGTCAAACTCAGCGGCGTCGCGGTGCGACCGCTCGATGAAGCTTTAAGTTTCCTCGAAGAGGAGGCCGCCAAGATCCTGCCACAGGGCTACGTGATCGACTACACCGGTGAATCCCGACAGTTGCGGACCGAGGGCGGTAAGTTCCTGCCGGCTTTCAGTCTCGCGGTGATTCTGATCTTCCTGGTGCTAGCCGCCCAGTTCAACAGCTTCCGCGATCCCTTCGTGATTCTGTTCGGCTCGGTCCCGCTGGCCATTTTCGGTGCCTTGATCTTCGCCTTCCTGAAGATGCCCGATCCGAGTGTTGCCTTCTGGACCAAGGGGTGGACCACCACTCTGAACATCTATTCCCAGGTCGGCCTGGTGACGCTGGTCGGTCTGGTATCGAAAAACGGCATCCTGATCGTCGAATTCGCCAATAAGCTGCAGCAACAAGGCCGGGAGAAACTCGCTGCGGTCCGTGAAGCGGCGATGGTCCGGCTGCGACCGATCCTGATGACCTCCGCGGCGACTTTCGCCGGCCACTTTCCGCTGGTTCTGGTGACCGGTGCCGGCGCTGAAGCCCGCAACTCGATCGGCCTGGTGCTGGTCGGCGGTATTGCCATCGGCACCCTGTTCACGCTCTTTATCGTCCCGTCGATCTATATGCTGGTGGCCCGGGAACACGCCGCAGAGGATACCGCCCTGCCGGAGGAGGGCAACGAAGCGCTGGCCCGGAACACCGAGTAGTCGAAGACTTTCGCGGCGGCCAACCGTCGCGCCGTCTGTTTCTCTTGAGGGTCTGCCCCGGAGCTGGATGGCTACCTGGCGCGCCGCCTGCAGCAGAAATCGGTTCTCGGCACCTACCTCGACCCGCTCGGCGACAAGTTGCTCGCTTCGGTGGCCTTTGTCGCTCTCAGCATTCAGGGCCTGGTGCCGGCCTGGCTGGCGGTGATCGTGGTCGCCAAGGACGTCTACGTCGCTCTCGGCTCGGCCGTGCTCTTCTACTCCGGCAACCTCAGGGTTGTCATCCCCAGCTTCTGGGGGAAATTCGCCACCATGCTGCAAATCGTGGCCATCGGCCTGGTACTGCTCGCCAGCCAGGTTGCATTCAGCCGCCTTCTGCTCGCCGTTCTCTTTATCAGCACAGCCGCGATTACGACGATCGCCTGTGTGCACTATATCTGGCACGGCACGCGGATCTTCAAGGAGTCTTCAGAGTAACCGCCAGAGCGTCGTATCCGGTTGCAAAGCGGGATGTTTCATGACAGCAAGAGCCCGCCCAACAGTCTCCTCGGATCTGCTTTACCGTCATGACCGAAGGCCCGGGGGATATTTTGCCACGGGTTGCCATCAAAGGACTTTCTTCTGTTAAAATGAGGAACATGCACACGATCATTACGCATCCCGGAAGCGCCCACAAAGACGACTTCCTGTCGGTCAGTGTCCTGCTGGCCACTCTGGGTGAAGCCCGGGTGTTTCGTCGCGAACCGACTGCCGCCGACCTGGTCGACCCGAACATCTATGTGGTCGATGTCGGCATGGTTCATGACCCCGAGCGGCACAACTTCGATCACCACCAGGACCCAACGCTTCCCTGCGCGTTCCATCTCGTCATGCAGCATTTGAACCACCACGAAGCGGCCGACGCGATGTTTGCCTGGTATCGGCATATGAGCATGATGGATGTGCGCGGTCCCCACCGCATGGCACGTGATCTGGGCATCGAGACCCACCTGCTGTTTGCCACCTCATCACCGATCGACGGTTATATCCTCTCCAGTTTCGCCGCACTGGAGACACTCGACCCGCAACATTTCCTGTACCGCTTCATGCAGGATCTCGGCCGCGACATGCTGGTTCTGATCGATCGCAAAAGGGCCCGCCTGGAACGCCTCAAGGCGGAAGCCCGGGTGTTTGCGGTGAAACAGTTCAAGGCCGTGGCCAGCGAGATCAGCAAGACACCGAAACTGGCCATGGACCTGTTTCTTCAGTTTCTCAACGACGAGCAGATCGTCATCAGCATCACGCCGTCCAATCGCGGCAACGGCTGGGAATTAATCCGGTTGGGCGATCATCCGCAGGTCGATTTTCGGGCCATTCGCAGTCGTCCGGAAATCGCCTTTGTGCACAACAATGGCTTTCTGGCCAAGACCCATGTCCGCATTCCGCTGCCTGAAGTGATCCCCCTCGCCTCTCAGGCGATCCGGGATTCCTAAAGCTGGCAACTCCGCCGGGCAAAGACCTGCAGAGCATTCTTTCAAGGAGGATTCGATGCGCCTGCTGCCTCTGATCTTGATCGGCTTTATCCTGACGGCGTGTGCTTCCGGCATGACACCGGTTCCGAGCACCGAGGCTGATGTCGCCCGCGAGGCGGCAGAACTGATCCGCGTCAGTCTGACCGACCGCCTGGTCGAAGACACCGAAATTTATTATCGCAGTCAGGCGAGTTCGCTGCTGGCGGGGCAACGCAACATTCCGGTGACAAACGCCGAGAGCATCATTGCCGAGGTGCTGGTGCCGCTGGCCAAAACCGAGCACCAACGACTGGTCGAAGCGCTGGTGCCGATTTACATGCGTTACTACACGGCCGCAGAGATCCATCAGCTGCTCTCCTTCTACCAGACCGACGTAGCGCGCAAGTCGATGCGCGTCAGTCCGCAGATCGCCGCCGAAAGCCAGGCCTACGTGCGAAGCTGGAGTGAGCATTTCGGCGCCACGCTGATGGAGCGCACGGAGGCCATGCCCTGACGGGGTTTGCCTTCGGTGACGGGTTGCCGGCGAGCCTGTCGATGATAGAATATTCAGGCAGGGTGGGAAAAAACAACGACTGAAGGAGTGATTTTGATGACCGGTCTGCTTCTCCGCTGGCTGATTCTAACCGTTGCCATTCTGGCGGCCGCCTACCTCTTCCCGGGGATTGTCGTGCGCGGTTTCGGCACCGCCCTGTTCGCCGCCCTTGTGCTGGGCATCCTGAACGCGTTTTTCCGACCGATCCTCTTGATCCTGACGCTGCCGATCAATGTGCTGACCCTCGGTTTGTTCACCTTCGTCATCAACGCTTTTTTACTGATGATGACCTCCGGGGTCATCGGCGGGCTGGTCGTCGAGGGCTTCGGCTCGGCACTGCTTGGTTCCCTGATCATCAGCCTGGTCAGCTGGCTGCTCAGCTCCTTCATCGACGATCGGGGACGCATTCAATCTCTTGACATCGAACTGCACCGACGCCGGGGCGACCACTGGGAGTGATCACGACAGTCGGCAGTCTGGCCGTCGCACCCGTCTTCCCCATACTGGCCGGTCCACAAGGGCCCCTGCGTCAGGCCGTCACCGGGCATCCCACGCCTGACTCCCTTTATCGCGCATAAACAGCGAAGCCCGCTTGCGAGCCCATCAGACCTTGATAATGGTACTCGGATTGCAGAGGTTCTGGGCATATTTGGCGACGGCGTTGCAGTTCTGGCAGCGATGTCCGGGGTCGATCATCAAGGCTCTGAATTCCTCTTCCTTGCCCTGTCGTCGCAGTTCGCACAGATGCTTCCAGTGTCCTTCAGGATCTTTGCAGTCGGTTTTCATGGTATCTAACATAAGACCTCCACGGTATCTTGCCAAGTGTTTTGCATTATACCACCCCATCACCGGTCTGTTCACACCCGGTTGCTTGACAGTTGCCAGAGCTGACCTAAAGTTGAAGCATGCGCCCTTCGCATGGACCGGGAGGATTTATGAACGTGTTCGATTTTGCCATGGAGATGGAAGACAACGGTCAGGAGTAATTTTTCGCGCTTTGAAAGAAAATCAGCCGCCCGAGGCGATGACCGACACGACGCTGCTCGATACAGCACAGGACGTTTTCCAACGCCTGCCACGGGGCGACGAGGCTCTCAAGGATATCGCCGGAACCTTACCGGCCTACCAGCACGCCATGCAGCTTGAAGCGGACAGTTTCCGTTTCTATGAAGAGGCTGCAGAAAAAGAGGACGATTCCGCCGTGAAGGCCCTTTTGCTGAAGATCGCCGGCGAGGAGCACAAGCATTTCAATATCCTGGAGAACCTCTATCACTTCGTCAATGCTCCCAATCAGCATCTGGCCTGGGCGGAGTTCAGCAACCTGGACGAGTTCCGTCAGTTCGGCCGGGACGTGGACCGCTGAGAACCTGTCGAGAGCTTCTGCATCACCGTCGGCAGTCTGCCTCCGCCGATGCCCTGTTCAACGGAATGATGTGTCAAAGTGGACAATCGCTCATCCGATGGTATGTTATTTTGTCATGATCTCATTAAATTCAGGCCCCATCGACAGACAGGCTGAGGCCACCCGCGGAGATTGGTCATGGACCTGCAACTGACCGGCAAGGTGGCCCTGGTGGTCGCGTCGAGCAAAGGACTGGGGAAAGCGATCGCAGCGCAACTGGCAAGCGAAGGTTGCGACGTAATGATCACCAGCCGCGACGCCACAACCCTTCAGAACACGCGTCGGGAACTGCAGGCTCAGGCAACGTCCCGGGTTGTCTGCTGTCCCTGCGATATCACCCGCGGTGATCAAATCGAGGCCCTGGTGGCGGCGACCCGAGAACAACTCGGTCCCATCGACATCCTGATCAATAATGCTGGGGGTCCCCCCGGCGGCGGCTTCGCGCAGGTCGACGAGACCGCCTGGCAGGCGGCCTTCGAACTGAACCTGCTCAGCTATGTGCGGCTGATCCGTGCCACGCTGCCGGACCTCAAGGCGCATGGCGGCCGGATCATCAACGTCACCTCGGCATCGATCAAGCAGCCGATCCCCGGTCTGGTCCTCTCCAATGTGTTCCGCATGGGGATCGTCGGCCTGGCCAAGACCCTGGCCGACGAATTGGCCCCGGACAACGTGCTGGTGACCACCGTTGCCCCGGGCCGGATTGCGACCGACCGGACCGCCTACCTTGACCAGTTCAACGCCGACAAGCGTGGCATCAGCCGTGACCAGATCGTCGATGAAGCACTGCGCAGGATTCCACTCGGTCGTTATGGTGAAACGGAGGAGTTCGCCCGCGTTGTCTGTTTTTTGGCGTCCGCTTGCAGCTCCTACATGACCGGCAGTATCGTCACGGTAGACGGCGGTATGATTCGCAGTTATTGAAGAACCATCCAGGCCGGACGCCGGCCCAATGCTCCTGTGACCCCGGGGCTTGGTCGGCGGCTGATTAATCTTTGCAGAACAACACCAACACGAGGAGGAAACAATGATGACACGGATCAGGCAGTTTCTGTTTATCGTCGCCGCAGTGGCCCTGGTATGCGGTTCCATCACCAACGTCCAGGCGGCGGAAGAGCGCAACTATCTGCTGGCCACGGCATCAACCGGTGGCACCTACTACCCGGTTGGTGTCGCCCTGTCAACTCTGGTCAAGGTTAAGCTGCAGCCAAAACAGAAGATCGGCATGTCGGCCATCAACTCGGCCGGCTCCGGCGAGAACGTCAAGCTGCTGCGTGAGAACGAAGTGCAGTTCGCCATCCTCCAGGGGCTTTATGGCTCCTATGCCTGGAACGGCACCGGACCGATCGCCGCGGAAGGCCCGCAGAAGAATTTGCGTGCCGTCACCATGCTCTGGCAGAACGTTGAGCACTTCACGGTCAACAAAAAGTTCGCCAAGACGGGCACCGCCTCTGACCTGCTTGGCATGAAGGGCGAGGCGATGGCTCTTGGCAAAAAGAATTCAGGCACCCTCGGCTCCAACACGGTACTGCTTGAGAACCTGGGCATCGGCGATGTCGAAAAGGATTTCAACCTGGTCTATGTCGGCTACGGCCCTTCGGCTGATGCCCTGCAGAACGGCCAGGTCGCCGGCATGAGCACCCCCGCCGGGGTGCCGGTCAGTGCCGTGACCAAGGCCATGGCCAATATGGGCAATGAGATCGTGGTGCTGGACTTCACCGACGAGCAGATGAAACAGGCCGATGGTGGCAAGGATCTTTGGACCCGTTACGTCATTCCGGCCGGGACCTATCCGAGTCAAGAGAAGGATATCAACACCATTGCGCAACCAAACTTCCTGGCCGCCCGCGCCGATGTCGATGAAGATGCTGTTTACCAGATTACCAAGACCATCTACGAGAACCTGGCGTTTCTGAATGCCATCCACGGCGCCACCAAGGCGATGGCGATCGAAAAGGCCATTTCCGGTCTGCCGATGCCGCTGCACCCCGGTGCCGCCAAATACTATCAGGAAGTCGGCATCAAGATTCCGGATCGCCTGATCGCCAACTAAACCTTTGACCTGCGCAGCCACCCCGGCGGGGTGGCTGCTGACAATTTCGGAGCCTGCTGTTGACCAAGACCGCCGAAATCGAACCCGAAGTCGGCACCGAACCGACCCGCCTGCTGATCGTCCTGGGCGTGGCCATCTCCTTGATGCACATCTGGTTCAATGTCATCGCGGTGCTCTCTTCGCTCTGGCAGAACTCCCTGCATTTCGCCGGTTTTGCGCTGATTGCCTCGCTCGTTTATCCGCTGCGCAAAGACCCGACCCTGGTCTGGCGCCTGCTCGATGTGCTGCTTGGTCTGCTGGCCGCCAGCTCCGCCCTCTACCTGATCGCCATGGAGGATGCCATTTACGCTCGCGGCGTGCGTCTGGCGCCCGCGGAGTGGGTGGCCGGCATCATCCTGATTCTGTGCACCCTGGAATTCACGCGACGGGTGGCGGGCTGGTTCATCCCGGTCCTGATCATTGTCGCGCTGAGTTACGTCGGCTGGTGGGGACAGTACATCAGCGGTGTTTTCAAGTTTGCCGGTCTCTCCCCCGAAACGATCATGTTTCGCAGCATTTACGGCGATGACGCCCTATTCGGCACCATTGCCAGCATCTCGTCGACCTATGTCTTCATGTTTATCCTGTTCGGCGCCTTCCTGCTGCGATCGGGGGCCGGGGAATTCGTCATTGACCTGGCCCGTGCCGTGGCCGGTCGCATGGTCGGCGGCCCCGGCCTGGTGGCGGTCATGGCGTCCGGACTGATGGGCACCATCTCCGGTTCAGCGGTGGCCAACACCGCCTCGACCGGGGTGATTACCATCCCACTCATGAAACGGGCCGGCTTCCCAGCCAAATTTGCCGCCGGTGTCGAGTCGGCGGCCTCGACCGGTGGCCAGTTGATGCCGCCGATCATGGGGGCCGGGGCCTTCGTCATGGCCACCTATACGCAGATTTCTTACAACACCATCGTCCTGGTCAGCATCCTGCCGGCCATTCTGTATTTCGCCACGGTCGGTTTCTTCGTCCGCATCGAAGCCAAACGCAGCCATGTCACCGCGATGGACGACGAGCGCGTCTCGGCGGTCGACGTCTTCAAAAAGGGCGGGATTGTCTTTCTTTTGCCGATCGGCGTGCTGATCGGACTGCTGATCTACGGTTTTACGCCGACCTATGCCGCCGGCATCAGCATCATCGCCGTGGTCGTCGCCTCCTGGTTTTCGCCGAACAAAATGGGGCCCAAAGCGGTCATCGAGGCGATGTCGCTGGGCGCCCGCAATATGGTGATGACCGCGATTCTGCTCTGTGCAGTGGGGTTGATCGTCAACGTCATTGCTACCGCCGGCATCGGCAACACCTTTTCGCTGATGATCAACGAGTGGGCCGGCCACAGCCTGGTGATCGCCATCGGCCTGATCGCACTGGCTTCGCTGGTGCTGGGTATGGGGCTGCCGGTGACGGCCGCCTATATCGTTCTCGGCACCCTGTCGGCGCCGGCGCTGCACGGCCTGATCGCCGACGGCATCCTGGTCAAGGCGCTCGCGGGCGGCAATATTCCGGATGCTGCCCAGGCCATCTTCATGCTGGCGGCACCGGACCGGCTGGCGGAAATCGGCAACCCGATGACGATCAAATCGGCGCGCGCCATCGTCGACGCCATTCCGATCGACATGGCCAGCATGGTGCGTGAAGCGGTTCTGAGTGAGCATACGCTGACCTTCGCCCTGCTCTCGGCGCATCTGATCGTCTTCTGGCTGAGCCAGGACTCGAACGTCACGCCACCGGTTGCCCTGGCCGCCTTCACGGGTGCCGCCATTGCCGGCACCAAGCCGATGGAGACCGGCTTCCAGTCATGGAAACTGGCTAAGGGGCTTTACGTCATCCCGCTGCTCTTTGCCTATACGCCCTTTATCGGCGGCACGCTCAGCGGTGACCTGATGATCTTCTTCTTTGCCCTGTTCGGCCTTTACGCCTTCGCGGCCGGGCTGGAAGGCTTCATGGAAGCACGCCTGAGGCTGCCGGAGCGCCTGATCAGTCTGGTCTGTGCGGCCGCTCTGCTCTGGCCGGCAGCGTGGTGGGTGCATGCGGCTGGCTTGGCCGTCTTGTGTGCCCTCTTCTTCCGCAGCTTCCGAACTTCACGCCAAGCCGACCGGCCGGCGCTGGGGACCACCGGCTGAATTCCCTCGCCCACGCAACCGAAACGGGTCATCACGGACGGGTTTGACCCTCTCCGGAGCAGCCCTTGATCGCCTTGCAGAAGGACCCGGAGGCACAAGCGATTTTTCTCTGCATTGCCGGCGGAAAAAACGTATACTGTCGCGATTTGAAGCAAGGAGTCCGGTATGAAAATCGCTATCCTGGGACTTGCCCAGACCGGCAAGAAGACCCTCTTTACCCTGCTGACCGACCGCCAGGTTCCCGCCACCCGCAAGACCGGTGAGGCGATCGAGGGGGTGGCCCCGATTCACGACTCCCGCGTCGATGCCTTAAGTGAACTCTATCAGCCCAAAAAAACCACTTACGCTGAAAATCAGTTCGTCCTCTGTCCGGATATCAGTGAAGGAGCCACCGCGCGGCAATGGATGGACCCAGCCCGACGCTGCGATCTGCTGTGCGTGCTGATCCGGGCTTTCGATTCCCCGGAGGTTTTCCACCCGGCCGGAACCGTCGATCCCCAGCGCGACCGCGACATGATTCTCTCCGAACTGCTGCTGGCTGACATGCAGCTGGTGGAGACGCGCCTGCAGCGCTTGACCAAAGAGAAGAAGGGCGGGCAGACCGCCGACCAGATCCTCGAAGAAGCGATTCTGCAGCGCTTCAACGCCGTCCTGGAAGAGGAGAAACCGCTCTCCACGGTGCACTTGGAGCCCCACGAGGAACGGGTGATCCGTAGTCTCGATCTGGTGACGCGCACGCCGATCATCTATGCCTACAACGTTGCCGAGGATGCGCTTGATCAGGATTTCGGCCGCGACGCCTTTGCCATTTCCTGTGCGATCGAAAGCGAGATCGCCGCGATCGAGGACACCGCTGAGCGCGGCGAATTCATGGCCGACCTGGGCATTACCGAGCCGAGCCTTGATCGCATCAATACGGCCCTCTATGATGCCCTCGGTCTGATGAGTTTTTATACCACCGGCCCCGACGAATGCCGGGCCTGGACCATTCGTAAGGGGTCCAGCGCACCGGTTGCCGGCGGCAAAATCCACAGTGATATCGAGCGCGGCTTCATTCGCGTCGAAGTCATGAAGTTCGATGACCTGATCGCCGCCGGATCCGAACAGGCCGTCAAGCAGGCCGGCAAAATGCAGTTGCATGGCAAGGACTACACGATCCAGGACGGCGACATCTGCCATTTCCTGTTCAATGTCTGATGAAAATTTCCTTGCGGGGAGGGTAGACAGCTCACGACTTGATCCGGTAGCCTGAGACTTCGACGTATCGCCCGCTTTATTCACACCAACGTTAAAGGTCTCGCCATGACGGACATCGATCAAGCTCTGGAACAATTGCGCGCCAATCCCGAAGATCACACCGCCCAGTCCGGTTTCTATGATCTCTTCCTGAATCGGAGTTTCTTCGTCCCCACCATCAATGAGAAGATCGATGCCGAGGGGAAGGGGGAAAAAGAGTCGGTCGAGGTGCCCCTCATCATCGAAGCGGAGGGCATTGACTACCTGGTTTTCTTTGATGACCAGCAGCGCCTCAACGACTGGGCCGAAAAGGACGTCCCCTGCCTGCAACTGCCGGGTCACGTGCTGGCCGAGATGACCCCTGATGGTCTGCACTGGGCCATGAACATCGGCACCGATTACAACAAGCAATTCGCTCCCGATGAAATCGCCTGGCTCAAAGATGTCGTGAAACGGTGCAAGGCAGAAGCACAGAGCTAAAGCCGTTCGGCAGTCTTCCGCATAAAACAACAGTGACGAAATTGCTGTCGCATCACTCCTGAATCGACATCTTGTCGAGAGCAACTGCGGGCACCGGTCACGGTCGCCGCGTCGCTCGTTTCAGGTTTTGTCGATTCCTTCTGGCCACACCTTGGGCAGGCCATGCTGACCGACAATTTTACGTGATGTGGACGCGCTTATTTCGCCACTGTTTGATTTTAAGTTATCACCTTTGAACAGGCTGTCAACCAAACGAAAAATTTATCCGATCGGTGAATTTTTTTCATGAAAACCTGCTACAGATCAAGCCCTTGTCAGCCTTTGGAGGGCCTGGAGGGCAACCTGTACAGCCGCTCTTTCGGCTTGTTCCTTAACGGCGACGTCAACCGTCTCCGTGACCAACCTTTCGGCCAAGACGGCGCACACACAACCGGCCGCAAAGCCGTAGGCAAGACCCATTTTAAAGAGGGTTCCGGCCTCCATCTCGTAGTTCAGGATGCGCAGGTGTCGATATTCCTCCGTCACACCGTGCAAGGTGCGCAGCAGAAACGGATTGGCGGAATCGCCGCGCTCCTGACCTTCGTAGAAGGTATCGACACTCGCCGTGACACCCACATGAGCACGCACGTCAAGGTCTGAAGCCGCAGCCATCAAAGCGATTGTCACCCGGGGATCGGCGGCCGCCGGGAATTCCGCCGGGGCAATGTCCAGGGCCGCGCCCTGGCGACAGAGAGCGGCACTGGAGATCACCAGATCACCGACTCTGACCTGTTCTGCAATGCCGCCGCTGGTCCCGACCCGGATGATAGTGCGCACCCCGACCGTGACCAGTTCATTGACGACAATCGACAGCGACGGCGCCCCCATGCCGCTGGTTGCGGCAACAAACGTCATGCCATCGATGCCGCACAGGTAGCTGTGCAGGCCGCGATTCTCCGAGAGCGTCGCCAGACAGGAGACCCCGGCGGTCTGCCGGGCGATTCTTCCGGCCCGATCCGGATCCCCGCACAGCAGAGCAGCGGTCGGTGGCGAAGGCCCCAGGTCACTGCGGCCGAAACCGATATGGTAAAGTCTGTCGCTGCTGCTCATAAGCCCTCCTTGGATGGGTTTTCCTGACATCATAGATGCTTGCCGATGGATCGCAAGCCCCTGTCCACAGGCAACCGGTTGAGCCGCTGACTTGTGATCCAAGACCGGATCGATTATCTTTGGGCCGCTAGGCAAAAGATTCTTTTGCAGGGAGGCATTGTCATGGTGAAACAGGTCAGGTCCGGAATCGCCCTCAGTATCATTGCTTTCCTGCTGCTGCCGTTGGCCGCATGCAGCAACGCGCAGTTTGCCGTGATGGAAAAATTCGGGATTCACAAACGTGAGATTCTGGTGGACCGGGTTGAAGACGCGCGCGACAGCCAGCAGGCCGCCAAGGAACAGTTTGCTTCGGCTCTGGAGGAATTCAGCGCCGTGCTGAATTTCGATGGCGGCTCTCTGGAAGAGACGTACGAACAGCTGCAGGACGTGCTCGATGACAGCGAAACACGCGCCGAAGACGTCCGTCAACGCATCGCCCGGGTGGAAGACGTCGCCGAAGCTCTGTTCGAGGAATGGGAGGAGGAGCTATCCCTCTATGCCAGCGTTCAGCTGCGTCGCTCCAGCGCCGCAAAACTCAAAGAGACCCGCCGCCATTATGAACGACTGATCAGCGCCATGCATCGGGCCGAGGCAAAGATCGAACCGGTTCTGGTTCCGCTTCGCGATCAGGTCCTGTATCTCAAGCACAACCTCAATGCCCGGGCCATCGCCTCCCTGCGGGGCGAATTGGGCCGTGTCGAGGGGGATGTGTCAACCCTGATTCACGAAATGGAGGTGGCCATCCGCGAGGCGGATGCCTTCATCGGTCGACTCGAGGAGTAGACGCCAGCTCTATCACCGGTCATTTTACGATCACCAAGAGTCCGAGAACGGGAGGGAGACCGCGATGACGTCAGGCAACATCCACGACCTCGAAAAGCTGCGTGAAAGGACTGGCGTGTTCGCCGACCGCCGGGATGCTGGCAGGATACTCGCCGCATTGGTGGCGCAAGAAATGCTGCCAGAGCCGCTGATTTTGGCGATTCCTGCTGGCGGGGTCCCGGTCGCCGCAGTGCTCGCCGAAGCCCTCGGCGCTCCCCTCGATGTGGCCGTGGTCAGCAAGATCACCCTGCCCTGGAACAGCGAAGCCGGCTATGGTGCGGTGGCCTTCGACGGCAGTTATCAGCTGAATGAGGCCCTGATCCGTTCAGCCGGTTTGTCGCCGCAAGGTGTCACGCAGGGAATCGAAACCACCCGTCGCAAGGTCGCCAACCGGGTGGCCTCATTCCGCGCGGGCCATGCCTTGCCGGACCTGGCGGTGCATGACCTGGTGGTGGTCGACGACGGCCTGGCCAGTGGCTTTACCATGCTTGTGGCGATCGCCGCCCTGCAACGAGCCGGCGCGCGATCGATCACGGTGGCGGTGCCGACCGGTCACCTCAAAGCAGTTCAGCGGATCGCTCAAGAGGTCGCGACAGTCTGCTGCGCCAACCTGCGCTCCGGCACCCCCTACGCCGTTGCGGCCGCTTACCGACATTGGACGGATGTCAGTGAAGCCGAGGCCCTGCTGGTCCTGGCTGAATCGGCCGAGACCCGCCTGAGCTGAAAACAACGCCGGCGCATAGGTTGTCTTCCTGCGATAACCGGCGTAAAATTTACCCAACTATTTCTTATCCCGGATACAAACTCGAAAGATCATGCCCATCCTCGCGGTCCGTTCCCTGCGTAAAGCCTACGGCGCCCTGACGGCCGTCGACGGGATTTCCTTTACCGTGCAACCGGGTGAATGTTTCGGCCTACTGGGTCCGAACGGCGCCGGCAAAACCAGCACCATTCGCATGCTCTACGGTTACACCCCCCGGGATACCGGCGAGCTGACACTGTTCGGTCTCGATCTCGACACCCACATCCGCGCCATCAAGCGACGGATCGGCATCTGTCAGCAGGAGGATTCGCTCGATCCGGACCTGTCGGTGCGCAACAACCTGGTCGGCTACGCCCGCTACTTCGCCATTCCCCGTAATAAAGCCGAGCAGCGTGCGGATGAACTGCTCGCCTTCTTTGCCCTGCAGAGTCGGGCCAACGATAAGATCATGGTCCTTTCCGGCGGGCTGAAACGCCGACTGATGCTGGCTCGCGCCCTGGTGAATACACCGGAGCTGCTGATTCTCGATGAGCCGACCACCGGACTCGACCCGCAGAGTCGACAGCTGCTCTGGGACAAACTGGTCGCATTGAAACGCCAGGGGCTGACCATCCTGTTGACCACGCATTACATGGAAGAAGCCGAGCGCCTGTGCGATCGGCTGGTGATTATCGATCACGGTCGGATCCTGATCGAGGGCCCACCGAAAAAACTGGTCCGGGAGTGGGTGGGTGACACGGTTCTGGAGATCACCGATCCGGATCCGGCGGTGCGGGATTTCCTGGCCACGGAAGACGGCCGGGTCGAGGACCTCGGCCACCGCTTGCTGGTCTATCTCGATGACGGCGATGAGCTGTTTCTCAAACTGACCCGCGAGGTCCGCACCGAAGGGTGCATGTTACGTCCGGCCGGCCTGGAAGACCTGTTTCTGAAACTGACCGGACGGGAGCTGCGCGAATGAAGTGGCCGAGCCCGCGCCAGATCAGTGCCCGGTCGTTGCGCATCTGGCAGCGTAATTTTTCGATCTACCGACAGAACTGGAAGATCTCCTTCCTACCACCGCTGCTCGAGCCCCTGCTCTATATTCTCGCCTTTGGGGTCGGCCTGGCGGTCCTGGTCGGTGAGTTCGACTATGACGGCGAAACGCTGTCCTACACCACCTTCATTGTCCCGGCGCTGATCTCGGTGGCGATCATGTACAACGCCTTCTTCGAGACCACCTACAACAGCTTTGTCCGCATGTATTACCAAAAGACCTTCGATGCCCTGCTGGCAACTCCGCTCAACCTGGAGGAAATTATCCTCGGCGAGATGCTCTGGGCGGCGACCAAATCGGTCATTGCGGCGACCCTGATGGGATTGGTGATCTCGCTGTGCGGCTTCTTGGCCTATCCCGGAGCCCTGCTGGTCATTCCGCTCGCGGCCCTCGGGGGGCTGCTGTTTGCCGCCCTCGGCATGATCTGCACCGCTCTGGTGCCCGGAATCGAAACCTTCAACCTGCCGATTTTCCTTGGAATTACCCCGATGTTCCTGTTCAGCGGCACCTTTTTCCCGCTGCAGAACCTGCCCGGCTGGGCGCAAACAGTCGCCCATCTGCTGCCGTTGACACACCTGGTCGCCCTGGTGCGGGGCTGTAGTCTGCACCTGTGGTCCAATGCCCTGTGGCTGAGTCTGCTTTACCTGCTGGTTGCCGTGCTGCTGCTTCTGCCGCTGGCGATCGCCCTGATGGTTCGGCGGATCGTCATTTGAACCGGCAGCGCGCAGCTGGTCGCAGACGCTCGCCAGGGCGACATTGCCCTTTGCCGTCAAGCTGTTAGTGTTTGAGGAGAACCTCAAATGACGACAAGGAGACGGACAATGACCAACTTCCTCAGCAAAGTTCTCCCCTGCAGCTTGCTCGGATTGCTGCTGCTCGCCGGACAGGCAACCGCCCATTGTGAAATCCCCTGCGGCATCTACGATGACACGATGCGCATCAACATGATCCGCGAGAATATCACCACGATCGAGAAGTCGATGAACCAGATCCTGGCCCTGGAGAAGCAACCCGGCGAAAACGCCAACCAGTTGATCCGCTGGGTCATGAACAAAGAACAGCATGCCGATGCACTTCAGGAGATCGTCAGTCAGTACTTCATGACTCAGCGGATCAAGCCGGATGACAAGGACTATGCATCAAAGCTGCAAACCTTGCATGCGATTCTGCTGGCCGCAATGAAGAGCAAGCAGACCACTGACCTGGGACAGGTGAAACAGCTACGCGAGCTGGTCAACCGGTTTGAAAAGGCTTATTTCGATCACGCCCACTGAGTCGGACAATGGAATGACAGGTGCAACAGCACCTGTCGTGGGCACTCACTTCCAACGACTGTTGTAATCGAGAACCGGCTTTGGTTGACTTCCCATGAAGTCAAGCTTTATCATAACTTATAATGCTCGGTTATTAAGCCTGCTGCCACTGGTAGACAGGCTCTTATAAATTCAGGGGCTAGCTATGGCTTTACTGAAAATCAGACATTATCCCGATCCGGTGTTGAAAAAGGTGGCCGCGCCGGTGACCGTCTTTGACGCATCGTTGCGACAGCTGGCCAATGACATGGTGGAAACCATGTACGCTGCCCCCGGCGTTGGCCTGGCAGCACCACAGGTCGGCATCAGCAAACGCCTGACCGTGATCGATTGCTCCGCACGTGACGAAGAATCTCAGCTCCTGATTCTGGTCAACCCGGAAATTATTGATCATGAAGGAGAAAGCTACGAGGAAGAAGGCTGCTTGTCGGTACCGGAGTACTATGCCCGCGTCAGCCGTAGCGCCAAGGTCACAGTTCGTTTTCAGGACCTCGACGAACAGACGCATACCATTGCCGCGGAAGGCCTGACGGCAATCGCCTGCCAACACGAAATCGACCACCTCGACGGCATCCTCTTTGTCGATCATCTGTCACCTCTGAAACGCAGCATTTTTCGCAAAAAATGGCAGAAGATCGAGGAGCACCTCACGGAGCAGATGTGATGCAACCGCAGGATCTGCGTACTGTTTTCATGGGAACCCCCACTTTTGCCCTGCAGACCCTGCAGGGCTTAATTGATGCTGGCTGTCACTTGGTCGGCGTCTACACCCAGCCGGATCGCCCCAAGGGACGCGGCAAGCAGCTGACGCCACCCCCGGTCAAGGAACTGGCTCTGCGCGAGGGGATTCCCGTCTTTCAACCGGCCAAGCTGCGGGATCCGGAGACGGTGGCTAAGCTCAACGGGCTGAAGCCGGACCTGATCGTGGTGGTGGCCTACGGCCAGATCCTGCCCAAGAGCGTCCTGGATATTCCCCGTTATGGCTGCATCAATGTGCATGCCTCGCTGCTGCCCAAATACCGCGGTGCCGCACCGATCAACAAAGCGATTATGGATGGCGAAGTGGAAACCGGTGTCACCACCATGTTTATGGACACAGGACTCGATACCGGCGATATGCTGGTGAAGAAGACCCTGCCCATCGGTCCGGAAGAAACCGCTGGCGCCTTGCACGATCGCCTGGCCGTGCTGGGGCGGGAAGCGATGGAGGAAACCCTGGCCCGGCTCTGTGCCGGAACTCTCAAGCGCCAAGCCCAAAATGACGACCAGAGCAGCTATGCGCCCCTGATGAAGAAGGAAGACGGTCGCATCGACTGGAGCCGGTCGGCGCGTGACATCCACAACCAGGTGCGCGGCCTCGATCCCTGGCCTGGCGCCTATACCACGTTTGAGGGGGCTACGCTGAAGCTGGCGGCAACCCGGCCGGTCAACGAGGGGGAAGGCCGCCCGGGAACCGTCCTTGCAGCCGATGCCCAGGGTGTGAAAATCGCCTGTGGCAGCGGATTCCTGGTGGTGAAAGAGCTCCAACTGGCCGGTCGCAAACGCCTGCCGGCGGCCGATTTTCTGCGCGGTTGTCCTCTCGCACCCGGTACCGTCCTTGGCTAAGACAAACCCTTGTGTTTTGCCAATTCGTGCTTATATTGCAACGTAAAAAATCACCGATCACACAACATTAAAGGTCTGAAAATGAACACTCTGCGCACCATTGTCCTGCTCACCGTTTTGACCCTGGGGCTGGTTTTTATCGGCGGCCTGATCGGCGGCCGGGGCGGCGCCCTGTTCGCCCTGATTCTGGCCGGGGTCATGAACCTTGGTTCCTACTGGTTTTCCGACAAGATCGTCATCAAGATGTATCGCGGCACGGAAGTCACCAGCGGCCCACTTTACGAGGTTGTCGCCGAGCTCTGCCAGGCCAACCAGTTGCCGATGCCGCGCGTCTACAGCCTGCCGCAATCCACCCCCAACGCCTTTGCCACCGGCCGCAATCCGGAGCATGCCGTGGTGGCGGCCACCGATGGGATCCTACAAATCCTCTCCCGCGATGAACTCAAGGGAGTGATGGCCCACGAGATGAGCCACGTCATGCACCGCGACATCCTGATTGGCTCGATCGCCGCGACCATCGCCGGCGCCATCACCTACCTGGCCCACATGGCCCAGTGGTCGGCCATGTTCGGCGGGTTCGGCGGCGACGATGAAGACAGCAACCCGCTGGCCCTGATTGCCCTGGCGATCATTGCGCCGTTGGCTGCGATGCTGGTGCAGATGGCGATCTCCCGCTCCCGGGAGTACGAGGCGGACAAGGGCGGCGCCACCTTAAGCGGGACCCCCCTGTCGCTAGCCAATGCCCTGCGCAAGCTGGAGAGTGCCAACCAGAGCATGCCGATGCGGCGCGTCAACGAAGCCACGGCGCACATGTTCATCGTCAACCCGCTGAAAGGCAGTGGCGTCGCCAGCCTGTTCACCACCCATCCGCCGATGGCGGAACGGATTCGTCGCCTTGAGGCGATGGCCGGACGAACAGCCTGAACACTATCTCTTCCGGGCGGCCCCTGCGGGCCGCCCTTTTTTGTCCTGTCGATCTTTCCGTGATGCCTTGGCCAATGGCGAAGTGATGTGCTTTGTTGTAGAGGCTTGGCGACACGAGAGGGCACCAAGGCCGTGAGGGAGGGCGTGCCCGGAATTTAATAGCGAACCTTGAGCCGATCGAGAGTGCGGTGGATGTCTTCGAGACTGAAGCCCTGCTTTTCGCAGCACATCTCCGACCAGGTTTCGTACTCCTGGACACGCTGCAGGAGTTGCGCGACAAGGTCTTCACGCCCGGTGAATTCAGTTGGGTTTTCGGCCACCTGCAGCAGCAGGGGAACGATGAAATCCGGCAGATCACCGTCGTGGTTCTGTCGGCGAGTGGCTTCGGCGAGTCGTTTGAACAGGTCCATGACACTCCCACTTGGCAACCGGTTCTGCCAACGATCTCCGCGACTGGACCGCAAACCGGTACGGCCGCAAAGGGAGATCAGACCGCCGTCGAGGCCGAGCCGTGGCGTCATCAATCAGCAGCAACCAGCGCGCGACGATAATCACGCAAAATCGACTTGATCCGAATCGCGTTCTCGGGGCCGCTGCGAATCAGGATCTTGCGACCAGCCGAAAGATTCTCCAGATTCGGATCGGCGTAAAGGTAAAGCGCCTTGGGCTGGATCAGGGCTACCGGATCAGCCACCTGTGGCGTCTGCAGCAGATGGTCGATGACCTCAATCAGACGGTCGTTGAAATAGGCCTCCGGATAGCCGAGCTTCTCGTAAGCTTCCTGAAACAAGGGATAGAGCCGTTTGTAGACGGCGACCACCTGGCGGGTGTCGAGAGCCCCGAGCATCGTCACCAGAGGCACGTAGCGCTGATAATTGGCCGGATCGATCGTCAGCTGATCGCGTTCGCCCTGGGCCAAGAATCGCTCCGGAATCGGCTTGATCGGCCGATGGGTTTTCGGCACCTGAGAGCGTGGCAGGCTATCGACCATGACCACAAAGCGTTCGATGAAATGATCCAGCACCAGGAACCGGTCGAGATTCTTCCCGGCAAACAGTTTGCCGAGGATTTCGGTGATCCGCGCATCACTTGCCTTAAGCTCCGGTAAAGGCTGTTCTCGGTCGAGCACCGGGGCCGCCTCCTCCGCCGCAACCGGGGTGTCTTCGACCGGATGCTGGATTGCCGGCTTGGGCGCAGGTTGGACGACCGGGATGGGCGGGACCTCAATAGCCGGCGGCGTTGCGGAACGATAATAAAACCACCAGGCCACCGCGATGATGATACCGAGGACGACGAATCCGATTCGAAACGGCCAGTTTTTCATGTCAGTTTCTCCTGGTTCAGAATATATTTTAGAACAATAACGCCAAACGCCGGTTCGTCACAACCGGCATCTTTCACTCACCCCACATCAGGGCCGCGGTCCAGGCCCCGGTCACGATAACAATAGCCGTGACTGCCAGCAGGGCATTCCACAGCCGGCCGGGCCGCCCCCATTTCTCGATCAAGAGTTCAACACCGAAACCAAGCGGCAGACCAAACAGAAAACCAAACAGGTGAGCACCAAGATCGGTATTGTCACCACCGGCACCGAGCATGGCCAGCAGGCCGAGCGCGGCGGCCACCGGCAGGGTCCAGCGCCGTCGCGGCCGCAGATTGTGCCGGTAGCGGACCATGCTGATGGCCGCCAGCAGGCCGACCGCGCCGAACAGCGCGGTCGATGCGCCGACCGCACGGTGACCGGGATCCTGGAGCCAGGCATTGGCCAGGTTGCCGAGGATCCCGGTCGCCAGCATCAGCAGCCAGGCCGGTCCGGAGCGTAGGTCGCGACACAGGCGCGAGATGAACAGACCGCCGATCAGGAGATTGCCAAGCAGATGCTGCCAGTCGGCGTGCAGGGTCAGGGCAGTGGCCAGGCGCCACCACTCGCCGGCGAGAATTTTGCCGGCATGTGCATTGCCGAGGGCCTTCCAGTCCACGGGGTGATGACCGAACAGGTCGATCCGTTGCAGGGTGAGGTTGTAAAAGACGCCGAGAGCGATCAGCACCCAGAGGGTCGTGGCCCGGTTGTCGACCAGGGGTGTGCCCTGCGGTGGCGAGGGCGGCCAATCCCGGTTTTCGTTTTCGTACTGCTGCAGTTCGCGCAGCGCGGCGGCATGCATCGCGGCCGGCACCAGCAGTTGCCAGCCAAGGCCACGGCGCTCGTTGCGCCAGGGGATGTGACGTGCTTCCAGGACCAGTGACCATGTGCGCATCCGGCGCCGCGACAGGGTTGTTGTCGCTTTGCCTTCCAGGGCGGCCGGCAAGGGACGCCAATCCTCGCCATCCCGTTGCGGGTTGATGTCGTTGGAAAACTCGGGCATGGTCCCCTATCATCGCAAATTGTCGGCCCTGCGTCACCTGCTGATTGTTTGACATGTCCCTCTTGTCGTGATAGTTACTTTATAGTAACCATTGGTCCGATCACAGCACCCCAGAGGAGTTTCCCGACATGCCCCGTCTGACCGCCCGTCAACAGCAGGTCTACGATTTTCTGGCCGCCGCAATTGCCACCAACGGCTACCCGCCGACCTTACAGGAAATTGCCCGGCACCTCCAGGTTTCCGGCAACCTCGGCGTGCTGCGGCATTTGCAGGCTCTGGAGGAGAAGGGATTGATCCGACGTCAGCCCGGCAGCTCACGGTCGATCGTCCTGACCGACCAGCAGCGCAGCGACGCCGTGACCCTGCCGCTGCTCGGCACGGTGCCAGCCGGCCGGCCGGAACTGGCCCACGAAGCGATCGAGGCTCACCTGGCGGTTGATCCTTGTCTGGTCCGCAGCCGGGATTCTTTTCTGCTGCGGGTCCAGGGTGAGTCGATGATCGAAGCCCATATCCGCCCCGGCGATCTCGCCGTGGTTCGCCCCCAGCCCAGCGCAGAGAATGGCGAGATCGTGGTCGCAATGATCGACGGCGAAGCCACCCTGAAGCGATTTTATCGCGAGAGCGGCGAGATTCGCCTGAAACCGGAAAACTCTCGGATGAAAGCGCTCATCTACCGCGAAGGCGACGCCGAGGTGCAAATCCTCGGCAAAGTCACTGGTCTCTGCCGGATTCTGGACTGAGACCATGAAACAGCACGAACCCGCGATCCGGGTCGGTGTCATCCACGGCCCCGGCAATCGCATCCGACCGGTCTGGTTCGACCTGAACCATCGCAAGCACACCGTGTCTGCGATCACCAACAGCTGGCGTGACCGGCAAGGGGAGACGGTTCGCATTCACTTTCATGTCACAGACGACGGCGCCCTCTACGAACTGGTTTACGACCTGGGGAGCACGACCTGGACGTTGGAGGAGATCGAGGCTCTATAGACAGGAGACGCGAAGCGCGAAAGGCGAAAAAGCTTTCCTCGCCTCGCACTTCGGTGATGATAAAAACCATTCTGCACGTCGATATGAACGCGTTCTTCGCCGCCATCGAGCAGCAGTCCAATCCGGCCCTGCGCGGCCGGCCGATGGCGGTTACAGGTCGCGAGAAGCGCTCCATCATCCTGACCGCCTCCTACGAAGCACGCGCCTTCGGCGTGAAAACCGGCATGACCCACGGCGAGGCCTTGGCGCGCTGCCCGCACCTGATCCTGGTGCCGGCCAACAACCGGCTTTACACCCATGTTTCGACAGAGATCATGACACGGCTCAAGGACTACACGCCGCTGGTCGAGATTTTCTCTGTCGACGAAGCGTTTCTCGATATCAGCGGCTCCCTGAAATTGTTCGGCGGGGCCCGGCGCATCGCCTACCTGATCAAATCGCGCATCAAGGCACGTTTCGGTATCACCTGCTCGATCGGCATCGCACCGAACAAGCTGCTGGCCAAGCTGGCCTCGGAGCAGCGCAAGCCTGATGGGCTGACGATCTACCGTCCGGAAGAGGTGGCCGGAATCCTCGAGGAGATGCCGGTTGAGGCATTGTGCGGCATCGGTCGCCGGCTCGGTCGGCAGCTACAGGATTGCGGCATCCTGACCTGCGGCCAGCTGGCCCGATTCCCGTTATCGCTTCTGCGGCGTCGCTACGGTGTCATCGGTGACCGGCTGCACGCCATGGCCCGGGGAATCGACCCGTCGCCGGTGATCAGTGCCGAAGACACGCCGCCGGTCAAATCCGTCGGCCACAGCCGGACCCTGCGCGAAGATCTCACCGACCGCGCGGCCCTCTCTACCGTGCTGTTGCAGCTGGCGGAAATGGTGGGCCGACGCGCTCGCCGCTACCGGGCCTCCGGGCGGGTGGTCACCCTCACCTTGCGCTATGCCGACTTCACCACCATCAGCCGTCAGCAGCTCCAGCCGGACGCCCTGGACAGCAGCGAAAGGATCTACCGTGCCGCTGTGCAGATTCTCGACCGCCTGGTCCTCGACCAGCCGGTGCGTCTGCTTGGCGTGCGCCTGTCAAGCTTGCGCTTTGAGAGCGGACAGATGGCCCTGTTTGCCGAAGAGCGACGTCGTGAGCGGCTTACCGAGGCCCGTGATGCCGCCAACAATCGCTTTGGCGATTTCACCGTCATGTTTGCCAGCCTGCTCGATCAGCAGAATAAGGGAAGTCATGTGATTTCTCCGGCCTGGAGGCCCAGCGGTGTGCGGCATGTGGAGGTGCAGTAGAACACCCCCCGGCGACGAGCAAAAACCTGTCCCTCTCTTCACCTTACGGCTTGTCTTTTTCCTCCCCTTTGCCTACTATCGTCGCTGGTTTCGCCAACCTGAAAATCCGTCGCATTCCAGGAGACCATTGCCATGCCTTCAACCTCTCCGGCCGCACTGCGCGGCCGGGATTCTGCCCTCCTCCGCAGGCTTGACCCGTGGCCGTTATGAGCCTGGCGTCGCTGAATCCACAACAGCGCCAAGCCGTCCTGCACACCGAGGGACCGCTGCTGCTGCTGGCCGGCGCCGGGTCGGGCAAGACCAAGGTCATCACCCACAGGGTGGCCCACCTGGTCGGCGAAAAAAATGTCGCCCCCGAAAATCTGCTGGCAGTGACTTTCACCAATAAGGCGGCCCGCGAGATGCAGGAGCGCGTCGCCGGGCTGGTCGGCCGGGACAAGGCGGAAAGGATCCAGATTTCGACTTTTCATTCCCTGTGCTGCCGAATCCTGCGCACCGACATCGAGCATCTGGGCTACAAGCGCAACTTCAGCATCTATGGCACCAGCGATCAACAACGCCTGATCAAGGACCTGATGCACGACATCGACCCGGACCACGGCCTGAAGGTCGACCCCATCCTCTGGAAGATCTCCGACGCCAAGAATCGCCTGTTGCCTCCCGAGAGATTCGGCCCGTTCATGAAGGGCGACGTGATCAGCGAGATGGCCGCGGCGATTTACCCCGAGTACCAGAAGAGCCTGAAGAGCTACAACGCCGTCGACTTCGATGACTTGATCATGCTGGTGGTCAAGCTCTTTGACCAGCACCCGGATGTCCAGGAAAAGTACCAGAACCGTTTCCGCTACATTATGGTTGACGAGTACCAGGACACCAACGCCGCCCAGCTCACTCTGATGCGACGGCTCGCCAACAAATGGCACAACTTCTGCGTGGTCGGTGACGACGACCAGTCGATCTATGGCTGGCGTGGCGCCGAGCCGGGCAACATCCTCGACTTCGAACGCCACTACAAAGGGGCACAGACGATCAAGCTGGAGCAAAACTACCGCTCCACCGGTCACATCCTCAAAGCCGCCAACACGGTGATTAAGAACAACAAGAAGCGCACCGCAAAGGCACTCTGGACACGTGGCGGCGACGGTGAGAAGATCGGCGTGGTCACGTGCATCGACGCCGAGGACGAGGCCAGGGCGGTGATCGAGCGCATCCACCACAACCGGCGTCAGAAAAGAATGTCCTACAAGGACCATGCGATCCTGGTACGCACCAATGCCCAGACGCTGGTCTTCGAGCAGGAACTGCGTTTCGCCGACATCCCCTACGTGCTGATCGGCGGTCAGCAGTTCTTCGACCGCAAGGAAGTCAAGGACGCCATCGCCTACCTGCGCTTCATCGTCAACCCCTTTGATGAGGTCAACCTGCTGCGGATTCTCAACTACCCGAAGCGCGGCATCGGCCGCACCACCGCCGATCTGCTGATCCGTGCCTCATTGGCGCGCCAAAAGCCCCTCTGGGACATCCTGCGCCGGGCACGCATGATCGACGGCGTCAATGCCAAAGCGGCCGACGCGATTGGAACATTCGTCTGTCTGATCGAAGAGCACAAAACCCGGTTCTGGCATGGCGGACGCCTGGCCGAAACCACCCGAGACCTGCTCGCGACAATCGGCCTCGAAGACGCGCTGCGCCGGGAGCCCGACGCGCGCGAAAAGATCGAGCGCCGCATCGAGAACCTGCACGAGATCATCAACGCCGTCGCCAGCTACGAGCAGCGGGAGGGCCAACCGTCGCTCGCCGGTTTCCTGGAAAAAGTCGCCCTGCTCGACCGCGATGAACCCGCCTCTGACAGCAAGGAAAAAAAGCTCGCTCGGGATGCCGTGGTGCTGATGAGCCTGCATGCGAGCAAGGGGCTCGAATTCCCGCATGTCTTCATGCCGGGCTTCGAGGAGGGTTTCTTGCCGCACAAAAAGTCGGTCTCGGAAACCTTCGATGTCGACGAGGAGCGGCGGCTCTGCTATGTCGGCATCACCCGCGCGCAACAGAAACTGACGATCCTGCACGCCCAGGGGCGCATGAAGTACGGCAAGACCGAACCGCGTGAGCAAAGCCGGTTTCTGGTCGAAATCCCGGAAAGCCTGCGCCGGGAGGAAGCCCGTACCGGCTTTCAACTGGTCGCCGATAATGAGCAAGCCAGCCTGTCTGAAATGTTCGCCAAGCTGATCGGAGATTGAAGCGTCTTTCCGCAACGGCTTGAAATCAGCTCCGAATCTGGCAAAGTAAACACACCATGAACGATCTCAACGACCGTCTGCCTCTGGGCAAGGCCACCGTCTACAACGCGGAGTACAATCCCCGCCTGCTCTGCCCGGTGCCACGCCAGCTCAAACGCAAGGAAATCGGCCTTGCCGCGGAGCTGCCTTTTCATGGCGTTGATATCTGGAATGCCTACGAGCTGTCGTGGCTGACGTTGCAGGGCAAGCCGGTCGTGGCAATGGCTGAATTCCGGATTCCCTGCGAATCGCCTTTTTTGATTGAATCGAAATCGTTCAAGCTCTACCTCAACGCCTTCAACCAGACCCGCTTCGCCAATCATGAAGACGTCCGCGTCCTGATGAGCCAGGACCTCGCCGGCGCGGCTGGCGCGCCGGTTGGCGTGTGCCTGATCCGGGCGGAGGAATTTTCCGACCTGTCTTTCGGGGTCATGCCCGGCGTCTGCATCGACGACCAGGACCTCCACATCGAAGGCTATACGCTCGCGCCGGAGCTGCTCGCCGGCGCCGCCGATGACGACCACCAGGTTGAAGAAGCTCTGCACAGTCACCTGCTGAAGAGCAACTGCCTGGTGACCAGCCAGCCGGACTGGGGCAGCGTCCTGATTCATTACCGGGGCGGCCGAATCAACCGCGAAGCCTTGCTACGCTATCTCATCTCCTACCGCCTGCACAACGAATTCCATGAGCAGTGTGTCGAGCGGATTTACTATGACCTGATGCGTTTCTGCAGCCCGGCGAAGCTGACCGTCTACGCCCGCTATACCCGCCGCGGTGGCCTCGATATCAACCCCTACCGCAGCAACTTCGAATTCGATGTGACGAATCTCCGGTTGGCCCGCCAATAAACGCGTCCCGCTGACGCCCCTGATATCCTTTGAAGAGAGGTCGGCTTTCCTGTAAAATGTCGCCCATCACGCGTTGTCACCAAGGAGTTGCCGCTATGGCGCCTGACAATTCGCAAGCCCTGACAGCCGAAGCGATCGCCGAAGCCCTGGCGTTTGCCCGTTCGATCATGCCAGCGGCGGGGGCTCTGGCCCTGCAGTATTTCCGCCAACCGCTCGCGGTGGATAACAAGCAGGAAAACGGCTCCTTTGACCCGGTGACCCGCGCCGACCGGGAGGTGGAAGCCTTTTTGCGTGAGCAACTCGGTCGTCGTTTCCCTGACTTCGGCATTCTCGGCGAAGAGCAGGGCTTTCAGCCGGGGCCGACGGATGCCAACTGGGTGATCGATCCGATCGACGGCACCAAAGCCTTCATCAGCGGCTTCCCGACCTGGGGCATCCTCCTCGGGCTGCAGCAGGGCGACCAAGTCCTGGCCGGCCTGATGCATCAACCGGCCACCGGAGAGTTGTTTTGCGGCAGTGCCGCCGGCGGTGTCCTGGACATGCGCGGCCAATCCGTTGCCTTGCAAACCCGGCCGACACAGCGCCTCGAAGAGGCAATCCTCTACTGCACCCACGAGAGCATGTTTGTTGCCGAAGCGAACCTGGCGGCGTTTCGCCGGATTGCCGCCAAGGCAAAGCTGCAGCGCTTCGGCGGCGACTGTTATGCCTACTGCATGCTGGCCCTCGGTCAGGTCGACCTGGTCGTGGAAGACACCCTGCAGCCCTACGACATCGTCCCCCTGATACCGATCATCGAGGCCGCCGGCGGCGTGGTTACCGATGCCGCGGGCAATGTGCCGCTGTCCGGCGGCTTCGTGATTGCCGCCGCCAGCCGCCAGCTGCATGACGAGGCGATGTCGCTGCTGTAAAGAGCGGAGGTTCCGAGATGGAGACGATCAAGACCGCCAGTTTCGAATCTCTGATCGAACTGGCCAAGGAGAATCCAGACGGTGGCTATACCTTCGTCCTCGATGGCGAATCCTACCAGATTGCGGATGTTCTCGAGATCTCCAAAATCGCCACCGCTCACGGCTATATCGTGATTTATTGAGGGACATTCCCTTTCCCCCTCGCTGCAGAGCCTTCAAGCAAAAATAACGAGACGGGCAAAACCTAAGTTTTTTTCGGCAGCGGCAGCGGGACTGGCAGCTCGCTCGGCAGCAACGGCCGCGGCGTCAGGTAATCCGGCAGTTGCAGCAGTCGGGTCTCCGGCGGCGGGTCGAGTTCGGCATACAGCTCCGGACTGCTGCCGAGGTAGGATTTGCTGAGGTGGACCGGCAGCAGTACGTCAGGACAGATTCTTGCCGCGATGCGGTTGACGTCAGCGGTGCAAAGGTGGGCCGAGACGCGCGCCTTGTCCTCATCCCGGGCCAGAAAAGTACATTCACAGACCAGCAGCTTGACGCCGGCCATCAGCCTGGCAATCCGGGCCAGGTTGTCATCGCTCATGCCGACATCGCTGACATAGCCGAGGCTGCCCGGCAGGTGGTCGCGCCGAATGCTTCGGTAGAGCTGTGCCGCATCCTCGATCAAGACCGTGGTCCGTTGACCGTTCACCTCCCGCCAGGCTTCGATCGGTTCGCCCCGCCAATCCCCGGCATGAAACCGTTTTTTCAGATCCTTGAGCCAGGGTCCCGGCAGCAGTCGTGATTCTTGCAGACGTTGCCGATCGATCAAGAAGGCGGGCCGTTCGGTCACCCGGAAAATCAGCACAGGGAGCTTATGATCGCAGATATCGGCCTCGACGTGGACATACGGACTCCGAAAAATGGTCCTGTCCTGGCGTTGTTCGGTCCCCAGCCGCTGGCCAACATATCCCCGGCTTCCAGCAAACTGAACGACATGGATGCACTCGGCGTCGACTTCATGCACCTGGAATGTACACCAGCTCTCCTCGGTAAGGTTCCAGTCGTACCCGGACAGCTTGTGCGCGATCCGCTGGGCAATGCCCGGCGGGCCAAAAAGATGGAGTGTCCGGGGCGCCACGTGAACGTGGCGCAGCAGCTGATCGAAGCCCATCAGGTGGTCCATGTGAGCGTGGCTGACGAAGATCGCATCGATCGTCCGCAGGACACGTTTCGCCAGGTGATGAAGCTGACCGCAGTCGAACAACAGACTGCGGCCCGCCGGCCTGACATGCACCAGCAGCAAGGGATCATCGAACAACCCCGAATAACAGGTCGGCTGCAGGTCGCGAAAAAGGCCCAAGGTCTGCATGAAAGCCCTCCTGCTCCGAGCCATCTAGAGGCTGCTGGCGTCCAGTGAGGATTCGATCTCCAGAGAACGCAACTTGAGAATCATTTTGCGGCGCACGCTGGTCGGGATCTCGACGTGCAGGCACTGGGCCGCCGGATTCAGTTTGCGAGCGGCCTGGCGCTGCAGGGCATTGGCACCGGCACCGGGGATCCAGCGCAGGTTCTCCCGTGGCAGGAAGGCTCTCTCCTCGCCTGACACCAGGCTGTCGACGTCTTGCTGCGGATCGACCGGGAAACCGAGCAGTTGCATCCCGCCCAGCAGGGCAAAATTGTAGCAGCGATGGGATCCGGTACAGAATTGCACGTACATCTGGTCGGACAATTCCCGGATCAGGTCAAGTCCGCGGCGGACGGCAGCATGCGGCTGCAGGTACAGAATCTCCCCCGCGCTGGACAAAGCGCCGATCTCTTCCGGAGCCCGGAAGGGTGGCAGCCCGCCAAGCCCCACCAGAACCCGCCGGTCAGCGCTGAAGGTGCCGACACAACCGTGCACATCGATCACCAGTTCCGGCAGGGTCATCGCCAACGCCGCGACGTAGCGCGGCAGGCCTTCTTCCAGTTTGTAGCAACAGGGATGACCGTGTTCATCGGTGTAGGGATAGATCACGTCGATATTGCTCGGGTTGAGCGGCACGCCCCAGGCGTCGAGTTGTTTGAGATTATCATCGGTCAGCGGTTCGCGGCCGGCAAAGCCGAGGTTGATCAGGGCCGCCCCGCCGCGCCCGGTGCGTAAAAAATAGAGCGCAACCTCCAGGGTATGCGGATCGTAGGGTCCGTGGCTGGCCGTGATCAGAGGGGCCGCCGTGCGTTGCTCCTCCTGCTGGTGACGCAACAGCAGCACGCCGCCGGCGGCATCGTGCAGGAAGCGGGCTTCAAAATCGGGCAGTCCCTGGCGGCAGGGCCGCCAGGGACTGTCTGCCGTCGGCAGAACAGGAAAAAACTTCTTCAGGACGGACTCCCGCCAGGCCGCGACAAACCGCAGACACCGGTCCGGCAACCGGTAATAGATGGCGTAATGCGCCTCGTCGAGATAGATGCGCACACCAAGACGCTGCAGCAGGTCACGGTTGTAATTGTTCTGGGTGGATTTCAACAACCGCCCGGTAATTTCGGTCAGGCGCTCATAATGCGTCTCTGGCGGCGCGGGATCAAGCCGCTCGACCCGCTTTAGCTGGCTGTAATCCTCCTGGCCGATTTCGACTTCGAGCCGGTTCAGGTGACGTTTGAAGGGAACCGCTGCATCAACCTCGAACTGGCTGAGAAACAGCGGTGATATGCCGGGTTTTTGATCGGTCATGGCAGCGTCGCACAACAGGAAACGGTTTTCTTTCACTCTAACACAGCGGCCGCGGCTTTGCCGGCCACTCCACAGGATCTCTGCAGGCGTATTGCTGACGAGAGGAGGGCCCCGCACGTCCCTCAAGGCGACGTCATGCGCTGCGCACGTCGCGCAGTCGACCGAGCGACAAGAAGATCCCGATCACGCAGAGCCCAGAGAAGGTCAGCAGTGCCGTATGCATGCTGACGAGAAACTGCGGCTGGGTCTGCGGCGTGACCGCCTGATCGCCCATGAGGATCGAAAAAATGATGGTAATGACGGTCATACTGGCCATCATTCCCAGTGTGCGCATAGTGCTGTTGAGACCGGAGGCGACTCCGAGATAACGGCTGGGGATGCTGCCCATGATGACGCTGATGTTCGGTGACGAGAAGAGCGCAAAGCCCAGGCCCAGGGTGATCAGCGTCAGGACCACCCGGGTGAGAGAACTGGCCGCACTGATGCTCGCGGCGATCGCCAGGCCCAAGGCGCAAAAGGACATGCCGATCGTTGCCACCAGCGGGGCTGGGAACCGGTCGGCGAGACGACCGCAAAAAGGTGAAAAGAGCGCCTGGATGATCGGCTGGATAATCAGCAGTGTGCCGGCTTCGCGCGGGTTCATACCCTTGACAAACTGCAGATAAAGGCTGAGGAAAAAGGTAACGCCGAAGGTTGCCGCATAATTTAGCAGTGCCGCCAGATTGGAGAAGGCAAACACCCGGTTTCTCCGCAGGAGCGCGACATCCAGAACCGGATAAGCGGCCTTGGCCTCGAACCGGAGAAAGAGGGCGATGCCGGCCATCCCGGCCAGGGCCAGCGCCCAGGCCCAGTGGCCCCGGTCGAGGTTGGAGGCGCCGGTGATCAACATCAGGATGGCAACAGCGTAAATCAGGCTGCCCTGCCAGTCGAAAGGTTCCCCGCGCGATTCGGCCCACTCGCCGCGCAGCCGGAACCAACTCACAGCAAAGGTGATCAAACCAAGCGGCACGACCAGATAGAAGATTGCGCGCCAGCCGAAAGTGTTGACCAGCACATTAATCTTAACTACCATCCCATCGATCTCGTAATCAAGATGAGTGCGCTTTTCTCCCCAGGGCTTTATTGTTGTGATAGTGAACCGCAGGCCAATCAGGGATTCGATCGACCAGGCCTGCGACAACAGGCCGCCGGCACAGGTGAAGGCGATCAGGCCGATCTGAAAAACGCGCCGGCGACCGTAAATATCCCCCATGCGTCCCATCGCCAGGAGAAAAATCGACGCCGACAGGACATAGGTGGTTTCGACCAGGCCTAGCTGCATGGCGCTGGCTTTGAATTCACGGCCGATCGCCGGCAGCGCCACTCCCACCGCGGACATCATGAACGGCATCAGAAAGTGCGCGGTGCAGATCACCAACAGCGTCGCCGTGCGGGAACTCTTTTCAGCCATCTGAACCTCGCAGTGCGCGACGTGAAACCTGATGAGGAATCGATCGGTTGACGGGTCTATCGATTCTTCTCACTTCGCGCCTCGCGCTTCCCCGTCTTTTAGAGATACGATCGGCCACCGACGTAGGTCTGGGCAAAAAATCGCCTGGAGAGTTTTTCAATCCGCACGGTCTTGCCGCTGCGGGGGGCATGAATGAATTCGTTGTTGCCGACATACAGGCCAACATGGGTCACCTGCTGGCCCCCCTTGGTAGCGAAAAAAACCAGGTCCCCCGGCTGCAGATCCGCCTTGGCGACCCACTTGCCGGCCTGGAACTGCTGGCGGGACACCCGTGGCAGGTTGAGGCCGTTGAGTCGATAGGTGACCATCGTCAGGCCACTGCAGTCAAAGCCGTTTTGGGCGCTGGTGCCTCCCCAGCGATACGGCACGCCAAGAAAGCGTCGCGCCGTCTTGACCAGTTCATCGCGCAGGTCGCCAAGACCACTCTTCTGAATGCGTGCGGCCGCGTAATCCTCGGGAAAGACGATGAAGAAGGAATCGATCAGGCCTTGTGCCTGGAGACGTTCCGCTTCGCTGCGGGCCGGCTGATAACGGGCATGGTTGCCGAACCGTACCTTGTACAAACCGGAAGCGTGGCGAAAATAATAGGCATCGATGCCACGGGATTCGAGCCGTTGTTCCAGGCGAACGGCATTATCGAGGTTGGCAAAGGCACCGACCTGGATGGAATAGCCCATGGTCTCCAGGGCGGCACCCACCGCGGGGCGCACCGCCGGTGCGGGTTTGCCAGATAACTTCGGGGTGCTGCAGCTGGTCAGCAACCCGAGCAGATAGAGCAGCAGAACCCAGCAAATGAACGGCTTGTTTTTGAGGCCGTGCCATGGCCGCATCAGATCGGCAACCCTCCTCGCAGACATTTGCTGGACAGCGTACCACAAGCGGCACCGAAAAATAAGCCTTCCGGCGGGTCCACACAAGGGTCCCTGCCGCTTCTCGCCGGCACGTGCCTGATGCGGCTCTTCTCCGGTCAGCGCTTTGTCGTCGCGGCTTGGCGCGTCTGAGAGTAAAAAAAGAGTGACAGCCGCGCGGACTCTTCCCATAATTGAAACGTCACCGGTCATGTCTGCAGACGCACCGAAAGGAAGGTTCCGCTTTTTGCCTGCCAACCAAGGTTCACAAAACCCTGACGTCCGCCAGGTCGCCTACCAGATTCTCAGCCGAGTCGAGCAGGGCAGTTATGCCGACCGCCTGATCGACGATTTTCTGCGGCAATCTCCGCCCAACGACGTGCGGGACCGGGGCTTGCTGACCGAACTTGTTTACGGCGTGCTGCGTCTGCGCGGACGGCTGGACTTTGCCCTCGGCCAGGTTTTGCGTCAACCCTTGTCGAAATTGGAGCCGGCGGCACGGACGTTGCTGCGGCTGGGAGCTTATCAGCTGCTCGAACTGGATCGCGTTCCCGACCATGCCGCGGTCGATACGACTGTGACTCTGGCCCGCCGGGTGGGCATGAACCGCCTGACCGGCCTGATGAACGGTTGTTTGCGGTCTTTGGCGCGGCAAAAAAACGCCATGCCCTGGCCGACGCCACAACAGCCCAAAGCTTACCTGCAGCACGTCTGCAGCCTGCCGTCCTGGCTGGCCGGGATCCTGCTGCGTCAATTGCCCAATCACGAGTCTCGGGGTCTGGCTGAGGCGCTGGCGGAACCGGCGCCTCTGGTCCTGCGGGTTAATTTTCTGAAAACTGACCGCCCCGCCTACCTGGAAGCCTTGCGCGAGACCGGTCATGACGCCCGCGCCTGTCGCTATGCACCGGAAGGTGTCCGCATTGACCGCAGAAGAGAGACGCCCCTGCCGGGCGATCAGCAAGGCTGGTACCAGGTCCAGGATGAGGCCAGCATGCTGATCGCCCACCTGCTCCAGGCACGTCCGGAGGAGGAGATTCTCGATGCCTGTGCCGCACCGGGCGGCAAGGCCACCCACCTGGCCGCTCTCACGCAGAACCGGGCCAACATTTTGGCCCTGGACAAACACCCTCAGCGCCTGGCCTTGCTCGAACGGGGGGCAGCACGTCTCGGCTGCCAGGGCATCGCGACCCGAACCTGGGACCTCACCGAGACCCCTGCATTCCTGGCGCCGGCGTCCTTTGATCGCATTCTGGTCGATGCTCCCTGCAGCGGTCTCGGTGTGCTGCGCCGCAACCCGGAAAGCCGCTGGCTCCGCCAGGCCGCCGACATCGTCGCGCTGGCCGATCTGCAAACGCAGATCATCGAAACCGTGGCCCCGCTGGTGCGTGCCGGTGGCCACCTGCTTTACTCGGTCTGTACCTTTACCAGCGCGGAGACGGATGCGGTGGTTGAACGCTTCCTGGCCCAGCACCCGGAATTCCAACTGGAGAACCTCGCCGAGGTGATCCCTCAGGCCTGGGCGGACCTGGTCACCCCGGCCGGGACGTTACGTACCTGGCCCCACCATCATGATGGCATGGATGCTTTTTTTGCCGCGCGGTTTGTCAAACACGGCTCCGGATAGGTCTGGTCAAACCGGCTGCAAATAGGGTATATATGGCCTGACATTTCTCCCTTGCGGCCGCCGCACGATTTGGAGTCTGCTGATGATCAAAATCGCCCCATCAATCCTGTCCGCCGACTTTTCCCGCCTGGGTGAAGAAGTTCAGGCCGTTGATCAGGCCGGCGCCGATTATATTCATGTTGACGTCATGGATGGTCACTTTGTGCCGAACATCACCATCGGCCCGCTGGTCGTCAAAGCCCTGCGTAAGATCACCGGCAAACCCCTCGATGTTCACCTGATGATCGAGAACCCGGATCGTTACATCAGAGATTTCGCTGAAGCCGGTGCCGACATCATCACGGTGCACCAGGAGACCGTGCCCCATCTGCACCGAACCATCCAGTTGATCAAGGACTGCGGCAAAAAGGCCGGTGTTTCGATCAACCCGGCGACACCGGCCGCGACCCTCGATGTGATCCTCGACGACCTCGACCTGGTGCTGGTCATGTCGGTCAACCCTGGTTTCGGTGGCCAGGATTTCATTCCGGCCGCCCTCGGCAAGATTCGTGCGCTCCGCCAACAGATCACGCAACGCCATCTCGCCACCGAGATCGAAGTCGATGGCGGCATCAAGGTCGACAACATCCGAGATGTGGTCACGGCCGGTGCTGATGTTCTGGTCGCCGGCAGCGCCGTCTTCAATACCGATGATTATGCCGCGACGATCACGGCCTTGCGCGAGAGCGGGCTCAGTACGGCCGTTTGATGATCGACCGCCACCGCCTCGCTCGTCATCTCGAGGATTTTCCGCGCCACACCATCCCGGTGGGGGCCCTCCGGCCAGCCGCCGTTCTGGTGCCACTCTTCGCGCGACAAGGGCAAGATTACCTGCTTTTCACTGAGCGAACGACGCACCTGGCCCACCATGCCGGCGAAATTTCCTTTCCGGGTGGCGGTCAGGATCCCGGCGACACCGATCTCGCAGCGACGGCCTTGCGTGAAACCGAAGAAGAGCTGGGGATCCCCTGTCATACGGTCAGCCTCCTGGGCCGTTTGGACGACTTTTACTCGGTCCATGGCTACCACGTCAGTCCCTATATCGGAACCATCCCCGCGCCCCACAAACTGCAGCATGATCCCTTCGAAATCGCCCGCGTGTTTGCTGCCCCCATCGATCATTTCCGTAACCCAAGGACCCATCGGATCGAAGAGTGGCAGCATCGCGGCAGGCGTCATCTGGTTGATTTCTACCAATTCGAAACCAGCGTGATCTGGGGATTGACCGCGGCCATCCTGCGCCAGTTCATTGAGGAAACTGCCACGCTATGAGCCAGCACACGGTTTATTGAAGGGCGCCGTTTTCGTCAGGGAAAGGGCGATGACCAAGGAAGGGTCCTGAAGAGACCGATACCTTCTGACAGCAAAGATTTCAGAGATTTAAACCGACTGCAACGACCCGCCGGGGAAAGGGAACAGCCCCAGCAGCTGATCAAGAAGTCCCTGTTCGTCGAGATCGAACAGTTCCCGGCAACCGCCGATCGCCTGGCCGTCGATGAAGATACCAGGGGCCTCCTGCTGTGGGCTGCGCTGCTGCATTTCTGCTGTTTTGTGCGGGTTGTCGGTGATATCATGCTCGACGAAGTCAATGCCTTTGATCCGCAGCAGGTCCTTGGCGCGCTGACAGTAAACACAATGACTTCTGGTGTAGATTTCGACCAGGCGGCTCATGCGTTCTCGGCTCCATAGACGTCTGATGCAAAACAAGATACCCGACGCCCGTCAAGTTGCAAGTCAGAGAAAGGAGATTCCTGTGATAACGACCCCGCGGTGGTGGCTGAGCGCAGTGGTGCTGGCCGCGATGCTGCTGGCCTGCAGCGGCCATGATGTCCGGCCGATCGGAAAAATCGCCGAAATGAGCCGGACGGACTTTTTCCGTGCCCTGCGCTGGAAACAGTACCAGGCGGCGGCCCATTTCATGGCTCCGGAATTCCGCCAGGACTTCATCGATCGGTTCAGCGCCTTTCGGGATGATCTGCATATCTCCGATGTCCGTCTTGTCAACCTGCAGACCTCTGAAGATGGCCGCCGCTTTGAAACCACCGTGGAGATGGACTACACTCTGCTGCCGTCGATACAGCTCAAGACCTTTGTCTTTGACCAAACCTGGGTCGATCAGTATGGCGAAGGAAACTCCGGGCAGGGTTTCCAGATCGTGACTCCTTTCCCCGAATTTCCGTGACCCGGCAGAGGTCTTCGCGGAGGAGGCCGACCGCAGACCTCCCGCGGCTTCGGAGGGCCCTTCTCAAGCGCGTCCCGGGGCCACAAATCACCTCTTGCGGCGGTCTCCCAAGTCTCAATTTTCCCTTGATTTCAGCGTTCTCTCTATGGTATTTAGCTGCATACTGTATACAACATGAATAGGCGGTATCACGAGAACACATAATGCGGGAAAACAAGCGCTGAGGCGCTTTTTTTACTGGGTTCCGTGTGCCAAAAACCTGACCTGAAGGGGAGGAGCGACTTGGCTGAAGTCCTTTTTTCAAGCTGGGGCGGCAAAGTGGTCGACAATCGGCAGACCGAAGAACCGGAAGCTGCGGTTTTCAAACTGCCGGAACGCTATCTCGACGAAGGCAAGATCGCAGCCTTCATGGGCTGGGATGGCGTGATTGTCCTGGACAAGGATGTCGATGTGGTCACCATGGCCGCCGAGTATATGAAGGCCGTCCAGGAAAAATACTGCTGCGCCAAATGCACGCCGGGTAAGCGCGGCACCCGGGTCATGATGGATACCCTGTCACGCATCCTGGCCGGCCACGGCGAACCCAACGACCTGGAGATTTTGGCCGGGCTGGCCGACCTGCTCGAGAACTGCAAATGCACGCTCTGCATGACGGCGGCCCGACCCGTTCTCGACACCGTCCGATATTTCCGCGACGATTACCTGGCCTATATCCAGGGCAAGCGTAAAGAGAAGCGTGCCAAGGCCTATCATGACAAGTTGACCGCTCCCTGCATGGACCGCTGTCCGGCGCATATCGACATCCCGGCCTACGTCGAAGACATCAAGGAATACCGGCACGAGGACTCCCTGGCGACGATCCGCAACTATATGCCGATCGCCGCGGTGTGCGGCCGTGTCTGCCCGCACCCCTGTGAATCCGCCTGCCGCCGGGATCTGGTCGATGAGCCGATCAGCATCATGGTCCTCAAGAGGGTGGCCTCGGACCACGAATGGATGCACAACCATCAGCCGCCGATGCAACCGAAGCCACCAACCGGTAAAAAAGTGATGGTCGTCGGTGCCGGGCCGGCCGGCCTGACCTGTGCTTATTACCTGGCGCTGGAAGGGCACCAGGTCAAAATCATCGACATGCTCCAGGAGCCGGGCGGCACCGTGGCCGTCGGCATTCCTGACTATCGCATGCCGCGCGACCTGCTGCAGCGTGAAGCCGACATCATCGCCGCGCTCGGCGTGGAGATCGAATACGGCGTCAAACTGGGTCGGGATGTCTCCCTGGGTGAACTGAAAGAACAATACGACGCTGTTTTTCTCGGCACAGGCGCCTTCAAGTCGAAGCCGATGGGCGTCGAGGGCGAGGACCAGGGCTACGATGGTTTCTCGGAAGGCGGCATTCATTACCTGCGCAAGGTCGCTCTCGGTGAACCGATCGAAACCCCACCGCGGGTCGTCGTGGTCGGTGGTGGCAACACCGCGATTGACTGCGTGCGCGTCGCCCTGCGCGAAGGTGCGGAAGAGTCGATTTTGCTCTACCGGCGGACCCGTAAGGAGATGCCGGCCGAATACTACGAAGTCGACGATGCCGAGGAGGAAGGCGTCAAATTCATCTTCCTCGCCCTGCCGACCAAGCTGATCACCGTGGACAACAAGATCGTCGGTATCGAAGTGCAGAAGATGGAGCTGGGTGAACCGGACGACTCCGGCCGTCGCCGCCCGGTACCGGTCCCCGGCAGCGAATATATCCTGGAATGCGACCTGGTGATCCCGGCGATCGGCCAGGACCCGGATCTCTCCTATCTCGAAGACGGTGATTACGGCATCCAGCAGACCCGCTGGAACAGCATCGTCACGCATGGCGGGACCATGATGACCGACAACGAGGGGATCTTCGCCGGTGGCGACTGCGAATACGGCGCCATGACCGTCGTTCTGGCCGTCGGCCACGGCCGGCGTGCGGCGCGGGTCATGCATCGCTACCTGATGGAAGGCAAGGTCTACCTGGACGAAGAGGATGCCATGGAAGACATCATCAACGGTCTCGGCACCTTCGACAAGGAAGAAAACGTGGGCATCTGCGGCGGGCTGCATCGTGAACACCAGCCGAAGGTCAATGGCGCCGAACGCGCCAAGCATTACGAAGAAATCGAGCTGGCCATGCCGGAGAGCCAGGCGGTCCGCGAAGCCGAGCGTTGCCTGCGCTGTTACCGCGTCGGCATGCTGGCCGTCAATTGATTGAAACGCCAACCTTAAAGCGATAGCAAGCAAAGGGCAGATTCGATGATCAACCTCAAGATCGACGGCAAGGATGTTCAGATTGCACCGGGAGCGACCATTCTCGATGCAGCCGAGAAACTGGGTATCAAGATCCCGACCCTCTGTTATTTGAAGAAAGTTTCGCCGACCGGCGCCTGCCGCATTTGTGCGGTGGAAGTCGCCGGTGCCGACAAGACGATGACCGCCTGCAACACCCGGGTGGTCGAAAACATGGTGGTGACCACGCAGTCCGAGCGGTTGAGCACCATCCGTCGCCAGATCGTCGAACTGTTGCTGGTCAATCACCCGCTTGACTGCCCGGTCTGCGATGCCGGCGGTGAATGTGACCTGCAGGATGTCTGCTACGCGCTGGACGTCACCTCGCAACCCTTCGAAGCCGACGATGTCAACGCCGAAACCATCGATCACTGGCCCCTGATTCAGCAGGTCCCGAATCGTTGTATCCTTTGTGAAAAGTGTGTCAAGACCTGCCACGAAACGATCGGCTCCCAGGCCTTATTTCTCAATGAAAAGGGTGACCGGGCCTTCATCGACAAGGACGTTGCGAAATGCGAGTTCTGCGGCAACTGCGTCCAGGTCTGCCCGACCGGCACGATGATCTCAAAGCCCTTCAAGTTCAAGGCCCGTCCTTGGGAACTGCGGAAAACAGCCTCGGTCTGCACCCTCTGCGCAGCACAATGCCAGGTCGACATGCAGAGCAAGCAAGGCAAGGTTTTACGCATCACCTCGGAAGACGGCCGGACCGTCAATGACGGCAACCTGTGTGTCGGCGGTTTCTTCGGTCACGACTACCTCGCCAGCGAACAGCGCCTGAAGACACCGCTGGTGGCGGGGCAGGCCGTTCCCTGGGAAACGGCTCTGGCGCGCGTCGTCACCGATTTCACCCGTCTGCGCGACGCGCAGGGCGGGCAAGCCCTGGCCGGTCTGGCCTCACCGCACTTGACCAACGAAGAGAATTACCTGTTTCAGAAACTTTTCCGGGCCGCCCTGGCCAGTAACAACATCGATTCGGAAGCCCGCTTCAACAACTTGCGGGCGGCCAAGGTGCTGCATGCCCAGCTCGGTTTAAACGGCGCCAGCAATCCTCTCAATCGGGTCGGACAGGCCCAGGCCCTGCTGGTCCTCGGTGCCGATCTGCGTGCCGAATCGCCGGCCTTGAACTGGCAGGCTCAGTTCGCCGCCCGGAAAAATGACACCCGCCTGATTGTTGCCCATACGCGACGCGTCAAGCTGGCCCATCTGGCGGAAAGTTATCTGGCGTATCGCCCCGGCAGCGAGGCGTTTCTCGCCGGTGCCCTGGCCAAGCTGCTGATCGACACGGGTCGGGCTGACACCGACTTCATCAACCGGTGTGTCGCCAATCGTGACGAGCTGGAGGACTACCTGAAGGGCTTCGATCTCGACGCCGCCTGCAGCGCCACCGGTCTGAGCCATGAGCAACTGACGGCAGCTGCGGAGCATCTTGGCAGCGCGGCCTCGGTCGCCATTGTCATCGGCCGCGACGTGATCAACTCGGCCGGGGGCGAGGCGGCCATGGCGGCGATTGCCAACCTGGCCCTGGTGAGCGGCGCTCTGCATGGCGACCAGGGCGGCCTCTTCCCGATTCCTGCCAAGGGCAATACCCAAGGGCTGATCGATGCCGGTGTGGCCCCGGAGTTTCTCCCCGGGATGCAGGATTATGCGACCGCCAAAGAGGCTTTCGCCAAGGCCTGGCACAGCCCGCTGCCGGAGAACGGCGCTGATGCCATGGGCATTCTTGACGGGATCGAACAGGGCACCATCAAGGCGCTTTACCTGGCCGGTGTCAATCCGCTGGTCAATTTCCCGGACAGCCAGCGCTGGCGGAAGGCCCTCGAAAAACTCGAGACCCTGGTTGTCCAGGATATCCTCGCCAGCGATCTGACAGCTCTGGCCACGGTGGTCCTGCCCGGGGCTGCGGCTGCGGAGAAACGTGGCAGCGTCACCTCGCTCGATCAACGGGTCAATACGCTCAGAATGGCGGTCGCGCCGCCGGGAGAAGCTCGTCCTGACCTGGCCATTCTCAGCGACCTGTTCGCCCGTCTGACCGGGAAACCGGAACCGAGCGAAAAAGCCCTTCGCCAGGAGATGATGGCCCTCAGCGGCGGTTACGCCGCTGTTTGTGAGAATCTTGAGCAGCGCAGCTTCTGCTGGAAACAGCCGTACACACCCGACAGCCAGAGTCTGCTGGCGGCCACCCCGGAGCTGGTGGCACCAGAAACCGCCGAATGGCAACTCCTGGTCACGAAATGTCCCTTCCACTTCGGCACGACCACGACGGCCTCGGCCGCCTGCACCGAGTTGGCTCCGGAAGGTGTCATCATCATCAACCGCACCGGTGCGGCCAAGCTCGGTGTGGCCGAGGGCGGTCAACTCCAGGTGAACGGCCCAGCCGGTTCGGTGAAAGGCAAGGTCATGGTGCATGACATGATGCCGGACGGGCTGCTCGCCGCAGGGGATAATTTCACCGATCTGAATATTCAGAAGATTCTGCCGAGCGCTGGCAACTGCGTCGCCGTGACCGTGGCCAAAGGCTGAATCGAAGGCCTCCAAACGAAAAACGCCCCGCTGAAGTGGGGCGTTTTTTTGTGACACACCGCGACAGCCATCGGCCGCCAAGGCTGGCCGCCAAGACCCCTCGGCATGAAAAAACCGCCTGTGAGGGCGCGTGAAAGTGGGCCACAAAAGGACCCGCTTCTTTCCCTTGTCCACGGCAAAGGATTGTCTCAGCGACCGCCATCCGTTATAGTAGGTCCCATCAGAACCCTGGAGGAAACCATGAAATCTTTGCTGTTCTTTGTCGGGGTCCTGGCGGTCTGGTATATTCTCAACCGCTGGATCCTGCCGCGTTTTGGCATCGAAACCTGACTGTCAGGGGCCTGTGACCTTCCCGTGCGGAAGGACGATGCCGACCAGAAAGACTCCTGAACGCAACAAGCCCCGGCCAGCAGGTCGGGGCTTGTTACCTTAAAATCGCTTTCCTCTCAACGCAGGCTGGTCGCACAGCGGGGACAGGTCAGCATACTCGTCGAAGGGACTTTGTGCCCACAGGTTGGACAATTGAACCAGTAGCGACAATATTTGCACTGCGGGTCCGAGAGCCCCTGTTTCTTCTTGCACTTGGGGCAGCGGCGGTACATTTTGCGCTGGCTGATATATTCCTCGAAGATCAAACCGCACTTTGCGCAGACCTTGGCATCACGGCGATGGTTGGGCGCCTCGCAACGTGGCGCCGGGCAGACATAAACCGTATGGCAGGTTTCACACCAGTTCTTGCCCCGGGTGAACTCTTTACAGACCGGGCATTTCTCCATAGTTACACCTCAGATAACGACCCGCCGAAAGACGGGCTTTGCCGAGAAGAGGATCAATTCCCCGGCAAATGTCCAGCACTGGTTCCGCGTGCTGACCGGTTGCCGGGGGAAACAAAAAACCGGACCCTGGGGCCCGGTTTTTTTGACGCGAGAATACGGGGCTCAGGAGACCTTGAAGAAAGCGACCGGACCGGCCTGGCAGACCGGGCAGGGGCCGTCCGGCTCACCCTCGAGGGTGTTGCCGCAGACTTTGCAGACGTAATAGTCGACCTCCTGATTTCTGCCCAGGTTTTCAAAAGCCTTCTTGTACAGGTCGGCATGTACTTTTTCAACCGTATTGGCAAAAGAGAAGCTGCGCAGTGCCGCATCGAAACCTTCCTGCTTGGCCTCTTCGATCATCTGCGGATACATACTTGTGAATTCCTCGGTTTCGCCGTTGATGGCTTCCTGCAAATTGTCCGCAGTGGACTTGACGCCGCCCAGCGTACGCAGGTGAGCGTGGGCGTGAACCGTCTCTGCAGCAGCAGCGGCGCGGAACAGCTTGGCGACTTGTGCGTAACCCTCGGCTTCGGCTTTTTCGGCAAACGCCAGGTACTTGCGATTGGCCTGCGATTCACCGGCAAAGGCCTCCATCAGGTTGTTCTCCGTTCGGCTCCCTTTGAGCTCCGCCATATCCTTCTCCTTTCCATGAATAAAACATCGGCATGCAGAAAAACAGCTCCATATTATCGTTTTCGGTGTCCATGTCAACCAAACTTGAGAGGCGCGTTTTGCCGACCACCCGCCCGGACGTGTGCCGACAGTCCCTAAGAAACCACCGGTCCGGGCGCTTCAGACACAATCAAGACAGGACCGCAGATAACGTCCCGTGAAAGATTTCGCGCACCGGGCGACGTCTTCCGGTGTCCCGACCACCACGATTTCACCGCCCCGACTGCCACCTTCGGGGCCGAGGTCAATGATATGATCCGCGGTCTTGATGACATCAAGGTTGTGTTCGATGACCACGACGCTGTTACCGGAGTCTACCAGCCGGTGCAGGACATCGAGCAGCCGGTTGATATCATCGAAATGGAGGCCGGTGGTCGGCTCATCGAGAATGTAGATTGTTCGACCGGTTGCCCGTTTGCCCAGCTCTTTGGCCAGCTTGACGCGCTGCGCTTCGCCGCCGGAGAGGGTGGTGGCGCTCTGCCCCAGTTTGATGTAACCGAGTCCGACATCACGCAGCGTCTCCAGCTTGCGCTTGATGCGCGGGATATTGGCCAGGAACTCGGTCGCCTGGTTCGCGGTCATGTCGAGGACATCGGCAATTGTCTTGCCCTTGTATTTGACCTGCAGGGTCTCGCGGTTATAGCGCGCACCGTGGCAGGCCTCGCACTGAATATAGACGTCGGGAAGAAAGTGCATTTCGATCCGCAGGATGCCATCGCCCTGACAGGCTTCGCAGCGCCCCCCCTTGACATTGAAGGAAAAGCGTCCCGGTTTGTAGCCGCGAAGCTTGGCTTCCGGCAACTGGGCAAAAAGGTCCCGGATATCGGTAAACAGACCGGTATAGGTCGCCGGATTGGAACGTGGCGTCCGCCCGATCGGCGACTGATCAATGTCGATCACCTTGTCGAGCTGTTCAAGACCGGCCAGGGCGCGGACCGGACCGGACCGCTCGCGGGAGCGGTAGAGACGCTGGGCCAGCGCCTTTTGCAGGGTATCCAAAACCAGCGAGGATTTCCCCGAACCGGAGACGCCGGTGACACAGGTCAAAACGCCGAGCGGGATCTCGACATCGATCGCTTTGAGATTGTTTGCGGCTGCGCCACGGATCGTCAGGAACCCGCTGGCTTTGCGGCGCGCGGTCGGAATCGGGATCTGCAGACGGCCGGAGAGATAGTCCCCGGTCAGTGAGTTCGGATGCGCGAGAATCTCTTGCGGGGTGCCCTGAGCGACGACTTCGCCGCCATGGCGGCCTGCGCGCGGCCCCATGTCAATGACATGGTCGGCTTCGAGGATCGTCTCTTCATCGTGCTCCACCACCACCACGGTATTGCCGAGATCCCGCAAGCGTTTCAGGGTTTCCAGCAGCCGCCGGTTGTCGCGCTGATGCAGACCGATCGACGGCTCGTCGAGAATATAGAGGACTCCCACCAGCGATGAGCCGATCTGGGTCGCCAGTCGAATCCGCTGACTTTCGCCGCCGGACAGGGTGCCAGAGGTCCGGTCAAGGGTCAGATAATCGAGCCCGACGTTGACCAGGAAAGACAACCGCTCACCGATTTCCTTGAGAATCCGGCGGGCAATTTCCATCTCCTTGGGCGACAAGCTCAAGGCCGCGAAAAACGCCGCGGCATCGCTGACACTCAGCGTGCAGATTTGCTGGATATTGCGACCGGCAATCCTGACGCAGAGGGTCTCGGGTTTCAGGCGCGCCCCCTGGCAGCTGGGGCAGGGCATGATGTTCATGAACTGCTCCAGCTTTTCCCGGGTGGCGTCAGAATCGGTTTCCCGCAGGCGCCGCTCCAGGTTCGGGATGACCCCCTCGAAGGGCTTGTGATAGAAGTGGCGATGATTGGCCTGATCGTAGAAGAATTTGACTGTTTCCTTGCCCGAGCCGTGCAGGAGCACCTGTCGAATGCGGTCCGGCAGATCCGCAAAGGGCGTCCGAATATCGAAATCGTAAAAATCCGCCAGGGCCTCCAGAACCTGCTGGTAGTAGAAACCGGTGCGTGTCGACCACGGCGCGATCGCCCCTTCGCGCAGTGAAAGCTGCGGATTGGGGACGACCTGATCCGGGTCGAAGTACATCCGCGTCCCCAGACCGGAACAGTCGGGACAGGCGCCGTAAGGATTGTTAAAGGAGAACATGCGCGGCGTCATCTCGGGAATCGAAATCCCGCAATCAACGCAGGCGTGCCATTCCGAGAAAAGCTGGCTGTCGCCGCCGACCTCTTCGACCCGAACCAGACCGTCAGCGAGGCGCAGGGCGGTCTCCAGGGAGTCGGCGAGACGACTGGCAATCCCTTCTTTGACCACCAGGCGATCGACAACCACTTCGATGGTGTGTTTGCGGTTCTTGTCGAGGGAAATGGCCGTTCCCAGCTCGTGCATCGCGCCATCGATGCGGACCCGCACAAAACCGTCCGCCTGGAGTTGTCGCAGCTCCTTGCGGTATTCGCCTTTGCGCCCACGGACAATCGGCGCCAGCAGCAGGAGTTTGCTCTTCTCCGGCAGGGCAAGAATCTGTTCGACCATCTGTTCGACGGTTTGCGAGGCAATCTCCTTGTCGCAGGAGGGGCAATGAACACGACCGATGCGGGCGAAGAGCAGGCGCAGGTAATCGTAGATTTCGGTGACGGTGCCGACTGTCGAACGCGGGTTTTTCGATGTTGATTTCTGCTCGATGGAGATCGCCGGGCTCAAGCCCTCGATACTTTCCACATCGGGCTTGTTCATCTGTTCGAGGAACTGCCGGGCATAAGCGGAGAGGCTTTCCACGTAGCGTCGCTGCCCCTCGGCATAAATGGTATCGAAGGCCAGCGTGCTTTTCCCGGAGCCGGAAACGCCGGTGATGACCACCAGTCGCTCGCGCGGGATGACAACGTCAATGCATTTCAGGTTGTGCTCACAGGCACCTTTGATGACGATTTTATCGGCCATTGAATAACCCGTTACGCCTGTTGAATTTTATATTGGGCATGGATTCATCATTGAGAATGTCATATTAAAGATGGGTTTTTGCCGCCATCTCGTCGGCCATCCTGACCGCAGCGATTAGGCTGGCCGGGTTCGCCCGGCCGGTCCCGGCCAGGTCGTAAGCCGTTCCGTGATCGACCGAAGTGCGCACGATCGGCAGGCCGAGGGTCACGTTCACGGCGTCAGAAAAATGCAACAGTTTCAGTGGAATCAGTCCCTGGTCATGGTACATGCAGACCACCGCATCGTACTCCCCGCCTAGCGCGAAGTGGAACACGCTGTCGGCGCTGAGCGGGCCGACAGCATCAATGCCTTCGGTCCGGGCGGTGGTGATCGCCGGCAGAATATGCTGCCGTTCTTCATCACCGAACAACCCCCCTTCCCCGGCGTGCGGATTGAGCGCGAGAACCGCCAGCCGCGGCGCGGGCAGATTGAACTGGCGCTGCAGGCTGTCGGCCGTGATGCGCAACGTTGCCAGGATGATGTCACGGTTCAACCGCTGCGGAACCTCGCGCAAGGCACAATGCGTCGTCACCAGGCAGACTTTGAGTCGCTTGCCGGCCAGCATCATGACGACATTGTCAACCCCGCAGCGTGCGGCCAGCAGTTCGGTATGACCCGGGGAATCGATACCGGCCAGATGCAGGGCCTGTTTGTTGATCGGCGCGGTCACCATACCAGCCGCTTCTCCGGCCAGGCACCGGTCACAGGCCCAGGTGATATAGGCCGCCATGGCCGCGCCTGTTTCGGCCTGTGGCTGGCCGTAGGCCTGCTGTTGAATATCCAGCCGGGAGCCTTCCACCAAGGGCAGGGCATGACCGGCAAGATCCAGAATCCGGGCCGCTGGTCCTGAACCCGGTTGGGCCTGCCAAGTGCCACGCTGTCCGCAGACCCCCGCAGCCCGTTCCAGAACCGCCGCATCACCGACCACCAGAACCGGATGCTGCAAGTCGGCAAAAGCCCCCTCTGCCGCCGCCTGGATGATAATTTCCGGGCCAATCCCTGCGGGGTCGCCCATGGTGATCAGAAGCGGCTTTTTTGTCATGTGGCTTCCCCTTCGAAAGAGTCAATAAAACAGTATATCGCAGCACGCCAGACGGTCTCAACCGAATCAGCCAAACCCGCAACCGGCATGGTTCTCCGGGAAAGCTGTTTTCAAACCGGGTCGAAACCGCTATACTCTGCTTGTTTTAACGTCCTCTGCCGGAGTGGAGATCATTGATGAGCGAAGACCAGTTTGACCGCCGCAAGGCGGAACGGCATTATGCGTTGAATTTTCTCGACTACGAAGTCCTCGACGATTCCGGCAAGGTGGTCGGCCGGGGCATGGGCCGAACTCTTGATGTCAGCGAAGCCGGGCTGCGTCTGGAGACCGGGCATTTCCTCGAAGCTGGCCAACGCCTGCGTCTGACCCTCAGCCTGGAGAATGATCTCATTCAGGTCACCGGCCGGGTCGTTCATTCGCAACCCAAAACCGATCCGCTTTGCTCCTGCGGGATTTTGTTCATCGCCTTTGCCGAAGAGGACCAGCGCCGCTACCAAAAACATTTTGCGGCTTTGCAAACCACCGGCGACGCCTGAACCCCGCCAAATCGCTCCGGTCAGAAAGAAACCAGCCCGCCAGGGGGATTCTCCCTGGCGGGCTGGTGCGTGAAAACCCTACCCTCATCAGCAGCTGGCACCGATGATGAATCGCCGGTTTCTACAGGCGGATATCGATAAACGCCCGCGCTTTCAGGACCCGGACCCATTCCTTGAGGCGGGCATCGGTTTTTTGATCAAGGATCATCTGGTAGATCTCGTTTTTGACGGCATTGAACTGACGCAATCCGCCCGACAAACGCTCATCGACGCGCAGGACATAGATCGATCCAGCCGCTTCGACCGGTTCAGTGTAGCTGCCGGTCGCAACACCCGCAATCGCCGGGATGAACTCCGGGATCAAGTCCCCATAGGCAAATTGGCCCATCTCGCGGCCGGTGGCACCATAAGCATCGGTATATCGGCTGGCGACCTGGGTCAAGTCCTCGCCCTCCTTGAGATGACCTAAGGCCTCTTCGGCAATCGCCCTGATTTTTGCCCGTTCCTGTTCAGAGGCCTTTTCAGGGATCGGAAAAATGATCGCACTCAGGTGGACTTCCGGAGGCAGGCGATACTCATCGAGATGCGCCCGATAATAGTCCACCACTTCGCTTTCGGGGACATCAACCTGGCTGCGGACCTCTTCACTGATCAACTTATAGCGCAGGATCTGCTGCCGCAGGTTGTCCCGGTATTCGTCAAAGTTCAGGCCTTGAAGGAGAACCGCATCTTTGAGTTCCGTACGGGTCAACTGATTTTTCTTCTCAACATCGCGCAGCGCCGTCTCGATTTCTTCTTCGGAAACCGTCAAGTGAAGGGCTTCGATCCGTTGCTGGAGAAGGGTTTCCTCGATCAGCCGCGACAGAAGCTCCTGCCGCAAAGCACCCAGTTGGGCCGGCGAAGGTTGCTTGTCGCGCCGTGCCAGCTCTTCCTGCAGTTTCTCGTCTAGTTGGTAGGTTGTGATGATATCCTTGTTGACCACCGCGGCAATACGGCTGACGACCGTCGCGTTGGCCACCGCTACGCTGAGACTGACCAGCAGCACAATCATAGGAAAATATCTCATGGGGTCCTCTTGCTAGGGTTTCCTGGCATTGTTTTCGTCAAGCTGGCTCCAGTCAACGCGAATTTCGGCACGAGCACGCAAATCCTGCAGCCAGCTGTGATAAATGGTCTCCCTCTTCTGCCGCTCGAGCAGCGCGCGAATCTCCTGGGCGGCGTCCTTTTTCTTCAACCGGGAGGCCTTGCGTTTTTCTTCGACCAGAAAAATATGATAGCCGTACTCACTTTTGACCAGGTCGCTGAGATGATTGACTGGCAGGTCAAAAACCACCGCGTCAAACTCGGGAGGCATTTCCCCGCGGGCAAAAAACCCGAGGTCGCCGCCCTGTTCGCCATCCGGGGACAGGGAATATTCTGCGGCCACCTCCGCAAAAGGCTGCCCCTGCCGGAGCAGGCCAAGAACTTCCTGGCCCACGGTTTCCTCGGCCACCACGATTTGTCGGGCTCGAACCTGGGCCGGCCGATCAAACTGCTCCCGGTTGGCGTCGTAATAGGCGGCAATTTCGGCGTCGGTCACCTCGACGCGCGGGTCGATCGCCTCCTGCAACAGCTTCTCCATGATCAGGCTTTCACGCAGCTCCTGGCGCCAGCGCTGCAGCGTCAGCCCCCGCTCGGCCAGCATCGCCTCGAAATGCTCCCCCGGATAATCCTGGCGATGGGCCTGTAAAGCGGCGTCAATCTCGGCGTTTGTGACCATGATATCCAGCTGCCGGGCCTCACCGTGGATCAACTCCCGGTCAATCAGCTGGACCAGGAAAGACCGCTGCAACTCTTGACGTTCGATTCCGGTCAGCGGTTGGTCTTTTTGCAGACTGTCCTCGAAAGCGGCGAGGAACTGCGCCTTGCTGATCTCCTGGCCATTGATGACGATCAGCGGCGCGACCTCTGTGACGGGCGGCTCTTTCTCACAGCCGGCGCACAGGCAGAGCCCCGCGGCAACGAGGAGCAGAAATATGCAGCGTAAAATTATACTCATGAACCGTCACGGACGCTCGAAACCAGGCTGCAAAATTATCATAGCGGACAAAACGCTTGCAATTCCTTTTTGGCCGCCGCCAGCACCTCCGCACGGGGACGCCGGCCAAGGCGTATCGACAGACGGTAGTCAGGACTGAACTGATAGCGCTTGGGGTCGTCAAGCAGCGCCAGGATCTGCTCCGGCGCCACTTTGGTCGAGGCCGGAAACCCCAAAATCAGGTTGTGGCCGTCATATTCCGCCAATTCGACATGCAGCTGCTTCATCAGAACACGCAGTTTCATCACCTCCAGCAAGCGCTCGGCGTCATCCGGAATCTCGCCATAGCGATCCCGCAGCTCATCGGCAATCTGATAGAGGACAGTCTCATCATCGGCCGATGCCAGTTTGCGATACAGGACCAGTCGCTGGTTCGGATCGGCCACGTAGTCCTCCGGCAGGAACGCCGACAGACCCAGACGGATCTCCGGGTCGATCCGGTCCTCACGCTCCAGTCCCTGCAGTTCGCGGATGGTCTCCTCCAACAGTTCGGTGTACATTTCGAAGCCGACGGCGGCCACCTGGCCGGCCTGGCGGGCGCCAAGCAGGTCACCGGCCCCGCGCAGTTCCAGGTCATGTCGGGCAATGCGAAAGCCGGCCCCCAGCTCGGCCTGTTCCTGCAGCACCCGAAGACGCTCCCGGGCCTCCCGGGTCAGCAACCCCTCGCCGGGAATCAGCAGGTAGGCGTAGGCCCGCTGATGGGACCGACCGACCCGGCCGCGCAGTTGATAGAGCTGCGCCAGACCGAAACAGTCGGCCCGGTTGACAATCATGGTGTTGGCCGAGGGGATATCGATGCCGTTTTCGATAATCGTCGTACAAACCAGAAGATTGGTGCGTCCGGCGATGAAATCGAGCATCACCGTTTCGAGTTCCTTTTCCGGCATCTGGCCATGACCGACACCAATCCTGGCCTGAGGTACAAGCTGGCGTAGGAAATCGGCCATGGCATCAATGGACTGCACCCGGTTGTGGACGAAATAGATCTGCCCGCCGCGCCGCAACTCGCGCAGGATGGCTTCACGGATCAGGTCGTCATCGAAGCGGGTCACGTAGGTCCGAATGGCCTGACGATCGACCGGCGGCGTATCGATAATCGACAGATCACGTAGTCCCGCCAGGCTCAGATGCAGGGTTCGCGGAATCGGTGTCGCCGTCAGGGTCAGAACGTCGACCTCGGCACGCATTTTCTTCAGGCGCTCTTTGTGGGTGACACCAAAGCGCTGTTCTTCGTCAACGACGATCAGGCCCAAGTTCTTGAAGCGCACATCGCGCTGCAACAGGCGATGGGTGCCGATCAGAATATCAACCTGGCCTTTTGCGGTTCGGCTCAAAACGCGTTTCTGCTCGGCCGGGGTCCGGAACCGGGAGAGCATGTCGACCACCACCGGGTAATCCGCAAAACGCTGACGAAATGTCTCGTAATGCTGGCGGGCCAGAACCGTTGTCGGCACCATCACAGCCACCTGGCGTCCGTCCAGAACGGCCTTGAATGCCGCCCTGATGGCCACCTCGGTCTTGCCGTAGCCGACATCACCGCAGATCAGGCGATCCACCGGTTGAGTTGAAAGCATGTCGTCAATAACCGCTTCGATCGCCTCCATCTGATCAGGCGTTTCCTCATGCGGAAAAGACGCCTCGAACTCACGGAACAGACGATCCGGCGCGCTGTAACGGAACCCTTCGACCATCTGCCGGCGGGCCTGAATCTGCAACAGGTCGCGGGCCAGCTCCTCGATCGTCGCCCGCGCCCGTAATTTGGCTTTCTCCCAAGCGCCGCTGCCCATCTTGTCGAGTCGCGGAGTGCTGCCGTCAGCAACATATTTTTGAACTTTCTCGATCCGCTCCACCGGCAGGTACAGGCGGTCATCGCCCGCGTATTCCAGGTGCAGGTAATCGCCGGCTACATCACCGGTCTGCAGATGCACGAGACCGAGATAACGGCCGATGCCGTAATCCGCGTGGACAACAAAATCCGCCTCTTTAAGATCGGCCAGCGAAGATTCGAAGACCGGTTTCCGCCGGCGGGTTTTCCGGTGGGCCCGGGGGCCGAAAATTTCATCGTCAGTGATGACCGCCAGTTTCTCGTCATTGAGCCGAAAACCCACATCGAGCGGCCCGGTGGTGATTGTCACCCCGGTGGCCGGCGGCCACGCCGTGATCGGATCGGGCTGCCAGGAGACCGGCAGTTCGCTCGGGGCCAGCAAGTCGATCAGGCGTTCCGCCTGGCCGCGTTGATGGCAAACCACCAGGACACGCCAAGCCTCGTCGAGCCAGTCGTTCAGTTTGTCCACCAGGGGCTTGAGACTGCCATCATGCGCGGCCTGCTCTGGGCGCAGGTCGGCGTTGCCGGTGACGGCGACCCGGTAGACCGGATGGTCGTCTTCCAGTTGATACACCTGCAGTGAGACCAGGTCGAGACGTCGGCCGCGGTTCAGATAGGCCTCCAAACCGGCCTGCTCGAGGTAAAATTCGGCCGCCATGACATAAGGCTCCCCAGCCTGCCCGGCGCGGGTTTCTCCATGGCTGATCGATGCCGCGAATTCATCGGCGCTGGCCGTAATCGCTGGCGGATCGAGCAACAGTTCGTCGCAGGGGCCCAGATATTCGAACAGGGTATCCAACCCGGGGTAATTCAGGGGCAGCAGATTCTCGCGTCCCGGTGCAATCAACCCTTCACGAAGCTCTTCGAAAATCGCTTCACGCTGCGACCGCGGAATTTCCAGATCGTCACAACGTTCTTTAAAACGTTGGGCAAAGGTCTCGAGATGAACACCATTGAGAATCATTTCCCGGGCTGGCACCAGTTCGATGTGCCGCAGACGGTTCTCAAGCGAACGCTGACTGGTCGGATCAAAGGCCCGTATCTCTTCCAGTTCGTCGCCAAAAAAAGCCAACCTGACCGGCTGATCGTGCTGTGGAGGGAAGAGATCGATCAGGTCGCCGCGGACCGCAAAACTGCCACGGTCCTCAACCAGGGAGACTCGCTGGTAGCCCAAGGCGACCAGCTTCTGCAGCAGTCTTTCCCGTGGCCACTCCTGGTCGACCGCCAGGTTGAAGGACAAGCTTTCGAGAACCTGCCGCGGAATCAGCCTCTGCATCAGGGCCTTGACGGTGGTGACCACGGCCCTGCCGCGGCCGGTCGCCAAAGCCCCAAGCGTCGCCAGCCGGGTCGCTTCGATCTCCGGATGCGGCCGAAGCGGCGCATAGGGTTCTGTTTCCCAGTGCGGGAAGAGAAGCGTCTCGTTGACCGAGCCGTGATAAAACGCCAGCGCCCGATGAAACCTTTCGGCCGTAGGCTGGTCGGGTGCGATGATCAACAGACGCCTGTTGGCAGGGTCATGGCGCAGCAGTCCAGCGACAAACCAGGCATCACTGCTGCCGTACAGGCCGAGAACTTCACTGCGGATGGGGAGACCGGCCGACCAGAGATCAAGGAGGCCGGAAAGGGAAACATGCTGAATGTGTCTATCGTTGATTGTCGACATGCCGGAGGATCAAGCCGAGACCTTGCCTGCCTGGGGCGCGACGGTCAGTCGCGCGGGACCGCCAGCATGCGATCGAGAGCCTGCTTGGCCGCGGCCCGGATTTCTGCGGGGACGGTGATCACCGGGCTCATGGTCTGCAACGACTGCAGGACATCCTCGAGCGAGGTCAGTTTCATGTTGGGGCAGATCAAACGGGTGGTCGGCAGAACGAACTCCTTGTCCGGATTTTCCTGACGCAGGCGGTAGAGAATTCCGGCCTCGGTACCAATAATGAACTGGCGGCTCGGATGCTCCTTGGCAAAGGTGTACATGCCACTGGTCGAGCAGATATGGTCGGCCATTTTGAGGACCTCAGGGGGGCATTCCGGATGCGCCATGAAGAGGGCATCGGGGAACTCCGCCTTGGCGGCCTCGACATCGGCAACCGTCAGGCGCTCATGGGTTGGGCAATAACCGTCCCAGAAATAGCACGTTTTGTCGACCTGGCCGGCAATGTACAGGCCCAGATTGCGGTCCGGTGCCAAAATGACCTCTGGTTCGTCCAGCGAAGCGACGACTTTGACGGCGTTGGCGCTGGTGCAGCAGATATCACTCTCCGCCTTGACCGCCGCACTAGAATTGACATAGGTCACCACCGGCACCCCGGGAAAGCGCTGTTTCATTTCGCGCAGGCCCTCGGCGGTAATCATGTCTGCCATCGGGCAACCAGCATCCGGACGGGGCAGCAGGACCGTTTTATCCGGTGCCAGGATCGCTGCGCTTTCCGCCATGAAGTGCACACCGCAGAAGACAATCACCGACCGCTCGGTCTCGGCTGCCGCCAGGGACAGCCCCAGAGAATCACCCGTGATATGGGCCAGGGCCTGAATTTCATCGCGCTGATAGTTGTGGGCCAGAATCAGAGCATCACGCTCTTCGGCCAGCCGTTGGATCTCTTTGATGGTCTGCTGCTGATTCATGGTTTCACCACGGCAGGGCAACCGGCCAACAGACGGCCGGAGCCCGGGGACAAAGGCTTCGGTCTCTCGACCGACCCGCTGTACAAGGGGTTTGTCGCCTTCTGATTACAACCGCCGCCTCTTTCCAGCAGCGAAGATTGCCGTATACTAGAGTAAAAACCTTGATATGTCAAATGCTTATACCTGACATGCGCTGTCTTGACAGGAACCGGTTTTGCCGGTATTCTCAGCTCACTTTAAGCGCTTTTAACTCCGTTTCACGGTGACTTGAGATGTTCGGTATCGGATTTCCTGAATTGCTCCTGATTTTGGCGATTGCCCTGATCGTGCTCGGCCCCAAACGGTTGCCCGATCTGGCGCGGGCCCTCGGTCGCGGCTTTTCGGAATTCAAGCGCGCCACCGACGAACTCAAGCAGAGCTTTGAAGAAGAAACGCGCCAGCACAGCGACTGGCGACCATCGCAGCCGCCGGGAAAACTCACGCCGCCCGGGGCCACTGATGAGGCCGGCTCTGAAATAGCCGACACCGACCCGCCGCAGACCGCCGCGGAGGATTCGCCGGCCGCAACGAAGACGGAGACCGCAACCGCAGCCCCCTCGGATGCTGCTGAGGACACGGCCAAGGATGCCTCCGATGAGCGATGACCGGATGCCCTTGACCGCGCATCTCGAGGAACTCCGTCGCAAATTGATTGTCTCGGGAGTGACCTGGCTGGTGGCGTTCCTGGCCTGCTATGCCGTTGCCGAGAAGCTCTTCGACCTGATTGCCTCCCCGGTCCGCCAGGCGTTGCCGGAAGGCACCTCGCTGGTCTTTATCACCGCCACCGAACCCTTTTTTACCTTCCTGAAAATAGGCGCCCTGGCCGGTTTTCTGGTCGCTTTGCCGGTGATTTTCTGGCAACTCTGGTCCTTTATTGCGCCCGGCCTCTATCAACACGAAAAACGCTATGTGATCCCCTTCGTCCTGGCCAGTACCCTCTGTTTTGCGGTGGGCACGTTTTTCGGCTTCCGGTATGTCTTTCCAATGGCCTTCAAGGTCCTCATCGAATTTGGTACCAGCAGTGGCGACTTGAACGCCATGCTGTCGATGGGCGCCTATCTCTCCCTGTCGAGCAAGTTGCTGTTGGCCTTCGGCCTGGTCTTCGAGCTGCCGGTGGTGATCTTTTTCCTCGCCCGGATGGGCGTCGTTGATCACAAGATGCTGGCCCGCAATCGCAAGTTCGCTCTGCTCGCGGCTTTCCTGGTCGGTGCCATGCTGACCCCGCCGGACGTCTTTTCGCAGACCGCCCTGGCGCTCCCCTTCATCGTGCTCTACGAGATCGGCATTGTCGTTGCGCGACTGTTCGGCAAACACCGTAAAGTGGACGCAGAGGTCGCCCCGGACGGCAACTGACCGTCATCCTCAGGCCGTTTTAAAAAGAGCCTTTTGGCATCGTTCTGAGCGGTGGGCTATTCCAGTCCGGCCTGGATCGCCCGCTGAAATCCGTTCATGCTGCGGTCTTTCAGCAGCACCCCATTGACGAAGACCGAAGGGGTCCCCCGCACACCAACCCGGGCACCCAACTGCATATCGGCGGAGACCTCCTGCGCCAAGGCCGGATCCTGCAGGTCCTTGTCAAAACGCGCCATATCGAGACCGGCACTTTCGGCCAGTTCCCGGATCTTGGCCTCGTCCAGGGTGTTGTAATTGGCGAACAGCAGATCATGCAAGGGCCAGAATTTGTCCTGCCGACGTGCAGCGATGCTGGCCATGGCCGCCTGGCGGGCAAAGGTGTGCATGCTCAAGGGGAAATGCTTGAACACCAGGCGAACCTGGGTGGGGTAGGTTTCCAGAACCTTCGCCAGGACCGGCGCCAGGCGGGCGCAGTAAGGGCACTGGAAATCGTCGAAGACGGTAATCGTCACCGGCGCATTGGCCGGGCCTTTGACCGCCGAATTGCCGACCGGCAGATCATGGACGATCGACAGATCAATAATCTGCAGTTCGTTGCGTTGCCCGTTGCCGAGATAAAGGCGCTGTCCATCGGGCGAAACCTCCAGAGTGGTCACTGCCGCATCAACCTCGAAACGCTCCTGAGGTTGCCCCTCAGGAGAAAAAATCTGCACCACGCCGCCCTCGAGCAGGACGAACAGCCGGCCATCAGAGACGCTCTGGGCAACCACCAGGGGCGTTTTGTCAAGCGGTTGACGCTTGACCAACTCGTGTTGCAGTTCGGCAAAAGCCGGACCGGCGACCAGCAACGCGGCCAGCAGCAATATCGTCAAAGATCCGATTCGTTGCATTTTTTGATCCTCTCCTTGATCTGTCAAAAGCGGCCGGATTTTGTCGTCGAATCCGGCCAGTTATTGTTAAAACCGTCTTTATAATGACTCTCTGCCCCAGCCCTTGTCAATCATCGCCGGGGGTGCGCTTGACTTTCTCAGCCGACGCGGCATAAGTTGTAGCGCTATGGTCCTTCCAGCTCTTGCGATCAACAACCTGTGCAAAGCCTATGAGGGCACCCGTGCGGTCGATGACATTGCCTTCACCATCGAAGACGGCGAAATTTTTGGTCTGCTCGGCCCCAACGGTGCCGGCAAGAGTACCACCATCAATATGATCGGCGGGGTCACCCGGATCGACAGCGGCAGCATACAGGTCTTCGGTCACGACAATCGCAAAGAGTACCGCAAAACACGGCGCATGGTCGGGGTCATGCACCAGGAGGTCGTCATCGACAATTTTTTCACGATCGACCAGGCGCTGCGCTTCCATGCCGGCTACTACGGCGTTCGTGACAATGCCGATTGGCGTCAGCACCTGATCGACCAGCTCGGCCTGAGGCCTCATCTGCACAAGGTCATGATCAAGCTGTCCGGCGGTCTGAAGCGCCGCTTCATGATCGCCAAGGCACTGCTGCACAAACCAAGGCTTTTGATCCTCGATGAACCCACTGCCGGCGTTGACGTTGAGCTTCGCCTGACCCTGTGGGATTTTGTCCGCGAGATCAATCGCCAGGGCACGACGATTCTCCTGACCACGCACTACCTGGAGGAGGCCGAGCAGATGTGTGATCGGGTCGCGATCATGAATCATGGCAAGCTGATCGCCATGGAAGCCACGGCCACCTTGTTAAAGCGCCTCGGCACCCGCACCCTGTTGCTCTCACTGGAAAGACCGATTCAGGAGATCCCCGCGGATCTCGGTTGCCATGATGCCGCGCTCGACGAATCCGGGACCACCTTGAAGCTGACGCTGTCGGCCAGTCAGCCGATGGGGGAATTGCTGAAAAACCTCTGCCACCTCGGCCTGCCGATTGCCGATATCGAAACCCAGCGAACCGGTCTGGAACAGGTTTTTCTGGAAATCACCAAGCCGGCCGGACCTCAACCATGAAACCGACCCGCCCCGTGGATTTTATTCCCTGGCTGCCCTTCTACACTCTGCTGCAGAAGGAAGTCCGCCGCTTCCTGCGCGTTGCCTCGCAAACCCTGGTGACGCCGGTGATCACGGCCTCCCTCTACCTGTTTGTCTTCGGCGCCACGCTTGGTGACCGCATCAGCGTCCTGGAAGGGTTCAGTTATGCCCAATTCGTCATTCCCGGATTGATTCTGATGGGGGTCATCAACAACTCTTTTGCCAATGTCGCATCCTCGTTGTTCATGTCCCGCTATCTGGGCAATATCGTCGACCTGCTGGTCACCCCGATTACCCCCGCCCAGTTCATCATGGCCTATACGCTGGCGGCCATGTTGCGCGGCCTGGGGGTCGGCTTGATTGTCTGGCTGATTTCCATCTTTTTTGCCCCCTTGCCCTGGGCGTATCCCCTGGCGGGCCTGGGTATGGCCTGCCTGGCCAGCTTCCTGTTTGCCCAGTTCGGCATCATCGCCGCCATCCATGCTAATAACTTCGACTCTTTGTCGATGTACACCAATTTCATTATTCTGCCATTGATTTATCTCGGTGGCGTGTTCTACCCGATTTCCATTCTGCCTTCGCTCTGGGCCCAACTCTCTCACCTGAACCCCTTGTTCTATCTGATTGATGGCTTCCGGCATGCCTTGCTCGGAGTGGGCGACCTGCCCTTCGCCATCTCCTTCGGCATTGCTGGCCTTATGGCATTGGCATTGTTCATCTGGGCCGCGATTTTGATTGCCCGCAGTTACCGGCTGCGTAACTGAGCAACTCGCGGGATCAGACGTCGAAAAAATGCGAAACATCTCGGGTCCATCTCCGTCTTTTGCATAAAGAAAGGTTCATCCGGGAATTCCGGGAACCGGACGTTGGTCATGGTGACGCACCTTTTCGTTGTGCAATCCGGGGACTCGCCCCCGGACGGCGACCAGGGGATTGCTTGTCCAATCCCCTGGACCCAAGACACCCCCGAATGTCGCACCCGCTGAAGCGGGTTCCCTGCGCTCCACAACCAGACCGGGGGCTCCCCCAAACTCGCTGCGCTC
>JARRPG010000016.1:0-30787 GCA_037383085.1 Desulfuromonadales bacterium | reverse complement strand
GGTTTTGTCGACCGTACGACGCTCAGGATCCACGACATCGACAGGGGTGTCATTGGTCGCCGGATCGTCCGGTGTGGCATCGTCGGCGGCCGCCTCAAGCGGCTCGGATTGATCCGGTTCGGCCGCTTCGTTGATGATATCAGCGATCGCCGCCAGAGTCTCGGCAACCGCGTCATCCTCGGGCAGGCACTGTTGAAGTTGCCCGTAGAGCTCATGCAGCAGCGATAGGCGATCCTGCTCAAAAAAGGCATTTTGCCATTTATCAAGCTGATGCTGCGCCTGCTCCGGGTCATTGGCATCAAAACAGACCCGGATGTAAGCCGTGCACAGATCCAAATCCGTCTCGTCCTGTTTCAGCAGGTGTTTGAGCGTCAGCCGGGCGTTGTCAAAATCTTTGTCGGCGACATACGCCTCGGCAAGACATCTGTTGATTTCAGGGTCTTCCGGCGCATGTTTGAGCAAGGGTTTGAGAATCTGGATCGCTTTGTCCGGCGCACCATTACCGATCAGAGCCTTCGCCAGGGGCAGACGCGAGGGCCCCTCGTCCGGACAGATGTCCAGGAAGCGGTCGTAAAGCTTGATGACTTTGATATGCTCACCCCGGGCCGCCAGTGGCGCGACAATGTCCTGGATTTTTTCCAGCGCATCATCGGTGCGGTCCAGGGCCACATAGCATTCCGCGGTTTTGGCCACGATATTGAGATTGTCAGGGTCAAGCTCGGCCATCTTCTCCAGTACCTCAATGGCCTCCTGATACATCGCGTTCTTATCGTAGTAGGCGACCAGGTTGCGGTACTCGGTCAGCGCGTTGCCGATCAGGCCCTGCTTGACATTGAGTTCAGCGAGACGGTGGCAGAGATCGATCCGGGACGGATCAAGCTTCTGCATCTGCTTGTAGACGGCGATCGCCTTAAGGTAGAAACCCGTGTCGGTATAGTGGGCGGCGACGGAGGCGTATTCGTTGAGAGCCTCTTCGCTGCGCCTGTCACGACTGAGCAGCTCGGCAAGTTTCTGTCGATTGCGCACATCCCGCGGGAAGGCGTTGACCAGTTTGCGGTATTCGTGAATCGCCTTCGGAATCTGCCCTTTGGCGAGAAACTTTTGCGCACTTGCAATGAGTTTGTCTTTATTGGCCAAGGGTTCTCTCTATCGCGTTGGCAGTTGCAAATCTCACATCAGAGTCTCATGTGAATCTAACATCACACTCTAAACGATTAAAAAACATCATGTCAAGCAAACATGCCTTGTGCACAGACATCATTTTTTCTTTAAAAATCAAAGGAATAGAACTCACGAAAAGATTTTTCGCCGCGCCGCCGGCCGGGCGGTAATGGCCTGGTATTCAGAGGCCTTGTCGGCAAAGCCCTGACGGCCCATCAAGGCATAAGTGAACTGTTTGCCTTCTTCGACGCCGGGTTGATCCAGAGGATTGACATCGAAGAGGTAACCGGCAAAGACCGTTTGCACCTCGAACAAAAAAATCAACGCGCCGATTGTCGCTGCCGACACCTCGGGGATACGGATCGTGCAGTTGGCGCGGCGATTCTTGACGAGTGCCGCCGCCGTGGCCCGCTGTTCCACGTCAATCAATTCATTCATCGTGTGCCCGGCGAGATAAGCCATTCCGGGACAGGCGTCGTACTCGGGCAAGGTCAGTTCGCTTGCGAATTGGTCGACGGCCACAAACGTCACGACTTTGTCAAAGGGACCTTCAACGTAGAGTTGCACCTGAGAGTGCTGATCGGTTGTGCCCAGAGCCTTGATAGGCGTCGGGCCGACGTGACAGACGCGACCATCGGTGGCGAACTTCTTACCCAGACTTTCCGCCCAGAGCTGGCGAAACCAGTCGGCAAGATCACGCAGACGGTCGCTGTAAGGCATCATCACGCTCATATGCAAACCCTTGCGATAAGCCAGATATTGCAGCACGGCATTCAGATAGGCCGGGTTTTTCTCCAGCATCGAGTCACAGACGTGTGACGAAAAAGAGGCGGCACCCTGCAGCAGAGCACGGATATCGACTCCGACACAGGCCAGCGGCAGCAAACCGACCGGGGTGAAGACACTGAAGCGTCCGCCGACACCGGCCGGGATGTCACAGCTGCGATAACCGACGCAGTCGGCAAGTTCACGCAGCAAACCCTTTTCCGGGTCGGTAATGAGGATGAAGTGATCCCGGTAATCGTCGCCGACCGCAGCCGTCACCCACTGCCGGGCAACCAGAAACTGGGCAGTCGTCTCGACGGTCGTCCCCGATTTGCTGATGACCAGGAATCCAGTACGGGCCGGATCACACAGATCCAGATGACCGGCGAACCCATCGGGGTCAACATTGTCGAGGACGAACAGCCGCGGCCAGCCCCGGCGTTGCTCCGGGTCACGCAGATTGTGTCCGGGGCACAGGGCATTGAAGATGGCGATCGTGCCAAGCGCCGAGCCGCCGATCCCCAGGACGACCAGGTTGTCGAATCGCTCCCGGACCGAATCGGCCAGGCGCTGTATGTCATCGACACTCTCCGACTGATGCGGCAGCTCGTAAAAGGGCAGTTCCCCTTTATGGCGACGCTCCTGGATTTGCTCATGGATCGCCTGCGTTCGCTGTTCCAGCGCCGCGATATCGGCATCCTGCAGCCCGTATTCGTTACCGATGGCATCGGCCATCATGTTGGTGTAATCAAGCGTTATCGTCATTTTCTGCTCCCTGATTGGCGACTGTTGGCCACCGGTTGATGCGGAAGGTTCTGCAATCGTTTCACTTCGGCTTTGGTCAAGAACCGCTTCTGCCCCGGCGCCAGGTCGTCAAGGGTCAGAAAGGCATAACCGATCCGAATCAGCCGACTGACCTGGTGGCCGAGAGCCTCACACATCCGTCTCACCTGACGGTTGCGTCCTTCATGAATCGTGATTTCAAACCAGGTATGGCGGCCATGAACCCGCACCTTGTCAACCCGGGCTGGAGCCGTCGNTGCAGAGCATCATCAGACAGATGGCCGCGCGCCTTGACCAGGTAGCGCTTGGCAACCTGGTGACTCGGATGAGCAAGTCGGTTGGCCAGTTCCCCGTCGTTGGTCAGCAGCAACAATCCCGCGGTGTTGATGTCGAGTCGACCGACAGGAAAAAGACGCTCCGGGATCTCCTTGACCAGGTCCGTAACCACAGGGCGGCCGGCGGGATCACGCAGACTGGTCACGACACCGATCGGTTTGTTGAGGAGGACATAGACAGGCCGCTCTGCAGTCCTGAGAGGTTGCCCGTCAATCTGAATCCGGCAGGTTTCCGGGTCGGCCTGTTCGCCGAGCGTCGCCACCCGACCATCAATCCGGACCCGCCCCTCGGCAATCAGTTGTTCCGCACGCCGGCGCGAACAATGTCCGGCGGCGGCAATAATTTTTTGCAGACGCTGCTGCATCATGGCATCGGCCACCGGACTCTGCCTACACGCAGATCAAAAAACGCAGCGGCCATCAATGGGTCATGGCCGCAAACAACAGGCGATGCAGCACTTCCGACAGTTCGGTGTTGTCTTCGCCTTGGGAATACTTTGCCGTCAAGTCGGCAAAGACCCCGCAATAGTGGTTGACCAGCCGTGGCTTGTCGGTCGCCAGGTTGAAGGAGAGCTTTTCCTGACCGGTCATGCGTAAGAGTGCGACCTCTCTGGCATGATCCAGTTCAACCGTGCCGTTTTCATAACGCAGATGGGTGGTCTTGTAGTTTTTGCCCAGAGTCCAGTTGGTATCAACCGTTCCGTAACCAGTGCGTTCCTGAGTCGCGAAGCTATAGATCCCCAGGCCCTGAACCTGCGCGCAATCGAGCGAGGGGATGATCGTCATGCGCCCGTCGACCAGTTTCATAGTGGCCAGATCGATCAACCGGGACAGGGCACTGAGACCGCTGGCACCGCTGTCGGTCCAGGCGCCGGCCTTGCCCACAGCGCCAAGCGTCAGTTTGCCATCAATGTAATAGGGATCCGCAAAACAGGTATCGAAACCCAGCAGATCACCGAGATCGAAATTGCTGGCATCACGTTGTTCGCGCCACCAGTCAACCTCACGGCCATAGGCTGGATGAAATGCCGTGTACAAGGGCAATTTGCGCGTGCGGGCCGCCGTCAGCAGGGCGTCCATTTCCGACTGGCTGGTGCAGAGCGGCTTTTCGACGATGGCGATACGGTCCGATTCGATCACCTGCATGGCCACTTCGAAGTGCGCATTGGTCGGTGTCGAAACGAGAAACGCATCGGCTTTTGATTTTTGCAGCATTTTTTCCAGATTGTCGTGGAAGTGGACACTGCCCGGCAGTTCTTCGGCTTTGTTCGGGTCGAGATCATGCGCATCGACCAGTTTGATGCCCTTGGTGTGGGTAATGGCCTGCATCTGGTAGTTGGCAATTTTGCCGATTCCGATCAGTGCAATCTGCATGAGGCTCTCTCCCGTCCTTTGATGTGAATTGGATCAACGCCTTTCAATCGTAAAACGTCAAGGCGGATAAGTGAACCGATTTCTTTGTCCCCCGAGCCCGGATTTTTCACGCGGGGCTGTCATCCGCGCTGGTCCCCGCCACGGGAGGGATCGATTTGGGGGTGTGCTCCCAGCAAGGCATCGATGGCATCAAATTTAAAGCGCCGATCCGCCAGTTCCATGACCAGGTCGATCTTCTGGCTGTCCTGGGCATTCAATTTCGAAACGTCTTCGTTGATCCGGTTGAAAACCTCGGCTGTGGTGTCGGTGGTGCGCATGTAGGGAATACCGCTGCGATCGAGAATTTTCTGGGTGATCGAACTGACATCGGCGAGACCGGCGATGATCAGCCCGGCCAGCAAATGACGATACTCGGGAAGGTTGTAAATGTTCGCCAGCGTCACCAGCAGTTCATCGCGGCTGCTGGTGACGATGACCAGGGACGACTCCATTAACAGTTCGGTCACGCGCTGGGTCGACGCCGCCCCGATCTGCACATGATGCACGATCTGACCTGCCGTCTCCGGGTTGCCCATCAAGGGCGTGTCGAGCACATGGCTGATGCGACGTAAGGTCGGGTTCGCCAGAATCGGCTGGTAATTGAAGCCGCCGATCACCTTGAATGACTCCCGGCTGAAAGCACGTTCCAGGTAATGCAGGGTCTCGTCCCGTTTCTGCGGCATGATCTTGTTCACCAGGATGGCCCGGACCTCGGCGCCTTCCTGCTTGAAAAGGGCAAGGTTCATGAACGCGGCATCGACGACGTTGCCGATCCCGCCGCCGGTGACCATCAGGACCGGAGCGGCGGCCAGTTGCGCAATCCTGGCGTTGGAGAAACCGATCACCGAACCGACACCGGTGTGTCCCGCCCCTTCGATAATCAGAAAATCGTTTTTGTGCGCCAGTTCATCGATGGCGGCAAGAATCTTCCGTTCCATCTCCGCGCCGGAGAGGGTGCCGTCGAGAATTTTACGGGTGTCTCCAGGCATCAGGACAACCGGCGACATCAAGGCCAGATCATCTTCCAGACCGAAGACTTCGGCCATCAGCGCGGCATCCTTGTCGACAGTCATACCGTTATCGGTGACGATCGGTTTCGGACCCAGCGGCTTGATGAAACCGACCCGGTCGTAGGTCTTGCGGGCCATGTACATCAGAGAGAGGCTGGTGGTGGTTTTACCACTGTTCTGACCGGTCGCGGCGACAAAGACCTTGCGGGCCATAGGGCCTCCATTTTGTGAAGTGGGAAGCGCGAGACGCGAGGCGGGATAATCAATGACGCGCATCTCGCACTTCGCGCCTCGTATTTCTGGTTTACTGTCTGTCCTTGATCATCTTCGACAAGGCTTTGAAGTGGGCGTGAGTCGAATTCTGCAGCATTTGAAACAGGACGATCTCCGCAGTGGTGACAACCGCGCCGGCCTGACCAGCATTCTTCAGACCGGCCTGGAAATCTCGCTTGTTGCGTGAGCAGACGGCATCTGCAACGAGGTGAACATGGTATCCCGCCTCGAGCAGACCGAGGACGGTCTGGTAGACGCAGACGTGAGCCTCCATGCCGGTCACGATCACCTGACTGCGACCGGTCTCCCGCAGCGCTGTCATAAAATCGGGCTCGCCGCAACAACCAAAGCTGACCTTTTCGACCACCCTCTCCCGACAGGCCGCAGACAGTTCAGGCACGGTATGTCCGATGCCCTTCGGGTATTGTTCCGTGGTGACTACCGGCACATTCAGCAGTTGCGCCGCGTCGACCAGCATGCGCACGGTGGCGCGCATAGCCGGATAGATATCCTGGGGCATCACCGGGACCAGCCGCTCCTGGATATCGATCACCACCAGGACGGCTTTTTCGCTGTCCAATTTGAACTTTTCAATAGCCATTGACATTATTTCACTTTCAAAAGAGATTTTTAAAAAACCAACCAGCCCCCAGCCCCATCAGCCAGCAACCGATTTCAAGGATACACCCGCACGACCTGTTCGGCAACGCAGGCAGGCTTGTCCCGGTCCGCAATTTCGATCGTCAGGCGATAGACGATCTGCACGCCCTTGTCGACAGCGTTCACCGATTGCACCTCGGTCCGGGCGCGAATCTTGGCGCCACAACGGACCGGTTCGGGAAAACGCACCTTGTTGAGACCGTAATTGACGCGCAGACGCATGCCCGGATAGTTGCTCTCAAAGAACCCCGGCTGGTTGCTTTGCGTCAGGTAGGGCAACAGCGACAAGGTCAGGAAGCCATGGGCGACTGTCGTCCCGTAGGGAGACTCTTCCGCCGCCCGGTACGGATCGACATGAATCCACTGTTCATCACCGGTGATGCGGGCAAAGGCATCGATCCGCTGCTGGTCGATTTCGAGCCAGGGACCGACATGGATTTCCCGGCCGATCTGTTGCTGGTATTTTTCGATCACCTTCTCCACGGCCGTCATCGGCAAATCCTTCCGCACCGCTGGACCAGAAACGATCGACGCATCGCTGTCCCAGACCACCGTCTGCACGGCCACCCGAACGGATGCAGACCATCCCTGAGGACAAATAAACCGCAAGCAATTTCAGTTATTTCTCGATAATAACCAAACAAAACGGACCGCGCAACTGGTGGCTTTCGAGCCACTCGCAATCACCAAGACCTTCTCTTCTTTCGGCCATCATGACCCCGCACGGAGCGACGCTTGCGCATCGATTCTGCCCTTGCCAGGGGCACAACCCCATTGTGATTGTGAAAAGTTTCGATATCCTGCTTAAAGAACCGTTGCTTGCTGCCAGCAACCCCGCAAAGACCAGTAAGCCGTGTCTTGGAGACGTTTACTATGGAGGCTTTGATCGGCCAGTTCGGCTACCTCGCCATCCTGGTCGGAACCTTTCTTGAGGGTGAGACCGTCCTGGCCCTGGGCGGCTTTGCAGCCCATCGTGGTTATCTCGACCTGGCAACGGTCATTGTCTGCGGATTCCTGGGCACCTTCATTGGTGATCAGTTGTTCTACCAAATCGGTCGCCGGCACAGCGACGCGCGCTTTTTCCAGAAGCCCGGTCGGCAGGCCCGCGTCGAGAAAGCGCAAGCCCTGATCAAGAAGCATCGCCTGCTGATTATCCTGGGTTTTCGATTCCTTTACGGGATGCGCACCGTCACCCCCTTCGCCATCGGCATCGCCGGCATCTCACCCCGCCTGTTCATCCCCTTGAACCTGCTGGGTGCGGTGGTCTGGTCGCTCGCCGTCGGTTGGGCCGGCTATTTTTTCGGTCAGGCCCTCGAAGGGTTCTTCGGTGAACTGAAACGGGTCGAGGTATGGATCATGCTGGCCATCGCCGTCACGGGGGGCCTGATCTGGTGGATCCATCGGCTCCGATCGCAGCAGTGACCGTGGCGACGCGATTCGTCTTTTCATTTCTTTCTCCTGAAAAATCACTCGGCCGGTCCTGTTCTGAGTCGACCAACTGTGCCGGACGAGGTCGGGCGGACCCGGCTGATCTCGAAGTCCAACCTTTTGCTGTTAAAATGAAAGTCAGGGAGATTCCGGATCGAACCGGGACACCGATCACAGGAGACTTTGCGCATGAACCAGCGACAGCCGCCAGCATACCCACCAATCAGCGATTATGCTTTTATCTCAGACTGTCATTCCTGCGCGCTGGTGTCACGATCGGGATCAATCGACTGGTGCTGCATGCCGCGCATTGATTCGCCGAGCTGTTTCGGTCGACTGCTCGACTGGGAGAAAGGCGGATACTGGCAAATCCGTCCGGTGCAGGACTTCGAGATGCACAGATGTTACCAGGAGCGATCGTTGATCCTGGAAACCACTTTTTCCACGTCCTCCGGCCGAACCAGATTGATCGACTTTTTACCGATGCGTGAAGGGGGGTGCCATAATCCTTACCGGCAACTGATCAGAATGATCGACTGTCTTGAAGGCGAGATGACGCTGCAACTGACCTTTGCACCGCGCTTCGATTACGCCGCCATTCAGCCCTGGATTCGGCGTCAGGCCGATCATTTTCTGGCCATCGGCGGAGCCACCGGTCTGCTCTTGTCGGGCGATCCGGTGTGGCAGCCCGATGGGCGTCATGGCCTAGCAGGACGGTGTCACCTCACCCAGGGCGAACGCAAGTATCTGTCGATCCTCTTTCGGCGACCGGAAGACCTCGATGACGGCATGGTCTCCCCCCCGGCAATCACGGACCTGGAAGAACGGCTCGCACAGACCCGAACCTGGTGGCAGACATGGACCGAACCTTTCGACTTCTCCGGTCCGGCGACGGAATCGGTGATGCGCTCTGCGATTGTCCTGAAGGGATTGTCCAATGCACCCAGCGGGGCCATTGCCGCTGCAGCGACCACATCGCTGCCCGAAGCGTCGCAGGCATCGCGCAACTGGGATTATCGTTTTTCCTGGGCGCGGGACTCTTCCTTTGCCGTCCGCAGCCTGGCGACGATCGGTTTCACCGCGGAAGCGGACGGGTTTCGTCGCTTCATGGAACGCAGCTGTGCGGGCAGCGCCGCTGAACTGCAGATCCTCTTCGGCCTGGGGGGCGAACGGCGGCTGCATGAATATGAGATCGACACCTTGGCAGGTTACCGGGGCGCCAAGCCGGTGCGGATCGGCAACGCGGCCGAGACGCAGACACAGCTTGATGTTTATGGCGAATTGCTCGACCTGGCCTGGCGCTGGCATCAACGCGGTCAATCACCGGATGATGACTACTGGGAATTTCTCTGCGAACTGATCGAAGAGGCTGCACAACGCTGGCAATATCCCGACCAAGGCATCTGGGAAATCCGTGGCAAACCCCGTCATTTCGTCTTGTCGAAAGCGATGTGCTGGGTCGCACTTGATCGGGGTCTGCGACTGGCCAATGATTTGCACCGCAAGGCACCCGTCGCGCGATGGCGCAAGACCTGTGCGGAGATCCGGAACGTCATCGAAGACCAGGGCTATGACCGCAAACGCGGTGTCTTCATTCAGGCTTTCGACACCCCGGTCATGGATGCCTCGCTGCTGTTGATGCCGATTTTCGGGTTCCTGGATGCCAAGGACGAGCGCATGGTCCGGACCATTGCGGCGATCCGCAAGGACCTGGAAGTGGACGGTTTGCTGCGCCGCTACCCGAGCGATCAACTGGCTGGCCATGAAGGGAGTTTTCTGGCCTGCACCTTCTGGCTGGCCGAATGTCTCGCCGACCAGGGACTCTGTGATGAAGCCCGCCGCACTTTCGAAACAGCTGCAGCCACAGCCAACGATCTCGGCCTCATGGCCGAAGAATTCGATTCGAACCGGAAAGAGATGTGCGGCAACTTTCCTCAGGCCCTGACCCATTTGTCCCTGATCGCCGCTGCCGTGGCCCTGCAAAGAGATTGAGCGTTCGCAACCCGGGTGAGCTGATGCCTGACTCTAACGACACCAAGAACCATCATGACTTACTGGCCCTGGTCTTCGGCGGCGGTGGCGCCCATGCCGCCTATGAAGTCGGTTTTCTTCGTGGCCTCGCCAGTCACTACCCGGAACTCGACGCCCCGATCCTGACCGGCGTCTCCGCCGGTGCGCTCAACGCCGTTTTTCTGGCCAATCACAGGGGCCCCTTTGCCGTGGCTGTCGAAGACTTGTCCCGGCTGTGGCAGAACCTGACCATCGAACAGGTCTTCCGAACCGACTCGATCTCACTGCTCAAGAACCTGCTCCACTGGCAAATCAGCCTTGTTTCCGGGGGCCTCATTCAGGCTCCGTCGGGACGCGGCATGGTTGATCCCTCCCCTTTGCGCACACTGCTCGAGGGACAGTTTGCCACCGACGGCACAGCCCTCGGCGGAATTCGTGAAAACCTGCGCCGGGGACATCTGAAAGCGCTGGCCATTTCGGCCACCGATTACTGCGCGGACCGGGCGGTCACCTGGGTTCAGGGCAAGGAGATCGCCTCCTGGGATCGGCCACATCGTTATGGCGTGACCGCCGAACTGACCATCGATCACATCATGGCCTCGGCCGCCCTCCCCCTGTTTTTCCCGGCCGTACGGGTTGAGGACTGCTGGTTCGGTGACGGGGGCCTTCGGCAGACCGCCCCCCTGGCCCCGGCCCTGCACCTCGGCGCACAGCGGATTCTTGCCGTATCGACCCGTTACGAGAAGCCGGACGACGGCCTGAGCACCGTCAGCCTTGCCGAACACCCGCCACCGGCCCAGGTGATCGGGACTTTGCTCAACGCGATCTTTCTCGACCTTTTTCTGCAGGATGCCCAGATGATGGAACGGATCAATCGGCTGTTGGCAGAGCGAACGGGTGACACCGCAAGCGGATTTCGGCATATTGATTTTTTCCTACAGAGACCGTCACGCAATATCAGTGAACTCGCCGACACGTTTCAGCATGATCTGCCCAAGATGTTCCGCTATCTGGTTCGCGGTCTCGGGACGCACCGGGCCGGCAGTCCGGGTTGGCTGAGCATCGTCATGTTCGACACCTCCTATCTGCGCGAGATGATGGCGATCGGCGAAGCGGATGCCCGTGACAAAATGACCGACATCGCCGCAGTTATCGAAGGCACGTCGCCGTAGACAAGGACCCGGATCTTCTGGCATGGTGTGCCAGGTGGCCCGGAAAGATATCCGGCTCGCACACGCGGCAACGGCAAGGACAAGCGATGAAAACATGCCCCTTTTGTGCTGAAGAGATTCAGGACGCGGCAATCAAGTGCAAGCACTGCAATGAATTTCTGGAACCGCACCTGCGATCGCACCCGGAAACGGCGCCGCAACCCTGGTACTTTCGGACGTCATTCATTGTGCTTGCCCTGTTCTGTGTCGGCCCTCTGGCCCTGCCCCTGATCTGGTGGCGGCCGCACACATCAGTGGCCTGGAAAGTTGGCCTGACGATCGTGATCCTGATCTTAAGCTGGCTTCTTTACCACATCATGATGCTGTCTTTGCAATCGATCCAGGAGTATTATCAGCTGCTTGACAGTCTGTCGACATCCTGAGACATGGGCAACAGCAGGTTCGTTGCGGCAGCGGGATGAGCCCGGAGCCCTCTCTGTTACAATGAACAGTTAACATCCTGTTAGCTTGAGGAACAAGGGCAAGGCCGGCATGAAAGATGACCCGCTATGACTGACACCCCAGGCCTCGATACACCGGCCAACACTTCGGGGCACCTGCCCAGCAGTTCCCTGGCCACTCTCGCCCTGACCGCTCTCGGTGTGGTCTTCGGGGATATCGGCACCAGCCCGCTCTATGCCCTGAAGGAATGTTTTCACATCAGTCACAATCTGGACCCCACACCGGATAACATCTTTGGGATCCTGTCGCTGATCTTCTGGGCCCTCATCCTGGTCATCTCCCTGAAATATCTCAGCTTCATCCTGCGTGCCGACAACCAGGGGGAAGGCGGCATCATGGCCCTGACCGCTCTGATCCTGCCGCACAAGACGCGTGACGAAGACAAACGCAAAATGCTGATCATCCTCGGCCTGTTCGGCGCGGCACTGCTCTACGGTGATGGCATGATCACCCCGGCGATTTCGGTTCTTTCGGCGATCGAGGGACTGCGGGTGGCGGCCCCGGCGATCTCGCCGTACATCATTCCGCTGACGGTTGCGGTGCTGGTTGCCCTGTTCCTGGTGCAGCATCGCGGGACCGGCCGGGTCGGCGCCATCTTCGGTCCTCTGACACTCATCTGGTTCGCTGTCCTGGCGATTCTCGGTGCCCGCCAGATCCTTCGCTATCCGGAGATCCTTGCTGCTCTCAGCCCGCATCATGCGCTGCGTTTTTTGATGCACAACGGTTGGTCCGGGTTTCTGGTGCTCGGTTCTGTCTTTTTGGTCGTCACCGGCGGTGAAGCACTTTATGCCGACATCGGTCATTTCGGCATCAAACCGATTCGCCTGGTCTGGTTCATCCTCGTCCTGCCGGCTCTGGTCATCAACTATTTCGGCCAAGGCGCGCTGCTGCTGCAGCGACCGGAGATCCTGGAAAACCCCTTTTACTATCTGGCTCCCGAGTGGGCCCTGATACCGCTCGTCATTCTGGCCACGGTCGCCACGATCATCGCCTCTCAGGCCGTGATTTCCGGTGCTTTTTCGATTACCTCCCAGGCTGTTCAGCTGGGCTTCAGTCCGCGCCTGACCGTCTCTCACACGTCTGCCAAGGAATCCGGACAGATCTATGTGCCGGCGGTCAACTGGATCCTGATGTTCTCCTGTATCGGTCTGGTGATCGGTTTTGGCTCGTCGAGCAACCTGGCTGCTGCCTACGGTTTTTCCGTAACCACCGACATGGTCATCACCACCCTGCTGTTTTTCTTCGTCATCCGGGAACGCTTCCACTGGACGCTCATCGCTTCGGTGCTGCTGTGCGGTGGCTTCCTGATTTTCGACCTGGCCTTCTTTGGCGCCAACCTGGCCAAAATACTGCACGGCGGTTGGTTCCCGCTGCTGGTCGCTGCCCTGGTGTTTACTCTGATGTCGACCTGGAAGACCGGCCGCCGGATTCTCGCTCGCAGAATGCGCGAAAACGCCATGTCGATTGAGGCTTTCCTGGCCGAGATTGAGGATCCAAAACCGCATCGCGTCAACGGCACCGCCGTGTATATGTCCGGCAACCTGCACATCGTGCCCTCGGCCCTGCTGCACAACCTCAAACACAACCAGGTCCTGCATCAACGGATTGTCATTCTGACGGTGGTCACCGAAGATGTGCCGCACGTGCCGCCGACGGAACGCTGCGAGCATGAAGAGGTCGGCCAGGGAATCTACCTGCTGGTCCTGCATTTCGGTTTCATGGACGAACCCGATGTGGCGCGGGTTCTGGCCACCTGTGAAGTGGGTGGCGAACCATTCAAAATGATGGAAACGACCTTCTTCCTTGGCCGGGAAACGATCATCCCGTCCGAGCGGCCGGGCATGGCCATCTGGCGCGAGCATCTGTTCAAACTGATGTCCCGCAATGCTCGCACGGTCACCAGCTACTTCGGACTGCCGCCCAACCGGGTGGTCGAAATGGGCATGCAGATCGAATTGTAGCCGCCACCAGGTCAGCCACCGCATGCACGCATGCTGGAATGCTTGACGAAGGCTGGACCGGTCGAAAAACTTCCTCCCGTTGTGACTTATTCCATCCGTTTCCGGAACAACCAGGTGGCCGCAGACAGGGTCACACAAGCAATGATCGCCATGGGCCAGGTATCTGCCCAGACGATGGCTGGTGAGATATCTTTCAGAAAGAGACCCCGGACAATCGTCATGAAATACCGCAAGGGATTGACGTAGGAAAAGGACTGCAACCACTGCGGCATGTTTTCGATAGGGCTGGCAAATCCGGACAGAATGACCGCCGGCACCAGAAAGATGAAGGAACCCAGGACCGCCTGCTGCTGGGTCCTGGAGAGCGAGGAGACGAACAGACCGACTCCGATGATGGCCAGCAGGAAGATCGCCATGCTGCCGAACAGCAACCACAGAGAGCCATTGAAGGGGACCTGCAGGAGAAAGACGCCGATCAGAACGATCAGTGCCGCTTCGGTCATCGCCACCACCAGGGCCGGGATCGCCTTACCGAGCAGAATCTCGAAGGGATGCAGCGGCGAGACCAGCAATTGCTCAAAGGTCCCCATTTCGCGTTCACGGGCCACCGACAGGCCAGTGACCAGCAGACCAATCACCGTCGACAGGACACAGACCAGGCTCGGTACGGTGTACCAGCGAAAATCGAGATTGGGATTGAACCAGTTCCGCGACACCAGACGGACACCGGTGGGTTCGCGACCGTTGGCCGCAAGCTCAGCTCGAAAGCGGTTGATCATTTCGAGGGCGTAGCCCCGGACAATCAGCGCGGCATTGGTTTTGCGCCCATCCAGGATGAAACTGGCTTCCGCCTCCCTGCCCGCGGCCAGGTCCCGGGAAAAATCCGCCGGGATCCAGAGCACGGCAATCGCCTGCTGCTGATCGAGGACCGGCGCGATCTCGGCCGGCTGCCGCAGGACAATCACTTTGCTGAAGGTTCTGGCGGCGGCAAAATCCTGGGCCAGGGTCAGTGCTGGCCGGCCGTGGTCGAGGTTGAGAACCGCCAGGGTCTGGTTTTCGACTTCCTGGGTGGCGGCAAAGGAAAAGACCAGGAGTTGAATCAGGGGCGGACCAATCAGAACAAAACGACTCTTCTTGTCCCGGAAAAGCGCCAGGATCTCTTTGATAATCAGGGCATGAATGCGCTTGAACATCGGCTCACCCGAGACGTTTGACGGTTTTGACTGCGGTGAAGAAAAACAGCACCGCGGCCAGCAACAGCAGGATAGCCACGTTCGGCAGCAACAGCGACCAGATATCGCCGACCAGAAAAATGGTTTGCAGGTTGGTCACCAGGTAGCGTGCCGGGATGATATAGGTCAGCAGACGGATCGGCGCCGGCATCGAGGCGATCTCGAAAATGTATCCGGAGAGCAGGAAGGCCGGCAGGAAACCGGTCACCAGAGCTACCATCGCCGCGATAAACTGGTTTCGCGCGGCCGAGGAGATCACCAGGCCCTGACCGAGCGCCGCCAACAGGAAGGTTGCCGAGCTGAGCAGCAAGGCGGCCCACGAGCCCCGAAACGGCAGATCGAACAAACTGACCGAGATCGCCACGCTGCCGAGCATGGCCAGCATGCCGAGAACAAAATATGGGATCAGCTTGCCGGCAATCAGTTCGACGACCGCCACCGGGGTAGCCATGAGCGCCTCCATGGTGCCCCGCTCCCATTCCCGGGAGACCACCAGGGCCGTGAGCAGCGTGCCGATAATCGCCATGATGATGGCCAATGCTCCCGGAATCAGCGAGTTGCGGCTCTCCAGCTCCGGATTGTACCAGATTCGGGTCAGCAACTGCGGTTCAGGGGGTTGCGCAATCTCAAGGCGTTTCTGCCGCATCTCCCACCAGTTGGCGACGACTCCCCGGGCATAGTTCTGCACATAGTTGGCGGTATTGGTTTCGCTGCCATCGGCAACAATCTGCAAGGGAGCGAGGCCACTCCCTTGCTCCAACCGACGGCTGAAATCTTCCGGGATGACGACCAGCCCGCGCAGGTGACCGGCCATCAGGTCCTGTTCCAGGCGACGCTCATTGCGGCTGACCCGGGTGGTAAAATAGGGGCTGGACAGAAACCCCGCCGTCAGCGCGTCGGCAGCTTCGCCGCGGTCCAGGACCGCGACTCCGAGCCGGATATTCTTGGCATCCAGAGAGACCCCGAAACCGTACAAGAAGAGCAGGATGGCCGGCAGGACAAAGGCAATCAACAAACTGCTGGGATCGCGCAGAACCTGCAGGAATTCCTTTTTCACCAGGGCCTTCAGGCGACGCAATGGGTCTGTCATGCGGCGGCTCCGTTCTGCTCATCCCACTGTTTGATACGCGCGATAAAGGCTTCCTCCAGGGTCGGATCGGGCCTCTCCTCGGTCGCCGCCTGGTCTTTCAGGTCATCGGGCGGACCACTGGAAATCATCTGACCCCGATAGATCAGGCCGATGCGGTCGCAATACTCCGCCTCGTCCAGAAAGTGCGTGGTGACCAGAACCGTGACGCCCCGCTCGACCAGGCCATTGATATGGGTCCAGAATTCCCGACGGGTCAAGGGATCAACACCGTAAGTCGGCTCATCTAGAAACAAGACGGCCGGTTCGTGCATCACCGAACAAGCCAGCGCCAGGCGTTGCTTGAAACCGAGCGGCAGGTCTCCGGCCGAGGCCCGCAGGTGGGGTTGCAAGCCGAAGATATCGATCATGCGCGTCACGCTGTCTTTCTGCCGTGCTCGGGTCAGTCCATAGACCCCGGCAAAAAATTCCAGATTCTGCCGCGTCGAGAGATCCCCATAGAGGGAAAATTTTTGTGCCATGTAGCCGAGATGGGACCGCGCCTTGGCGGGCGCTTTCTGCAAGTCGACTCCGGCCACCCGACCTGTCCCAGCGGAGGGTTTCAACAGGCCGCACAACATTTTGAAGGTGGTCGATTTGCCGGCGCCATTGGGACCGAGCAAGCCGAAGATTTCCCCCCGCCGCATCGAGAAGCTGACGTCCTCCACGGCCGTGAAGTTGCCAAAGCGTTTCGTCAAACCGACCGCTTCGACCACTGTTTCGTCGTCTTTCCCCAGGCTCTCCATGCTGGCCGCCAGTGCCGAAATCCCGCCGGGACCACCGCCGAGAGCGTCGACATAGGCATCCTCAAAACGGGGCGCGACCGGCTCCAGGCGGGCTTCGGGCCCGGCGTCGAGGTCTGAGGGATCGGGCGGTTTCTGGTCGGCATGCAGCACCAGACGCAGGCTCCGACCCTGGACGATGCCGTCCTGAACCGCATCCATCTGCATGGCCCGTGACAGCACCTGGCGTCGGTTGCCACTGATCCCGCGGAGTTGGAAGCAACGATCGGCCACCCGTTCGGTCATCTTTTCGGGGGGCCCGGAATAGATCAGTTCGCCGCTATCGAGCAGCAGCACCACTTGGCACCGCTCAGCTTCATCCAGGTAGGAGGTGGACCAGACAACCGCCGTCTCCTCGGCCACCAGGTCCTGCACCAGGTGCCACAGTTCACGACGGCTCACCGGATCGACACCAACACTCGGTTCATCGAGCAGCAGCAGGCGGGGCTTGCGGACCAGAGCACAGGCCAGACCGAGTTTTTGTTTCATTCCGCCGGACAGGTTGCCGGCCAGACGCTTCTGATAGGGATCCAGGCCCGTAAAGGACAACAGACGACTAAAGGTTTGGCGACGACTCTCGCCGGTCACACCTTGCAAATCGGCATACAGGGACAGATTCTGGATCACCGAAAGGTCATCGTAAAGTCCGAATTTCTGAGGCATGTAGCCGATGATGCGATGCAAGCGGTCGGCGTCTTTCCGGGTATCGAAACCAAAGGCTTCGATTCGCCCCGAGGCGGGCAGAAGCAGCGCTGTCATGAGGCGCATCAAGGTCGTTTTGCCGGCTCCGTCGGGACCCACCAGGCCGGTCATCACACCGGGCCGGATGGTCGCGGATAACGTCGCGAGAGCCAGAGGTTCCTGTTCCCCGTAGCGATAGGTGACCTGATCGATGACCAACTGATTCTCGGTCATGTTATTCCGGGCGAACCGCCCGGTCCTCTTTCGACAACTCGACCGTCACCGGCATTCCCTGGCGCAACCCCTGGTCGGGGTTGTCAGCGATGATCCGCACCTGGTAGACCAGGCGCGTCCGCAACTCTTCGGTCTGAACGGTTTTAGGGGTAAATTCAGCTTCCGGGGAGATGTAACCGACATGCCCCGTATACGGCGTCTGCGGTCGCGAATCGGTCAGAATCTCGGCCGCCATACCTGGATAGACGCGTCCCAGATCCGGCTCTTCGACATAGGCGCGAATCCAGACCGGCGTATCGAGCGAAAGGGTCAAAACCGTCTGTCCGGCCCCAACGATCGCGCCCGGTTCCCTGACCCGCGACAGGACAACTCCCCCTTGCGGAACCTGGCATTCGGTATCATTCAGGCGGGTCGTGGCGCTGGCGGTCCGTGCCTGGGCAGCGCGCAGATCGGCGCGTGCCGCATCGATATCTTCACTGCGGAATCCTTCACGTGCCAGCTTCAGGCCTTCGACCGCAGTTGCCAAGCGAGCTTTGGCCTCGGTCAGAGAGGCCTCGACATTGTCGAAGACCTGGCGGGAGACGGCACCATCCTCAAGCAGGGCGAGCAACCGCTGGTATTCGACCGTCAGGTTGTCCAGGGAGGCCTGGCGCTCCCGCACCAGCGCCTCGGCCTGGGCAATTTCCTGCGGCCGGGTGCCGGCCTCCAATTTGGCCAGCTGGGCGGCGGCCTGTTCCTGTTGGGCCCGGGCCATGTTCAGCTCGTCCCGATACGGCACGTCATCCAGTCGCGCAACCACCTGCCCGGCCGTGACCCGATCACCTTCTTCGCAGCAGACTTCAGACAACCTCCCGCCAACCCGGAAACCAAGATCCACCTTGCGAATATCGACATTGCCGTACAGGGTCAGCTTGTCACTGTCCGCCGGTTCCTCCTGGGTGGCCCAGTAGCCGCCCACGGCAAGAAGAGTCAACAGGACCAGCAAAACGGCAAGTTTCCTTTTCATGGGGAATCCTTTCCATCGATTTCTGCGATATTTTCCTGCGACTGTTTAAATGACCTGAAACACGACATGACTCCACACCCATCAGAAAACGCAGACCATCCCTGCTTCTCTATTTTAAGCGATTCTGCAGAGATGCCAACACACCCCGTGATCGAATTGCCCCATCACACGCCACAGCTCGCCGCCGCAGGAGATATTTTTTCATGGCCACAGGGATCGGCGCCACCGACGGAGAGAGACCAGCGACGACGTGCCGGAAGGAGAACCGTTATGAGAAAAACCATTTTTTTCAGAACATACACAAGAAAAGACAAATCATTCCTTGATCTTATTCTCTTTATTCGCAACATTCCCACGCACAAACCGTTATGCACTCTGTTGCAGCCCAAATCTTTGCTGCACGGAGTTTTTCGCCCCGCTGCCACCCCTCCGGTGAGCGGGGCATTTTTTACCCGCGACAAACCGTCCCGAATCTGATCGGGGATAAGTCGCCAAATAGTGAGAGTCCTCTCATGTGCCTTTGCACAGACTCTTTTTGCGCTGAGCAGAAACATTTCGCGCGAGACGCCACGTAGCATTCCCTGGCACCTGTCTCTATTGTCCGTACCGTAGCATAAGACATCTTTCTTCCAATGAACGGGCGACGCCAGTTGGCGGTCGACAAAGGAGACTCAAATGATTGAACTCTTGTGTGGAATCATCAGTTTCGTGACGGCAACAGTTAGTTTTCTCTATGGCACGCGAGTCGCCTGGGGTTGTGGCCGTCGATGCCATCTCAAGGAAAGCCCGGAACGCAGGCGACAGTTCCTTGCCGTGGGGATTCCGGCCGCCACAGCCTTGTATCTGGCCGGGTTCCTGATTGTTTTTGTTTCTTTCTACGACGGTTTCTTCACCGTACTCATCCCGGCCGCGACGAACGCCATCCTGTTGTCGCTTCTGCTGATTTCGATGGCCATGCCGGAACAGCGGCAGCGATCGCACAGCCGAAACATCAACACAGACCGATTTGGCAACGGGTACAGCAGGCCGCGACAGGCGTCCAGAAAGCTGGTTTTCACTGAGTATTGACCGGCGAAACACATCCCCCTTGTCAAAACCGGCATCTTGCAGGAGAATCGAACAACAGAAGATTGGTAACAGACAATCGGGCAGAGAGGTTGTCCACTGATAAGACACACTGTCAGCAGCCATTAAGACCATCAATAATATTCAAGCCAATTATTTAAGACAGGCGTGGAAGGTGCGAAAAATAGTATGAAAGAATTCGATCCCGATGCCTACAAGAAAATGGTCAGATCCTATCAGGAAAGGGATGATCCAACAGGCTGGTTTGATCGCATTTACACCGATGCCGAAGGGGATCCAACGGCCGTTTTCTGGGCAGACCTGGAACCCAATCCCTATCTGCTCGAATGGTTGCAACAGAACACCGGCAAGCATGCCGGCCGGAAAGCTGTGGTCATCGGTTGTGGCGTCGGCGATGATGCCGAGGCGCTGAGTGAAGCCGGCTACGAAGTGACGGCTTTTGATATTTCGCCTGAGGCGATACGTCTTTGTAAAAACCGTTACCCGAAGACTGCAGTCAACTACCTGGTCGCGGATCTTTTTGGTTATCCGCCGGAATGGGCAGCAAGTTTCGACCTGGTTTACGAATGCAACACCATCCAGGTTCTGCCCGGCAAATACAGAATACAGGCTCGCGACGCGATGGTCTCACTTTTGGCACCACAGGGAGACCTGCTGGTCTCATGCCGAAGCCGCCGCAAGGGCGAACAGGAAGATGATATCCCGCTACCCCTCGATAAAGTAGAGATCGATGGTTTCGTGCGCTGTGGTCTGACGGAAGAAAGCTTTGTGGCATATGATGACACCCAGGACCCACCGGTCCCCCACTTTTTCGCCTGCTACAAGAAGTGACGGGCTGGGATACCCCGAGCAGTGACCAAGCCCTTCAGAGCGGGGAGATTCGCTTTAAGGGTTCGTTGATAGAAGTTGATTCCATCAAAGGCAAAGCCCGGCTGAGTTCACCAAACCATACTCTAAATATCCCTAGTTAATCTGACAATAAGATGCAGAAAGATTTATAAGAAGTTGTATTTAGGTTCAGGGCTACTTCCTACAAATCGTGCATTGCAGGAAAAGTGAGACGATCACTTAATCTCCAAGATCCCCTCTAATTAGACCCTTTTAGGAAGATTGCTATTGGAACCGGTGAAATAGAGACAGCAATAGTTAACAGATACCGTGTATAGGTGATAAGCCCACTCATGCCGACTATCATTCCAATTCCTCCGCCACCACCGATAAAAGCATTGCATGGCAAGTTCAGTCAAAAGGCAATTGTTAAATAACGATGATTCAACAAATGTGGAACAATCCTGGCCGGGGCTTTCTTATGTAGGATGGCAACTCTCTCGCCAGGGGGCAAAGGATGCATTTCCGTAATCAAATCATGTGCTTTTTTCAAATGTAGCCAACCAAGAAATTTAGCAAATTTTTGTAAAGGGATTCTTTGCCCAATTAAAAAGCTGATGGATAAGGCAATTAAAGTACACCAATATACACGGATTACGCCCTTACTGCCCAGAAAAAGCATGAGGGTAAGACCAATCTCGATGCCGGGCATAAATGGCAAAGTCATCAAGAGAATGTAAAGTCCAAAACTCCCCAAAATGACAAGATGTAGATATGGCTCATGACGAGGATAAAGCTGAAAATTTATCTGATGGGCCAGCCATCCACCACCAGAGTTCAGTAAAAAAACAACGGTAATAAGGAGCAGAATTTTAATGCAACGGACTGAGCGAGAGGGGCCAGCTATATCGTTAACATCATCTGGCATAGGAGCCTTTGCAAGCTATATTGGTTAAACATCTAGTGGGATATTTATTGCTTAAGCTCCGCTTTGAACCAGTATTCTTTCCTAATGTCCCAATACCACCTTTCCTTGGTCCACAAAAAGGTTCCCTTAAGAGAGTCACCATCAATCTGTCCCTCCCAAAACATTTGACCATGAGATGGACTTGCGGTTGCCGCTTTGAAATAGATAATTCCTTCGGATTCAGTGGTCTCGTATCGGCCTTCTTTAAATCCATACTTATCGCATGACGTAGATCTAAACATCCCACCTTTAAAAATAAATTCGTCATCATGGTCTGCTGGCTTGCCTTTGCTGCCGTTTTGTCCAAAGTAGTTTCTTCCATCAAGGACATGAGAAGATGTGACAATCTCCCCAAACTCTTTTTCTTGTGCCAAAGGGACGTTTACAAGAACAAGAACAAAAGATAAACCGAGTAAAGAACGGCGAAAAACTGACTGAGCACTCATGGCATACTCCTAGATGAATAAGCAAAGTGCCACCAGGCTCAGAATGAGCGGTCCATTTACATCTCCATCTTAATTATAATTATACCACTTATGAGAAAGGTGGGACTTTTTTCGCAAGAACAGTTGGGGGGCGAGTAACAATCAAAGATATTTACTGAAAGTCCTACTCCTGATCTTGTGCTTAATAGAGTCAGCACCTTGTGGCTGACTCCTATTTTCTTTATCCTTGAAATAGACAGTTCTCAAAACAAAAAAGCCAACCGCAGTCATGCAGATGGCTTTTAGTCAAAGCCCAATGATCCCCCCAGACCCTAGAAACCTGTTTTTGTTAGACATCGTCAATATACGTCAGATGCAGAGTTAGGTCAAAAGCAAAAGTCTCCTAGAAGTTGTGACATTTAAGAAGTAACAATTTTACGTAAGCGTCTTGGTCGCCATATTTTTATGAAGGAGAGTAGTTATAGGCAGGGGACAATGTTCGCCGTCTTCGAGTTCAGATCAAAGACAACTTTAACTTGCTTGTTTTTAAGTTGCTTAATGACCTGGGCAACCTTATCTTCCAAAGCGCCACCGGGTTCACCCCAATCCGCGCCATCTCTGGTCACAAATTCCTGAATCATATTCAACAAAGTTTCAGGGTCAATCTGATCGTAAGGAACATCAACCCCTATTTCGTGATGGCCGATTATTTTTTCCTGAGGGTTAAAATTCATTCCGTTAGTTTAACATCCTCTTTCGAGAGATGACCATCAATTGCCCACTTCTTAAATCCCTCTATCAACAAGATGCCTGTTTCGGGCATTAAAATATCACGAAAATATTTTATAAATTAGCTTTATTCTGAAGTTAGTGGTAATGTTGCTCATCTTAAACGTTTGTGCAGAGTCAGTTTGTCGGACTAGATTAATTCCTAATCAGTCACGTATGAGCCACGCAGACCTCTTTCGGTTGCGTGGTTTTTATTTATCAGATTTAATTTGCGCACCATTCAGAGAGCACAATACAGCTCTTAGGAGACAAAATAATGGCACAAGGTACTGTAAAATGGTTTAACGACGCAAAAGGTTTTGGTTTTATCGAACAGGACAATGGCCCCGATGTGTTCGTTCATTTTTCCGAAATACAAGGCACGGGATTCAAGTCTCTTACCGAGGGAGACAGCGTGAGCTTTGACGTTACACAGGGACCCAAAGGCGCTCAGTCATCGAACGTGTGCAGAGTATAATGCATTTTTTTATCGCCTCGAGAATCTTGGGGTGGCTTTTTGACCAAAAATGTTAGGCTTCTGTCTTTTAGAGAATGGCCACGTGGCGATCAAGCCAGGTGGCCATTGTTTTGAGAATCAACATTCCACTTAAAAAAACAGCCTTGGACGCGGTATTGTTGAAGCTTAGAAAAAACCGATAACACGCGAAAAACTTCCTGAAAAACAAGTTATTATAATAATAAAACATTCGCCGTGGAAGGGGTCAGATTCATGGCGCAAGACAAGACCATGACTATTGAAGATGAGGAATTTATGCTACTCAGGATTGGCTATGAACTGATTTATAACTTTCCACAGCCCACGCCGATCATCCTTGTCGTGAATGTCCACCATTCGCGGACTTCCGACCTGGTTATCCCAGACCGTCTTACGACCGAGCCGACCATTCCTGTCGTTGGCTACCATGACGCCTTCGGAAACTGGTGCAACCGTTGTCTGGCACCTGCGGGATCTCTCCGCCTGACGACCGATGCAGTCATCAGGGACAGCAACGAGCCGGATGAAATTATGCCCTACGCCGAAGAAGCTTCTGTGCAGTCTCTGCCAGAAGAAACCCTGGTTTTTCTGCTTGGCAGTCGTTATTGCGAGACTGACTTGCTGTCTCAGACGGCTTGGCAACTCTTCGGCGGTACGGTTCCAGGGTACGCTCGCGTTCAAGCTATCTGCGATTATGTGCATAATCACATTACTTTTGACTACCAGAATGTCAGTGCAACCCGCAGCGCAATGGAGGTCTTTAATGCACGGACCGGAGTTTGCCGCGACTACGCACATCTCGCTATCACGTTCTGCCGTTGCATGAATATCCCAGCGCGCTATTGCACTGGTTACTTAAGCGATATCGGGACCCCACCCCCTTACGGCGTTGGCGACTTCGCTGCCTGGTTCGAGGCCTGGATCGGCGGCCAATGGCACATCTTCGACCCGCGCAACAATGTGCCCCGCCGTGGCCGCATTCTGATGGCACGAGGCCGTGATGCCTGTGATGTCGCCATCACGACGACATTTGGTCCCAACACATTGGAGAGCTTCCGAGTCTGGACCGATGAAATAACCGATATCAAGAATCCTGGGCCGGCCTGCTGATGTCTATTCTCACCGTGTGTCACTCCACCGTCTATCGTTATCGCGAGCCCGTCATTTTCGGTGAACACCGCATGATGTTCCGGCCACGCGAAAGCCACGACCTGCGTTTGATTGGAACCAATCTCGAGATCACGCCGCAACCCGTTCACCTGCACTGGCTGCACGATCCCTTTGACAACTCCGTCATCATCGCTACTTTTGAGGGCAGCGCCTCCGAACTCCGCTTCAATAGCAAAGTGACACTGGAGCATTTCGAGACCGCACTGCCGGAATATCCGCTCGAGGAGCACGCCCGTACCTATCCATTCCTTTATGCCGATGAGGACTTACCCATTCTCAAGTGTGCCCTGGATCGTTACTACCCGGACACGCATGTCGCCAAATGGGCGTTGCAGTTTCTCGATCCATCGGTTGATACCGATACCATGGAGATCCTGCGTGCCATGACCCACGGGATTCGCGAGCAGGTCAGTTATAACCGCCGCGTTCAGAAAGGGGTGCAAACTCCCGAGGAGACATTGCTGACTGGTCGTGGCAGTTGTCGCGATTTTGCGGTACTGATGATGGAAGCGGCGAGATCGCTCGGCATTGCAGCGCGGTTTGTCAGTGGATATATCTTCGTCCCCGACAGATCCGGCCTCGCCGGAGGCGGAGCCACCCATGCCTGGATGCAAGCCTATCTGCCCGGTGCCGGCTGGATCGACTTCGACCCCACCAACAGCATCATTGGCAACCGCAATCTTATTCGCGTTGGCGTTGCCTGGACTCCTGAACATGTGCTTCCCTTGTGGGGAACCTACACTGGTCCCGCGGAGGCCTTTATTGATATGGAAGTCGCTGTGACCGTTACGGAAACGGCCGGATGAGGATTTCGTGACGGCGTCTCGAACCCTCCGCCCACAGGGGGCAGGCCGCTTTGTCCTCTTCTGCGATCATGCCAGCAATGATATCCCGCGAGAACTTCACCCCCTCGGTTTGCCGGCGACTGAACGCGCTCGGCACATTGCGTGGGATATCGGCGCGGCGGGCGTTACCGCAGCGCTCTCGAAAATCCTCGATGCCCCGGCGATACTCTGCAATGCCTCGCGCCTTGTGATCGATTGCAACCGCCAGCTCAATCTTTCGGACCTCATCCCCGAAATAAGTGACGGCACAGTGATTCCTGGCAACCTGAATCTCAGTGAAACAGACAGAGGAACCCGCATTGCACGCTGATTTCATCCGTATCACAACGCGATTGAGTCGGTCTTGTTGGATCGAGAGGCAAGGGGAGTCCAGTCTGTCGTGGTTTCCATTCATTCCATGACGGCTGTGCTTGCCGGTGAACCAAGACCCTGGCATATCTCGATCTCCAGTCATATCGACCGCAGCTTTGCTGAGCCTGTGCTTGCCGCTCTGCGACAAACTAGCGACATTGTTGTGGGCGACAATCAACCGTACGATGTGAATCCAAAAACAGACTACAGCATTCCATTCCACGCCCTGCGCCGCAGGCTATCTCCCATCCAGGTGGAATTTCGACAGAACGAAATATTGGATGCAACGACTCAGTACCGTTGGGCATTACGCTTCGCTCAGGTGTTGATCTGTTCTTAAAAATCTTATTTTTAATATTTCAAAACTTAAAAACAGATTATTAGGGGCAGTTCTTTGAAATGGCGGATTCCCATAACTTCTAGTCCTGCTGTTATTGAGATGTGAATTTATAATTTGGCTAGATTTTTAGAATGACTGACAAATAGAAAGGCCACCCGATCAGCAGATCCAGGTGACCTCTTTCATGTGGATTAAAGACCCTCCGAAATGTCTCGATCAACAATAAGCCGATTTTCCTGCCGCAACTCGTGCATTGCAATAACGCCGAAAGTTTCATGGCCGTCTTTATTATCTGAATATCTTTTTGATAATTAAAATCAGCACGATTCCTACCATAATGCCGATAACCGTCCACATTACAATACCGATTTCCATCTTCAAGCTCCTTTCGTGAGAAAAAATATCTAAGGGAAGGGAATGGCTGTCTATTTTTTCTCAGTTTCCGCGCTCTAACCCACGTCTCTTCCACATACATGATCTTGTGACCTAAAAGGTCTGCCCCCTGTTCCAGAATATAATCATCTGTGGTGTCGTCTGGTGATCCTCATAAATGAGGTCTTGTGTGCAGACCAGAGTCCACCCATCTTCAGCCATTTGATCCAGATGGCTTTGCAAGTCAAGTTCCCACAGGTCGTTGACCGGATAATGCCTGGTTGTGAACGTATATTCTTTGTGCATGGTAATTCTCCGTTTTCAGGACATTGTCCCTGGCATCATTATGTATCCGAGAGAGCAACGATGCGGACATCGACGATCAGTTTTGGGGCGGCTCCAGTTGGACCGATAAAACTTCCCGCGACCGGGGGGACGGCTTCGGGATGCCGGGATACGGCGACGGGAATATGCCGGCGGCCAGCAATATCACCGTTGGTCGGATCAAACCCCTTCCACCCGGCTCCCGGGAGATAGACCTCCGCCCAGGCATGGGTCGTCGCAGACCAATTCTCTGTCTCGGGAGAGTGGGCGTAGCCGCTGATAAAACGGCTTGCCAGCCCCAGGTAGCGACAGGTCTCAACGAACAGGGTGGCAAAGTCGCGGCAGGAACCCTGTCCCCAGGCCAACGTCTGTTCCGGCGTTTGTACTCCTGGTTCTTCGCGGGCGACGTAGGTAAAACGACCGGCGATTGCTTTGTTGACCTGATCGAGCAGTGCATACGTCTGCATGACCGGCTGCCTCAGGCCCAGCAGTTCAAGCCAGTTAGGGATGGCCTCCTCGTCACCGGAGTATATCGGTTGCAAAAAGGGGGTCAGGTCCACCCTGTCCATCGGCACGTAGTGGAAGGGATAGTTAACGGCGTAGTCTTCAAAGAGGAAATCAAAAGGGTTTTCTACGTAGTGCTGAATGACCACTTCACTGCTTATCGAAAGGAACTGGGTTGGCTCCTGGAAATCGACCACAGCTGCGGCATTGTCTTGCGCATCACGGTGCCACTTCACCCTGTGCTCGGCGGGAGAAATCTTCAGCGACGACGATTCTATGTGGACCTCGGGACCCTCCCGGGGACGAAGCAGAAGGCGATGCGGCAACAGCGTGACGGTGCTGAAAAACTGGTACTCCGTCTGATGGGTTATTTTCAAGCGGCGCATGTCAAAGCGGCTCCCTAGCGCGGGGTGTGTCGGCAAAAACAGCGATTGGCAGAGTGAAATTAAAAGTGCTTCCATACCCCAACTTACTCTCAATCCAGATTCTTCCACCGTGCTCTTCAATGATCAATCTGGTGATGTAAAGACCCAAGCCGACACCTTCTGGAGAGTGCAGGCCTTTGGTCTGCACAAATCGCTGAAAAAGCCGAGAGCTATCTTCTGGGGTAATGCCTCTGCCTTGATCTGTGACAGAAATCACGATTTCATCACCATTTCTGCGAGCTCGAACCGTGACCTTGCTTTCTGTAGGTGAAAACTTGAAAGCATTGCTGAGAAGATTAATCAGTATCCGCTCTAGGTGTTCAGGGTTTGCCGAAACTGGCGGAAGGTTCTCGGGGACTTTTAATACCAGCCGCTCCATGGTCATGGTTTTTTGACAGGCTTGATTCAGTATAGACCCTACAAAGGTTTGCAAAAGGATGGGTTCTTTCTCAACCTGGACAATCGCTCCTTCGAGGCGTGCGGTATCCAGCAGTTCTTCAATCATGACATCCATTTTTTCGCTACTCTTCAGGACCTCCTCAACACACTCTCGTGTAGTGCTTTCTACACTGCTCTCACGAAGCGTCTGCTGCAAAAATTCAGCATACCCCTTAATAACCGCGAGTGGGCTGCGCAAGTCATGAGCAATGGTATGGAGAAAAGCATCATTGCGTTCCTGGAGTTCATGCTGTTCTGTAATGTCAGTAATAATTCCAACGACACCATCGACTATGCCCTTTGTGTCGTATAGCGGAGCGGCATTGGTTGCAATGACTACTTTCTTTCCGTCCGAGCGTTCGACCATGCACTTAAGGTCGTAGACAGCTTGTCCATCCTGTAACGCCCTTTTAAAGGGTGTCTCTTCATTTAACAGGGGCTGACCATTGATGGTTGTCAGTTTCCATGATGCCTCGTTGAATTTGCGTTTGAGAATCTGTGTGCGTTTCACTCCCAGGATTTGCTCGGCAGAAGCGTTGGCATAAGTGTACCGGCCTTCCCTGTCCAAGGTGACAATGCCATCGGTGGCAGCTTCAAGAATGCGTTCGAATTTCGAGGATATTATCCTCTCAGTTTCACTCACGGTTACCCTCTCCAAGCTTTGGGCACACGATCATCTTAACTTTTGGAATGCAGCATTTTGCGAATCTTTACTATCTTCTCCTTGCGCTCCTTAAGAAAGTCCTTGTAGTCCCTCGCATCTGTGTTTGAAATTTCATCGCTCAACCCGGACAGGCTGCTGTCAAGGACCGCAGCCAAAACATCCCGTTCCTCGTCCTGTAATTCAAGCTTGATCATCGACACCTCCTGCCAATATTGAGTTTAATCATTACGCTTATGTATTAACTATAATTCTAATTAATCAAAGCTCAAATTTTTAGAAGCGAAGATTGAGTCTATTGGTGTTCACATTGTTTAAAGACAGTCAGTTTAGCAGTCTTTAGCAGAAATGGGGCTATGTTGCTCTCGATGCTCGTGGCATAGGCGAAATTTGGGTTTTGATCAAAGCAGGACACAAACTGGGACGCACATAGAATTTTATTGAAAGTCCTCTTCCTGATGTCAAGCGTGCTAAGTCAGACTTTGGCGTCTGTCTCCTATGTTGGCTGTAATTCGAGAGAGGCTCCTTTGCGAGAGTAAGAGCACCTGAGAAAAGTTATGCTAGAGTTTGATAGGTATACTGAGCTTTCAATCAATACAACAACCTCGCCATACTCAAGGAGATTGTAATGGACAATATCAGCTTCAAAGCCATGATCGTTACTGAAACACCAGACAAGCAATTCGTTCGTGAGATAAATGAAAAGCATATTAATGATTTACCTGATGGAGATGTACTCATCAATGTTCACTACTCATCTGTAAACTATAAAGATGCCCTCTCTGCATCAGGCAACAAAGGTGTCACAAAAAGTTACCCCCACACTCCAGGCATTGATGCAGCAGGTATCGTCGCAGAGAGTAGCAGCTCTGACTTCACAGTTGGAGAGAAGGTTTTGGTTACCGGTTACGATTTGGGAATGAACACCTCCGGGGGGTATGCGGAATACACCCGTGTCCCCGCTGACTGGGTTGTCAAATTGCCGGAAAACCTTACTTTACGTGAAAGCATGATCTATGGAACAGCCGGATTTACCGCGGCTCTCTCCTGTTACAAGTTGATCAACAGTGGTGTCACTCCAGATAAGGGACCTGTCCTTGTGACAGGGGCAACGGGTGGCGTGGGAAGCATCGCTTTGTCAATCCTGGTAAAAAGCGGCTACGATGTGGTCGCTGTCAACGGCATTATTGATGAAGAAGATTATCTTCTTGAACTTGGAGCCAAGGAGGTCATTAGCATTGAGGAGGCCGATGATCAAAGTGGTCGCCCACTTTTGAGGCCACGCTGGGCAGGGGCCATAGATACCGTTGCCGGAAACATTCTTTCAACGGCGATTAAAACAACCCAGTATGGTGGTTCAGTCACATGTTGCGGTAATGTCGGGGCAGCAGAATTCTATTCTTCGATCTTTCCTTTTATCATAAACGGGATCACCCTGCTTGGTATCGACTCGGTGTATTGCCCAGTGGATATGCGCATGAAGGTCTGGAATAAAATAGCCTCTGATTGGAAATTGGAACGACTTGAGAAGATCACAACTGAGTTACCTTCCCTTGAAGCACTTGAAGAGCGTATTGGACTTATCCTGGGAGGTAAAAGTAGGGGCAGAGCAATTGTCAAGGTATCAGGATAAAGAACGTAGCAACCCAATACACTACAAAGGATTCAAGCGCAGTGGCGCTGTTTAGAATCAAATCTTCTCTACCAGCTGTCACGTCCTAAAATACGTTGACAGTTTTTTATCAAGCCACCTCCCCCATGGAGGTGGCTTTTTCATGCACTTGTTCCGGCGTTTTCATGCCCAGGCTAAGATGTGGCCGCAGGCGGTTGTAAACATCGACAGATTCTTGAATCAGACTCTTCAGGTCTTTTAGCGTCCGGCACTTGTAGAGCAAAAACTCTTGCTTTAATATCCCGTTGACGCGTTCTGCCAAAGCATTCTGGTAACAATCATAGCCATCTGTCATGGACGGCGTGATGCCATGACGCTTTAACTCCTTCTGATAGATTGATGAACAATACTGTAAGCCGCGATCTGAATGGTGGATCAGCGATTGGCGTGTCCTGCGTTGCCTGGCGGCCTGTCGCAGTGCTTTGACGACACTTTCCGAGCGCATATTAGAACTGACTTCATAGCCCATGATCTTTCGACTATAAGCATCGGTCACGAGGGACAGATAGTGAACGCCTTCCTCCGTTTCAACATAAGTGATGTCACTGACAAACGCTTGTTCAGCACGGTTGATCTTCTGGT
>JARRPG010000015.1:0-52509 GCA_037383085.1 Desulfuromonadales bacterium | reverse complement strand
TCGGCGTCGAACTTTTGCGTCGCGGCCGTCATCTGCGGCGCTTCGGCGCGCAGGGCGAAATCGTAGCCGTCCTTGAGCTTCTTGGTGAAAATCGTCCCAAGCCAGAGGGGGCTCCAGACCGCGCCCGCGGCCAGCCATTTGTTGCGAGTTGCGGTGTCGGTTTCATCCGTCACCACGACAAATTCGAGGGGTTCATAACCGTCTTTGCTGATGACAACCTCGTATTTGGCATTCTGGCTGAGCTTGTAGTCATAGGCGCAGGGCGTCACGCCAATTTTCTCGCCGTCAACGAAAACGTTGGCGCCGGAGGGCGTCGAGACGAATGCGGCCTGCTGATGAGCACAGGCGCTGGTGAAGAGGGCGAGCAGGACGATCAGTGACAGCTTACGAATCATAGAGAGCAACTTTCTCCTCCAGAGGTTGGCATCGCAAATAAACTCTTAAAACTTGAGCAAGGTGTGTGCCAATACTGGCTCATCGGCAGACAGAAACGCCATACGGCTTTCGTATCGTGATGAAACGCCAAAAATATTGATACCTTATACGGCCACGCGGCGACGAGAAAATCCTCTCATGTCTTCATGCGGGGGCATCCTTATTTTGAGGGCCTGCCCAAAATGTGGTCTTTTTGCTGCGCATTGTGCAGTCAATCGTCCACACAGGGTGTGAAGCGGGAAGGGGGACGAATGGGCCGTCTCTTCCGGGTGGAGTGCGGTGAAAACGATCTCGGATAAGCCGCAGTCTTCTTCTTGTCTTGTTTCAATCAGGTCTTTCGACCGATGGCAGGCACTGAGTGGTGGCATCGTCGATGCGGTTTGTGATATCCATGGACCATCTTTTTGAGCGAGGAGGAATCATTCATGTCGTGGTTTGGAAAAATCATGGGTGGCAGCGTCGGTTTCATGCTCGGCGGACCGATCGGCGCCTTGATCGGTGCTTCATTGGGGCACGCTCTGATCGATGACAAGACGCGCAGCCAATATGCTGAGTCGGGACGTTTGACCAGCCAGGAGAAGCGCCAGGCGGTTTTCTTTACGGCCACCTTTGCCATGCTTGGCAAAATGGCTAAAGCCGACGGGCGGGTCTGTGAAAACGAGATCAATGTCGTGCGCAGTTTCATGCGGGACAAGCTGCGCCTGGACAGCACGGCCCAGAAATTCGCCACCAGTATCTTCAATCAAGCCAAGGATGACGGCACCTCCTTCGAAGATTATGCTCGGCAATTCGGCCAGGTTTTTCAGCACGAAGCACAGCTGCGCATGATGTTCTATGAGATGTTGTTTTCGGTCGCGCTGGCCGACAACGTGCTGCATCCCGCCGAGGAGAGAATCCTGCGGGCCGCGCCGTCTTTACTCGGCTTACATGCCGACGTCTATGACACGGTAAGGCGCCAATTCGTCAATGACCTGTCCCATCACTATGCTGTGCTCGGTCTCGCCGACAATGCCGATATGGCACAGGTCAAGAAAGCCTATCGTAAACTGGTCAGCGAATATCATCCGGACAAGGTGATTGCCAAAGGCCTGCCGGAAGATTTCATCAAGTTTGCCGAAGAGAAGTTTCGTGAGGTCAACGAAGCCTACGAGGCAATTAAGAAGGCAAAGGGATAACGCGGAATTTTTCAATGATGCGTTTTATATTCATCCAAAATTGAAAATTTAAGAATTGAGAATCGTATTTATGGACTACGGTATCAGCAGAGACGCCGCTCTCGATTTGCTCAAGGAACATGTGACATCTCCGAATATGCTCAAACACTGCCTGGCTACAGAAGCGGTCCTGCGGGCCTTGGCGAAGAGGTTTGACGAGGATCCGGAAAAATGGGGTCTTGCCGGATTGCTGCACGATCTCGATGCGGAAACCGAGACCGACCTGGATGTGCATACCCGAGAAACGGCCCGAATTCTTCGGCAGCACGGTGTTACTACCGAGATCATCGATGCCATTCGCCTGCACAATGAACAGGCCCATCCGGGCGAGAAACGGACCACCCGGTTTCAGCATTTGCTCGCTGCCGGGGAAACGATCACCGGGCTGATCGTGGCCACCGCCCTGGTCTATCCGGACAAAAAGCTGGCCAGCGTCAAGCCGAAATCGGTGCGCAAACGAATCAAGGAAAAAGCCTTTGCCGCCGGAGCCAACCGGGAGATTATCCGGGAGTGTGAAACGGGCGGCGTTCCTCTTGACGAATTCTGTGAACTCTCTCTGCGGGCCATGCAGGGAATTGCCGATGAGTTGGGGTTGTAAGAGGAACCAGAGCGGGATAAAATAATCTGGCATGAAGGGCGGCGCCGTTTCTACTCATCGAGCCGCCAGGTGTTTCCGCTGACGCAACGGGCGGCGGAATGAATCAAGAACCGAAAGAGCCGGGTTGTCCCGGCTCTTTTCTCGCTGGGACTTCCTGGCGATGATCTATGTGAAATCTGGAGGAAAGAGATGCGGACATCCAACCCGATGTTGAAGGAAAGTGTTTTTACCCGCTCGGTTCCCGGCAGCGAAACTATGACCCTGCAAGGTGCTGTGAACAAGACCATTGCTTTGCTCGCCCTGGTCGTGATCGGCGCCGCTTACACCTGGAGTCTTTATTATAACCAGGGGCCTGCCGCGGTTCAGCCCTGGATGCTCGGCGGCCTGATCGGTGGCCTGGTCTTTGCCCTGATCACGATTTTCAAGGCCGAATGGGCCCCGAAAACCGCCCCGGTTTATGCCGTCCTCGAAGGACTGGCGCTCGGCGGGATTTCGGCCATTTTCGAAGCCCGCTTCCCGGGCATCGTCATCCAGGCGGTGGGCCTGACCTTCGGCACTCTGTTTGCCCTCCTGATGCTCTACAAATCCCGTTTGATCCGGGTCACGGAAAACTTCCGTCTCGGCGTATTCGCGGCCACCGGCGGTATTGCCCTGGTCTATCTGGTCAGCATCGTCGGTGGTTTTTTCGGCTGGCAGATGCCGGTGATCCACGAGTCGGGGCCGATGGGAATTCTCTTCAGCCTGTTCGTGGTCGTGGTGGCCTCTTTAAACCTGGTGCTGGACTTCGACTTTATCGAACGGGGTGATGGCGTGGCGCCACGCTATATGGAATGGTATGCCGCTTTCGGATTGATCGTCACCCTGATCTGGTTGTACCTCGAGCTGCTCCGATTGCTGGCAAAACTGCGGGAGAGGTAATGCAAACTGCAGGTGAATAAAAACAGGGACGGCCAGGAGGCCGTCCCTGTTTCTTTTTGTCGTACCGGACGGGAGAAATAGGCCCTGCGATGGATTGTCAATGAATCGTCGCTGTCATGGCCTCGACTTCGTCTTCCAGTTGACGCCGGACATCTGCGGTGTAAGAGGCGCCCATCAGGACGATGAATTCGGAAGAATCGACAATTGCGAAGCGTTGCGAGAGGGGAATCTGCTGCCAGAGCTCCGTGTCTTCAAGGAGTGCAAGGATCTGGTTTCGCTCGAAGATCAGGGTCTGCAGTTCCGTGATATCGATGAAAATCTTGTCCATGCCACGTCCCTCCCTGACATAATGTAGAGGCTAACAATAAGTTGACGGGAAAAGGTTGTTCCTTGCCAAACTGAACTAGCAAAAGGTGTTCCGATCGCAATGAGCCCTCGGCAGCCCCTTTGACAAGCAAAAGAAAAGCCTGAGAATTCAAATATTTGATCAACCCGGGGCAGGGCGGCAAGGGGATTTCTGAATCAACATAACGGTAAGTTGAGTGACATTTTTTGCGCAAAGTTTCGCCCAAAGTGTCCCTTTTTCGCGCGGCGTGCTGTTAGCTAGTTGAACTCTTGCTGGACTTTTGACTTATCACAAAGAAGATTAATCGAGGCAATCCGCGATCCCATGCAACCCCTCGAGGGCGCCGCAGGGCAGCGCTATGTGGCCACCGGAAATCCGCGGCTCGCGCGGGTTGATTCGAATCACCGTTGCGGAAAACCCTTGCCCGATCCGCTCACTCATGAAGCGGATCGTTGGCACTGCGGTGCCGGCACCCATTTCAATGACGACGATCGGTTCCTGACGATGCTGGGCCAGGAAGCTGTCGAAGCGCATTTCCTGGCCGCGGGTGCGATCGGCAACCCAGGAGTAATCACCGAACATCAGGATGTTCGGTCTGGCCGCACGGGAACAGTGCCGGCATCCCGGGACATGCTGGGCACGCATCGTCTCGAAATCGACCGGGATGGTCTCGTCGTTGTCCCAGATAGCATTGCAACAGGGTGTCAGGCATTGCAGATGATGAATCGAGCCATGCACTTCCAGGACCTGGTCGTTGCGGTAGCCGGCTTTCTGAAACTGGCCGTCGACATTGGAGGTGACCACAAAACTGTCCTGGCCGAAGGTTTCGGCCCAGTCCTGCAGCATACGGAAGCCGGCATGCGGTTCGGTTTCCCGGTAGAGATGCGTGCGGTGACCATAGAACCCCCAGCCAAAGGCCGGGTCGTCTTCAAAATTGGCCGGATTGGCCGCGCCGACGAAATTGATGCCGAGCCGCTGGTACATCGGGTAGGCGTTCCAGAAGCCATGATCTCCGCGGAAATCGGGGAGTCCCGAATCAACGCCCATGCCGGCACCGGCGGTCACGACCATGGCCCGCGCCTGACGAATCGCTTCGGCAGCTTTTTCGAAACGGTCTTGCAAACTCATGGCAGTTCTCCTGCATCAAAAACGGCACGGCTCGGAGATGTCTCTACAAGGTGCTTGTCGTCTAACGTGATATCGCGACATTCACCGGCGTTGGCTTCAGGTGCTCGATGAGAACCCGGGGGGCGATCGCGATCAAAAATCCCCGCTTGCCACCATTCAGATAGATCCGGTCCAAATCCAGGATGGTCTCTTCCAGGTAGACCGGCAATTCTTTTTGAGTCGCGAATGGCGACGTACCACCGACCCGATAACCGGTGTGTTTGTTGGCGACTTCAGGCGTGCAAGGGGCGACACTTTTGACGCCAAGGATGCGGGCCAGTTCCTTGGTGGACACCTCGCGGTCGCCGTGCATCAAAACCAGCAGGGGGCGATGCTGGTCGTCTTCCATGACCAGGGTCTTGATGATGCTGTGCTCGGCCACAGCGAGTTCGCGGGCGGAGACCGCCGTTCCACCATGTTCTTGGTAAGGATAAAGGTATGGGGTGTAATCGATTTTCAACTGTCGCAGCAGCCGGGTCGCCGGGGTGACAGGAATCTTTGTTTTGGCCATGAGGTCCTCGATCAATCCATCGGTCGTGGTGCACCGAACCTTTCGCCCACTAGGCTCAAACGACCCAGCTGACCACCAGCATCAGCAGGCTGACAACTGTCAAAAGAATGCACAGCACACCCAGTCCATTGAAAAAGGGCCGCATGACCCGGCGTCCCCGCACGCCGATCGGCAGGACCAGCCCGAACAATGCGCCACCGACGGCTCCGCCGAGATGGCCGGCGTTGTCGGCGCCGATCAGCAGGCCGAAGACAAAGGCGATCACCGCCCATTTGAACATGAAATTGCGGTAAGTGTGCGCCATTGGCCCGCCAACCCGATGAAAATAGGTAATCGCAAAGCCGATCAGGCCGAACAGGGAACCGGAGGCTCCGACCACGGTGACCCATTGCTTGACCCAAAGAACCTGCCAGACCAGACCGGCCAAGGTCGCTGTTAAGGCCGTCAGGACGTAGAGAATGACAAATCGAACGGTACCGATTTCCTCCTCGATCATCGGGCCGACCTGGTAGAGGACCATCATGTTGAACGCCAGATGAATCAGGCCGCCATGGGTAAAGGCATAGGTCAGACAGCGCCACCATTCCCCTTCGGTCAGGACCAGCGGCCAGTACTGAGCTCCGGAATGGACCAGGAGGTAGCCACCGGGTCGCAGCAGTGCCGACATTCCCAGGCCGCCGAGCAAGCCCTGGACAACCATGATCAAAAACAGCAGCAGGTTGATGCCGATCAGCACCTTGGTTGCCGACCAATCGCTGGCCGACGGATTGCCCTGTCGCAGACTTTTCAGGTTGCGCTCCCATTTCATGATGCGCCATTGCCAACGTGTGCCATTCAAGCCGAGGCGGTCGAAAAACGCTTTCCAGTCCATGTTAGTCCCGTTCAGCCGGCATCGCCGGCTTGATGTCGATCAGCGGTGTGCCGTCAAGACAATCGAGGCCGCGCACCCCGATACGGCCCTTTTCAAACGTTTCAATCGGCAGAGTGGCCGCACCAATAGGATTGGGCCGGTTCGGCGAGCGCAGAGCGAAGACCCCGGCCCATTCGCCGCTGCTTCGGGATTGCTGCTGCAGGGTGGTGCGCTCTGCTTCGCCAAGCCAATAGAGGATCAGGATCTGCTGTCCCCCATGCAAACCGAACAAGCCTTCCTGGAACCGGGGCTCAATCACCAGATGACAGATCGGTCCTTGCGAATCGACGTTGCGTGGACAGGCGTCAAGATCCTGATACGGGGTTTCGATATGGCCGATAAATGTGACCCTTGCCTGCTCCACCATCTATCTCTCCGTCGTCACCAACCGCAGTGCCAGGCCGACAAAGATCATGCCGGCGAGTCCATTGAGAATTCTCTGGGCCCGCGGCGAGCGGTTCAACCAATCGCCCAGCGTCCCGCCAAGTAGCGCGACGGAACCGAAGATGAGAATTGTCGCCAGGATGAAAATCCCGCCCAGGACGATCATTTGCACACTGATCGGCCCGCGCTCCGGGTTGGCGAACTGGGGCAGAAAGGCAAGGAAAAATATCGACACCTTCGGATTGGTGATGTTCATCAGGATGCCGCGTCGGTAGAGACGCCCGAGACTTTTGCCGCGAGCTTCGCCGAGTTCGATCCGTTCGGGAGCGGCACGCACAATCTGCCAGGCCAGATAGAGCAGGTAGGCGGCCCCGACCGTTTTCAAAACAGTGAAAGCGACCACCGAGACCTGGAAAATGACTGCAACGCCAAAGGCGACCGCCAGGGTGTGCACGATCAGTCCGGTACAGAGGCCGCCCATCACGGCCAGACCCGATCGTTTGCCGTACAGGGCCGACTGGGTCAGGACAAAGATATTGTCCGGACCGGGGGCGATGGCGAGCAGGACCGAGGCGAGAAAAAAAGCGGAAGCGGTATCGTAAGAAAGCATTGATCAAACCTGTTGTCAGGGACTCGACTTGAGGACCCTGATGCCGAGGGCCAGCATGGTTGCGCCGAAGACCCGGTCGATCCAGTGTCCCCTCTTGAGCAGGGAATGGCGCAGCCTCGGATTGGCCAGGAGCACGGACAGCAGGGTGAACCAGGCCATTTGCAGAAACATGATCCAGACACCGTAGACAGCCAGAATGCCGGGGGGCATGTCCGGAGACAGTATCACAGTAAACAAGGCGAGGAAATAGATCGGTGCTTTCGGGTTGAGGACGTTGCAGAAGAACCCGGTGAGCAGGTGGCGGAAGCCGGTGCCCCGAATCTCACCGGGTTCGGAGGCAAGGGCCTCGGCTGCGGCAGGTTTCGCACACAGTCCTTTGATCCCCAGAAAGAGCAGATACCCGCCGCCGAGCAGCTTGATAAGAATCATGCCCTGTGCCGAGTGGACCACTACAGCGGCCAATCCGGCCGTCGAATAGAGCAGATGAATCGACAGCCCCAACGAGATGCCCAGGCTGGTCCAGATCGCGGCCTTGCGGCCGTGCCGCAAAGCCTGCCGGATGACCAGGGCAAAATCAGGTCCCGGTGACGCCGCCGCCAGCAGATGAACAATTGTGACAACGATAAATCCTGACCAGAAATCCATGCCTGTTGCGTATCCCTGACGTGATCAGATCGGCTGATCCGAAAGATTGTCTTGTGACACCTTGCCGTCTCAGACCGGGGCGCGGAATCGCCTGCAAAACGGTGTCGAGCTGATCAAAATAAGCCCCTCGCAGTCGATTCGGTGTAACAAACGCGTTAATCATAACCGCGCGACTCAGCCTGCGCAAGGTGCGAAAAAAACAGCCGAAAGAAAGGAAGAAACACGACCTTCCTCGCCATCACCTGTTATCGGAGAGCCTGTGACCTGCTCGGTTGTCGGTTCGGAGGGTGCGATCTTTAATGCGCTGCCGATTGCGTGACGCTCCCCTTTTCGCTACCATGAGAATTATCCAACGAGGTTCTGATGGCAAAAACACTCTGCACCCTGCTGCTTCTGCTTTTCGCCCTGGCCCCTGGACGCCTGTCCGCCAAGGAGTTGACCAGCGTCACATCTTTTTTCAACGCGGAAACTGCAGGCCAGATCGAAATGCTGCTTGACGAACGCAGCCTTGCATCAGGACCATCGACCGCAGTGACCCGGCTGCTGTCCCATGCCCTCCTGTTCAAACTTTATCAGCAGCGGGCATTTCAGCCGATCTGGTTCGATGGTTGGCAGGTTCGGCAGGCGGCATTTGCCCTGCTTGCCCATTTGCGAGAGGGGGGATCTCAGGGTTTGTGCGGCAATGATTACCTGCTGGCGGAACTGGAGGGGTTATTTAATATCTACCATGATTTCAACGCACGATCGTTGCCCCTTGCGGCAGAGAATCGTGCCATGCTCGATCTTTATCTGTCCCAGTCCTTCCTGACCTTCGCCACCTATATGGTGGAAGGTCAGGTCGATCCGGATCTGATTCATGTCGACTGGCGCGCACGGCGGCGCAAGGCCGATCTGATCAAGCTCCTCGAATACGCCATCAGCAGGGATCGTCTGACGCAGGTTCTCGAAGATCTTTACCCACCGCATCGGGAATACCATCAACTGGTGACGATCCTCGATGAATATCAGAAAATTTCAGCGCGCGGCGGCTGGCCGGTCATCCCGGGAGGACCGGTCATGCGATCGGGCTACCGGGATAGCCGAGTCCCGCTGATCAAGGACCTGTTGACGCTGACCGGTGACTTCACCGAGACCATTGAGGACAGCGACCTGTACGCCGGCGCGGTGGTCGATGCGGTGAAAGCCTTTCAGGTGCGTCACGGTCTGGCGGATGATGGCGTTGTCGGTGTCAAAACCCGGCAGGCCTTTAATGTCCCAGTCGAAGAGCGCATCCGCCAGATCGAGTTGAATCTGGAACGCTGGCGCTGGATGCCGAAACATTTCGGCGATCGGCATCTCCGGGTCAATGTGGCCGATTTCAGTCTCGAAGTCATCGAAGACGGCGAGGCGGTGTTGCGGATGCCGGTGATTGTCGGGACGCAATACCGCAAAACGCCGGTCTTTTCGGCGCGTATGACTTACCTTGAATTTGCCCCTTACTGGACTGTCCCGCCAACGATTTTCAGAGAGGACAAGCTGCCGCTGATCAAGAGGAATCCTGACTATCTCAGGCAACATCATTTCAAGATTATCTCCAGAAGCCAAACAGATGTCTTCATCGATCCCGGTGCAATCGACTGGCAGAAGGTGCGCGCCGCCACGTTCCCCGGGCTGCTACGCATGGAGCCCGGCCCCTGGAATCCCCTCGGACGGGTCAAGTTCATGTTCCCCAATCGCTACAACGTTTATTTGCACGACACCAATGAAAAGTATCTCTTCGATAACCAGATACGCTCTTTCAGTTCCGGTTGTATCCGCGTTGCCAAACCGCGCGAACTGGCCAATTATCTTCTCGACGGGATTCTTGAACCGCAACAGATCGATGCGCTTTTGGCCGGCAGCGAACCGCAGCGGGTGTCCATTCCGCCAATGCCTGTCCATATCCAGTATTGGACCGCCTGGGTCGATCAGGAGGGACGGGTGCAATTCCGACCGGATGTCTATTTCCGTGATTTGGACCTGGAGGTCGCCCTGAATGAACCCGCTTACCGGGTGATTGACCATCTGCCGTTGAGCCGGGGTGACGACGCGGCAGACGAGGACATCTCAACGGAGAGTCGCAGCGCGATCAAAAAAGGTTCTTGAGCCAGCCGAAGGCGACCATGGTTCCGGCCGCCGATCCCAGTGAAGACAACAGGAAGACCAGCAGAACCCGAGTCAGCCGGTTTCGCCACCAGCCGCGCATGCTGGCGATATCTTCAGCGACGGACTCAAAATCTCTGACGTGGGGTGGAGCGACCAGGGCCTGCACGAGCCCGGTAATAAAACCAGCACCGATGGTCGGATTCAAGGAGGTGATCGGCGCCGCGACAAAAGCGGCCAGAATGGTCAGTGGATGACCCAGGGCCGCCAGGGCACCGAGAGCCGACAGGATACCGTTGGCAAGAATCCAGGCGACGGCAGCGCTGGCCAGTTGATCGGTGTTTCCGGCCATGAACCCGTAGACAAACAAACCGACCACAACCGCCGGGATCAACCAGGGCAGGACCTTCGAAAAACGCGTCTTTTCGGGCACCACATCGAGTTCAACAATCTCTTCACGGGCAAAGTCCCGACCGATTTTTTTCAAAATCCCCGGCAGATGTGCTGCGCCGACCACGGCAACGATCTTTTTACCGGGAGATTGGCGAATATGGTGAGCCATATAGGTGTCACGTTCATCAACCAGGATTGTTTTCACCGTGGGCAGGATGTCGGACATTTCGTCAAGCATGACCGAGAGGGTATCGCTCTGCCGCAGTCTGGCGAGCTCTTCCTCATTGATCTCCTGGGTCTCGAACAGGCTGACCAAAAGCGTTGAGAAAAGATGCAGTTTTTTCCAAAAGCCGGCTTTACGCCAGGCCCGAAGCAGTGTCGTCCGGATGTTCCTATCCACCAGTTGCAGCTCGCAGCCGAACTCTTCTGCGGCAACCGCTGCAGCGGCCAGTTCCGCTCCCGGTTTGACGCCGGTGTGCAGACCCATACGTTTCTGAAAGGAAGCCAGGGCCAAATTGGCGAGCAGGAAGGGGGCCTGCCCCTGACGCAGCACCTGAACCAGGTTGAGGGATTGCCAATGACGCGGATTGCGCAGGGCCTGGTGCCGCTGCGTATCGAGTTCGACACAGACGGTGTCGGGCGCTTCTTCTTCGATGACCGCTTGAACGGTTGCGACAGAATCTTTGGAAATGTGGGCTGTCCCGATGATGACGAATTCGCGATCGTCGAGGTGGAGGCGCTGGATATCGGCTTTACTCTGTTCTGTCATGGTGTTTCCGTTGGAAAATTTGAAAAACTAACACAGCTGCCATGCCGATACGAAGTAAAATCAACCCCGGCGGGGATTGTCCCGGAGACGGCGAGAGCCCGCCCCGGCATAGAAAAAGACGCCGAAAAACCGGCGTCTTCTCTGTCACTCTCCACTCCTGCCGTGGGCCCGTGGCCTCACGACGACGGCCAACAAAGTGGGTAGGGCTGCGAACGCTTCAGGCGTCCCGCTCCGCGACGGGCATGCACACCACGCTTACAAGCATCCTTCCCGATCAAAAAGTATTCCGCGTGGGCATAGCGACCTCACCTGCAGGGCAGAGAGCTGTACAAACTTTTTTGCCTGTGTCTCAGTATAGGGAAAATGCCGGGGCAACTCAAGGGGAAACCTGAGCCGTGCGCATGCTGTGCCTAAAATGCCAGCATGCGCTGCACGGAAACAGGCAGCCGGTTCGATCTCAATCACACCCAACTCCGCAAGGTTCCGGAATTCCATGTTTTTCTTCAACGTTTAGAATGGCACGGCTTATGCGTAATCTCTCTTACGATGATCGCCACAAGTTTGCCAAATATTTCCCAGCAGAAGTCAGAACGGTTGCTTGATGCTTTGATCGAAATCGGTCAGGAGCTGGCGTCGACCACTGATCTCAAGGAATTGCTCGATTCCCTCCTGAAAGTCGCCAGAGAGGTCTTTCAGTTTGAAAATGCCATCATCCGCCTGGTGGATGACGACGGCCTGCATTTGCTGACGGTCGCCGCCTACGGGTATTCCAGCGAAGCCATGGTGCCGATTCAGATCGGTCAGGGGGTCATGGGGCGCGTTGCCGAGGTACAGAAGCCGATTCTGGTCGAGGACGTCGGCAAATTGCCGGATTACGTTCAGGGGATTCCCAATGCGCAGTGTGAATTGGCCGTCCCCCTGATCAGCAGGAACCGTCTGGTCGGTGTGCTCAATGTCGAAAGTCCGCATCCGGGCACTTTCTCCGAGGCCGACATCGAACCTCTGATGATTCTCGGTCGCCAGGCCGCAATCGCAATTGAAAATGCTCAACTCTATGACCGTGTGACCAAGATGTCGGACCGCTACCGGCAGCTCTACGAGTTCAGCGATCGTATTTTAAAGAGTGTCAGTCTTGGGGTTTACACGGTCGATACGCAAAAGATCATCACCTCCTGGAACAGCAAGATGGTCGAAATGAGTCGCATCCCGGCGGAACAGGCGATCGGCACATCGTTGGCGGCACTCTTCCCGAATCTGGTTAAAGAAGGTGTCCTGGAGCGGATTGATCGGGTTTTGCAGAGCGGCAAGCAGGAAAAGCTTCGCCTGCTGCATCGCCAGCTGGATGGCACCAATCGATTTCAGAAACGCCGACTGGCACCCTTGCGCGACGGTGACAAGGTGACCGGTGTGGTGGTCATCGTCGAGGATATTACCGAGTTCAAACGCCTGCTCGAGCAGACCATTCAAGGTGAAAAACTCGTCGAACTGGGCCGCCTTTCTGCGGGGATCGCCCATGAAATCAACAATCCCCTGGCGATGGTTGCTTATGCCACCGAATTGCTGAAACGCGAGGAGGGCCTCAGTCACTTTCAGTGCGAAATGCTGGAAAAAATTGAAATGGAAGTTGAGCGGCTGAAATCTCTGACCGGCGGGTTGCTCTCATTCTCCAGCAATCGCACGATGCAGAATCGTGTGGTCAATCTCAACGACCTGATCTCCGAAGTGCTCAAATTGCTGCGCTTCGAACTGCAGCGCCAATCGATTCGACTCGAAACGGAGTTCGCCGAAATCCCCGTGACGACTGCAGATCCGAATAAACTCAAGCAGGTGGTGATCAATCTGGTGATGAATGCCGCCCAGGCGATGGGTCATAATGGCCGGGTCCTTCTGAAAACGAGTCTCGCAGCGGACGGGCAGCTGCAATTGTTGGTCGAAGATGATGGTCCGGGCATTCCGGCCCAGTTTCAGGCGCGGATCTTCGAACCGTTTTTTACCACCAAGGCAGAAGGGGAAGGGACCGGGCTGGGCTTGTACATCTGTCGCAACATTATCCAGGAGCATGGTGGTGTCCTGACCCTGGACAGCCAACCGGGAACGGGCACGACCTTTCGCATCCGGCTGCCGGTTGTCTGAGCATCGAATCTGAACATCGGTGGTGATTATTTAGGCATTTACCAGGTTAGGCCCTCTGAAAAGTTTTTTAAGTGTTGAGAATCATTGGCTATAGTTTTTTGGCACGACAGATGCTTAATGGATAGGCCGAACGCGAAACGTCATTCTGTCCGAATCTTTGGATTGACATAATCAGCACATGTGAAGACAACGACGTCTTCTCATTCATGATGCAAGGCAACGGCGCCTTCACCTCCCGGCTCGGGAGGTTGAGGCGCTTTTTTATTTTTGGCTCTGGAAAGGAGAATCGAAACATGATGAAAAAAATCGAATGCATCATCAAGCCCTTCAAGCTGGATGATGTCAAAAACGCAATCACTGAACTGGGTATCAGCGGGATGACCGTCAGCGAGGTTCGCGGCTTCGGACGCCAGAAAGGTCATACCGAACTCTACCGTGGGGCCGAATACCAGGTTGATTTTCTGCCCAAGATCAAGCTTGACCTGGTGGTCAACGATGATCAGGTTTCTTCGCTTGTCGATGCCATTCAGAAGGAAGCCTCCACCGGCCGCATCGGTGATGGCAAGATTTTCGTCAGCGACGTGGAACAGTCGATTCGGATCCGGACCGGCGAAAGTGGTCCCGAATCCCTCTAAAACGTTCGAAAACACGACACGATCAAGATAAAGGAGAAAAAATCATGAAGAAGTTTCGTATCGCACTGATTGCCGGGTTGATGCTGACGCTGCCGGCCCTGGCTCTGGCTGAAGACGCACCGATTTCCGAGCTGTCCTACGTTCTCAATACCTTCTCGTTTCTAATCATGGGCGTCCTGGTGATGTGGATGGCCGCCGGTTTCGGCATGCTGGAATCCGGCCTGGTCCGTTCCAAGAACGTCGCCACCATCTGCCTGAAGAACATCTCCCTGTTCGGCATTGCCGGCATCCTCTATTACGTGATCGGCTACAACCTGATGTATGCCGGTGTCGACGGCGGCTACATCGGTTCTCTGGGCCTCTGGGCGCCAGACGACGCGGCCGCCCTGGCGGGAGATTTCTCCGCTGGTTATGCCTCGGGCTCCGACTGGTTCTTCCAGATGGTGTTCTGCGGCGCCGCTTGCTCGATCGTTTCCGGGTGCGTGGCCGAGCGGATCAAGCTCTGGTCCTTCCTGGCTTTCTGCGTCATCCTCTGCGGCGTGATCTACCCGATCCAGGGCGCCTGGGGCTGGGGCGGTGGCTGGCTGTCCGAGATGGGTTTCTCTGATTATGCCGGTTCGACCATTGTCCATTCGGTCGGCGGCTGGGCCGCGTTGACCGGTGCCATCATCCTCGGTGCCCGCAAAGGCAAGTACGGCAAGGATGGGCGGATCAACCCGATGCCCGGCTCCAACATCCCTCTGGCCACTCTCGGCACCTTCATCCTGTGGATGGGCTGGTACGGTTTTAACGGCGGTTCGGTTCTCGCCCTGGGCGATGCTGCCAGCGCCATCGAAATGTCCAACGTTCTGGTGAATACCAACCTCGCGGCCTGCGGCGGGATGATTGCCGCCATGATCATGGTGCAGTTTCTCTACAAGAAGGTTGACGTCACCATGGGCCTGAACGGCGCTCTTGCCGGCCTGGTTTCCATTACGGCCGGCCCGGCAACCCCTTCGCTGGGGGCGGCCACCTTGATCGGTGCTGTCGGCGGTGTGCTGGTCGTGCTGGCCGTGCCGTTCTTCGACAAGCTCAAGATCGATGACGTGGTCGGCGCCCTGTCCGTCCACCTGGTCTGCGGGATCTGGGGGACCATGGCCGTTCCGTTCACCGACAGTGAAGCCAGCTTCTGGGCCCAGTTTGTCGGTGTGGCTGCGACCGGGATCTTCGTCGTCATCGCATCGGCCCTTGTCTGGTTGATTCTGAAATACACCGTCGGCATCCGCGTCAGCGAGGAAGAAGAGTATGTCGGCCTCGACGTGTCCGAAATCGGTATGGAAGCGTATCCGGATTTCCAGCGCATCAGCAGCGGTGGTTCCGGCATCGCGCCGGGGGTCGCCGCCGCACATGCCGCCATGGCGACCAAACCGGTCAGCCAAAACTGATCGACATCACGTGCAAGTCATCCCGCGGGGTATGGTGCTCCGCGGGATTTTTTTACGGCGGTTTATACCTTATGGAGGAAAAAATGAAAAAAATGGTTTCCGTTGGACTTGTGGTGTTCTGTGCAGCTCTGTTCCTGGCCTCTCCTGTCGCGGCGTTCGAAAGCAGTGCCGACGCCTACGTCAGTGTGTACAGCAAGTATCTCTGGCGTGGTTTCGATCTGAATATGCCCGATGATGATTTTGTCGTCCAGCCGGGTGCGGACGTCTCCATCGGCAATTTCACGGTCAGCTTCTGGGGCAATATCAGTGAAGATACGGGAGATATGAACGAAGTCGATCTGACGCTCGATTATTCCTCCACGCTTGGCGATCTGGTGGGCTTCAGTGTCGGCAATATCCTCTACGATGTTGACGGTGTCTCCGATACCAACGAACTCTACCTGGGGGTCAGCCTCAATACCATTCTCGAACCGGCCTTGACGATTTATTATGATTATGATGAATTCAAGACGGTCTACACGACTCTTGGCATCGGGCACGGTTTTACGCTTTCCGAAGCCCTTGCTCTCAGCCTCGGCGCCACCGCCAGTTATTTGGCGGATGACGAACAAGACGGTTTCGGCACGGATGACAGCTGGTTTCATAACCTGGAACTGAGCGCTGGTCTTGATTATAGCTATAATGACAACATCACCATCAGTGGTGCAGCACTCTATTCCGAACCTCTCAGCGATGATGCGGAAGACATTGCCGGCATCGACCAGGAGTTCACAGCGGGTGTTACCTTGAGCTACGCTTTCTGATCGAGATCAATCAGAGTCATAACGAGTATTCTGATTCTTCATGGAGAAGGCCGCCGTGTTCAGAGAAATGCGGTGGCCTTGTCTGTCTTCCCCCATTTCTTTCAAGAGTCAATGACGGCAACTCTCTCCCTTGAGAAGGAGCGGCATATTGATCAAAAGTCCGGGGAATTCGCCCTGGTGCATGGAGAGGCCCTGTTTCGGCATGACCGTCATCGCCACACGCAGGGGTTCCCTCTGGTGCAGAACTCCATTATGCTGATAAGAGAAATCCGAAAGCACCAAAAGAGCTCTCTGCTGTTTTCCACGAAGGAGAATCCGATGAAAAAAAGTTTGATTGCGGTTCTGGCCGTTCTGCTTCTGTTAACACTGTCCGCCTGTCTGGCGCCGCGCGCCAGTTCACCGGAAGACAAACGGGCCGTGATCAATTCCATGCATGATGAGACCCTGGCCCGCCTGTACGAACAGAATCCGGCATCACGGGAGATTATCAGCAAAGCGGCCGGTTATGCGGTCTTCAGCAATGTCCATGCGCTTTATCTATTCCTCGGCGGCGGCGGTGGCTATGGCGTGGCCGTGGATCAGTCCTCAGGCCAGCGAACCTACATGAAAATGGCGCAAGTGGATGTCGGTCTCGGCCTGGGGGTCCAGGACATTCGGGTGGTTTTTGTTTTTCACAGTGACCGGGCCTATATGAATTTTGTCAATATCGGCTGGGAGTTCGGCGGTCAGGCAGACGCTGCGGCGAAAGCTCCCAACAAGGGGGTCGCAGCCACCGGAGCCGTCTCGATCAATGCCGAGACGACCATGTACACCATGTCCGAAGCCGGCTTGATGGCCAAGGTCAACCTGGCGGGCACCAAGTTCTGGCGAGACGAAAGCCTGAACATTTATTGACGGCAGTCAACCGAAAGTCTTCCCCGGCGGGGCGCGGAACCCGCGCAATGATCCCCCAGTAAGAGTCGGTCCTCTCGTGATCTGCTCCGAGAAGTAAGCTCTCTTTTGCAGGGGAATCAGGACGCACCTTTGATCCAGGCAATGTCGAGTTGAAAAGGTCCCGCTTGACGGTCAGCGATAAAGAAGCCAAAGCTCTTCACTGCGGCCTTTTCCAGCGGGGCCACGGTGCTCAGGCGGACGCCATGATGGGTCGGGGCGAAAGCCGCGAAGGGTAGGCGAATCTCTTCCCAGTGATCTTTGGTGGTGGCAAAAGACGTCTGATAACTGATGCCGTCGAAAAAGAGATCGGTCCGCAGACTGAGTTTGTACTCTCTACCATCCCCCCGAACACGAATGATCAGGCCCGAAAAGGGACTCAGGTCGAAGGCGCCGGTCGCTGAGCGGATCGAGGCGAACCCGCCCTTGTTGGCCAGGGAAACGACCCCGGAAAAACGCAGGCCGATGCCGGTCCGATATTCCGGTTGACTGCGGGATTCGCCGCCCATGATGCGGTCATCGATGGCGTTCCAGGAGAATTCCGGGGACGGTTCGGTGAAATTGAGAATGGTGGTTTCCTTGACCGGGCACATCATCCGTTCCTCCTGCGCTGCAAATCGGTATCCTGGTCAGGCTTTTAACCCGATGAAGGTCCCGCTGTCAACTCACCCCTGAACAGACAGCGGCAAAAAAAGCGGCCGCTGCTTGTGCGGCGGCCGCCTCGTTGATTAAGCGAATCCCGTCGGTGATCAGCTCACGGCCTCTTCCGGGTAAGCGTCAATCTTGTGAATCGACAGGTCGGAACCGCGGAATTCCGCCTCTTCTTGAAGACGGAAGCCGAAAACCTTGACGATGACGAAATAAACGGCGAAACCGGTGGCCAGAGCGTAACCCACGGCCAGCAGGCTGCCCGTCAACTGGGACAGGAAACTGACGCCGCCCAGCCCCCCCAGACCGGTATGGCCGAAGATGCCGGCCGCCACGCCGCCCCAGGTGCCGATGATGCCGTGCAGAGGCCAGACACCGAGCACATCATCGATGCGTAACGTTTCCTGTTCCCACTGGAATCCGTAAACGAAGATCAGGGCGCCGAGGCCACCGATCAGAAAAGCGGCCAGTGGATGCACCAGATCCGACCCGGCACAGATGGCGATCAGCCCGGCGAGGGCCCCGTTGTGCGCAAAACCCGGGTCGCATTTGCTCGCCACCACCGCAAACAGCACACCACCGACCATGGCGAGGAGGGAGTTGACGGCGACCAGTCCGGAAATTCCACACAGGCTCTGTGCGCTCATGACGTTGAAACCGAACCAGCCGATGGCCAGAATCCAGCTGCCGAGAGCGAGGAACGGGATGTTGCTGATCGGGATCGCATGGCTGCGGCCACGCACCCAGCGTCCCAGGCGGGGACCGAGCAGGAGGATCGCCGGAAGTGCCAGCCAGCCGCCCATGGAGTGGACAACGACACTGCCGGCGAAGTCATGAAAGGGCGCACCGAAGGTTGCGGTGAACCAATCCTGGAGACCGGAACTGTTCCGGCCCCAAATCAAGGATTCGAAGAAGGGGTAGGTCAGCCCGGCAAAGATCGCTCCGGCTAAAACCTGCGGCCAGAACCGGGTGCGTTCCGCAATACCGCCGGAAATAATGGCCGGGATACAGGCGGCAAAACAGAGGAGGAAGAAAAACCGCACCAGTTCGTAACCCTGGTTGGCTCCGAGCAGCCCCTCCGCCGACATGAAAAAATGGACACCATAGGCAATCGGGTAACCGATCAGGAAATAGACGACAGTTGAAACCGACCAGTCAGTGAGAATCTTCACCAGCGCATTGGTCTGGTTTTTCTTGCGGACGGTTCCGACCTCAAGGAATGCGAAGCCGGCATGCATGGCGAAAACCATGACGGCTCCGAGCATCAGAAACAGGACATCGCCGGAATGCGTCAGCGACTGTACGGCAGAATTCATGGAAAGACCTCCTTGTCTTGTCCGATGGGCTGCGAACGTCATTGTTCAAGCCGCTGTTCGCTGTTTCAATACTTGTGCCGTCAGGGAAAGAATGAAAAAACAATCACTTGACAGAGAGTGGCCGGGGGCTTAACGGGAGAATTGCCTCATATTTAGGCACCTGCGACTGATAAATAGGCAAGCCTGCCAGGTCTGTGCGGGCTCTCATCGGTCATCTCCGCCCGCTGGCAGTGGATGGTGAGATATGTTAGCTTGGGTAAGATTCAATTCACGAGGTGAAACATCATGAGTCGACAAGGTCAGAGCAATGTCGTGGTCAATTTTTCCCGGGGCTTTTTTGCGCCGTTTCGCAGTCTCCGTATCCTGCGTCAACATATGCGGCTTCTGCCCTATATCATCATTCCTTTTCTGATCAATGTGGCGGTCTTCACCGGTGCGGTTTACCTGGGCCTCGATTTTTTCGGCAATACGGTCGTTTCGCAGCTACCGCAGGGAGATGCCTGGTACTGGGTTGTTCTCTATTGGTTGTTCTGGACCCTTGCGGTTCTGGTGACGGCGGTTTTGGTCTTTTTCTCCTTCACCGTGGTGGGGAACTTGATTGCCTCTCCGTTCAACGACCTGCTTTCGGAGCGGACGGAGGAAGTCTTAAGTGGTCAGAGCCATCAGGAGCCGTTTTCCTTGCGGCAGTTTTTGGCCGATGCCTGGCGGACGCTTTTGCTGGAGGCCAGGAAAATGCTGATCTTTGTGGTCGCTATGTTGCTGATCCTGCCATTGAACCTGGTGCCCGGCATCGGCAATACTCTGTACACTCTTCTGGCCGTCAGTCTGACGCTGTTTTTTCTGAGTTTTGAATATCTGGGCTTTGTTCTGGTCCGCAAACATCAATTTTTCACGGCACAGAAGAATTTCATCTTCGCCCGTAAATTCCTGATGCTTGGTTTCTCCTGCGGTGTCATGGTGCTCCTCGCGATCCCGCTCTTTCAACTGTTGTGTATCCCCTTGGCCGTGATCGGGGTGACCCGACTGTGGTGCGAGGAGGAAGGGCTGATAGCCCCTCCGCAAACATCCGTTGACACTCGGACGGCACAGGACCGTAACTCATCATGACCGCCAGGGAATTGATCCTCCAGGTGGCTCGTGAGGCGGGGCAACTGCTGCTGGATTCCTTCGAACAGGAGGTCCGCGTTGCATACAAAGGACCGTATGATCTCGTTACGGACGTGGACCACCGCTCAGAAGCCCTGATCGTCGATGCGATCCGCACGGTTTTTCCGGATCACGACATTCTCGCCGAGGAGGGCGAACACGGCCGGCGACGGGCGGATCATTGCTGGATTATCGACCCGCTTGACGGGACGACGAATTATGCCCACGGCTATCCCTGGTTCGCTGTCTCGATCGCCTTGGAAGTTCGCGGGCAGCTGGAGCTCGGCGTGGTCTACAACCCTTATGTGGGTGAATTCTATTTCGCCGAACATGGCCGGGGGGCCTTCCTCAATCAACGCCCTCTGCAGGTTTCTTCCGTCACAACCCTGGAAAAAGCCCTGCTTGCGACCGGTTTTGCCTATGATCACAAAACGTCGGTGGTCAACAATTACGATTTTTTTACGCAGTTTCAACGGCAAGCCCAGGCCTGTCGCCGTCCCGGTGTGGCCAGCCTGGACCTGGCCAGTGTGGCGGCTGGTCGCTTCGACGGTTTCTGGGAGATGAAGCTGAAGCCATGGGATCTGGCTGCGGGCGTCCTGCTCGTCACCGAAGCCGGTGGTCGGATCAGCGACTTCGATGGCCGACCGATGTCTCTGCACGGCCGTGAATGCCTGGCAAGCAACGGCCACATTCATGAGGCGATGCAGGACATCCTGCAGCATGGCAAACGCCCGGGCCACGTCTGACACATCTGAGGAGACGGGTCTCGGGCGCGCCGCTGACGGGCAAGATTTTCGGTGATGGGAAAAAACGCTCAGCTGCCGCGCGGATCAGTCATATTTGGCGGCTTCTTTGACGGCGCTCTGTTCCACCCCGTCGGTACGAATCTGCTCGATCTCTTCCTCAAGGTGGGCCGCCTCGGCTTTCAAATCATCGAGCCGGGACAGAATCTCCTTGACCGATGCCTGACTCATAATGCTCTTTTTGCCGGCTTCCCGGAGATCGTCGATCAGCTTGCCCAGTTCCGCATGCGTTGCGCCGATTTTTTTATGCAGTGCGGAGAGATCGATCTTCTTCTGGACCAGTTTCTTATACTGGTTCGCCTTGAAGGTTGCGGTATTGAATGCCTGCCGGGTACTGTCCCAGATTTTTTCTGTGGTTTCCTTCAGGCGTTCATACTGATCGTCCTGGTTGGCCGTATCAGCCGTTGACTCCTGAGCCTGCTGGGTTGCGTCAGCGTTCTCCTTTTCAGGTTCGGACGCCGTGTTTTGATCGCTTTTGTTCTGCTCGGTCATGACATTCTCCTGTCGCGTAAGGTCTTTGAATCCTTGTTTTTTATAGTATCAGCTTTGTCTGGACCGTCAAGCCGGCTGGCGAGGCGTTGGCGAGTGTCTTGCCCCTTGGCGGGAATTGGTCTAGACTAACGCGGTCTTTTGGATTTTTGCAGCAGGGAGGAGCCCGACATGAAAGAACACCAGACCACCCCGATCCATGTCGATCTGCGGCGTCACCTCAGGGAAAACGATGAGGACCGGGACCTGACGCGCCTGATCTGTGAAATTGCCGACGCATCGAAATACATCATCAATGCGATTCGCACCGGTGAACTCGGCATGGCTGGAACATCGAATCTCTACGGAGAACAGCAACTGGCGCTCGATGTTCTCTCCGACCGGATTATCATCAAGCGCTTGCGCCATTCCGACGTGGTCGCCAACCTGGTCTCCGAGGAAAGCGGGCAGATCGTGCCGATCGATCCGGAGAACGATGACAAGTTCTCGGTGGCCTTCGATCCCCTGGACGGCTCGTCCCTCGTCGATGTCAACCTGGCGGTCGGCACCATTGTCTCGATTTACAAGGGCAAAGATCTCCTCCAACCCGGCCGCAACCAGGTCGCCGCCATGTACATCCTTTACGGGCCGCGCACCACGCTGGTCTATTCCACCGGCCGTGGGGTGCATGAATTCGGCATGAACAGCCTGATGGAATACACCCTCAACCACGAGCATATCAAGCTGGCCGGATCGGCAAAAATCTATTCACCGGGCGGTTTGCGCAGCAAGTACACGGCCGGGACCGAAAAGTTGGTGCGCTCGCTCGAGGAAAACGGCACCAAGTTGCGTTATTCCGGCGGCTTCGTCCCGGATATCAATCAGGTTCTGCTGAAGCGGGGCGGGCTCTTCATGTATCCGCACCTGACGGATGCGCCGGAGGGCAAGTTAAGGCTGCTCTACGAATTGAACCCGATGGCCTTTCTGATTGAACAGGCGGGGGGTGAGGCATCCACCGGTCGGCAGAGGATCCTCGATATTGCGCCGCAGAGTGTGGAACAGCGGGCGCCGGTTTTTATCGGGACTCCCGACGCCGTCCGACTGGCCGAACAATACATTCGCGAAGAAGAGAGCTGAAAAGAAGGTTTTTACAAAGGCAGGATTCGGGGACAGGCAGACATGTATGTCCCCATTGTTTTGGCAAACGTTTCCGGTCAATTGTCACGAAGACACCAAGGCCCCAAGAAACTTTTCATCTTTGCGTGTCTTTGTGACTTCGTGGGTCCCACGGGGTTTCTCGCCAGCGGTGTTCAACCAATGCGTCTTTGGACCCCGGGGTTGTGTCCCCGGTGTCTGAGAAGAGTGGAATGATACGCGACACAACACTTGGTCGACAGCTGGCCTATGCTGTCCACTGAGGAAGATCAGTCGAGCGCGTAAAGCGTGTCATCATGTTCCGGCGGCAGGTATTTCTTGCGCAGACTTTTCAATTTTTTCTTGCTGAACAGGTTGTCCTCGTCGAAAAGGTCCCCCATCTCGGCTTCGATCTGCTCCGGGTCTTCACCGGCTTCCAGGCGGCTTAAGGCTTCCGCTGCACCATCGCCGAGTTCCATACCGGTCATCTTCGAGAACTTGCGCATGAAGTCGGCCATGGCGCGGGGATCGTTTTCATCGATCTGTTCCATATCGCCGGCCAGGGCCATCATGGCCTGTTCCATCTTCGATTCATCGATATCCGGCATGCCTTCCGGAGGTTCTTCGAGGTTTTTCGAGATGGCAAACTTCGAGACCTGCCGTTCCAGGTCCGGGCGTTGACAACGTGGACAGGCGGGACGTTTGTCAGTCCGGACCGTGCGGGAGAGAAAATTGAAAATGGCGTGACAATCACTGCAGTAGAATTCATAGACCGGCATGGGACCACCTCCTTGAATCTGTAGGGCCGGATAAAGTTGTTGACCAGTTCTTTGCTCTTCTCGTAACCGAGGTTGAAAGCTTTCCGGTTCAGGTCCTTGAAAGCTTCGGGGACCTTGCGCAGAACCGCTTCTTCGCCGGCTTCTTTGGAAACGACGCCGGTCAGGCCGATCATGGCACCCAGGGCAACCACGTTGGCGACGATCTCACGACCGATGTCGGTTTTTGCCATGCGCATGATCGGCAGGCGATACAGCTTGAAGTCGCCCTCCGGGTTGCGGCTGACATAGTCATCATCGAGCAGCAGAATGCCACCATCCTTGATACCAACGGCGTATTTGTCGGCCGCTTCCTGGGTCATGGCCAGGCAGGCATCGACGATTGTCGCCTTGGGGTAATCGATCGGGCCATCAGAGATGATGACCTCGGATTTGGAGGCGCCGCCACGGGCTTCCGGGCCGTAGCTCTGTGACTGCACGGCACTTTTGCCTTCGATTATGGACGCTGCCTCAGCGAGAATAATTCCGGCGGTGATCAGGCCCTGACCACCCGCTCCGGAAAACCGAATCTCATAACGTTCCGCCATGGTTCAATCTCCTTGTGTCGTGATCAGGCGCCTTGCGCCTTGTTAATAACTTCCTGGTACATGTCACAGTACTCAGGCTTCTCGGTGTCCTGGTAGAGAACGCCGGTCAGGAACTTGCCTTCGAGTTGCTCGGCCGTCATCTTGGCAGCCGCCTTGGCCGGGACCGCGTTGGCTTTGAGCTGTTTCATCATGTCGACCACAGAACGGAACTTGTTGCGGCGACCGTAAGTGGTCGGGCAGTCGTCCAGAACTTCGATCACGGCCATCCCCTTGTGCTTGATGCCCTGGGTGATCAACTTGTCGATCTCGCGGGGATGGGCGGCCGTGGTCCGGGCCACGAAGGTGGCGCCGGCACCGATCGCCAGCTTGGAGATGTCAAAAATCGGATCGGGGTTGCCGTAGGGCGTGGTCGATGCCTTGGCACCGGTCGGTGTGCATGGCGAGAACTGACCGCCGGTCATCCCGTAGATGTAGTTGTTCATAACCACGTAGGTCATATCGATATTACGGCGACAGGCATGGATGAAGTGATTACCGCCGATTGCCGTCCCGTCACCATCACCGCCGCAGACAATCACGGTCATCTCGGGTTTGGTCAGTTTAACGCCGGTCGCAAAGGCCGCCGCCCGGCCATGGGCGGTGTGCAGGGTGCAGGCATCGAGGTAACCCGGCAGGCGGCTGGCACAGCCGATACCGGATACGATGGATGTCATGGTGCGATCCAGTTCACAGGTGTCCATGGCCCGGATCAGGCCTTTCATGACAATGCCGTGACCACAGCCGGGGCACCAGATGTGGGGCAGCTTGCCCGGACGGATCGACTTCTCATAATCGTAAGCCATTACAGAACCTCCTTGACCTTGTCGACGATCTGACCCGGATTAACCGGCTCACCATCGACACGTCCTTCATGGGCGACCACGCATTCCCCTTTGGCCACGCGCTCGACTTCGTAGACCATCTGGCCGAGGTTCATCTCGGCGACGACGATCGCTTTACACTGCTTCGCCAGTTCGGCGGTGCGCTTCTCCGGGAAGGGCCAGATGGTCAGCGGCCGGAAGAGTCCCGCCTTGATGCCCTGTTCACGGAGATTGTTGACCGCATAGCGTGCAGATCGGGAGGTCGAGCCATAGGCCCAAATCAGGACGTCAGCGTCTTCGGTCAGGTATTCTTCGTTCTTGAGAATGTCATCGACGTTATCCATCACCTTGGCAACCTGGCGGACCTCTTCAGCCTGAACCAGATCGGCTTTGGTGGTCGGGAAACCGTCGTCGGCCTTGTTGAGACCGGTGACATGGAATTTGTAGCCGGAGCCGTAGGAAGCCAGGGGCGGAACCTGCCCTTTGCTGGCATCATAGGGTTTATAACTTTCCGGCGGATCGCTCGGCGCTTCGCGGTCGATAACCTCGAGCTCGCCCGGTTCGGGGAACACGATCCGTTCACGCATGTGGCCGACGATCTCGTCGAACAGAACCTGGACCGGCATGCGATACTTCTCGGCCAGGTTGAAAGCGCGGACGGTCTCCTCGAAGATCTCCTGGCAGGAGTTCGGCACCAGGGCGATCGCCGCATGGTCGCCGTGCGTTCCCCAGCGGGCCTGCATGACGTCCGACTGGCCGGGACCGGTCGGCATCCCCGTCGAAGGGCCGCCGCGCATGACGTTGATGATCACACAGGGGGTCTCGGCAATACAGGCATAGCCGATCAGTTCCTGCTTGAGCGAAACACCCGGACCCGAGGTCGCGGTAATCGCCTTGGCGCCGGTCAGGGAAGCACCGATAACGGCCGCCATGGCGCCGATCTCGTCTTCCATCTGGATGAATTTACCACCGACTTTCGGCAACTCGTTGGACAGGACTTCAGCCACCTCGGTCGAAGGGGTGATGGGGTATCCACCGAAGAACTTGGCGCCGGCATAGACTGCACCCATCGCACAAGCTTCGTTCCCCTGTAACAGAGCTACTTTTTTAGCCACGTTCACTCTCCTTAGTATTGAAATAGATCGATTACTCGTCGTAAACCTTGATGGCGAAGTCCGGGCAGAGCAGTTCACACTGCATGCACTTGATGCAGTCTTCCGGCCGTACCACTTCAGCCAGGAAGACGTCCATCTCGAGGACGTTCTTGGGACAGAATTCGACGCAGATGCTGCAGCCTTTGCAGTTGCGCTCGATGACTTCCACTCTCGCACCACTCATTCTGATTGGTCTCCTTTTTGCTTGGGATAATTCACTGAACACAGTGAATTTTGCGGCGAAAAGATAGCACAGGTGGCCAAGTGACGCCACAATTATTTTGTCTGCCGCCTATTTTCCCTGGCGGCAACGGTTTGACCAGAAATACGCAATTTTACCGGGTTGCAGACGTGATAAGTAAAGAAGGGCAATGTCGCCATTGCCCTTCTTCGGGTTCGACGCATGCTCGGTTGTGATTACAGTAGCCCCATCTTCTCCAGGTCGGCGATCAGGCCTTTAACCGCGTTGACCGAGTTGTCCATCAGGGCCTGCTCTTCTTCATCAAGTTTGAATTCGACGATTTTCTCGACACCACCGGCACCGAGGACACAAGGCACGCCGACGTAGTAACCGTCGACGCCAAATTCGCCTTGCAGCAGGGCGCAGGTCGGCAGGACACGCTTCTGGTCCTTGAGAATCGACTCAGCCATGGCAATCGCCGCAGACGCCGGGCTGTAGAAGGCGCTGCCGGTTTTGAGCAGGCCAACGACTTCACCACCGGCTTTCTTGGTGCGCTCGACCATGGCCGTCATGACTTCCTTGGCTTTCTCGGCCCCATACTTCTGCTCGAGCAGTTCCATGACGGGAATGCCCTGGACGCTGGCATAGCGGACCAGCGGAACCATGGTGTCACCGTGACCGCCGAGGGTCATCGCGGTGACGTCCTTGACCGAGACACCGAGTTCCCAGGCGATGAAGGTGGCGAAGCGGGCCGAGTCGAGGACGCCGGCCTGTCCCATGACGCGCTCTGCCGGGAATCCTGTGATCTTGCGGCACAGGGTCACCATGGCATCGAGGGGGTTGGAGATGACGATGATGAAAGCATCCGGAGCGTTGTCACGGATCCCTTCGGCCACCGAAGTCATGATCTTGGAGTTGACTTCAATCAGGTCATCGCGGCTCATGCCGGGTTTACGCGGCAGGCCGGCGGTGACGATGACGACGTTAGCGCCGGCGATATCCTTGTAGGTGTTGGTGCCGGTGCAGGATACATCAAAGCCGTCGACAGGAGACGCTTCGGCGATGTCGAGGGTCTTGCCCTGGGGCATGTCCTCGACGATGTCGAACATCACCACATCACCCAGTTCACGCAGGCAGGCGAGCTGAGCCAGCACGCCACCGATCTGTCCACCACCGATCAGTGCAATTTTTGGTCTTGCCATTGTCTCTCTCCTCATTGTTGGAAGAATGAATAGGGACGGAGTCTTGGGGCTCCGTCCCGTCCTGAATTAAAGTGCGTCGATGATTGCGTTATAGGTTGCGCTGGGGCGCATGGCAGCCGCGGCCTTTGCGACATCCGGACGGAAATAACCGCCGATATCGACCGGCTCACCCTGGCAGTCGATCAGTTCCTGATCGATCTTGGCGGCGTTGTCGGATAGTTGTTTTGCAACCGGTGCGAAACGGGCCTTCAGCTCAGCATCTTTGTCCTGGGCGGCCAGGGCCTGGGCCCAGTAGACCGAGAGCCAGAAGCTGCTGCCGCGGTTGTCGATCTCCTTGACCTTACGGGACGGCAGTTTCTGGTTCTCCAGGTATTTGCCGATCGCTTCGTCAAGAGTTTCAGCCAGAACAGCAGCCTTGCCGTTGTTGTAGTTCTTGGCGACCAGTTCCAGAGACGGAACCAAGGCGCAGTATTCACCGAGGGAATCCCAGCGAATATGACCTTCTTTGAGGAACTGTTGCACGTGCTTGGGAGCGGAGCCACCGGCGCCGGTCTCGAACAAACCGCCACCGGCCAAGAGCGGCACAATGGAGAGCATGCGGGCTGAGGTGCCGAGCTCGAGGATCGGGAACAGGTCGGTCAGGTAATCCCTGAGCACGTTGCCGGTCACCGAGATGGTGTTCAGCCCCTTGCGGACCCGCTCCAGGGAGAATTTCATCGCATCAACCGGGGCCATGATTCGGATATCAAGCCCGGTGGTATCAAATTCCGGCAGGTACTTCTTGACTTTCTTAATGATCTGGGCGTCATGCCCACGCTTTTCGTCGAGCCAGAAAATGGCCGGTTCCCCGGAGTCCTTGGCGCGATTAACGGCCAGCTTAACCCAGTCCTTGATCGGGATGTCCTTGGCCTGGCTGGAGCGATAGATATCGCCGGTGCTGACCGGTTGTTCCATCAGGACCTGGCCGGCCGAGTTGAGGACTTGGAACTTGCCATTGGACGGGGCTTCGAAGGTCTTATCGTGGGAGCCGTACTCTTCGGCTTTCTGGGCCATCAGGCCGACGTTGGCGACGCTGCCCATGGTGGCCGGATTGAACTGGCCCTTCTGTTTGGCATCCTCGACGATCTCGCGATACATGGTGGCATAGCAGCGATCGGGGACCATGGCAATGGTGTCCTGCAGTTCGTCCTGCAGGTTCCACATCTTGCCGCCGTCACGGACGACGTTCGGCATCGAGGCGTCGACAATGATATCGTTGGGGACATGCAGGTTGGTGATATTCTTGCGCGAGTCGACCATCGCCAGAGCCGGACCGGTCTGGTAGCATTTGTTGATGTCGGCCTCGATCTCGGCTTTTTTGTCAGCCGGCAGCTTATCGAGGCGGGCAAGGATATCGCCCATGCCGTAGTTCGGATTGGCGCCTATCGACTTCAGGGTGTCGGCGTGCTTCTCAAGGGCGTCCTTGAAATAAACTTTGACACAGTGACCGAACATGATCGGATCCGAGATCTTCATCATGGTTGCTTTGAGATGCAGGGAGAGCAGTACGCCCTTCTCTTTCGCTTCGGCAGCGGTTGCGGCGTAGAATTTTTGCAGTTCGGCAACTTTCATGACGGAGCTGTCGAAAACTTCGCCTTCAAGGAGGGCGACTTCTTTTTTGACCTCGACGTTGCCGGATTCGTCAACGAATTGGATCTTGACGGTGTCGGCCTTGTCCATGGTGACCGATTTTTCTGTCTCATAAAAGTCGCCACCACTCATATGGGCAACACGGCACTGAGAACCAGACTCGGGCCACGGCTGCATCATGCGATGCGGGTTTTTCTGGGCGAACTTCTTGACCGACAACGCTGCGCGGCGGTCGGAATTGCCTTCACGCAGGACCGGGTTGACGGCCGAGCCGAGACACTTGGCGAAACGCTCTTGCAGAGCCTTTTCTTCCGGAGTGGACGCTTCTTCCGGATAGGTCGGAATATCGTAACCCTTCCCTTGCAGTTCTTTAATGGCTGCCTGCAGCTGCGGAATCGAGGCGCTGATATTCGGCAGTTTGATGACGTTGGCTTCCGGGTTTTTGACCAGCTCGCCCAGTTCGGCCAGATGATCGGGGATGCGTTGTTCAGGACTCAGTTTGTCGGGGAAATTGGCAATGATGCGTCCGGCCAAAGAGATGTCCTTGGTCTCGACGTCAATCCCGGCGCCGTTGGTGAAGGCCTTGACAACGGGCAGGAATGCATACGTCGCCAATGCCGGTGCTTCATCAATTTCCGACCAGATAATCTTTGCTGACATGTTTCTCTCCTTAAAGGTTATTAACTGTCTTACCAGAGGCATTTTGGCCAAAAATAAAAATGCGCAAGGAATCCTTGCGAAAAGGTGTATACAGTATACAAACGGCTTTTGGGGTGTCAAGGAAAAAGTGTGCCCCGGGCACGGCCCGAATGCCGGCTTCTGAAAATCAAAAGATAACCTGTTTATCGCGGTTTTCTGGGGGTGGTGAAGGCGGTCTCAGGTTCTTTGCAGAGCCCTCTTGGCCGGGCCTTGAGAGGCCCTTTGATATCACTGGAGATCTTCGGTTGTGCCCCGGGCTGGCACGCTGAGGCAGCAGTTCGTCAGAGAGTGTGCAAACGCTATTTTACGGCAGGTTGCCGAAGGTGTTCCGGAACCGGGAAAATATCCGATTCCCGGGCCTTCTGGCGGGCTTCTTCGCGTTCTTCTGTGGTCATGTCACGGCGGATACTCAAGACCTGGCCGGGGAAGATTTCACGGGGGTCCTTGATCTGGTCCCGGTTGGCCTGATAGAGGAGGGGCCAGAGCAGGCCTTCGTTGTAGACCTCGGGTTGAGCCGAAATGGTCCAGAGTGTTTCACCTTCACCGACCGTGTATTCTGCACTGTATTCTACGACCGGTGTCGTCTTTGGTTCGGGGCGAGACGCGGCTGGTGGCGCCTTGTCCGGTTTGTGCTGCTGCCGTGCGATGCGTTCAGCAATCTGCCGGGCCTTTTCTTCGGCAAGCTTGGCCTGGTAGGCGGCTTCCGCTTCGGCGATGCGGCGGGCTTCTTCCTCGGCCGCCTGCCGGGCTTGTCCGTCCTGAGACAAGGCGATGGCACGATTCGCGTGCAAGACAGCAAAATCGAGCGAATCACGTGCCTTGTCGTACTCGGTTGCGTTGATGGCCATGCGTGCATCTTGCAGGGCACTGTGTGCCGCCTGGTATTCCGTCGGGGCAAATTCCAGGGCGTGCAAGCGATGGGCCCTCTTGACGACCTGTTCCGCAGCGCTGAGCTCCCGGTAGGGTGGTTTGGCACAGGCACTCACCAAGAGAATCAGGCACCCGTATAGAAAAAATCGCAGCATCGGTTGGCGTCTTCGTCTTTCCGGTCTTCGCTCAGGATGGCGTGTTCTGACTGCGAACCGCCAGGCGAATGCCGAGTTCACGGAGCTGCTTCTCATCGACCGTCCCGGGAGCGTCCGACATCAAATCCGTTGCTTTCTGAGTTTTCGGAAAGGCAATCACGTCACGAATCGAACCAGCTTTGGTCAGAATCATCATGATACGGTCGAGTCCGAAGGCAATCCCACCATGCGGGGGGGCGCCGTACTCCAGGGCATCGAGCAGGAAGCCGAACTTCTGTTGTGCTTCTTCAGCACTGATCCCGAGCAGGTCAAACATGCGGCTCTGGACATCCTGGTTATGGATACGAATGCTGCCACCACCGATTTCCGAACCGTTCAGAACCAGGTCGTAAGCCTTGGCACGCGCTTTGCCGGGATCGGTTTCGAGCAACGGGATGTCTTCATCGAGTGGTGCCGTGAACGGATGATGGACGGCAACATGCCGGCGCTGCTCGCCATCCCATTCAAGCAGAGGGAAATCGGTGACCCAGAGGAAGCGATAAGCGTCCGGGTCGGCCAGTCCAAGCTTCTGTCCGAGATGGCCGCGCAGCCGTCCCAGCGATTCGTTGACAATCTGCGGGGTATCGGCACCGAACAGCAGGAGGTCACCCGGTTCTGCATTCAGGGCGGTACCGATTTCGGCCAATTCGTCGGCACTGAAGAATTTGGCGATCGGCGACTGCCAGGAGCCATCGTCCTGGATCTTGACCCAGGCCAGGCCCTTGGCGCCGTAGATGGTGACGAAACCGGTCAAGTCGTCCAACTCCTTGCGAGAGAAGGTCGCGCAGCCTTTGGCGTTTAAGGCCTTGACCAGACCGCCGCTCTCAGCGGCGCCGGCAAACACCTTGAAATTGCATCCCCTGGCGATGGCGGTCAGATCGACCAGTTCCATGGCGAAGCGCAGATCGGGATTGTCGACACCGTAGCGATCCATCACTTCGGCAAAGGTCATACGGGGCATCGGCAGCGACAGTTCGATGCCGAGGGACTGCTTGAAAATCGCCGCAATCATCCCTTCCATAACGGTCATCACGTCGTCTTTGTCGACGAAAGAGAGTTCGCAGTCGATCTGGGTGAACTCCGGTTGACGATCGGCGCGCAGATCCTCATCCCGGAAGCAGCGGGTGATCTGGAAATAACGGTCATATCCGGAGACCATCAACAGCTGCTTGAAGATTTGCGGCGATTGCGGCAGGGCATAAAAGTTGCCGGGATTGACTCGGCTTGGCACCAGATAGTCGCGGGCCCCCTCCGGCGTACTTTTTGTCAGCATCGGCGTCTCGATTTCCAGGAAACCGTTTTCCGACAGGTAATGACGTGTTGTCTGGGCAACCTGGTGACGCATGATGATGTTATGCTGGATGGTGTCACGCCGGAGATCCAGGTAACGATACTTCAAGCGCAGGTTCTCGGCCACCTCGGTGTATTCGTCGAGCATGAACGGCGGTGTCTTGGCCACACTGAGGATGCGCAGTTCACTGACTTCCACTTCGACCTCGCCGGTCTTCATCTTCGGGTTGACCGTGCCTTCCGGACGCGGCGAAACTTTGCCGACCGCAGCGACCACGAATTCATTGCGTACATCCTCGGCTTTGGCATGAGCCTCCGGATCACGGTCGGGATCGAGTGCCAACTGGCCGATCCCGGTGCGGTCGCGCAAATCGATAAAGATCAGGCCGCCGTGATCGCGGCGACGATGGACCCAGCCCATCAGACAGACCTGCTGGCCAATATCCGCCTTGCGCAAGTCACCGCAATAATGGCTTCTCTTCCAATCTCCGAGTGTGTCGCTCAATGGAGTAACTCCTTGTAAATATTATTTTTTCTCTTACAGGCCAAATGTTCCCCGGCAGGCCAAGCGCGTATTATATCGGGGGTTGAAAAGGGCGTCAAGCGCCAAGGATCTCTCTGGCCAGGCGGGCTTCGAGACCCTCCAGGGAGACCTCTTCCTGGTCGCTGCGGTCCATGTCACGCAGTTGCGCGACGCCGCGCCGCAGTTCGTCTTCGCCGAGGATCAGGACCCGACGGGCATGCAGCTTGTCGGCACGCCGCAACTGGGCCTTGAGACTTTTGCCGACGTACTCCATTTCGACCAGGATACCGCGACGTTGCAGCTTGGTCAGCAGGGCGAAACCGGCCGTGGTGGCCGTATCGCCCAAGGTCGCGATGAACATCTGCGGGCGTTGGGGCGGGATCGGCTGCTCACCGCGCATCAGAGCCAGCCGCTCCAGGCCGATGGCAAAGCCGATTCCCGGCAAGGCCGGCCCGCCGAGCTCCTGGATCAGGCCGTCATAGCGTCCACCGGCAGCAACCGCATTCTGCGCCCCGAGACGGCCGGTCACCATCTCGAAGGTGGTCTTGGTGTAATAATCGAGTCCGCGGACCATTCGCGCATTGACAGCATAAGCGACGTTCAGTTCTTCCAGGTGGCTGCGGACTTTCGTGAAATGGGTTGCGCAGCCGGTACAGAGGTTGTCCAGCATGGCGGGTGCATCCGCGGTGGCTTCCTGACAGCCGGGAACCTTGCAGTCGAGAACCCGTAATGGATTGGTCGTGTAACGACGTTGGCAGTCACTGCACAGCTGCGGCAGTCGACTTTCCAGAAAATGGATCAGCACCTGGCGATAATCCGGACGGCATTCCGGACAACCGAGAGAGTTGATCTGTAAAGAGGTATCCGGAATGCCTGTGACGGCAAAGTAGTGATCGAGCATGGCCAGCACCTGGGCATCGATCTTCGGATCGTCAACGCCGATCACCTCCGCCCCAATCTGGTGAAATTGGCGGTAGCGACCTTTCTGCGGTCGTTCATGACGAAACATCGGGCCAATGTAATAAAGCTTGGAGACCGGATCCTGGGCATACAGCTTGTGCTCGATGTAAGCCCGCATGACCGGTGCCGTCCCTTCCGGTCGCAAGGTCATCGACGTCCCCCCCTTATCCTGGAAGGTATACATCTCCTTTTCGACGATATCTGTGGTCTCACCGATCGAACGCCGGAAAAGTTCGGTTTTCTCGATTACCGGTACGCGGATCTCGCGGTAGCCGAAAGCGCCGAAGACCTGATGGACCTGATCCTCAAGATATTGCCAGGTTGCGACCTCGTCGGGCAGGATATCGTTCATGCCCTTGATACCGGTAATGCTCATTTTAATTGCTCACTCCAAAGAATATTTTTCAGGTCAAAATGCTGTTAGCCACAAAGGCGCTAAGACACGAAGTTTTCAAAAAATAGATTGATTGTGCAAACAAATTTAAGTCTTGACTTAGGCTCTTTGTGTCTTCGTGGCCCGAATCAAAGCGACCAACATTGAGAGCCGATGCGTAGGGTTTTGTACTCGTTATCGGCTGGGCCGTCAACCCGGCAAACGGTTCAGGTTCTTTTTGTCGCTGTGTGATGCGGTGCTGTCGAGAAGCTGATCTCAGGATCGATGGAGAGGAACGCTGCTCAAGTACCGAAGACTTCTGAGGCACTTCGTGCAACATTGCGCTCATGCTTGCCCAGATACATGGCTTTATCGGCCAGTTCGATCATCTGGTCCTTGGTCTTGGCATGAATCGGATAGGTCGCATGACCGACCGTTGCTGTCATTCGCTGGGTGTGTCCCGGCTTCGTGGTGAAGGCATAATTTTCAATTTTTGCCCGAATCCGTTCCGCGACCTTTTGAGCGGCGTGCATACCGGACTCCACCAGCAGGGCGGTGAACTCGTCCCCACCATAACGAAACAGCATGTCTGTCTCACGGACACACTCTCTGAGGATATCCCCGGCCTGTCGGAGGACGGCACTCCCAGCCAGGTGGCCATATTCATCATTGATGTTCTTGAACAGATCGAGATCTATAAAAGCCAGGGAGAATTCCAGCCCGTAGCGTTCCGAACGGCGAATTTCCTGTTCCAGGGCCACATGCAAATAGCGGTGGTTGTAAAGACCGGTCAAATCGTCCGTGTAGATCAATTCACGGGCACCGCTGAATTGGCAGGCATTGATAAAGCCCAAAGCCGCCTGCTCGGCGAGGAAAACCAGATTGCTGATCGGCAGATTGGCCGGCAGGTTTTCCCCCGCGCGGTTGCAGAGCACCAGCACACCCTGCGTGTCACTGTCCGTCGCCATCGGGAAGACCCATAGCGATCGCAGGTCGATCGGCATGGCAGCGATTTCGATGTTTTCCACGGCCTGCAGAATAGTTGCTTGCGACAGGGTTCTGGTTTTGACAGCCAGGCGTTCTGCAATTTGCGAGGCCTCCTGGTCGGTGAAGCCAATCGTCGAGACCTGGCTGACGCCATTTTTGTTCGCCAGGTAAGCCAATCCGCGACCGGTGTTGATTTCACCCATCAGGGTCTTCAACGAAACCTTGAATAATGTTTCGATATGCAATTGACTGGCCAGTACCTGCCCCCTTTGATAGAGGCGAAGCTGACCCTGCAGGAGACTGTTCTCCGCCAGTAGACGCCGCTGTTCCAGACAGCTTTTAACGATATGGCGCAACTGGTCCGGATTGCATGGTTTCAGAAGGTAATCACGGGCCCCGCTTTTCAAAGCCTGGATTGCGGTCTCCACGGTGGCGTTGCCGGTCGCCAAGATCACATCCGGTGCCGGACTGAGAGCACGCGTGCGTTTGAGCAATGCCAATCCGTCGATTCCGGGCATCACCAGGTCTGTCAGAATGAGATCGGCGCCCCGCAGAGCAAGCGCGTCAAGGGCTTCCTGGCCGGAACCGGCGGTGTCGATCTCGTAGTGATCCTCAGCCGCCAGAATATCCTTGTACAGACGACGGAAAAAGACTTCGTCATCGACAATCATTATGCGTGGTTTGGTCATTGCCGGTTCCTCGGGAATTGGTCAAATAAGCTACCAAACTCGTTGAAATGAGTCAATTACAAAGGATTTCAAGGGCGCTGATGCCGGGTCCGTTAGCAGACATCAAAGCGCTCGTTGTGGGGCGCATTGTGGCCATCCGGCAGAACCACATCGGGGCACTGGCCCCATTGCTATGAACGTCGATTGTCAGTCTGTGGTGAGTCGAGTAAACTTTTGGATAAAGATTATGCTGAAGGAGGTTGCGCTATGTTCTGCCGATTGACCGCCGCTTTTTTGAGCCTCGCGGTCATTCTTCTTGCGGCCGGTGGTTGTGCCGTCAACCCGGCGACCGGAGAGCAGCAACTGATGCTGCTCAGCGAACAGGATGAACATCAGCTTGGCCAGCAAACGGACCGAGCCGTCATCGAAGAATACGGCCTTTACCCCGATGACGCTTTGCAAAACTACGTTCAGGATCTCGGCCGGCAGATGGCTCTCATCTCTCATCGCCCTGAGCTGAACTGGCAGTTTCGGGTGATGGATTCCCCGGTGGTCAATGCGTTTGCAGCACCGGGTGGTTACGTTTACATCACCCGCGGGTTGCTGGCTGCTGTTGCCAACGAGGCCGAACTGGCGGGTGTTCTCGGCCACGAAATCGGCCATGTCACGGCGCGGCATTCGGCGCAACAGTACACCAACCGAGTCATGGCCAGTCTGGGCCTGAGTTTCGGCCAGAGTGTTCTGGGACGTTACGGTGAGGCCCTCGGACCACTCCTCGAAACCGGCACCGGCCTGTTGTTTCTCAAATTCAGCCGAGACGATGAATATGAAGCGGATGCCCTCGGTGTGACCTATGCCACGCGCGCCGGTTATGATACCCGCGCGATGGCTCACTTCTTCGTCACCCTGGAAAACCAGCCGTCTCCGGAAGGTGAGGGTGGTCAGCGGTTGCCGGAATTCTTTTCCACCCATCCCAACCCGGCCAATCGTGAAGTGAATGTCCGCCGGATGGCTGGAGAGGCATTGGCCGCCAGGCCCGGTCAGCCCTATCGGCTCAATCGGGATGGTTTCCTTGACCGGATCGACGGGCTGGTCTTTGGTGATGACCCACGTCACGGTTTTCGCGAGGACGACTGGTTCTATCTGCCGAGGCAACGGGTCAAGTTGCCGTTACCCGCCGGCTGGTCGCTGACGCACTCTGGTAACAGCCTGCAGCTCAGCCACCCGGAAGGGCGCGCGGCAATACTTATGGAAATTCATCCGCAGGCCCGCAGTGAGCAGGTGCTTGCTGCTTTTGTTGAGAAAACGCAGGCCCGGATCGCGTCGCGACGTACGACGGTCAACAACGGTATCCCGGTGCAGCTCGTCCTGTCGACAGTGACCAACGGCAACCAGCAAATTGTCATGGTGTCCCATTTTTATCAGAAAGATCGTGACGTATTCGTCTTCCACAGCATGACCCGCGACACAGATTTTCCGGTCATGAAAGAGAGTATGCAAATCCCCGCAGCCGGCTTTACGGCCATGACCGACCCGGCGAAATTGAACCGGCAGCCGCAACGGCTGCGCATTGTCAAGGTTGCGCAGGCTGTGACCTTGCGACAATTGCTGCAGCAGAGCGGAGTGGCAGAAAAGATGTGGGCCCAGATTGCCTGGCTCAACGGGTGGACCCTCGACACACCGATCCCCGCCGGAGAACGGCTTAAGATGGTTCGCTAAGGGGTTTCCCTTGGTCGGGGTTGATCCGATCGCGACTCTGTCTACGGCAGTCAGCGGCTTCCTTAAGTCGTTGCGTGATGAATGGCGGGTGCTGGTTGGCTGTGATATAAGTAATCGTAACGGTCGTCTCATCAACGGGTATTGCAATGACAAAAGATCTGCCAAAAGTTTTGATTGTCGAAGATGATCCGGATTTTGCTGAGAGCCTGATGATCGCATTGGGAATTCGCGACTGTGAGGTGGATATCGCCCGAACCGGGGAGGAAGCGATCCGTAAATTCCACAGCCTCTGCTACGATATCACCTTCATGGATATCAAACTGCCGGGCAAGAACGGTGTCGAAAGCCTTGCCGAAATCCTCGCTTTCCGCCCCGAAGCCCGGGTTGTCATGATGACCGGTTTCAGTGAAGCGTCCCTGCTCGACAAAGCCCGCCAGGCCGGGGCGATCGATATTCTCCGCAAGCCGTTTCGACTCAAGGAGATGTTTCACTATTTGGATCATCTCGACAACAGCTGTTCTCCCAGAGCCAAACACTGATCCCGTCGGTCGGGCCGCCGCCGTTGCCACAGCGCGGATGCGTCGCCGTCTGAGAGCCACCGCGAACCGTTATGGCACTGCTGACCTCTCTCAAGCGCGCTTTGACCCTGCATTTTCTCCTGGTGGGGTTTTTGCCGGTCCTGCTGTTCGGGCTGGTCAGTACCTATCTGGTCGCCGAGCAGCAGCTGCGTGGCGTTCGCGAGCGCAATATGTCGCAGGCGCGCGGGATTGCCGAAGAGGTCGATGCCTTCCTGATGATCGTTCAGTCCGATCTTCAGCACGTCCAGCAGACCATTGAAGGCGGCCTGGTCGTCGGTCCGGATCACATCAACCAATTTTTGTCCAGCGTCGTCGAGAATTCGCCGTTCTTCGAGGCGATCTATCATTTCGATTTGGCTCTGCATCTGGAGCATTACGGTCTCATGCCGCAGGCGAAAAGCCTCCAACATGATGATCCGCGTATCGATTTTTCCGATCACCAGCTGTTCCGTGACAGGCTTGCCTTGCGCGAGCCCCGTTGGAGCAACACCTATGTGTCGCCGGTGACCGGTGAACCCGCCGTGGCCCTGGTCCTGCCCATCGCCGATGGCTACCTGCTCGGCAATGTCCGCCTGACGTCTCTGGGCAAACTGCTGCGCAGCTATACCGAATACGCCGATACCGAAGTGGCCGTGATCGACCAAAACGGTTCTTTGGTGGCCCACAGCCTGCCAAGCCTGGCCCTGGAAAATGTCAATTTCGGCGATCATCCCACCGTGATCACGGCGATGCAGGGCCGGGAGTCGACCCAGGAGTTCGAACATGCCGACCATACCTATTTGGAAAGTGCCACGCGCCTGGAAACCCCGGAATGGTCAGTCTGGGTCGGATTGAACATGAACGCCGTCAACGCGCCGATCGCGCGGATGCGTAACGTCATGCTTGGTTTCATGGCGGCGGCCGGCGTTCTCGCCTGCGGCATCGCCCTGTTCAATGTCCGCCGCCTGATGCGCCCATTGACCTCCCTGGGAGACAGTGCCGCACAGATCGGCTCGGGGCATTATCACGTCCGGGTTGCACCGTCCGGTTTCTCGGAAATTGACGCCCTGGCCGACCAGATCTCCAACATGAGTGAAGCGATCCAGACTCGCGAAGAGTCGATCATCACCAAGGAACAGCGTTTTCGAGATTTGGTCAATTCGATTGATGGCATTGTCTGGGAGATGGAATACCCATCATTCCGATTCCTCTTTGTCAGCCGACAGGCCGAAGCGATCCTCGGTTATCCGGTTTCGGACTGGTACGAACGGGACGACTTCTGGTCCACACGGATCCATCCCGATGACCGGCATCAGACGATCACTTATTGCCGGCAGATGACAGAGAAACAGGAAGATTACGATTTTGAATTTCGCATGCTGGCGGTCAACGATCAGGAAGTCTGGATTCGCAATCTGGTGACAGTGGTCTTAAGGAACAATCGACCGGTCCGGTTGCTGGGTGTCATGATCGATGTCACGACACAAAAAGAACTGCTCGAAGAACTGCGCCGTAACGAAGAGAATTACCGGGAAATCTTCAATGCCACCAGCGATGCCCTGCTGATCCACGAAGCTGAGAGCGGTCGGGTGGTGGATGTCAACCAGGCGATGTTGAGCATGTTCAACTGCAGTTATGAAGAGGCCCTCTCCGGCGGCATTGCCGCACTCAGCGCCGGAAGTCCGCCTTATACGCATGAAGACGCACAGCGGTATCTGCAACAGACAATGCGTCAGGGCAGCTGTGTCTTTGAATGGAAATCGCGCAAAATGAGTGGCGAGATCTTCTGGACCGAGGTCCAGCTGCGCAGTGCCATGATCGGCAAACACCATCGGATCATTGCGGCCGTTCGGGATATTTCCGCGCGCAAGGACGCCGCGGGAAAATTGCGCGAGGTCAACGAGAGGTTGCTGCTGCTGATTGAGCGGATGCCGCTGGGCTGTATCCTCTGGTCAGCCGACTTCGCGGTCGAGATGTGGAATCCCATGGCGGAAAGAATCTTCGGTTTTGCCGCCCGGGAGATGATCGGCCGTCGCCCCTTCGGCAAGATCGTTTCGGCAGCGGCCGAGCCGGAGGTGATGATCGTCTGGCAACGCCTGAAAAGCGGAGATACGACGGCGCACAGTGTCAATCAGAATATTACCCGAGACGGCGCAACGATTACCTGTGAATGGTTCAACACGCCGATGAAAGACGCGGCCGGCTCATTCATCGGCGTGATTTCCATGGTCCAGGACGTCTCGGAACGTCAGTCCGCCGAGAATGAACTGGCGCGTTATCGTTCGCACCTGGAAGACCTGGTCCGGGAGCGTTCCGAACAGTTGCAAGCCGCCCAGACCGAACTGATGCAAAAGGAGCGGCTGGCCATTCTCGGCCAGTTGACCGCAACGGTCAGCCACGAGATTCGCAATCCGCTGGGCACCGTGGCGAATGCGCTCTATCTCCTGAAACAAGCGCTGAACCCACGCGACTATCCCCAACTTGCCAGACCTCTGCAATTGGCGGAACGCAATGTCGAACGTTGTGACACCATTATCAGCGACCTGCTCGATTTCTCCCGCCAGCGCGCCATTGACAAGGTGCCCCTGGCCATCGACCCGTGGCTGGCTGAGCTGCTGGCGGAAATCCGTTTCCCGGAGGATGTGGTCCTCCGGCAGGAATTGCAGGCCGGGGTTGAGGTTCCCGCCGATGCAGAACGCCTGCGGCGGGTGATCATCAACGTGGTGACCAACGCTCTGCAGGCTCTCGAGGACGTGACCCGACCGGAGAAGTGGCTCATGGTCCGCAGCCGTCTGGTTGGCGACATTTATGAAATCTGCATCGAGGACAATGGCCCGGGGATGAGTCAAAGCACCTTGCAGCGCATCTTCGAGCCGATGTTCAGTACCAAGAACTTCGGTGTCGGCCTGGGTGTACCGATTATCAGGAATATTCTCGAAAACCATGGCGGCGGGGTCGAGTACCGCAGTCAGGTTGACGAGGGGACTCTGGTGATCATGTGGCTGCCCTTGGCCGGGCCGCTCCCCGACGGTTCCCCCTGAGCGGTCTTGCCACGACCGGGACCTGAATCGGCCTGGCCAGAGCAGGGTTCTGCCGCGGGGACCTGGCAGCGAACCGCTTAACGGAACGGTCACTTGAAAGCCGTTTCTTATGGTGTGACGGCTTTTTGCCGGAGGCTTTGTCCCCCGTTGTCTTTGGCAAGGACGGCCGTGCCGCCGGCGGTGGCGTTTCTGTTCCAACCGAACCGATGCGGCTGATCCCCGCAGAAAAGAATGCCAGCAGCATCAAAACTTCAAACATGGTGCTCACCTCCCTGTGTTCTTTATCCTGATGTCAGGAAACGCCAGTTGTGTGACAGGATAAGTCACAGTCTTCCGGGGTCTCCCGCTCGGCGATATCTCCTGCAGAATGCCTCCTGAGCCGGTCTGGAAAATCACCCGAAACCAGCCGGTTTGAACGTTGACGAGGTCTGTAAAGTCGTATACAGTATGCAAGTTTCAGGGTCCCTTTCACCCTGTCTGATGCAGACAATCAAGAGCGCTGAATGGCTCTTGCAGAGACCAACAAACTGATGAAGGAGAGAGAGATGATTGAAGCGTATCTGATGCACGAAAAGGAACGGAACGCCCAGGGGATTCCGGCGCTTCCGCTGACCCCGGAGCAGGCCGCCGACCTGTGCGATCTTCTGCAGGATCCGCCTGCCGGGCAAGAAGAGTTCCTGATGCACCTGTTCACTGAGCGGATTGCGCCCGGCGTGGATCCGGCCGCCGAGGTCAAAGCTGCGTTTTTGGCCGATATCCTGAAAGACGCCAAAAGCTCGCCACTGATCGACAAAAAGAAAGCGGTCCAGATTCTCGGTACCATGATCGGCGGTTACAACGTCCAGCCCCTGATTGATGCCCTGGACGATAACCAACTGGCCGATAACGCCGCCTGCGCTTTGTCCGGGCTGACCTATGTCTACGATGCCGCCGACCAGGTGGTGGAACTGGCGAAGAGCAACGCGGCGGCGAAAAAAGTGGTCGAATCCTGGGCCAACGCCGAGTGGTTTACCAATAAGCCGGAGATCCCGGAGAAGATCACGGTCAAGGTGTTCAAGGTTGAGGGTGAGATCAATACCGATGATTTCTCGCCGGCCGGGGACGCCTGGAGCCGCCCCGACATTCCGCTGCATGCCCTGGCCATGGGCAAGACCCGTTTCCCCGGCGGCATCGAGGAGATCGCCAAATGGCGTGAAGATGGGCACCAGGTCGCTTTCGTCGGTGATGTGGTCGGTACCGGCTCCTCCCGCAAGTCGGCCTGTAACAGTGTCCTGTGGCATATCGGCGAGGACATCCCCTGTGTGCCCAACAAGCGTCGCGGCGGTGTGATCATCGGCGGTGTCATTGCCCCGATCTTCTTCAACACGGCGCAGGATTCCGGTGCTTTGCCGCTGCAGATGGATGTCAGCAATATGAATCACGGCGATGTCGTGACGATCAACACCGCTAAAGGTGAAGTCACCAATGCCTCCGGCGACGTTGTCGCCACCTTCAAGATCAAGCCGGCCACGGTGCCCGACGAGTACCGTGCCGGTGGCCGGATCCCGCTGATCATCGGTCGCTCGGTGACCAGCACTGCGCGTGAAGCGCTCGGCCTCGGCGAGGTCACCCTTTTTGCCAAGCCCGACAACCCGACACCGAAACCGAATCAGGGATACACTCAGGCCCAGAAAATCGTTGGCAAGGCCTGCGGTGTTGACGGTGTGCTGGCCGGCACGGCCTGTGAGCCGCAGATGACAACCGTAGGCTCCCAGGACACCACCGGACCTATGACCGCCGACGAAATCAAGGAACTGGCCTGCCTGAAGTTCCAGTCGCCGATGTTCATGCAGTCCTTCTGTCACACTGCCGCCTACCCGAAACCAGCCGACATCAAGATGCACCACACGCTGCCGCAGTTCATCGCCGAACGCGAGGGTGTGGCCCTGCGTCCCGGCGACGGCGTCATTCACAGCTGGCTGAATCGCCTGCTGGTTCCCGATACCGTCGGCACCGGGGGCGACTCGCACACCCGCTTCCCGATCGGCATCAGCTTCCCGGCCGGATCAGGCCTGGTGGCGTTTGCCGGCGCCATGGGCTTCATGCCGCTCGATATGCCGGAATCGGTGCTGGTGCGCTTCAAGGGCAAACTCAATGAAGGCATAACCTTGCGTGATGCGGTCAATGCCATCCCCTACTACGCCATCAAGGAAGGCCTGTTGACTGTTCCGAAGAAGAACAAGGTCAATATCTTCAACGGTCGCATCCTGGAGATGGAAGGACTCCCCGAACTGACCGTCGAGCAGGCCTTCGAACTGACCGACGCTGCCGCCGAGCGCTCCGCCGCCGCGGGTTGTATCCAGCTGTCCGAGGAGAGCGTAGCGACTTACCTGCGGTCGAATATCGCCTTGATGGAAAAGATGATTGAAGAGGGCTACCAGCATCCCGATACCCTGCGCAAGCGCATCGAAGCCGTTCAGGAATGGCTTGAAAATCCGCAGTTGATCAAGGCGGATGCGAACGCCGAATACGCGGCGGTGATCGAGATCGATCTGGCCGAGATCACCGAGCCGATCCTCGCCTGTCCGAACGATCCCGATGATGTCAAGCTGCTCTCGGAGGTCGCTGGAACACCGATCCAGGATGTCTTCCTCGGCTCCTGCATGACCAACATCGGCCACTTCCGTGCCGCCGCCGAGATCTGGCGCGGCCAGAAGTTCAACCCCGACGTCCGCACCTGGATCTGTCCGCCAACCCGCATGGACCAGGAGAAGCTCAAGGAAGAGGCCTACTTCTCGGTATACAGCGCCATGGGCGCCCGTCTCGAGATCGCCGGCTGCTCCCTATGCATGGGCAACCAGGCGCGTGTTCCTGACGGTGTCAACATGTTCTCCACCTCGACGCGCAACTTTGACGATCGTATCGGCACCGGTGCCCGGGTTTATCTCGGTTCAGCCGAACTGGGTGCCGTAACAAGCAATCTCGGCAAACTGCCGACACCGCAGGAATATCTCGCGGTCTACAAGGAGAAAGTCGCACCGAAAGCCGATGAAATCTACCAGTACCTGCAGTTCGACGAGATGGAAGGGTACCGGAAAAGTGCCTGATCGTTGATTCATCGGATTGAGCAACACGCAAGGCCGTCCCGGAAGGGGCGGCCTTTTTTTCGATCCTGAGATTGCATTGGCCAATAGACCAAGGACTGTATTGTCGCCTCTCTTCCGGGAATCCAGGGGCTCGCCCCCGGAGGTTGACCAGGGGATTGCTTGTCCAACCCCCTGGACCCCAGACACCCCGAATGTCGCATCCGCTGATCGCGGATGCCCTGCGCTCCACAGCCGGACCGGGGGCGCCCCAAAACTCGCTGCGCTCGGACATGTGAGCGCCTCTTTCCCGGTCCGTCTGCTCCGCTCCGGTGCGACAAGATCGGGGGAGAATCTTCTCTCAAGCCTTGCCGTTGAACTCTGTGGCTTGCTTTAAAACGGGAGCCCGACCTTGCTGGAGAAGAGATGATCCTTATTCTGTCATGAAGGCCGACGGGTGACTCCGGTGAAAGGGTTCTGGTATCCTGATATTCAAGAATCCGTTGAAGTTTTTCTGGTGAACCCTGGAGGTCCTTTTGTCCCATGTCCGCAGGATTGTTTACGGTTGTACTTTGATGCTGGCACTGCTGTGCTCACCGCATGGGACCGCTGCCCAGCAGCCCCTGACAGACCAGACCTTGATCAGGGCACTGCAAGAGGGCGGCTATACGATCTACTTCCGTCATGAGGCCACCGACTGGTCGCAACAGGATGTGATCCGCCAGCGTGATGACTGGCTCAGTTGTGATGGCCGCAAGGTGCGCCAGCTGTCCGCCCTCGGTCGCCAACGTGCCGGTCGTACGGGCGAAGCTATGCGGCGACTCAAGATTCCGGTCGGCGAAGTCCTAGCCAGCCCGTATTGCCGTGCGATGGAAACCGCAAGGCAGCTGGGGGTCGGTGATGTCGCGGTGAGTACCGCCGTCATGAATTTGCGTGTTGCCGGATATTTTGGCGGGCGTGAGGCGATCATCGCCAAAGCGCGCGCGTTATTGGCCCGGCCGCCGGCGACGGGCAGCAATCGGGTCATCGTCGCCCATGGCAATGTGGCTCAGGCGGCCACGCCGGTCTACCCGGGCGAAGGCGAAGCGGTTGTTTTCAAAGCAGACGATCAGGGCGGCTTTGTCTTTGTTGGTCGTCTGACGCCGGATCGCTGGCTCGAGCTCAGTCTCGGTCATTAATTTTTTTCGGTTCTGGCTGCAGTCGATACCGCACGATGCGGTCATTGCCGGAATCGGAAATCCAGATCCGGTCACCGCGGACCTCCACCCCTTCGGGCGTGGTCAAGCGGTATTCGCCCCGAGACGCCGTGCCGTCACCGATCTGAAGCCGCAGTGACCTATCCGAGCCAATGAATTTGACCGCGTGGCTGTTCTTGTCGGCAGCGATCAGGGTGCCGTCCGCGAGCAGGTCGAGATAGCGGACGCCGCGAAACCCGTAGCTCTCCCGGCCCAGTTCGTCCTTGATCGCCAGATCGGCTGTCAGCAACAGGATGCGGTCGTTGCCGGCATCCGCCAGCCACAGGTCACCGTCTGCGGCCAACTCCAGGTCGTGGGGCGAGGACAACCCGGTCAGTTCGCCGACTTTCTTGCCGTCTGCATAAGCGACCACATTGCCGGACCAGGCACCGGCCACGTAGATGCGACCATTCGGATGCGCTAGGACGCCTTCCGGGCCGCGGATCCCCTCCCGAAGAGCGCCAATCTGGGTTGCCCGGGTACCCTCGAGTCGATAAATCGTAACCCGGTTGTTGTGGGTATCAGCGACATACGCCAACCCCTGCTCATCAAAGTCGATGTCATGCGTTCCGGACTGGTGATCGGCGCCGAATTCGCCGACCAGTTCCAAGGAATCCGGATCGAGAATGGCGATCCGGTTCTGACCGACATCGGCGACCATCAGATAACGGCCGTCCGGGGACAGCTTCAAATCGTGCGGATTGCTCAAGGCAACGCGACTTTCCCCGTCGTAAAGGGCGGTCAAAGGTTGTGCAAAAACCCATGCCCCGAACATCGTCACCGCCAGTCCTGCAGTCAAAAAGAAGATTTTCATAACGGCCTGCTTTCAGTGTCCAATACACATGACCTTGATATCCATGATAACAAAGCCGTCTTAGCAAAGGGAAATCCGAGCGACACAGCTTTGACGCCAGGGGTGGCGGCAATCGCCGAAAAGACCTTGCACCGGGACCCGCGACAAGGCTAAATTGATCGTGCTGACCATTCTCATCTTGTCACTTGATATCCTGTGGCCTGAACATGGCCGGAGACAAGGACTGTGCCGATGTCTGAAGAAAATATCCTCTTTCAGCCGATCAAGACATTCTGCCGCCGCAACGTAGCGACCTGCCCACCCGATCAGTCGGTTCGTGATCTCGCCGCCAGCATGCGCGACCGGAAAATTTCCAGTATGATCGTCTGCGAAGGGAGCAACCCGCTCGGCATCGTCACGGACCGTGATTTGCGCAACAAGGTGGTGGCTGAAGGAGGGGATCCGAACAAAATCACCGCGCGCGAGATCATGAACGGTCCGTTGATTACCGTGGCGGAGGATGATTTCATCTTCGAGGCCCTCTACCAGATCTCCAAGAACAGCATTCACCGCATCTGTGTCGTCGATCAGGACAGCCGGCTCTCGGGGATTATCACCGTGACGGACATCATGCGCCTGCAGACTCATTCTCCGCAGAAGCTGGTGCGTGACATCGATCAGGCCTCCTCGCTCGATGAACTGAAGGTCTACCACAAACAGATTCAGGATCTGGTTCTGCACCTGGTCAGCACCGGGGTGCCGCCGCGCGAACTGGTGCGTATGATCGCCCTGCTCAATGATCAGCTGCTGCTGCGCCTGATCGACTTGCTGCGGGCGAGTCAGTTCCGTGACCTGACCGATCGGTTTGCCTTTGTGGTGCTCGGCAGTGAGGGCCGCCGGGAGCAGACCCTGACCACCGATCAGGATAACGCGATCATCTACGCGGACGATCTTTCGGATCAGGACATTGAACAGATCAAAGCTTTTTCGGAAAAGCTCATCGATTCGCTGATCGAAATCGGCGTGCCGCCCTGTCCGGGTGGCATCATGGCCAAAAACGATTTCTGGCGCCGCAGTTTCAGTGAATGGAGTGACGTTCTCAAGACCTGGTTGACCAAGCCCCTGCCGGAGAACATTCTCAACGGCAGTATGTTCTTCGACCTGCGGACGATCTATGGTGACCCCGAACTGGAAAAAGGTCTGCGCGAAATGCTGATTGCGCATTTCCGCGAGGAGAAGATGTTCCTCACCCGGTCAGCGGCCAATGTCAACCGTTTCAAACCGCCTTTGGGCCTGTTCGGTGGCATCAAGGTGGAACATGACGAAGAGCACCGTGGCCAGCTCGATATCAAAAAAGCCGGCATCTTTGCGATTACCGAGGGGATCAAGGCCCTGGCCATGGAGGCCGGCCTCATGGGTGGCGGCACCCGGGAACGCATTGAGGCGCTGGTCGAAAAAGGTGTTCTGAAACAGGAAACCGCCGATAACCTCGAAGCCAGTTACAATTTCCTGGTTTTCCTTCGTCTCCGCTGTCAGATCGACAGTATCAAGGCCGAACAGGAGCCGAGCAACTACATCACGCTGGCCAAGCTCAACCACATGGAAAAAGGGCGTCTGAAAATCGCCTTCGAAGAAATCAACGAATTCCATGAGTTCCTCCGGGTTCATTTTCGTGTTCATCTCCTCCGCTAAAGGTTTCATCCTTACTCCGGCCGGAACGCTGGCCGCCCTTGTCCTGATCATCGTTCTGACGCTTTCCGGCTGCCGGAATCCGATCGATACGTCCGCCTTGAACAGCCTGGCTAAAAGCGATGTCGACATGGTGGCCGATACCAGTCTCCAGGAGATGAACCGTCTCATGGCAGCGCTTCTGATGAAGCTCTACAAGCGCAATCCCGATCAACTGACAAAAGGTCAGGGCGTCTCGATCGAGCAGCGGCACAGCCAGCTTTTCGATCGGACCGGACGGTTGATTTTCGAAGAGCTGGACAGCAAACAGGGCACCGACGCTCTCGACCTGGCCTTCGATCCGGATTTTGCAGGCGACCGGGTTTTTGCCCTGATGGTCGGTTTGGTGGGTATGGTCCGCAGTGCCTACAACTGGCAGTCCGAGCAGTTTCTGTTTGATTCGCTGGACGAACAAGCGTTGTTCAAATCCGCCCGCAATATCGAAATCCTGGCCTGGCGCTTAAGTCACAGTGTGAACGCGGAGGGTGATCTGCTGCTGTTGTCGAACAGCCGACCGGGGGAAGTGGAGAATCTGAGCTACGAACGCATCTTCGGCAAGATGATTGCCATCCAGGATTTGCTGGCTTTCGTGACAGCCGGTCGCTGGGAGCGGGGCATGCGGAGTGTGGTCAAACAGGCGGTCTTCCTGCCAATGGGGCTGTAATATTATTTGATAAGCCCGAACAATGCATATACAATCAAGATTAAAGGACTTTCGATCGTGAGGGGGATCGTATCACCACCCGATTTATTTGATAGAGGAGTCTTCAAGATGGTCAACAAGATTGTCGTTCACTATGCAAACGGGACAATTGTTAAAGGAGAGACGGGAGATTTTTTCCCGAACAAAACGTCTTTCCACATCAAAAATGCAGATTCTAACGAGACGCAGCAAATTAACGTTTCGGATCTGAAGGCGATCTATTTTGTCAAAAGTTTGGTGGGTGACAGTTCCTTCAAAGAGAAGAAAGATGTCGATCGAACCGGTTTCGGTCGAAAAATTCAGGTCCATTTTAAAGATGGTGAAATTCAGCATGGCTACACCCAGGGGTATTCTCCGAATCGTCCCGGCTTCTTTGTCTCTCCCTGTGACCCGGACAGCAACAACGAGCGCATTTTTATCGTGACGGGTGCAACCCAAAACGTGCAATTCATTTAAACCAAGGGCCCTTGTTTTGCCAGATGAAATGGAGGGAGGATTGCGCCCATGGAAGAATTCGTATGGAAATCAAGTTTTGACACCGGGATCGAAAAGATCGACGCGGAACATCAGCATCTGTTGAAGCTTTTAAACGAGGTCCACGCCGATCTGACGAGCGCCCAGGGCGTCTGTGAGGAACTGCAGGACTATGCCGAGTCGCATTTTTTCAACGAAGAGGAGATGATGCTCTCGAGCAGTTACCCGGAGTTGCTGACGCACCAACAGTGGCACCGGTTCTTTGAGGAGCAGGTGACGCAATTGGAGAAAGCGATCGGAAGCGGGGAGGGCAAGTCGACCGCATCGCTGATCACTTTCCTCCGGGACTGGATTCTGAATCACATTTTGCTGGAAGACAAGAAATTTGCTCACTACCTCCAGGCCCATTTCAAAGAAGACGATTTGGCGACTTTCTTAGCGGAGGGTTCTTGATAGCCAGTAAGGATGACGGAGTCCGCATCCCTCGTCAAAAGGGTTTAATTCACACTCTCCCGGTCTGAAGAAAATCAAAAGATCGCCCCAGCCATCCGGCTGGGGCTTTTCATTTTTTTACATTTTTCCAGGCTCTAATCTCGACGAGGCAACCGGCCCAGCCGATTTCGAAGCTTTCTCCTCCGTCCGTCGGAAAATCATTGTTCCACAGGAAATTCCCAAAAAACTTTTGGTGCCGATTTATTCGTAATCAATCAGCATCTGGCTGCCCTGACAGGGGCGTCGATGATAGCCCTTGCCATAGGCCCAGAAAGACATGATCTTCATCATCAGTTTGGTCGCCGTCATTTCGGCAACGCGACTTGCTTCGGGCACCAGCTCGACGATGTCGACACCGCGCAGATCGACCGATTCGCACGCGAAAAGTGTGTCCAGAATCTCCAGCACCTGGTACCAGGAAAACCCGCCGGGCTGGGGAGTGCCGACGCCGGGGGCGACAGCCGGGTCAAAGGCGTCCATGTCGATTGACAGGTAAACCGGTCCCTCCAGGCTGTTGATCGTGGCCAGTAAAGTGATCCACTGCGCCGGGTTCTGCAAATCCCGATCGAGGAACAGGGTGATCCGTGATTCCCGTTCGATTTGCTCCATTTCGCTTTCAAAAAGCGAGCGGATGCCGCCCATGATGATCCGGTGCCCCTGCGCCAGCAGGCGCGTCACCGGGCAGGCGTGACTGAAGCGACTGCCTTCATAACTGCGGCGCAGATCGGCATGCGCATCGAGGAAGATCACGGTTCCGGGCTGCGGCATACGTCCGGCGACCAGGGCGGGGGTCAGGGAGTGCTCACCGCCAAGACCGATGAACAGATTCTCTGCCGGCAAGGCGGTGACGAAATCGGTCAATCCTTTGTGCCAGTCGGCGGCCGCGAGCGACTGATCGTCAGCATATTCCGGCAGCACGCTGATCAGCAGATGTTTGAATGGCGACCAGCCGCGGTCTTCCTCGTAAAACTCCAGCTGATTGGAGATCTCCAGGATCGCTGCCGGGGCATTGGCCGTTCCCGGTTTGAAGGAGACGGTGCGCTCCAGGGGGATCGGCAGGACCAGGATGTCGGCCTGATCAAGGGGCGCATTCGGCATTTCGAGAAAATTGTGGGTGATGCTCACGAGGTCATCCTTTCGCAGCGGCCAGTTCTTCGGCAACCGCTTCGATCATGGCACTGAGCAGCAGATCGAGTTCAGACGAGCCGATGACGTAGGGGGGCATGACATAGACCAGGCGCCCAAAGGGACGAATCCAGACGCCCTTGTCGACGAAGCGCCGGGTGATCGATGCCATATCCACCGGCTGCTCCAGTTCCAGCACACCGATGGCACCGAGCACCCGAACATCGGCCACTCCGGGCCAGGCCTGACAGGGCTGCAGACGACGGCTCATGGTGTCGGCGATCTGTGCAATGCGTTCCTGCCAGGGGCTGTCCAACAGCAGATCGATACTGGCACTGGCCACGCTGCAGGCGAGCGGGTTGGCCATGAATGTTGGTCCGTGCATGAAAGCGCCGGGGTCGCCTGCAGAGATGCGGGCGCTGACCTCGCCGGTGGTCAGGACCGCCGCCAGGGTCATGTAGCCACCAGTCAGCGCCTTGCCCAGGCACAGGATATCCGGGGCGATGCCGGCATGTTCACAGGCGAAGAGGCGGCCGGTACGGCCGAAGCCGGTGGCAATCTCATCGGCAATCAACAGCACCTCATGAGCATCGCACAGGGCGCGCACTTGGCGCAGATACTCCGGTGCATAAAAACGCATGCCGCCAGCGCCCTGGACGATCGGCTCCAGAATCACCGCGGCGAGCTGCTCATGATGCGTCTCAATCAGGCGCCGGAAATCGGCAATTCCGCTCTCCTGCCAGGGCGCGTCGAAAGAAATGCTCGGGGCCTCGGCGAAGAATTGTTCGGTCAGGACGTGGGTGAACAGGTGGTGCATGCCGGTGTCTGGATCACAGACCGCCATGGCGCCGATGGTATCGCCGTGATAACCGCGCCGGATGGTCAGCATCTTCTGCTTGGCCGGACAGTCCTGGGCGTGCCAGTACTGGATCGCCATTTTTATGGCGACCTCGACACTGACGGAACCGGAGTCACAGAGGAAAACCTTGTCGAGCGGTTCGGGCGTCAAGGCGACCAGACGGGCTGCGAGCTCCGCGGCCGGTCGATGGGTCAGACCGCCGAACATGACGTGCGCCATCGCATCAAGCTGGCGTTGCAGGGCCGCGTTAAGGACCGGGTGATTGTAGCCGTGAATCACTGACCACCAGGACGACATGCCGTCAACCAGGCGACGGCCATCGGTGAGCGTCAGGTGGACGCCTGCGGCGTGTTTGACCGGGTAGGGCGGCAGGGCGCCTTCCAGGGGCGCGTAAGGATGCCAGACATGTTGCTGTTCAAAGGCAAGCCAGTTCTGATCGTTCAGATAATGTTTCATCATCGGTCCACGGAAGAGCCTTGGGGTGCATGCTCCGGCATCGTAACGAAAATAACCGCGTCGAACAAGGTCCTCAAGGCTTGGGTTTGCTCTTGCCTGCGGCTTTACGCAGCGTGCTACCGGGCAGGAAACGCTGCCGCAGCCAGACGATGACGCAGGTGACCATGCAGATCAAAACGATCAGCAGTCCCAGGCGGCCGGCAAGCGTTTCGGCGCGCTGCCAGCTGGTCCCGCCCAGGTAGCCAACGCCGGGATAACTGATTCCCCACAGCAGGCCGCTGATGATCGCGTAGGCAAAAAACGTGCGTGGCCGCATGCGGCTGGCGCCGGCGACGAAGGGGATCAGGCCGCGGATGGGACCGAGAAAACGCCCCAGGAAGACACTTTTGCCGCCATGTTCGTGAAAAAAGACCTCGGCCAGCCGCAGCAGGTTACGACGCTTTTTGAGCAGCCCGGTCTGCCAGAGATGAATGCCGAGGCGGGCACCGAGCCAGTAGCTGAGCAGATCCCCCAGGATGGCGCCCAGGCCGGCGGCCGCCATGATCAGACTGACCGGAGCCTTGCCCTGGAAGGCCAGCCAGCCGCTGAAGACCGTCAGCACGCTGCCGGGCATGATCAGACCGATGCCGACCAGGGCCTCGAAAAAGCCGATAAAGAAGACCGCCGCGATAAAAACAACACCACCGGGCAGAAGGTCGACAAAATCGAACAGCCAGGCCTCCACGGTCAGTCCCCGTCGGGTTCCGGCAGGCAAAAGCGCTGGTGCCAGGCATCGAAAATGGCCACCTTGTATCGGCCGCGTCGCGACAGGGCGGTTCGGACCTTTTTCACCGACCGGCGCCCCTTGCGGG
>JARRPG010000014.1:0-30487 GCA_037383085.1 Desulfuromonadales bacterium | reverse complement strand
CCAGTTTACGTTGTTCCAAGGCGTGTCTCAACCTCTGATTTGCTGGGCAATAAACAAAAGAAAAGGCCCCTATTTCTAAGGACCTTTGCCTTAATAAAAGCATTTTCTGGACTGCTAGTTGGTGGAGGTGGCGGGAATCGAACCCGCGTCCGAGAAGCTTCCACGTCAGGCGTCTACATGCTTAGTTCGTGTTTTGCTTAACCCGTAAGAGCTCCCAACGAACAGGATCTCTTGCGGGGGAGTCCGCTTCAGTTTCGCCTTCGCGCCACGGACACTCGCGAAGACTAGCCCACTCAATTAGCGTCTCAAGCTCCACATGGGCGATGGATCAGGAGACGTGGTCGCTTATTTAAGCGGCCAGTGCGTAACGAACGTCGTTGTCGGCGTTTGTTAGTGTTGGGCTTTTTAACGGAGCCAGCCCACTCCGGCATGCAACCAGCGTTTCCAATCCCCGTCGAAACCTATGCACCCCCTTTGAAATCGGTGGCGAGAGGCGCGAGGTGAGAAACGCGAGCGATCATAAGCACTTCGCACTTCGCACTTCGCACTTCGTGAATTTATAATCTCACATTAAGTACAAATTTTCAACTATTTGGAGAAATTACCTCGCGTGATTCCTCATGGCCCTTTCGGCCTCGCGATCGGCCTGTTTGCGCTTCAGGGTTTCGCGCTTGTCGTAGAGTTTCTTGCCCCGGCAGATGCCGATCTCGAGCTTGGCCCGGCGATCCTTGAAATACAATTTGGTCGGGATCAGGGCCAGACCCTTCTCTTCGACCTTTTTGGTCAGCTTGGCAATCTCGTCGCGATGCAGCAGCAGTTTGCGGTCCCGTAGCGGATCGTGGTTCTCGCGGTTGCCAAGTTCATAAGGGCTAATGTTCATATTTTCAACGAAGACCTCACCGTTGCGAATCCGACAGTAGGCTTCCTTGATGCTCACCTGGCCCATGCGGATCGCCTTGACTTCGGTTCCCTGCAAGGCCAACCCCGCCTCGTAGGTTTCCTCGACGAAGTACTCGTGGTAAGCCTTCTTGTTGTTGGCGATGATTTTGACGTTCCTCGTTCCAGTTTTTACTCATCCCTGAGGATGGCGACAATGGTCGGCATATAGGTTTCCTGTGACAGAGCGCGACTGCCGACCCGCAGGATGACAAAACTGCCGACCATGAAGAACATGCCGAAAATCGCCGACATCACGTTCGGATCGAGGCCGACATCGAACCGCTCACCGATCAGCAGACCCGCGATGGCACCGATCACCAGCGCAATCAGTGGCACGATATAAAGCAGGAAAGACGACTGCAGGAACGAGCGGGTTGTGGTCGCAATGCGGACCTGATCGCCGACTCTGGCGCCGAGACCGTTTTTGACTTCGATCTGCCGGGAGCGATTGTCATCGCCAAGAGTACAGCAATCCTTGGTCGCGCAGTTTTCACACAGGCTGCTCTTCTGACATGAGACGATAGCGGTGTGATCATCCTTCAGTGCCACGACCGTGCCGTTTTCTTCTATCATAACAGAACCTTATCTGCAAGCGTCTGTTCCGGCATCCCACTTGGCCAATTTTTTGCTGATTTTAGTCTATCACATTGCTGGCGGCATCCGGTGTCGTCGGGGCTTTTTCCACCGGGGCCACCATACCGCCAATGATCAACAGTTTATAGGCGATGTGCCGGCGCGTCATGATTCCTGTGCCGCCCGGTCAGGATGTTCCGTTAGAGGAGACGCGACCGTCGGGTAAGACGTTCTGACCGGCCAGGTACAGGGACGAAACCCTGATCACGCTGCCGGCCGCACAAAGGCTCTCTTCAAGTTCGGCCACAGCGACCGAATCTGCCAGCCGGACGACCTGGAAAGAAGCATCACACCCCGGGGCAAAATGACCAGTGCGATCTTCAAAACCGAGAGCCCTGGCGCCGCCGCAGGTGGCGAGCTCCAGCCATCGGGCCGGTTCCAGTTCCCCCGCGAACCAGGACCGGGCGAAAGCCAACTCCTCCCAGAGCGACAAGTTCGGCGCACTCGCCAGGCTGTCGGTCCCCAGGCAGAGGTTGACGCCGGCCTGGAGATAATCACGCAACGGCGCTTTGCCGACCTGTAGCGCGGCATTCGAACGCGGACAGAGGACAACCGAACAGCCGACTTTTCGCAGGCGTGTCATGTCATCAGCATCGACCTGGACACCATGGATCACAAGGTCGCCGGCTTTCAGGCGACCCGGCCGACAGAGCGCTGCGACGGGACTGTCGCCGCTGGTTACGCGCGCATCCGGTCGCCATCCCGCGGCAGCACACAGCCGCTCGGCGATGGCCCCGCTGCCCTGCTGCAGGAATTGGGTCTCTTCGCGAGACTCGGCGAGATGGACGGCGCAGGGCAGCGAACGGCTGGCAGCAAAGGCACACACCCGGTCCAATGCCCTGGCAGAGAGCGTGTAGGGAGCATGCGGCGAGACGCCCCATTCAAGCCACGGCCCGGGGGACTGGACGGTCTCAGCGTCAATCTGTGCCAGGCGCTGGTCGATGGACAGGTCATCATAGCCGAGAACCTCGGCAAAGACACGGCCAGAAAGTGGCGAACGCTGATAGGCCTGGGTTGCCTCGAAGGTGGTACAGATATCGCCGACCAGACCGGTACCCGCCTGCAGGGACTGCCGCAGGCCATTGCTCAGCGACGCGGCAATCGCCTGGCCGTCGACATTGCGGCGCACCCGGACCAGGGACAGCAGCCAGTCGACGAAATTTTCGGGGCGCTCGGTTGTCCCGATGGTCTCCGCCCACACTGGAAAATCGGTCAATTCGAGATGGGTATGGGCGTTGGCCATCGGTGGCAGCAGGACGGCGTCACCGAAATCGATGAGTTCGACGCCAGGAACGGCGGAACGCAGATTTTTGCGTCTGTCGACCGCCAGGATGTGGCCGTCACGGACCAGCAGACCGCCGTCCTCGATCGGTGGTGCGCCGATCGGCAGGAGGTAGCGGGCGCAAAAAAGGGTGGTTGACGGAGCGTTCATCAAAGACCGTTCACAAACTGCACGCAACCGGCGGTTCGTCGATCAGGGCACAGATTTTTTCGACCTGGCTCAACAACGCCTGGATATCCTGCTGCAGCACGATCGTACATTGCTCTTGGAGAACCGAGGTGAGGATCTCATCCGTGGTCAGGGGGTTGGCCAGGACCACCCGCAGGACGGTGATCGGCCGGTCGTATGCAGAGACCTGCAGCCGCGTCCGCGAGACGAACGTCTTGCCGGCTTCCCGCTGATCCTTTTGCAGCAGCTGGTTGACCTGGTCGAGCAGTCGATTGATGCATTCGGCCTGTTGCCCGGTCGCTTTGCCCAGTGCCTGCTGGACAGGTTGTGGACAATAGCGGTAGGTCAGGATGTTCAGTTCGGGTGCGCTGGTCAACTCGAACTCCCGATGTTGCTGGATCATGCCAGCGAAGGCTTTGGCTTTTTCAATGCCCATGTCGATCAGAAGTTCATAGCCCTTGCGGCCGATGATCGACAAGCCGGCATGCAGCATCAAGGCCTTGCCCGGCCGTGATCCTTCCAGGGTGTGGCTGCCGAGGTCCTTGGACCCGTGGCGGAGAATGTAATGGGCATGGTGCTCGATCGCGGACAGGGCAGTCGGATCCTTGAAAACCACCATCCCCGCCCCCATGGGCACGTAAAGCTGCTTATGGGCATCAATGGTCACCGAATCGGCTCGCTCGACACCCTTGAGCAGGCCCGCATGGCGCTGAGAAAAGAGCGTCGGGCCACCCCAGGCCGCATCGACGTGGAAGTGACAACCCAGTTCACCCGCCAGATCGGCCAAAGCATCGAGGGGATCGATGTGGCCGGTTTCAGTGGTACCGGCGATGCCAACCAGCGCCAGCGGCCGCACGCGCCTGGCAGCGAGTTGGTCACAGACCCGACGCAGCCGGGTCATGTCGATGCGATTGTTGTGATCGGTTTCGATCAGCACCAGGTTGTCGCGCCCGAGACCGAGCAGATCCACCGCCTTGCCGAGCGAGTAATGTCCCCGACGGGAGGCCATCACGGCGAGGCCATCACAGTCCAGTGTCTGCATGGCCTTGACCAGTCCTTCCCGAGCAATGCCGTTGAAATCTCCACGCGGTCCGAGCAGCCGATTTCGCGCCACCCAGAGAGCGGTGACATTGGCGATGGTGCCGCCGGAGCAAAACGCGCCGAGGGCATGGCTGCTGTCGTGGATCCAGCGTTGGTAGAAGGGCTCCTCCTGGCGATAGACCAGACGGTGCAGCATGGCCAGGACCTGGCGTTCGAGTGGGGTGAAGGCTTTCGAGGTCTCGACCTTGACCAGGTTCTGATTCAGCGCGGTCATGATACGCGACAGGGGCAGCATGAAGTACGGCAATGCCGAGGTCATGTGGCCGATGAAACCGGGGGCGGCGGTGTGCACCGACTGAGCCACCAGTTTCTCTTTGACGAACTCGGTATAGTCGGAGACGAAGGTCGGTTCTTCGGGAATTTGCGAGGCCGAGAAATCGGTTTCGATCTCTTCCAGACTGCGCTCCAGGGCCACGATGTGGGTTTGCAGAAAACCGGTCACGTCGCGGCTGATGGCGCGGTCGATCTCACCGAGGGTCGACTCGGGTGCTTCGGGAACCGTGAAAATCCGGTAGAGATTTTCGAGAGTGGCACGTGCCGTTTCGCGACTCTTCGGCATGGCTTGTTTAACCTGTCTGCTCCATCAAGAGCGCATTGTCGATCAGGCGCGTCCGACCGACCTTTGCCGCCAGCAACATGATGCTGTTGTGATTGATGCGGGCTGTTTCATGCAAGCTTTCGGCATCACAGATCGCGACGTAATCGATTTGCAGGTCGGTTTCTTCGCGCAGGCGGTTCCGGGCCATCGCCAGGATCGGTTCTGCGTTACGCTGTCCTGCGGCGACGGCAGACGAGGCTTTGCGCAGGACATCAACGAGCGCCAGGGCCTGCTGGCGCTCGGCGGCTGATAGGTAGACATTGCGGGAACTCATCGCCAGGCCATCGGCTTCCCGCACAATCGGCCTGCCGAGGATCGTCACCGGCAGGTTGAGATCCGTCGTCATCCGTCGGATCACGGCCAGCTGCTGGTAATCCTTGCGGCCGAACAAGGCCACATGCGGCAGGACGATCGTCAGCAGCTTGGTCACGACCGTGGTGACTCCACGGAAGTGGGTCGGTCTGCTGAGGCCTTCCAGTGAGGTCGTCAACGGGCCCTCGACACTGACATAGGTCGCGAAATCGGGGGGGTAAATGTTCTCGGCAGAGGGATAAAAGATCAGATCGACACCGCACTCCCGGGCGAGCGCTTCGTCTCGGGCGAAATCCCGCGGATAAGAATCAAGATCCTCTTTCGGACCGAACTGAGTCGGGTTGACAAAGATCGACAGCACCAGCAGGTCGCCGTGCTTGCGGCCTTCCCGCAGCAGCGACAGGTGGCCGTCGTGCAAAAATCCCATGGTCGGCACGAAGGCGATGGTCTGTCCCGCCGCACGACTGGCCAGGCAGCGACTTTGCATCGCCTTGATATCTTTGATCGTTTCCATAGAGTCAGTGACACGGGACGCGAAAAGCGTCAACTTTATGCGATTTCTCCGATGTCTTGAAGTTCACGTCCCTCGTTCCGCGTCCCGGTTTAAAAAGAATGCTCCGGGCCGGGGAAGGTGCCGTCCTTGACTTCGCGAATATAGTCATCGATGCCCTGGCGTATGGTCCCGGAAACATCGGCAAAACGTTTGACGAATTTCGGTGAATATTTTTCACACAGGCCCAGGATATCATGGATCACCAGCACCTGGCCGTCACAGTCTGCACCGGCACCGATGCCGATCGTCGGGATCGTCAGATGGGCCGAGATCTGGCCGGCCAGTTTTGCCGGGATGCCCTCCAGGACCAGAGCACAGGCGCCGGCCTCGTCAATCGCCCGAGCATCGGCCAGCAACTGATTGGCCTGGGCCTCTTCGCGTCCCTGGATCCGGTATCCGCCCATCCGATGAACCGACTGGGGTGTCAGGCCGATATGACCGACCACCGGGATGTCCATAGCGACAATCGCGCGGATCGTCGCCGCGATTGCCACCCCACCCTCGAGCTTGACCGCCTGCGCACCACCTTCCTTGATCAGCAGACCGGCGTTACGTCGCGCTTCCGCCAGATCCACCTGATAGGACAAGAACGGCATATCCGCGACAATCAGGGCCCGACTGACACTGCGCGCCACAGCACGGGTATGATAGAGCATCTCCTCCATAGTCACCGGCAGCGTATTGTCATAGCCGGCGACCACCGAACCGACCGAATCACCGACCAAAACGACATCGATCCCGGCCTGGTCCATGATCCGGGCAAAGGGATAGTCGTAGGCCGTGAGCACTGCGATCTTTTCGCCGCAGGCCTTCATCTCCTGCAAATCGAGAATCGTGCGGCGTTTTTTTCTTTGGGCACTCAATGGCTTTCCTCCAAAGTCGCGTCTTAAGGATCACCAACAAAAACAGCCTTCCGGATGCAGACGGAAGGCAGCAGCGAGCCACGGCGGAATGTGCCGGACTCCATCGTCACTGTGACTGCCGTCCCGGTCTTCAGTGATCCAGGCGGTATGGGCGGTATCCCCAGGCTCTCTCATGATGGCTCCGGCACAGGTTCCGGGCCCGTTCAGAGTGGGGATCGAAAAACGATCTTTTCTATAGCACAAGGACTGTCTGGAGTCCAGAGATAGACTTAAAAATATCAGTCAGATAGCCCGACGGTCGGGCCACCAGGCATCAGTCCTTGAGGAGCGACAAACCGTCACTGTAGGCATCCGCCACTTTACTGCCAAGCGACCAGTATTCGCGAAGGCCGCCGAGATAGACGAGCGGATCGAACAATCGGATGTTGCTCTTGCCATCGTGCCCGAAAGCCGCCTCCTTGGCGTGGATTTCAAGGATCTCCCCGATCACCAGCCGGTAGTCGCCCAAGGCAACTTCCTGCTGATAGCGGCATTCGACATTCAGCGGCGCAGCGTCGACCAGGGGCACGTCGATCTGCGTTCCGGCGGTGACTTTCAGACCGGTCAATCGCTGCTTGTCCACCTTTTGGCCGGACGCCAGTCCGCAGGCATCCGCCTCCACCGCCAGCTCGGCAGGGACAACATTCACCGAGAAAACTTCGGTCACCTGAATATTGGCGTAGGTCTTGCGCCCGTGGTGCAGGGAGACGGCGATCGTCGGCGGGGTTTTACTGACGATCCCCACCCACGAGGCCATCATCAGGTTGACAACCTGGTGTTCATCCCGACTGCCGATCAGGGTGGCCGGTTGCGGGAAAAAGGTCACACAGGGACCGAGTTGGCGTTTTTGCAAAGGCTCCTCCAATGACATCGGAAGTGGGAAGCGCGAAGCGGGGAAAAGCAAAAATTCTCACGTCTCACTTCGCGCTTCGCGTCTCCCACTTCACGATCAGTCTTCAATCGCCTCCAAGGCACGCAGCAGAACCATGTAGGGGCTGGTGCTGGTCGGCGGCGACGCGCGCAGGTTATCGAGCAGGCCAAGGTAGTATTCGACCCGCTTGCGTTTGCCAGCTAAAAAGTCCGCGGCGTCAGCACCTTCGCTGACCACGATTCGGGTCAGACTTACCGTCTGACGAATGAACGCCCCTTCGAGTCCGGAGAGCGCCATGCGGTCCCAGCGATCATGCGCAGAAAACGCGTGCAGGCTCTCCATCACCTCGACGAGACGCAGTTGCAGGCGGACCTTGCTCATGGCCGTGGTCACGGTGAACAGATCGGAGCCGGTCGCTTCAGCAATGTAGACGGCGGGCAGGAAACCGGCGAGATAGCGGAAGCTGGTCATCTGCAGGGCCATCTCCGCAGAGAAGCCTTCTTCAGCCAGTGCCGATGCAGCGTCCTTGCAGTGCTGCCACTCGGCGGCAGGCAGCAACTCTTCCAGGTGGGCCCGGAAGGTCTCCAAACGCTGACGATAAGATGTGACGCAAGCTTTGTCCAGGCTCAATGGCAGACCCTGTTCAATCACCTGGCGGCAGAGGCCGGCAAGGGCATTTTCGAGGTTGACCATCAGCTCATACTGCCGCTCGGCGGGCATCTTGTTGTCCTGGGCGGTGATCTGCTGACGAATGGCCGAGCCGTCGAGGACTTCATCAAAGACCAGATAAGCAGCGACGGCCTGGGGAACACGGGCTCCGGCCTGGCGTACCAAGGTGTTCAAAAAAGAGCAGCCGGCCTGATCGACCACCCGGTTGGTGATCATGGTGGCGATGATTTCACGCCGCAAGGGATGATCTTTGATATGCGTGGCATAGCGCTCACGGATTTTGACCGGGAAGTATTGCTTGAGGAAGGCCTGCGCGGACTCCTGGTCGGGCAAATTGCTCTCGAGGAGAGTCTGATAGAGCTGCATCTTGCTGTAGGCCAGCAGGATCGACAGTTCTGGCCGCAGATAAGGCAGGCCACGGCTGGTCAGTTCCTTGCGGGACGGCAGAAATTCCCCCTGGCGGTCAAGCAGACCAGCGTTGACGAGACGCTCGGCCAGATCGATGAACGGCTCACTGTCCTGCCGGCAGCGCAATTGATCCAGGGAGAGGCACTGACTCTGGGTGTAATTGTTGGCAAGCACCATGGAGCAGACCTCATCATCAACTTCCTGCAGCTGACGATTCCGGGTGCGTTCGGTCTTGATGATGCCTTTTTCACGCAGCTCCTGGTAAAAGATCTTCAGGTTGACCTCATGGTCAGAGGTATCCACACCGGCGGAGTTGTCAATTGCATCGGTATTGATCAGACCGCCGTTCATGGCGTATTCGATCCGGCCCATCTGTGTCAGACCGAGATTACCGCCCTCGCCCACGACACGGGCCTGCAATTGGGCGGCGTTGACGCGCACGTTGTCGTTGGCACGGTCACCGACATCGGCATTTTTCTCCGAACTCGACTTCACATAGGTGCCGATCCCGCCATTCCAGAGCAGTTCGTATTGCGCCAGCAGGATTCTGCGAATCAGCTCCTCGCCTTCCATGGTTGCGTGGCGAACGCCAAGCCAGCTGCGCACTTCGTCAGACAGGGGGATATCCTTGGATGCACGCTCCCAGACCCCGCCGCCGTTGGAAATCAGTGCGGTGTTGTAATCCGCCCAGGTGGAACGCGGCTTGTCGAACAGGCGTTTGCGTTCCTGCCAGGAGCGGGCCGCGTCCGGATCGGGATCGATGAAAATATGCAGGTGATTGAAGGCTGCCAGCAGGCGGATATGTTTCGACAGCAACATACCGTTGCCGAAAACATCACCGCTCATGTCGCCGATGCCGACCACCGTGAAGTCCTCGTTCTGGGTGTCTTTGCCCAGCTCACGAAAATGCCGCTTGACACATTCCCAGGCGCCGCGCGCCGTGATGCCGAGTTTCTTGTGATCGTAACCGACCGAGCCGCCGCTGGCGAAAGCGTCGCCGAGCCAGAAATGGTAGGCCGCGCTGACGCTGTTCGCCGTATCGGGCAGGTGGGCCGTTCCCTTGTCGGCGGCAACCACCAGGTAGGGGTCAACGTCGTCGTAGACGATGACGCCTTCTGGCCGCTTGATTTCTCCGCCGACGCGGTTGTCAACCAGGTCGAGCAGGCCGCGCATCAGGGTGATGTAGGCTTGACGGGAGAGTTCTGCCCCCTCCTCGCGCGTCGAAAAAGGTGTCTTGACGACAAATCCGCCCTTGGAACCGACCGGAACGATCAGGGCATTCTTGGTCATCTGCGTTTTCATCAAACCGAGAATCTCGGTACGGAAATCATCCGGCCGATCCGACCACCGGATGCCACCGCGCGCTACCTTGCCGCCCCGCAGGTGAATCCCCTCCATGCTCGCGGAATGCACGTAGGTTTCATACATCGGCCGCGGAAAGGGCATATCGATGATCCCGATCGCGCTGATTTTGAACGACAGGAAATAGTCCGGATCGTGGCGCCGCAGGAAAAAATTGGTGCGGATCGTGGAGTCGATCAGGTTGAAGATGTTGCGCAGAATCCGGTCTTCGTTGATGTCGCTGATCTGTTCAAGAACCTGCGACAGCTCCATGCGAACCGGCATCAGCGCTTCCTCTTCGCGCTGCATGGGATCCTGCCAGGCGGCATTGGGTTTGAAACGGGCTTCGAAATACCGGTAGAGCAGCAGGGCCGCCTGCGGGTTGTCAATCAGGGCAAAGGCCACCCGCCGCTTGGTAAAGGGATTGCCCAGCTGAAAATAGTAGTTGCGATAGGCCCGGAAGACATCGATCTGCTGCCAGTCCAGCCCGGTCAAAACCAGCAGACGATTCAGGTAATCGTTTTCGATGGTCCCCTTGCGTAGACCGGTCAGCATTTCCAGCACTTTGTCGCGCAGCGTCGCCAGGGGTTTGGCTTGTGGATGATCGTTGCGGACCGTAAAACTCTTGATGTAGACGATACTGTCCGCCGGCTCGACGATGAAATCAACCTCGTCAACGACCACCAGATTGAGATTCTCCAGAAACGGCATGAGCTCGTTCAGGTTGCTTTCCTTGAGGCTGTAGAACTGCAGGCGGAAAAACTCGTAGCGCTCCTGGAACGGGCCCCAGAGATCAAAGGCATCCTCACCTGAGGCCAGAACTTTTTCGATCGCCCGGACGTCTCGAATGGCAAAACGCGGATGGATCACGTCCCGGTACTCATGAGGAAACGAGTTGATGTACTTCTGCGCCAGTTGCAACCCGTCCCGGCTGCGATGGCCGCGCTGCATGAGCAGACGCAATTTCTCTTCCCAAGGGCGCGTCAGGTCGGTCAGGACTTTCTGCATCTGTTCGATCTCGATCCGCACCTGCTCGTCCTGGGGAACAATGCGAAAATGCAGGCTGACGTAATCGGAGAAGAACTGGATCACCTGTGAGGAGACATGTTCGGCATTCAGATAACGGCCGAGGTAGCCCTCCATCCTGCGCACCGATTCCCGGCTGTAATAATCACGCGGCATGATCACCAGCAGGGTCACTCCACGCAGACTGAGACTGCGGGTCACCACCAGCTTGACCGACTGCTCACGCTGCAGGCTGACAAAGGACTGCACCAGACGATCGAGCTCCCCATCCGAAAGGAAGAACATCTCGCCCTTTGGAAAGGTGTTGAAGATCTCCAGCAGTTTGCGATAGTCATAACTGTCCGGCATGACATGCTGCCGGTTCAGGGCGGTGAGCAGTTTGTCTTTAAGCGGTGGCACGTTGCAGGCCAACTCGTTGACACTTTTTTGCGAGAAGAGTCCGACGAAGATGTGCTCGATTCTTTTCTCGGCCTTGGTGCACTCACGGAAGCCAAGGTAGACGAGGTTGTTCGGCATGTAGATCGGGCTTTTCTGTTCGAGAATTTCAACCACCAGCGGGTGGATGCGTGAAAGCAGTTCCCGGGTGATTTGCGTAATTTTGAGCCCTCGGTGGCCGGCAGCAGGGCTGGCCAGAAGAACTTCCGGCAGCCAGCCGATCGGGGTCTCGAGCAGTCGCGCCCGCCCGGGATCGCCCTTGGCACCGGAGGTTTCGATGGCGGCATAGCCGAAACAGATGAAGTTGCCTTGCAGGAGCCAGTCAGAGAAATCTTTCTGCTCGCGGTTTTCCGCAATCTGGACCAGGTGCTGCAGCTTTTCATCCAGTTCCGACTTTTGCCGTCCGGCAGTCAGCACTGTCCTGAAGACCTGCGCGATCTCCTGCTCGATCACAGACGTGTCGAGATCCCGAACCCCTTCGAACTGCACCAGTTGAAAAGACTCCTTGGTCCCGCCCTCAGAACTTTCGCCGAGGGATTCCAGCTGACCGTCGGTGCGACGCAAACTCAGGATCGGATGCGAAATCAGCATGGCGCGCTGCGGCAGGCGCTGCAGGATGTTTTTCAGGGAATCGACCAGGTAGGGAACATCCGGAGCGTTGATCAAAAGAAAGGAGGAATTGGCATTTTCCGGGAAAAAAGGGCGGGTCTTGATGTCCGCATCGCGCTGGCGCAGGAAATCATGGAAAAAGGTCAGCCAGGCCACCAGTTCCTCGGCTGACAGCTTGAGCAGGACCTGGGAATGACTGTAGACCAGCAGCGCTTCGGCCAGCGCCATAATCGATGCGGCGTCCTCAGGTGATGACTGCTTGTCGAGTTGGCGACGAATTTCGCTGATTCTGGCCTGCAGCGTCTTGGCGAAATGTTTTCCCTGTTCTTCGATAATGACATCCATGGCAACCTCTTGGGTAAAGGTGACAAAGGCAACAAATCAAGTCTAAGTGATGACAATCACAATGCAACCCCGGACGGGGGAAAAACGGCGATTCAGGCCTGTCAGGTGATGACGATATTGGCGCGGCTGCGCAGATCAGCGACCCAGGCCGCGAGGTGTTCGGCTCCCCGGGCTTTTTTCAGGAAACCAATGATTCTGTTGCGGGCGTCTTCAAGGGTCGGTGGTGGTGGAATCTCACGGGCCTGTACCTTGATCAGATGATAGCCATGGGGTGTCCTGACCGGCGGTCCGACGGTACCGACCGCCTGGCTGAAGGCTGCTTCCGCAAAGGCGGGATCAACGTCGGCCCGGCGGATCATGCCGAGATCGCCGCCGCCGGGGGCACTGACGCAGACCGAATGGCGTTTGGCCAGTTCGGCGAAATCGTTCGTTTCCGTCTGTTGCCGGAGGTCTCGGGCCCGGATCCGGGCCGGCTCCGGATCGTCCCGATCAACCGGCAGGAGGATGTGGCTGACCCGAACACGTTCCTGACCCCGGAGTTGCTCATGATGATCGGCAAAGAACTGCCGGATCTCGGCGTCTTCGGGTTCGGCGACACTTTCCAGCAGACGGGCCGACATCATGTCGACGGTCACATCTTTACGGACCATGCGCAGGAAGGCGGCTTCATCAAGCCCGCGCGCCGCCAGGCGCTGCCAGAAATCCTTCGGCTGACCCATCAGGCGCAGGATCCGGGCCGACTCTGCGGCAACAGCCGCGTCGTCAGCGACCACCCCCTCGGCGAGAGCCGCCTGGAAGATCAGTTCCCTGGCAATGAGCCTCTCCAGGGCCAGGCTGCGCAATTCCTCGTGCTGCTCGGCGGGAACCTCGGCAAACGGCACATGGAACTGTTCCTGGGCCAGGCTCTGTATCGCCGCATCGAGGGCTTTTTGGTCAATAGGTGCACCGTTTACGGTGGCAATCAACGACGCCATCTTCAGTCTCCCACTGTCCTGCTTACGAAATGATTGGCAAGGCCGGAATATTCTTCAAGGGTCAGGGTTTCGCCGCGACGACGCGCATCGATGCCCAACGCATCAAAAGCCTGATCGACCTGTGTCGCCGGCCAACCCGATCCCAGCAGGCTGTTGCGCAGGGTTTTGCGTCGCTGAGCGAAAGCGCTGCGGACCAGACGACGATACAAGACCTCATCAAGGATCGGCCAGCGGGGCGCAGGACGAGGGCTCAGGCGCAGCACCAGGGAATCAACTTTCGGCGGCGGATAAAACGCCCCGGGAGGGACCTTGACGACCTTGTCGATTTCGAACCAGGTCTGCATCAGAACGCTCAGAATCCCGTAATCACGGCAGTCCGGCGGCGCCACCAGGCGATCGCCGACCTCTTTCTGAAACATCAGCACCTGGCCGACCAGGAGCCGGCGATAGTCAAGGATTTTGAACAGGACCTGACTCGAGATATTGTACGGCAGGTTGGCAATCAGCTTGTAGGGCGGCGCTGTCAGCAATTGTGACCAGTCAAGACGCAACACATCGCCCGTGATGACTTCGAGATTGGGCAGGCCCCGTTGCCTCAAGTTCTCGGCCAGGTCGCGGTCGATCTCCACGGCCAAAACGGGCAACTCCGTTGCCAGCAGACGTTCGGTCAGCGCCCCCGGCCCCGGACCAATCTCGAGAATCCGGTCGCCCGGCTGCAAATCAGCCGCGGCGATTATACGATCGATCACCTGCTGATCATGCAGAAAGTTCTGGCCGAAGCGTTTTCTGGGACGATGCATAACACAATGAGGCGCGTCGTGCGAAGCGCGATGCGCGAAAAATCGAGGCTATTCGCGCTTCCCACTGCGCGTATCGCGGTTTTTGAACTTCCGGTGCCACTGCCGTCTTGGCCAGCGCGGGACACGCCAGTTTTCGACCACCGGCAGCAGCCGCAAGGTGACAAAATAGGAGAGCGCACCGAGCAGGACGCCAGCCAGCAGGCCACCGACCCACAGGGGATAGAGGATATCCCAGCCGAGGTGCGCATAAGCACCCCAGGTCAATTCGGACGGCAGGCTGGCCCTGGGCAGGCTGAGCAGGATTCGGCCGATCTCGTATTCAATGGCATAGATGACCGGGGCCGTGACCGGGTTCGTCACCCAGACACCGAGAACCGCTGCCAAACGGTTTTCCCGCAGCAGGTAGGCAAAGACCAGCGCGATCACCATCTGAAAACCGAAGGTCGGCGTCATGCCGATAAAGATACCCAGCGCGACACCCTTGGCGATTTCCTCCGGCAGGCCACGCAGGCGCACGAAACGGACCAGGTTCAATTTGATCTGCCGGATGAATCCAACCCCGCGCCACATCGCTCACCTCATCCCGGACGTCAACGTGTGCTGACCGCGTCGAGCGGCCAACTTGAGAGCGCATTCACCGAAAGGTCGGCGTGGCGCCCCGTGGTGAGATAGTAGTCGGCCGGCACACCGAGCATGGCGGCATTGTCGCCGCACAAGGCCGGACTCGGAAAGTGCACCGCCAATCCTTGCGCCACGGCCAGCTCGGTAAAACGGGAACGCAAACCGGCGTTGCAGGCAACACCTCCGGCGACCACGATCCGCGACAACTCTTCTTGTCGAGCCGCGCGTAACGTTTTCCCGGTCAGGACATCGACCATGGCGGCCTGAAAACTGGCCGCAATGGCCGCCCTCCGGGCTTCATCGACGTTCTCCTCACAGCTTTCGAGGTACTGCAGCACAGCCGTCTTGAGGCCGCTGAAACTGAAATCACAATTCGACTTCTGCAGCATCGGCCGCGGGAAAGCAATCGCCGTGGCGTCACCCTGTCGGGCGAGCCGGTCGATCAAGGCTCCGCCCGGGTAACCGAGACCGAGCAGCTTGGCCACCTTGTCGTAGGCCTCTCCGGAGGCATCGTCCAGGGTCTGGCCGATGATCCGATAACAGCCGATCGCGTCCACCCGGTACAGATGCGTGTGACCACCGGAAACCGCCAGCGCCAGATAGGGAAAGGCCACCGGCTCTTCGAGCAGCGGGGCCAGGATGTGGCCTTCCATATGGTGAACGGCCGCCAGGGGAACATCGCGAGCCCAGGCCAGGGCCTTGGCCGCAGACAGTCCGACCAGCAGGGCACCGACCAGTCCGGGACCACGGGTCACGCCGATGCCTTCGATTTCCGTCAGGCCGACACCGGCTTCTGCCAAAGCCTCGTTGATCACCACGGCAATCGCTTCGACATGTTTGCGCGAAGCCAGCTCGGGCACCACACCGCCGTACCGGGCATGGACGTCGACCTGGGAGGCGACGATATTCGACAGAATCTCCCGGCCGTCGCGAATCACGGCTGCGGCGGTTTCATCACAGGAACTTTCGATGCACAGGATCAACATGGTTTGTTGGGGCTGGAGATCGGGGACTGGGACACCAAGCCAGCCGCAAGTCCCCCGTTACCAAATGCCGCCTCTAGAGTAGGTTTGCAGCGAGTTCGGCCAGACAGGAACGTTCCCCCTTGGTCAGGGTGACGTGCCCGGCGATCTCTTCCCGTTTGAACTTCTCGACCACATAGGTGAGCCCGTTGCTGGCCGAGTCAATATAAGGGTTGTCGATCTGGTACGGGTCGCCGGTCAAAATCAGTTTCGTCCCCTCGCCGGCCCGGGTAATGATCGTCTTGATCTCATGCGGCGTCAGGTTCTGCGCCTCATCGACGATCATATACTGTTTCGGGATCGAACGACCACGGATGTAGGTCAGAGCTTCGATCTCGAGAAGGCCGAGGTCGACCAGTTCTTTGTAGCCGCGTTTGCGTTTGCTGCCCTCTTCCACCGCGCCGAGCAACAGTTCGACATTGTCGAAAATCGGCTGCATCCAGGGAGACAGTTTTTCTTCGACATCGCCCGGCAGAAAACCGAGATCACGACCGAGCGGGAAAACCGGCCGGGAAACCAGCAGGCGATTGTATTGGCCTTCGTCGGCAGAACGGTGCAGCCCGGCGGCGATCGCCAACAGGGTTTTGCCGGTGCCGGCCTTGCCGACCAGCGTCACCAGTTGAATATCGTCATTGAGCAGCAGATCGATGGCGAACTGCTGTTCACGATTGCGCGGATGAATGCCCCAGAGTCCCTCTTTGGGCGACCGCAACAGGGGCTCGGCCTGCTGCAAGGCGCGGTTGTAGCGGGCGAGGGCTGTGTGCGACGGATTGGCCACGTCGATCAGCGTCAGGCACTGATTGGCATAAAAGGCCTCATCCAGTGAGAGTGTGCCCTGACTATAGAAGCGGTCGATCGCCTCGCGCGAGACCATGACTTCAGCGGTTCCGGAGTAAAGTTCTTCCAGGGAGACCTTGTCGGACTCGTAATCTTCGGCCTTCAGGCCGACCGCGTCGGCCTTGATACGCAGGTTGGTGTCCTTGGTGACAAAGATCACCGATGAATTGGAACCGTTCTTGACATTGAGGGCCACAGCAAGAATGCGATTGTCCCCCCGGTCCATGCGTAATTCCGGTGGCAGGATCTTTAACTGCTCCTCGGTGTAGAGGGCAACCCGAAGATGACCGCCGGTCTCCAGCTCAACACCCTCGATCAGCTTTGCTTTGGCGCGAAGACCGTCCATAATTCGTGAGAATTGACGGGCATTTCGACCGGTTTCGCTCAAGTCTTTCTTGAACCGGTCGATTTCCTCGATGACGGTCATCGGAATGACCAGATCATTGTCCTGGAAATGAAACAGGGCTTGCGGATCGTGCAGCAGCACGTTGGTGTCAAGAACAAAGGTTTTGCTCATTTGTATCAGGCTCACAAGGGTCAGGGGTTAGTAGGCAACGCTCATCGGGCGCCGCTGGCGACGATGGTCTCGATGGCGGTCAGCGTGCCCTCGATCTCCGCCGAGGTGTTGAAATACCCCGGGCTAAGCCGGACCGTTCCTTCGGCAAGCGTGCCGATCGTGCCGTGGGCTTCCGGTGCGCAGTGTAGGCCAACTCGACAACAGATACCATATTCATGATCCAAGCGAAAGCCCAGCATCGCGGGGTCCAGGTTTTTCACACTGAACGAGAGGGCACCCCCATGCTGGTCCGCTTGTGGTGGCCCATGCACGGTCACCGCTGAGAGGCTGTGCAAACCGTCCATCAACATCGCCAGAAGTTTCTGTTCATGGCGTCTTATCGTGTCGAGCCCGGTCGCCTGCAGAAACTGCAGGCCGGCGTTCAGTCCGGCCAGACCAACCGTATTCAATGTGCCACTCTCCAGACGCTCCGGCATCTCTGCCGGCTGCTGTTGCGACTGAGACAGATTACCGGTCCCGCCATACAGCAACGGACGCAGGTCGAGATCTGGGTGGACATACAGGAAGCCGGTTCCGGCAGGCCCGAGCAGACCCTTGTGACCGGGGACGGCCAGCAAGTCGATCGCCATCTGCTCGACATCGATCGGGAAAAGACCGGCACTTTGCGCCGCATCGACCATGAAGACGATGCGGCGCTCGCGGCACCAGGGCCCGATCTCCTCGATGGCCTGCAGCGTACCGGTGACATTCGAGCAATGGGTCATGATCAGCAGCCGCGTGTCCTGCCCGCAGGTCTGGTACAAAGTCCGGGGATCAACAAAGCCCCGGGCATCGGCCATCACCCGGACAACCTCGACACCCTGGTCACTGAGAGCACGGAGTGGTCGCACCACAGCATTGTGTTCCATGGATGTGGTGACCACCCGGTCGCCGGGCTGCAAGAGGCCGAACAGGCCGAGATTGATCGCTTCGGTGGCGTTGGCGGTAAAGGCGATCCGGCTGGCATCATCAATGCCGAAGAAAGCGGCCAGGCTCTCGCGGCATTCCATAACCAGCCGACCCGCCCGGAGGGCGAGCTGATGCCCACCGCGTCCCGGATTGGCGGCGCTCTGGCGCAGATGATCAACGACCGCTTCAATCACCGGTTCCGGTTTCGGAAACGAGGTTGCGGCATTATCAAGGTAGATCGGCATAAGCCTTCCGTGCAGAATCGACGTCCTGTGCAATGCAATCGGACCGGCAACCGCGCTCACCGCGGCCTGTCAGTCGTTACATCAAGCTTCATGATACGTCTCCGATCAATTTTTCACAAGGCTGCGCAATCACCAACAACCTGAAATCATTAGGCTGACAAAAGGTCATAACGAAAGAGAGAAATTTTCCGGGAAACCGGGGTTGACTCCACGACATCTTGTGGTTTAAGTTGCAATTCGACACAAGATAATGCCCTCCCGGCTTATCGCTCTGATCGAATTCCATACATTTCAGGAAGGTTGCATCATGCCGAGAAACTCCCGGAAACCAGCACTCGAATTGTCTCCAAATGCCGTGACCGTGCTTGAACGACGCTATTTGCGTCGCGATGAAGAAGGCCAGGTTCTGGAAACGCCGCTGGACATGTTCTCGCGGGTTGCCGAAACCATCGCCGCGGCTGAAAAAGATTTCAAAACCGGTCGGGTGCCGGGCGAACTGGCCAAGGAGTTCCTGCAGGCCATGACGCGGCTTGAATTCATGCCGAATTCGCCGACGCTGATGAATGCCGGCCGCGAACTTGGCCAGTTGTCCGCCTGCTTTGTCCTGCCGGTCGGTGATTCGATGGAGGAGATCTTCACGTCGATCAAGAACACGGCCCTGATTCACAAGAGCGGTGGCGGCACCGGGTTTTCCTTCAGCCGCATCCGCCCGGCCAACGACGTGGTTCTTTCAACCAAGGGCGTGTCCTCGGGACCACTGTCCTTCATGAGCGTCTTCGATGCGGCGACCGAGACGATCAAGCAGGGCGGGACCCGGCGCGGCGCCAACATGGGAATCCTGCGCGTCGATCATCCTGACATCATGGATTTCATCATGTGCAAGCGCGACCAGACCGTGCTGACCAATTTCAACATTTCGGTCGGCATCACCGAAGCCTTCATGGAAGCGGTGGAAAAGGACGCCGATTATGACATCATCAATCCGCGTACCGGCGATGTGGTCGGGCAGCGCTCGGCGCGCAAGGTTTTCGATCGCATCGTCGACCTGGCCTGGACCAACGGCGAACCCGGCATCATTTTTCTCGATCGCCTCAACCGGGACAACCCGACCCCCCAGGTTGGAGAAATCGAAGCCACCAATCCGTGCGGCGAACAGCCCCTGCTGCCCTATGAATCGTGCAACCTCGGTTCGATCAACCTCGCCAGGATGGTGACCGAGGACCATCAGGTCGACTGGGATCGCCTGGCCGAAGTGGTGGAACTCGGCGTGCGTTTCCTCGACAACGTCATCCAGGTCAACAAGTACCCGATCGAGGAGATTGCCGAAATGACCCGTGCCAACCGCAAAATCGGTCTCGGTGTCATGGGCTGGGCCGATATGCTGATCTTGCTGGGTCTGCCCTACAACAGCGACGCCGCCATCGATCTGGGCGACCGGGTGATGAAGTTCATCACCGACAAGGCGCGCATGACCTCCCAGGTTCTGGCCAAGGAAAGGGGCGCCTTTCCGAATTTCGCCGGCAGCATCTATGATGGCGGGGAACCGGTTCGCAATGCCACCTGCACGACGATTGCGCCCACCGGGACCATTTCGATTATCTGCAATACGTCAAGTGGCATCGAGCCACTGTTTGCCGTCTCCTACGTCCGCCAGGTGCTCGATAAAGATGTCCTGGTGGAAGTCCATCCACTGTTCGAAAAAATCGCCCGAGAGCGCGGTTTCTACTCCAAGGAGCTGATGAAGACGATCGCCGAGCACGGCACGATTCAGGATCTCGATGAAATCCCCGAGGACATTCGCGATCTCTTTGTCACCTCCCATGACATCACGCCGGAAGACCACATTCGCATGCAAGCGGTTTTTCAACAGCATACCGACAATGCGGTGTCGAAAACGGTCAACTTCTGCAACACTGCAACCCGTGAAGACGTCGCCACCGTTTATCGCCTGGCCTACCAGAGCGGCTGCAAAGGCGTGACCATCTACCGGGACGGCTCCCGCGACATGCAGGTCCTTTCGGTCAAGAAGGAAGAAAGCAAACCGGAGAACATGATCCCCCACGAAACAGCCAAAAAACGTTTCAAGCGCGACCGGCCACGGGCGCTGACCGGCACCACCTATCAGATGCAGACCGGGTGCGGCCCCCTCTATGTGACCGTCAACGAAGATGACTCGGGGGTTTTCGAACTCTTTACCACCATGGGCAAGGCCGGCGGCTGCGCTTCATCACAGTGCGAGGCGATCGGTCGCCTGGTGTCGCTGGCCTGGCGCTCCGGAGTGCAAGCCCGGCAGGCCGTCAAACAACTGATTGGCATCACCTGTCACAAACCAGCCGGTTTCGGTGACAACCGGATCACCTCCTGTGCCGATGCCGTGGCCAAGGCGATCCAGGTGCACATGGAAGACCATCAGGACGACAGCCTGGTGCATGCCAACAATGGCGGGGCCTGCCCCGATTGCGGTGGTCCGGTCGAACACGAAGGCGGATGTTGCGTCTGCCACGTGTGCGGCTTTTCCGAGTGCGCCTAGGCAGGCAAGCGTCAGCAACAAGGGTCCGAGGGCAGGCTGAGAATCAGCCTGCCCTTTTGCGTGGGCCGACCACGGACCGGTTTCAGACAGTCCCAGCGATCCGGACCGAAAAACGCTTTGCCGATGCGGCAAAGTCTGATAAAACCTGTCGCATCCCTGTCGAAAACGTCTTATCCGTTCAAGGAGAAACCATGTCCGTATTGACACTGCGCGCGCTGCTGATCCTTTTGCTGGTCATGGTCTGTATCCAGCCGGTCACCACGCTAGCCTTCGAACTCGATGATCTGCTCGGCAAGCAGGAACTTGACGAAACCGAGCGCCAGGAGGCCATTGAGCGGATGCAGGTCATTCAGGAGAAGCTGAAACTCCTCCAGGAGAAGCTCAAAGCCCTCGAACGCCGCAAGGCAGCGCGCGAAACCACGGCAACCGGCCAGGCCGCCACGGCCGAGTCGGCTCAGGCCGGGGGGCAGATCAACTGGCTGCCGGTCGACGAAACAGCAACCGATCCCGGCGCGTTCGGTCTTTACACCTACCTGCTGTTCAGCGGCAGCGTCACGGATACAGCGGCGATCGGCAGCCTCGAGGACTTTATCCTGACCATCGAAACCCTACCGGCGTCAGACCGACCCCCTGCTCTCTCCAACCGCTTCCTGGTGCCTGTGGAAACAGCGCAGTCCATCGTCGCCCTGGCACGCCGCCCGTACGATTTCAAACTCAACGCAGCCTACCTGAGACGACTGGATCTCACGGGTGACTTGCCCTTGGGGCCGATTCTGATCTCCACCGCGGAACCCGTCGACCCCTTTGGCAACACCGAGCTGCCCCCCTTCCTGGCGGTCAGCTTCGGTCAGCAGTCGCCGGAGCGGGCCCACGAACTGGCGCGTCTCTGGCATCGCCAGGAGGTCGGGACAGTGAAATCGGCGCCGGGACCGGTCAAGACGCTTTTCTGGCAAGTCATCGATGGGACCGGTCCGGTTCGTGTCGAACATCAGCACCAACGGATCCTGGTGACTCTGCCATGACCGACTGGGAGGCGATCTGTCGACGCTGCGGTGGCTGCTGTTTCGAGAAAGAGATCCTCTCTTCTGGCCGCCTGCAGACCACACGTATTGCCTGCCGTCACCTTGATATCGTCAGTCGTGAGTGTCGTGTCTACCACAAGCGTTTCGACGTGGGCGAAGGCTGCATCAAGTTGACCCCGCAGATTGTACGAGAGGCCGATTGGTTGCCTGAAGACTGCGCCTACCGCAGTGACGCGGTGGAAACCGCGTGAAGGGCCCTGCGACAGCCGGCGGGGCTCCGTGTCTGCGCAAAGCGCGGATCGGGTGGTGCCTCTACGATTGGGCCAACTCGGCCTTCGCAACCGTTGTCCTGGCGGCGGTTCTGCCGGTCTATTTCGCCAGCCTGGTGCCCGCTGGCGGTGCGCCCCTCTTCTGGAGCGATCAACCGGTTCCGGCAACCGCACTCTGGGGCTACCTCATCTCGCTCTCCATGGCCTTCGTGGCCTTGACCGCACCGGCCTTCGGCAATCTCGCCGACCGCCGTGGCTGGCGCTTGCGCCTACTGGTGCTTTTCTGTCTGCTTGGTTCTCTGGCCACCTGTGGCCTGGCCTTCGCCGCGGCCGGCCAGTATCTTCTGGCGGCCGGCCTGTTCCTGGTCGGCAACGTCGGTTTTGCCTCGGGCAATATCTTCTACAATGCCTACCTTCCCGATCTGGCCACCGGCCATGATGCCGACAGATTGTCGGCGCACGGCTTCGCCCTGGGATATGTCGGTGGGGGCCTGACCCTGTTGATCGTCTTCCTGATCATTCAGCAGCATGCGCTGCTCGGCTTTACCGACCAGGCCTCCGCCACCCGGTTCGGTTTTCTGTTGACCGGCGTCTGGTGGCTTGGATTCGCCTTGCCGACCATGGCCTGGCTGAAAGATGTCCCGGTGAGCGGCGGTGTCCTGCATGCGCTGAGATCGCCGCGCGATTACGTCAAGACATTGGCCGATTTGCGTCAGTATCGACACCTCGGCCGATTCCTGATCGCATTTTTGCTCTACAACGATGGCATTCAGACGATCATTGCGGTATCCGCCATCTTTGCCCGTCAGGAGCTGGGGCTCGAGACCGGCACAATCCTGGCCTGTTTTTTGATGATCCAGTTTGTTGCCATGCCCGGCGCCCTGCTTTTTTCACGCCTGGCCGGACGTTTCAATGCCAAATCGGCGGTCCTTGTCAGCTTGCTTATTTTCACGGTAATTACCGTCTACGCCGCAGTGATGCAGACCGCCATTGAGTTCTGGGTGCTCGGTTTTGCCGTCGCCATCGTACTCGGTGGCAGCCAGGCCCTCAGCCGGTCGCTCTTCTCGGTGATGGTGCCCAAACATCGCAGTGCTGAATTTTTCGGTTTTTATGCGATCAGCTCCAAATTTGCCTCGATCTTCGGCCCGCTTCTGTTCGCTCTGCTGATCGACCTGACCGACTCGAACAGGGTGGCCATTGTCGCCCTGGCCCTCTTCTTTATCGCCGGAATCATCCTGTTGCTCGGTGTCGACGTCGAAGCCGGGCAGCGTCAGGCGGCCTCCGCAACGGAGATGACAGCCTAAGCCACACTGCCCTGTTGCCGTTCCTGGCAGTCGTCCGACAGGACAACCGCCGGCCTTTTTCACCCATTGAAATCATTCTCCCGGTTGTAAAGTGGCGCTTTTCGGATAACGTTTTGTTACACGGATTTGCCTACGCATTCGGAGCAGCCGGTGAATCAATCTTCTTATGACGATAGCGACAAGCGTTTCGATCTGCGCTGGTATGAAAAACTCCTGGAGATTTCACCGGTCGGGATCTTTTTCACCGATGCCGAGGGTCATTGCCTGCACGTCAATCAGCGCTGGTGTGAAATTGCCGGCATGAACCACGACCAGGCCCTCGGGCGCGGCTGGGTGCAGGCGATTGCCAAAGCAGATCACGATCGTGTCGCTAATGAGTGGTACGAAGCCGCCCGCACCAACCAGCCTTTTCATTCAGAATATCGATTCTGTACTCCGGACGGACAGATCACCTGGGTGGTCGGCGATGCCCGGGCGATTCACAATGAGGATGGATCGATCGCCGGTTACATCGGCACGATCACCGATATCCACCGTGCCAAGCTCGATCGCATTGCCCTCAAACAGCACACCGAGCGAATCCGGACGATCATCGAGCAAATGCCTGTATTGCTCTTTGCTTTCGACGAGCAGGGCTGCTTGAGCGCCTGGAACGCTGAAGCGGAACGCGTGACCGGATATTCCGCCCAGGACATGATCGGCAACCCGCAGGCTATGGAATGGCTTTGCCCGGACCCCGGCTACCGCAGGCAAATGCATGATAACTACAAGCGCCTCGGCGACGATTACCTGAACTGGGAATGGCATCTGACGGCGAAAGACGGAACAACCCGAATTGTCGCATTTTCCAACATTGCCGGCAGACATCCGATCGACGGTTGGGCCAATTGGGGCGTCGGTGTCGACGTGACATCCTTCCGCAGGACGGAACAGGCCCTGGGGGAGCGGGTCAAGGAACTAACCTGTCTATACAAGCTCTCGATGCTCTCCAGCCAGCACAACCTGAACCTGGATGACTTTCTCGGTGAGGCCGTCGAGCTCCTGCCCCCGTCATGGCAATATCCGGAGATGACCTGCGCACGGATTGTTTATCAGGATAAGATCTTTGCCACCGACGATTTTACCAGCACTCCCTGGAAACTGAGCAGCCAGCTGCATGTGCGTGGCCTGCAGGTCGGTCTCATCGAAGTCTATTACCGTGAAGAGAAACCTGAATTGGCGGAAGGGCCGTTCTTGATGGAAGAACGTCTTCTGATCGATGAAATCGCTTTACAAATTTCCAGGACAATCAATCACGTTCTCGGCAGGCAGGACCTTGCCCTGCTGGATGAGCTGAGTGCCCGCGCCGGCGAACTGGAGAAGTTTTCCCACTCGGTCTCCCATGATTTACGCACACCGCTGACCGCAATCGGTGGCTATGCCCAAATTCTGGAGAAACAGATCCAGAAGAACAATCTGGCCGAAGCCAAAAACTCTGCCGAAAAGATACAGAAGATTACGGTGCGCATGGAGCACCGGTTGAGTGAGCTGCTAAAACTGGCGAAAATCGGCAAAATCATCGAACCAAGCGAAAAGATCGACCTGGGGGCATTGATCAGCGACGTTCTGGAGATGTTTGAAAATCGTCTGCAGGCGGAGGATATTTCAGTCCGGGTCGACAGTGATTTTCCTTGGGTCATCGGCGACCGGATACGCCTCATGGAGGTGTTCGAGAACCTGCTTGAGAACGCCATCAAGTATATCGGCAAATCACCCAAAACCATCGCCATTGGCTACACACTGAAGGGCATCGAAAAGGTTTTTTACGTCGAGGACAATGGTATCGGCATCGCGCCTGAACACAGTGAGGACATTTTTCAAATCTTCTGGCGACTCGACAAAAGCAGCCCGGGAGACGGCACCGGCCTGGCGATCACCAAAAGAATTATTGAAGCTCACGGCGGCCGAATCTGGGTTGAATCCGAAGGCCCTGGCCAAGGGGCGCGTTTCTGCTTCACGCTCGGCCACGTGCTGGAGGCCTGATTCTCGTGTCAAGCGGAACGAGTTGCGGGCCGGCTGTCACCCCTTGCGAATCCGCGGGTCAGCGAGCGCATAGCTGAGATCGGCCAGCAGGTTGCCGATCAGCGTCAGCACCGCACCGATCACCAGGATTCCCATGATCAGCGGATAATCACGCATCATCACCCCATCGTAAAACAGTTTGCCCATACCGGGAATGGCAAAGATTGTTTCAAAGATCACGCTGCCGCCGATCAGACCGGGCACGGCAAGACCGAGAATGGTAATCACCGGCAGCAAGGCGTTGCGCAAGGCGTGCTTGTAGATGACGACGCGTTCTGAGAGTCCCTTGGCGCGTGCCGTGAGGATATAATCCTGGCGAATCACTTCCAGCATGTTGGAACGCATATAGCGCGAGAAGCCGGCCAGCCCGCCGAAAGCCGAGACGAAGACCGGTAGGATCAGATGGTGGGCCACGTCCCAGACCTGGCCAGCAGGACTCAGGTAGTCGTAACCAATCGATTTCAAACCCGCCACCGGAAAAAGGCCCAGCCGAACACCGAAATAATCCATCATCAGCAAAGCCAACCAGAACGACGGCATGGCAAAGCCGAGAAAAACGAACACCGTGGTTCCACGGTCGAAAAGGGAATTTCTGCGCGCCGCCGAGAGGATGCCGATCGGCACCGAAACTGCCAGAATCAAGGCGATCGATAGCAGGTTGATGAGGATGGTAATCGGCATTCTCTCGCTGATCTTGTCAAGCACCGGTCGATGGTCCTGAGCGAAAGATTCGCCGAAATCGAGGGTCGCGATCTGCTTCAGCCAGAGTCCGTATTGGACCGTCAATGGTTTATCGAGATGGTAGCGCTCGCGCAACCGCTCGCGCATCTCCACATTCGATTTCGGGTTGAGATCGGTCTGCAGGTCGGTCGGCTCGCCCGGAGCGAGATGAATGACCACGAAGCTGATCAGCGTAATACCGAGCAACAGCGGGATCATCATCAGCAGTCTTTTCGAAAGGTACAGAATCATCTTATTCAGTGATGAGCGATGAGGGATGAGCGATGAGTGAGAAACTGAACCTTCTCTCTGGTTCTTTTCCGCGGCGCAACCTTCATGCTCAAATATCCATGGGTCGCATCCAAAGAGAGACCAAACTCATCGCTCATCGCTCACCCCTCATCGCTTTGCCCTTCCCTCATCGCTCACCCCTCAGCACTTCGTTATATCATTTATCGTGCATACTTCTGCTCACTCTTCGGCACCCACCACTTGATAAAATTGTAAGTAATGCCGGACGGCGCCGGCTCGATGCCCCGGAATCGTTTGGCGACCGCCGGCAGGGCCTCGGCGACGTAGAGGAATGTGTAAGGCTGTTCTTCAGCCAGAATCTGCTGAAAGCGGTCGTAAATCTGCTTCCGTTTGGCCCGATCAAAGGTGCGGCGCCCCTCTTCCAGCAGCTGGTCGACTTCGGCATTGCGGTACTTGATGAAATTCAACTCGCGTGGCGCCGTTTTGCTGGAGTGCCAGATATTGTACTGGTCCGGTTCCGGTCCCCCCGTCCAGCCGAGAATGGTCGCATCGAAGTTTCCCGGGAAGATGAATTCCTTGAGAAACGTGGCCCATTCGACAATCCGGATCTGCACGTCGATGCCGACCTCCTTGAGCCGGCGCTGGATGATTTCCGCAGTTTTCGAGCGCAGGTCATTGCCCTGGTTGGTGACAATGGTAAAAGCCAGCGGAGTGCCGTCCTTGTCGAGGATGCCATTTTGGTCGTGATCGGACCAGCCGGCCTCATTCAACAGCATGCGGGCCTTGTCAGGAGCATACCCGTAGCGCTTGACCTCCGCATTGTAAACCCAGGTGTCGGGCTTGTAAGGACCGGTAGCTGCCCGACCAAGGCCGAGCAGGACACCGTCGATGATTTCCTGTTTGTCGATCGCGTAGGAGATCGCCTGACGCACGCGCACATCCTGAAACAAGGGCTTGGTCAGATTGTATCCCAGATAAGTGTAGCCGAAAGACAGATAGCTGTATTTGTTAAAATTTCTCTTGAACGCCGGAGTATCGGTCTGGGTTTGGTACTGGATCGGCGTCAGCCCCATCATATCGAGTCCCCCGGCCTGCAGCTCGAGGAATTGCGTGGAACTGTCCGGGATGATCCGATAGACCACCCGATGAATATACGGCTGGCCTTCGAAATAATCGGGGTTGGCCAGGAGTTCGAGTTTTTCTCCGGCATCCCACTTAGCGAATCGATAAGGTCCGGTTCCCACCGGACTCCGTGACAGCGGGCTCTTGGTGACATCTTCATCCTGCAGCAGATGCTTCGGATGAATCGGTGTGCCCCAACTCTCCAGGGCCGGCGCATAAGGCTTTTCATAAGTCACCCGGAAGGTGTAGGGATCCGGCGCTTCGGCAACCGCAACCTGCAGAAAATCCTCAGCGTAGGAGGTCGGCACCTCCGGATCCGTGTATAGCTGGTAGGTGAACAGGACGTCATCACTGGTGAACGGGGCCCCGTCATGCCAGGTGACGCCTTTGCGAAGATGGAAAGTCAGGGTCAGATTGTCCTCAGAAATCTCCCAGGATTCGGCAAGTTCGCCTTCCAGACGAAGATTTTTGTCATAGCGAACCAGGCCGTTGTAAACCAGCTGATTGATGTCACTGGAAGCGGAATCGGAGGACAGCACAGGCAGGAGATTGTTCGGTTCACCGATCGACGCTTCAATGAAGGTATCACCAGGAACCGGCTTGGCGGCGTCGCCCTCGGCGGGGACCACGGCCTGCTGCTGTTCGCAGGCCGACAAGAGCAGCAGGATCAGAACCAAAATGAAACGCATCACAGTCTCCTCGAAAATGGCCTCAACGGGTCGCGGCCAGGGTTGCCAGGCGCCCCGCGATCAGACCTTCAGTGGGGCAGGTAGACGACTTTGGCCCCGGCCGGCGGAGCCACATCGAACACACCGGAACGTATCGGTTGATTGACCGCGGGGTCGGAAAACTGGAGGTTGATGGTGGCATATTTTTCCGGCAGTTCAAGATGAAGACGGGTCGGATAAAGGGGCGCCTGATGGGTAAATTGCGCATACTCCACCTTGAATTGCAAGTCATTGTCTTGATAAAAAGCCATTTCGGCAAGCTGCCGCGCGGCGTCGAAAATCAATTCCTGGCGCAGCAAGGATCCATAACGAAGAACGATCCATCCGCCTTCCTGCAGAGCAAAAGCTTCTTCTTTCCAGGCGTCGATCAAGACCGGCGAATAGAGTAGAAGCGCGACCAGGTCTCTAGGCGGCAGGGGAACGTGGATAAATTCACCGAGATTCTGTCTGTTTGCCGTGCCGGTGTAATAGAGGTTCTGCGGGACCAGATGGACGCCGAGCCGGCCGTTGCTGGAGGTCAATGTCAGGGTCGGAAATCCGAAAGGGCTCAAGGCTTCGGCACGCAGGCGATCCGGTTTTTCAACCAGGAGCACCTGGGTCCCCTGCAGGTGGGTCATTGGTGCCTCCAGTTCGAATTTTGCCAGACCCTGGACCGAACCGATCTGGTCGGCCTGCTCCTGCCAACCCTGGGTCAGTTGAAGGGCGAAGGCCTCGCTGACGGGCGCACCCCGCTGCGGGCGAAGCGGTGTACAGGCGGCGCAGAGGGTCATCGTCAGAATCAGGACAATCGGGCCAGGACGGATCACGTCAACATCCTCAGGGCGATGGTTCAGACAGTTGTTCGAGCAGCTTGCGCAGGGTGGGATTCACCGGTTGCAGCGAGAGCGATTTTTCGAACGCCTGCCGGGCCTTGGGCACGTTTTTCAAAGCCAGGTAGACCTGGCCGAGATGTTCGAAGACAACCGCATCATCAGACAATTCACGACTCGCCTCCTCGAGGGCCTTCAGGGCCTCAAGATAACGCCCGAGGCGATAGTAGACCCAACCCAAGGTGTCCAGAATATGCGGTGCCGGTTGCAGAGCCACGGCACGTTCGGCATAGTCCAGAGCCTGATCGAGATTGCGGTTCTCCACCGCATAGGCGTAGGCCAGGTAATTCAGCGCTTCGGCGTGGGCATCATCCAGAGCCAGCACCTGTTGCATGGTTTGCCGTGCTTCAGCATGTTGGCCAATCCGCTCCAGGACCAGACCCTGCTGGTAAAGAAGTTCAATATTCTCAGGATAAGCGCGATTGCCCTCCTGAATGACCTCCAGGGCCCGATCCGGCTGGTCGTTTGCCATGTAGAGCGACGTCAGGTAGTTGTAAATCTGCGGGCGCGGCCGACCCTCCGCCAGCCTCTTTTCCAGCAAAGCAATCGCATCACCCGGGCGATCGGTCTGCAGGTAAATATAGCCGATATGGGACAGCGCATCGTCGTAGAGTGCCGAATTTCTGTCGATGGCCTGAAAAGCGGCCAGCGCATCTTGCCAGTCCTGCTGTCTCTCATAAGCCGTGCCAAGGTAGTAGCGTGCCGGCTCCAAATCTGGTTTCAGTTCAAGGATGTCGGTAAATGTGGCGACCGCTTCGGCCCAGAGATTCTGCTCCAGATAGATCAGGCCGATCTTGCGGCGCGCATCGAAATCATCCGGTTTGAGATCGACAATGATGTGCAGCTGTTCCAGGGCATCCGGATAACGCTGCATGCCGACGTAAACCCTGGCGAGATGGTGACGCAGCGTCAGATCAAGCGGCCGCTGGGCAAGCGCCTGTTGAAAGACATCCAGAGCAAGCTGCCATTCCTCAAGCTCCTCGTAGAGCAGACCGAGTTCGAGGTAGGCTTGATCGAGCTCGGGATTTTGTGCGATCAGCGTCCGGTATTCTTCGACGGCGAGTTTGTTCAGGGCGGTTTCCCGATACAGACGGGCCAGGGCCAGACGACCGGCCTGCTCCATACTCAATACAATAGCATCCCTTTCCAGGTCAGTATCTGTGCGATGGCTGGAATTACAGGCCTGTATGGAAAGCAGGGCTGTCAATCCCCATATGATCCAGTTTTTCATAAATCCGGATTAGTGTGTTACTGGTTTAAAATCTTGCTAATGCTCTGATTAAGGTATTTCCCATAGTTCCCTGCACTTTTATATTGACCGATGGAGATAAGGGGTTTGTTCTTTCCATGGAAATCGCTACCACAGCTCATCAGCGCCCCTCGTTTCATGATTAATCGGGAAAAGTAATTAATCTGTTTTTCGCTGTGATAGTTATTGAATACCTCAAGCCCGG
>JARRPG010000013.1:5000-55144 GCA_037383085.1 Desulfuromonadales bacterium | reverse complement strand
CCAGCCTGGTGCCCGGCCCGCAATTTAAGCAACGCCTCTGCCTTCTTGTCTTGCTCTGCCCGGCATTTCTCTCCACGGGGCAACCTTGATTCCCATCTCGCCGACCGCCCGGTGGCAGAACCCAAGGACCTCTCGAAAGTGAAAGAGTGCCAGTCATGTCAATTTCCCTTCTACCCCTTCGAACCTGACCACGCCATAACTCAGTGATTGCTGCCAACATCCGTTCAAGTCATCAGCTGTCCAATGAATCTGATCAGGGTGTCAAGGAAGCGACGCCAAAGCGGCTGCTCGGGCAGTATGATCACAACTTTGATCGATTTGACAGTTCGTTTCTACTTAGTATTATTAGATAATAAGCATTCTCAGAACGGCGGGTTTGCCTTCCGGACAAGGACGAGATGATGGCGACACGGCTGGATGAAATTCTCAATAAACTTCGGCAGCAGAATTTCCGGATTACTCCTCAGCGGATTGCCATTATCAATGCTTTTGTCCAATCGGACCAGCATCCGAGTGTTGAACAGGTCTACCGACAGGTCAAGACGCACTTCCCGACGACCAGCCTGGCAACGGTCTACAAGACCGTCAGTCTGCTGAAAGAAATCGGTGAAATTCTGGAACTCGGCTTCCCCGAAGGCAGCAATCGCTACGATGGCAAAAAACCCTTTCCACATCCACACCTGGTTTGCACACGCTGTCATTGCATTACCGATCCTGATCTCAGGCTGCTTGACAAGATGACTGCCGAAGTCGCCAAAAAGACGGGTTTTCAAGTGACCTCTCACCAGGTGGAGTTGTTCGGGATCTGTCCGGCCTGCCAGCAGAAATAAGCCTGTTATTCCTTAAGGAAAATGGTTCTCTCTAGATATTGACAAACAAGGTGCATTTGGTACAAATAAATTGTTTCTAACCTCTCCCGTCCGAGGAGAGATGTTTCGACACCAAGAGGAGGCACGTTTATGACTGATGTGAGCCAATGTCCGGTGACGGGCAAAAAGAGTAAGCAGATTGCCGGCGGTGGTACCAGAAACCGTGACTGGTGGCCCAACCAGCTGAATTTGCATATCCTGCACCAGCATTCCAGTAAATCGAACCCGATGGGTGAGAATTTCAACTACGCCGAAGAATTCAAGAGTCTCGACCTGGATGCGGTCAAGCAGGACTTGTATGCCATGATGACCGATTCGAAGGACTGGTGGCCGGCCGACTATGGTCATTACGGCGGCCTGATGATTCGCATGGCCTGGCACAGCGCGGGCACCTATCGGATGGGTGACGGCCGCGGCGGCGGTGGCACCGGCAACCAGCGCTTCGCGCCGCTTAACAGCTGGCCGGACAATGTCAACCTGGACAAGGCCCGTCGCCTGCTCTGGCCAATCAAGCAGAAGTACGGTCGCAAGCTCTCCTGGGCCGATCTGATGATTCTCGCCGGCAACTGTGCCCTGGAGTCGATGGGTTTTCAGACCTTCGGTTTCGCCGGCGGGCGCGAAGACATTTGGGAGCCGGAAGAAGATGTGTATTGGGGCTCCGAAGAGGAATGGCTGGCCACTAGCGACAAGCCGCAGAGCCGTTATTCCGGTGAGCGGGATCTGGAAAATCCCCTGGCTGCCGTGCAAATGGGCCTGATTTATGTCAACCCGGAAGGCCCGGATGGCAATCCGGATCCGGTCGCCTCAGGCCTGGATGTCCGCGAAACCTTTGGCCGGATGGCGATGAATGACGAGGAAACTGTTGCTCTGGTTGCCGGTGGACATACTTTCGGCAAGTGCCATGGCGCAGGTGACCCTGGGCATGTCGGCCCGGAGCCCGAAGCGGCTCCGCTTGAAGAACAGGGCCTCGGTTGGAGAAGCAGCTTCGGCAGCGGCAAAGCCGGCGACACGATCAGCAGCGGCATCGAGGGCGCCTGGAAGCCGAAACCCACGCAATGGGATATGGGCTACTTGAAGGTGCTGTTCAAATACGATTGGGAAAAGGTCAAGAGCCCTGCCGGTGCCTGGCAGTGGCTGGCCAAGGATGTTGACGAAGAGGACATGGTGGTCGATGCCCACGACCCATCGAAGAAACACCGTCCGATGATGACCACGGCCGATCTCTCGCTGCGTTATGACCCGATCTACGAACCGATCGCGCGTCGCTACCTGGCGAATCCCGAGGAGTTTGCTGACGCTTTCGCCCGCGCCTGGTTCAAGCTGACTCATCGCGATATGGGCCCGAAGTCACGTTATCTCGGTCCGGAAGTGCCAGAGGAAGACCTGCTTTGGCAGGATCCGGTGCCGGCTGTCGATCATGACCTGATTGACGCACAGGATATTGCGGCCCTCAAGAAAGACCTCCTGGCTTCCGGACATCCCATTTCACAGATGGTCGCGACCGCCTGGGCGTCGGCGTCGACATTCCGCGGCTCCGATATGCGTGGCGGGGCCAACGGGGCCCGGATCCGGCTGGCCCCGCAGCGCGACTGGACCGTCAATGAGCCGCAGCAGCTTGCCAAAATCCTGGATACTTACGCAGGGATCCAGACCACGTTCAACAAGGCACAGACCGGCAACAAGAAAGTTTCTCTCGCCGATCTGATCGTTCTCGGTGGTTGTGCTGCGGTCGAGCAGGCGGCAAAGGACGCCGGCCATGATGTGACCGTTCCGTTTGCACCGGGACGCACCGATGCCACAGCGGAACAGACCGACGTCGAAGCTTTCGCAGTCCTGGAACCGAAAGCAGACGGCTTCCGCAACTATCAGAAGGCCAAATACAGTGTCAAGCCTGAGGAACTTCTGGTCGATCGGGCGCAACTGCTGACCTTGACGGCTCCAGAGATGACGGTCCTGATCGGCGGTCTGCGTGTTTTGAATGCCAACTTCGAGCAGTCCAAACACGGCGTTTTTACCGAGCGGCCGGAGACCTTGACCAATGACTTCTTCGTCAACCTGCTCGCTATGGATACGGTCTGGCAACCGACCGCCGAAGAGACCGGTCTTTTCGAAGGACGCGACCGTGAAAGCGGTGCTCTCAAATGGACCGGCACCCGCGTCGACCTGGTCTTCGGATCGAACTCCCAGCTGCGGGCCCTTGCCGAGGTTTATGGGTGCGCGGATTCTCAGGAAAAGTTCGTCCAGGATTTCGTTGCGGCCTGGGACAAGGTCATGAACCTCGATCGTTTCGATCTTGCCTGAGCTTCGCTCGAAACGCTTGCCAGGGCCTGGACGCCTTGGCAAGCGGAGATCTCGGATCATCAGAGAAAGGCATCATCGGATGATCTGTCGATTAACCAAGCGGCGGACCATGACGGTCCGCCGCTTTCTTTATCAATCGATCATCCTGACGCAGTTGCGTCCGGCGTCCTTGGCCGCGTAGACGCCTAAATCGGCGGCTTTGATCAAATCTTCCGGGTGATCCATCGCGGCTGTTTTCACGGCCACCCCGACACTGATGCTGCCCGGCCAATGACCGTCCGGAAAAGAGACCGACAGGTTGGCAATGGCGGCATGCACATGGGTGGCGACTTTTCGGGCGCCTTCCCGGCTGGTTTTTGGACAGATAATCAGAAATTCGTCCCCTCCCAAACGACACACCCGGTCGTCGGTGCGTACCGCGTGCGTCAGGTGGCGCGCCAGTTTTTGCAAGACCATGTCTCCCGCAGCGTGGCCATAGGTATCATTGACCTGTTTGAAGCCATCGGCATCGATCAAGATGCAAGCGAGCTGCCGTCCCTGTTCCGCCGTTTCCTGCCAGAGCTGCGTCAGCCACTGCAAGGCGAACCGCCGGTTCGGCAAACCGGTCAGCACATCGGTGATGGCCATGGCCTCCAACTTCTTGTTCGCCTCGGTCAACTCGGAGGTGCGTGCCGCGACTTTTTCTTCGAGAGAATCGTTTAACGCCACAAGCGCTTTGTTGCGTAGCGAGACTTGCTGGAAGAGATTGGTCAAAGCTTCCAAAAGCAGGGCGGTTGATTTGTCTCCGGGCTGCTCAGCGGCGGCGTAGGCGCGAGAGGCCTGCCCGGATGCATTGATCAGCTCAACCTGTCGGGCCATTTTCATGTCGGAGCCGAGGATGTGGTAAACGAGCCAGTTGATCAGGAAGTCAAACAGGGCCTGTCCGGTCTCTTCCTGGGTGAAATCCATCCGGTGATGCAGCAATTGCACTTCTTCGAGAAAGGCGGCGTGCTGCTGCTTGTGATAATCAACGTGACGTTGATCGAGGCCGCAGCGGCCCATCAGCGCCTCTTCTTCCTGGAAATGGTATTCTGTGTACTTCAACAGTTCGGCCAGAACCGATTCCAGATCTGCCTGCCGCAGGGTCTCTGCCGCGAGCAAACGGCCGAAATCGTTGGTGATTTTGAACAGGTGGCGATGCTGGTCATCGACATCCTGAAGACCTGTTTCACAAATGGCGCTCCAGCTGAAAATATTCATAACGAGAAACCTTCCGGACAGAAAGGATCGTACAACCTATTCACGCGACGGTGGCCGAGACGGCAAAATCAGGCGTTAGTCTAACCCATGATACCGCAGCTGTCTTCACCTCTTTTTTTGCCGCCACTGCAAGGTCGTCAGAAAATCAGTTTGCCGATGCGGAAGTGTCCCCGGATGTCCTGTCACTGTGCGCGGGGATCACGCCGAAGGGGACAACTCTTGCGGAGGGGTCTTATTGACGCTCGCTATCAGGTGTTTTATACAAGGAGTATCACGACGTGCCGCCCACGGCGTTGTTGAGCCGTTTCAGGGAAAGCCTCGTCAGCGAGCCGGGATTGTTGCCATGGACGATCAGAGCAAGGACGCAAGTTTTTCGAGCCACCTCGGACAGCATCCTGACTGGTGGTATCTGCTGCGCGAGGTCTATCGACTGTATCGTTTCCGTTCCGCTGGCGGCAGTTCCACGATCCGCTCCCATCAGAAAGACGTGCGCCATCGATTGTCCCGTCTGTTGCAGGAGGATCCGCCAATCGAAGACGCCCAACCGGCGGCCAAACCGGTTTGTGCTCATCTGTCGCGCGCCCTCGATATCGGCAAGAATGACCCGACCTCGGCGATTTTCCGAGCGATTGAGCGGGTTCGTGAACAGCTCTCATGGCAGTATGGTTATGGCAAGGTCCCGCCCGGCTTGAAAGACAAGTTCGCTTTCGCTGAGTTCGCCGGACCGCGAGGACCGATCCTCTCGGCGGAGTTGGTTCTTGGACTGGTCCTGTTTGCTCCACGGACCACCTATCCGACCCACAGCCATCAGGGGATTACCGAGTCTTATTTCTGTCTGAGCGGTGCCATTTCAGAAAATGATGTCGGTGTCTACGCCCCGGGATCCCTGATCCTCAACCCTCCCGGGCATCCTCATCGGATCACGACCAGTGACCAGGAACCGTCACTGCTCGTCTATGCCTGGGTCGGGCCATCGGAAAGCTTGGCCAATCAGCAGATGGTCTTCAGCCGACAACGCAAGTGACCGTATTGCTCGTGACCCGAATCCAGCGTCAGCCGACGGCGTGAGAAACCGTTCAATCCGTCGATTCCCGGTCCGTTGCGACATGCCGGAGCAGAATCGGTCGGCCAAAGATCGCTACCAATGCCAAAACAAACAGGAAGCCCAAAGCCAAGGGATCCGTTTCGGCAAGACGGACGATCAGCGTGATCGCTGCCGCCAGGCCGGCCAAGAATCCCGTGCCGGTGACACTCCGCAGGCCGACTTTCTGATAAAAAGCGAGCCCGCAGACCACCGCAAAGGTAAACAGGAACGCCAGGCTGGCCGCCTCGACCAGGCTGTTCAGGCTGCCGATGACCGCCAGCAGAGCCGCGAGGGTGCCCAGTCCAATCACCGCGCGATCGGGGACGTCGGCAGCATTGCGATGCTCCAGAACCGCCGGCAGTTCCCCATCGCGTGCAACTTCATGGGCAAGACGGGCGGTGGCAAACAGGGTTGAATTGATCGCCGAGCCCGTCGAAAAGGCCGCGCCGATGGTGACCAGGATCAGGCCGATCACCCCGGCCGCCTTCTGGCCGGCAATCGCCAGGGCGACTTCCTTGTGCGCGACGACTTGGTCGGCGCCGATCAGCATCGTCGTGCCGAGGGCGACGATCACGTACACCACGATCACCACGATGATCGCTGACAGGACGGCGCGCCGGAGGGTGCGCTGGGGGTTACTGATATCTTCGTAATCATAGGTGAGCAGCTGGAACCCCTCGTAGGCCATGAACACCGAAGCCGCACCGAACAGTGCGCTGGCCAGCGTCGCATCCGGCACGCCTTGTGAGAGTTGCGCCGGCTGCCACTTGGCCAGTCCCCAACCGGCCAGGCCGACCAGGACCACCAGCTTGAACCAGACCAGGAAAATTTCCACGCCACCGGCTTCGCCCACCCCACGCAGATTGAGGACAATAAACACCCCCATGATGGCGAGCGCCGCCAGGCGCGGGAACCAGACACCCAGGTCGATGACATGGCCGAGATACTGGCCAAAGGTAAACGCATAGACGGCATTGGTGAGAACATAGCCGATGATCAGAATCCAGGACAGGCTGCCGGCAAATCCCTCGGCATTGATTTCACGCAGGAAGGTGAAGGCACCGCCGCCTTCGCCGTAATACTCCGCCAGCTTGACGTAACTGTACCCGGCGGCGAGGGCAATCAGGCCGGCCATGACGAAGCTCAGCCAGGCCCATGGACCGGCGACGCCGATCACGACGCCGAGAGTCGAAAAAATTCCGCCACCGACCATGCCGCCGACCGCCATCGACCAGGTGCCGTTGAAACCGAGTTTGCTCTTTGTCCCGGTCATCACATCTCCGTCACGGATTGTCCTGCGATCCGATCACAAGGCCACGACCCGAACGTCCACATGCATCATCGGCGGCGGGCCGGTCAAGCCGACAAAGCTCCCCGCCACGGGTGGAACCGATTCGGGGTGACGGGCCACGGCCACCGGAATGTGCCGACTGGCCGTCACCTCACCGCCGGTGGGGTCAAAACCTTTCCAGCCGGCTCCGGGCAGATAAACCTCGGCCCAGGCATGGGTTGTCATGGCCCATTCTTCGCCGTTCGGGGCCTGGGCATAGCCACTGACGAAACGACTGGCCAGGCCGAGCATCCGGCAGCCCTCGATGAACAGTGCGGCAAAGTCGCGACAGGAGCCCTGCCCCAAGGCCAGGGTCTGGCCGGGAGATTGAACGCCCGGTTCTTCACGCACGGTGTAGGCGAAGCCGTTGGCGATGCTGCGACACAGCTGGTCGAGCAGGACATAGGTCTGCAACTGCGGTCGGGCCAGTCCCAGGTTCTCCAGCCAAAGGCGGAGGCTTTTTTCGTCATTGGGATAAACACTCTGCAGGAAGGGCAGCAGGTCGCCTCGCTCCTGGGGGGCATACTGAAAGGGATAGTTGACCGCATATTCCTCGACCAGGAAGTCGAGGGGATTTTCTTCGTAGTGCTGGATGACCACTTCGCTGGTGATCGACAAGGTCTGGGTCGGTTCCAAGAAATCGACCATGGCCGTGGCGTTGTCGAGGGCATCACGGTGCCACTTGACCCGATAGTTCGGCGTGATCTGCAGAGCCGATGACTCGATGTGCACCTCGGGCCCTTCGCGGGGCCGCAGCAGGAGCTGATGCGTCTGCAAGGTGACGGTGTCGGCGTACTGGTATTCGGTCAGGTGGGTGATTTTCAGGCGGCGCATACAGGTTGCTCTCCGTTGGTGATGAAGGGAATTCAGCCTCCCGTTCGAGCGTTAAACGACCGGATAAAATCTCTGAAAAAAGCGTAACAGCGGTAGGGCAATGATCAAGTCATTATCGATCAGAGACCGCAACAATAAATGCAACGGCTGTCCCACCAGGCTCTTGATCAGGAGGCCTCTGCGTCGGCGATCTCCTCGAGGCTGCGGCCGCTGTGGACCGATTTCGGCTGGGTCGATGTCGGCTTGCGGCGCGCGTCAGCAGCTTCGTCGTCCATTTTGATCAGCAGCCAGCGTTCCTGCTTGCCCTGGTCGGTCCGAATCAGGGCGTATCCACCGCAGATTTTTTCACCTTCGAGCCAAACGGTGACATGCCCCTGATCGATCTGGGCGGCGACCGATGCCGCCGCCTCGTCATGCCGATCGAATTTCAGATTGCGGTAGCTGCCACGGTCCCAGATCAGGACCGTACCCGCACCGTAGTTGTCTGCCGGGATAACGCCCTCGAAATCGGCGTAAGCGAGGGGATGATCCTCGGTGGGGATGGCCAGACGCTTCTCGGCGGGGTCGGTTGAAGGGCCCTTGGGCACTGCCCAGGACTTCAGCACGCCATTGACCTCGAGGCGAAAGTCGTAGTGCAGGGTCGAAGCATCATGTTTCTGGATGACGAAGATCGGTCGCTTCGTGGCCCAGTCAAGGGCGTCATCGGTCTCATCGGGTTCGGTGGTTTTATGGAAATCCCGTTTATCGCGATATCGATCAAGCGAATGACTCATCACGGTTCCCTTGTTTCGATGGTGTTATCGTCTCGCTTCGGGCGGCCTGCTGAGGAACGCATGCAGCAGAAGCGATATTTTTTGTTACCCTATATATTAGCAAATTCTCGCAATCGTCTGCGGATGAATCGGAAACCGAAGGGACTTGCCTGATGAAAATTTCCTGGCAGAGATTCGTGCTGGTCATGGCCCTGCTGCTGGCCGTGAATGTTGCCTACGTGTCCCTCTTCCCGCCGCAAAAACCGGAACCCGTGGCTGAAATCAGCTACAGCCTGTTCAAGCAGCAACTGAAAAAAGGCATGGTCAGTGAAGTGACCATGCAGGGCACCGCGCTTGACGGACGCTTCGTCAAGGATGTTTCGCTGACGTCCGATCAGCTCAGCGATGGCACAAACTATGAGGGCGAGCGGAGTTTCCGTGCTTTTCATACCATCCTGCCGCCGGTCGAGGATGCCAAACTGATGACCCTGCTCGATGAAAAGAATGTTCGCGTCCAGGCAAAACCTGCCGAAGATCGGGCGGTCTGGGTCACCATCCTTTCAAATCTGCTGCCCTGGGTGATCATTATTGGTGTCTGGCTGTTTATCATGAACCGAATGCGGCAGCAAGGCGGTATCGGTGGCAGTTTCCTCAACAAGTTCGGCAAATCGGGCGCCCAGCTCTATTCGCGCGAGAAATCCCGAGTCACCTTTGATGACGTGGCCGGACTCAACGAAGCCAAGCAGGAGTTGCAGGAGATCATCGCCTATCTGCGTGAACCGCAGAAGTTCGCCCGGCTGGGCGGCAAAGTCCCACGCGGGGTCTTGCTGGCCGGTCCGCCCGGTACCGGCAAGACCCTGATGGCGCGGGCCGTGGCCGGTGAAGCCGAGGTGCCCTTCTTCAGCATCTCGGCATCGCAGTTTATCGAGATGTTCGTCGGCGTCGGCGCCAGCCGGGTCCGTGATCTGTTTACCAATGCCAAGAAGAACGCACCGAGTATCATCTTTGTCGACGAACTCGATGCGGTCGGCCGTGCCCGCGGCACCGGTCTCGGTGGTGGCCACGACGAGCGGGAACAGACCCTCAACCAGCTGCTCTCCGAACTCGACGGTTTCGACCCCCACGACGAGGTGATCGTGCTGGCCGCGACCAACCGTCCGGATGTCCTCGATACTGCACTGCTGCGTCCGGGACGCTTCGACCGCCAGGTGGTGATCGAACGGCCGGATTGGCGGGACCGGGTCAAGATCCTCGCCGTGCACACCCGCAACATGCCGGTCAATAAGGATGTCGACCTGGAAACGATCGCCAAGGGCACCCCCGGCATGGTCGGTGCCGATTTGCAGAGCCTGGTCAACGAAGCAGCCCTGATTGCCGCCCGTGAAGATGCCCGGGAGGTTGCCATGAGCCATTTCGAACGGGCCAAGGACCGGCAGCTGATGGGCATGGAACGCAAGCTCTTCATGTCCGAGGAGGAGAGGTGGGCGACGGCTGTTCACGAGGCCGGGCATGCCCTGGTGGCCAAGGCCTTGCCGAACACCGATCCGGTCCACAAGATCACTATCATTCCACGCGGCCAGGCGCTCGGTTTGACGCAGCAGCTGCCGGAGGATGATCGTTATCACTTCCGGCGCAGCTACCTGCTCAGCCGAATGACCATCATGCTCGGTGGCCGGGCAGCCGAACTGGCGTTTTTCAAGGAGTTCTCAACCGGTGCCCAGAATGACCTGAAGCAGGTGATGGACCTGGCCGAGAAGATGGTCTGCCAGTGGGGGATGAGTGAAGAAGTGGGGCCGATGAGTTTTCCCCGCGGCGAGGAGCATCCGTTCCTCGGCCGTCGCCTGGCCTCGGAGAAGACCTTCAGCGAGAAAACCGCCTGGATCATCGACCAGGAGATCAAAAAATTCGCCACCGCGGCCCAGGAATGTGCCGATGCGGTTGTCGAAGAAAACCGTGACGTCCTCGACATCCTCGCCAGGAAGCTGCTCAAAGAGGAGTCTCTCGATCGTGCGCAATTCGAAGCGTTTCTTGCCGAGCATCCACTATCATGTCCCGATGGCAGTTGTGGTGAGATGCGACCACAGGGAGGACGGCAGAGTCCCGAGCAACCGGCAGCTGAGGAGAAGAGCTGACCGCGACTTTCGGCCAACATCATCCGTCCTCGAACGGAACTGCCGTCTGGCGGATTGCCGGGATCGCAGGAAAACACCGGCCTGATCAATCGATGACTTGTTGCCCGGCCTTCTCGGTCGAAAAAAGCCCCACTCCACGGAGGGGGCAGGAGCAGGGCAAGGCGCTCTGCTTTATGAGAGGGTCACAAAGCAGAGGGATATTTAATTTGTAACAGCTTTCTGAACATTGTCTAATTTTTTCTTTTTTGCACTATGGGACAAGCGACTCGCCGCCCAAAATCTCCATCAGTCAGTGTCTTCGCCAATTTCAGGGGATTTTCAAGACCATCGCCGACGCGTGGTTCTGGCATCCAAGCCACGCGCGGAGCATGGCCGCATGCTCCTTCTCGTCGTCGCGGTTGTGTGATCAGGGATTGACGCTAGACTTGAAAAGTGTGTCAGGGTAGAACGGCGCAAGCATCGTCTTCAGGAGGACAGCATTATGAGCAAGAATCGTCTGGTTATCATTGGGGGCGATGCGGCGGGCATGAGCGCGGCATCCAAGGTGCGTCGGGAGCAGCCGGAGCGGGACATCCTGGTCTTCGAAAGGACCCCTTACACTTCCTACTCGGCCTGCGGTATCCCCTATTACATCGGCGGCCTGATCGATGACTTTGATGATCTGGTGGCCCGTTCCCCCGAGACATTCCGTAGCAAGTATGACATCGACGTCCGGACCCGCTGCGAAGTGACAGCGATCGACCCCCGGCGGCAACGGATCAGCGTCTCACCAGCAGAGGGCAAGGAATTCAGTGAACCCTATGACCAACTGTTGATCGCGACCGGAGCCAGCCCGTTCTGTCCCGATGTTCCAGGGACCCGGGCGGCAGGAGTTTTCGGTCTTTCGACGCTGGCCAGCGGGGAGCGTGTCCAGCGATACATCAAGCAGCGGCAACCGCGCCGGGCAGTGGTCGTTGGTGGGGGCTATATCGGCCTGGAAATGGCCGAGGCCATGGTGCGCCAGGACATTGATGTCTCCCTGGTCCAGCGTGGCCCGCAGGTCATGGAGACCCTTGACCCGGACATGGGGGCACTGGTTTCGGAGGCCTTGCGTGACGTCGGTGTGACGCTCTATCTCAATGAGACGTTCCAGGCGTTTGAAACCACTGACGGTGGGATTGAGGCCGTGGTCACCGATCAACGAACCTTGCCTGCTGACCTGGTTATTCTCGGCATGGGGACCCGGCCGAACGCGGGGCTCGCGAAGGCGGCCGGCCTGGCGTTGGGCGTTAAGGACGCCATCCGGGTCGACGATCATATGCGAACCGGAACACCAAACATCTGGGCCGCCGGCGACTGCGTGGCGACGGTCCACCGGCTGAGCCAACGACCGATTCACGTGGCGCTCGGCACGGTCGCCAACAAGCAGGGCCTGGTGGCAGGGATCAACCTGTCCGGGGGGAATGCGCGTTTTCCCGGCGTGATGGGAACGGCGGTGAGTAAAATCTGCAAGGTCGAGGTGGCTCGCACCGGTCTCCAGGAAAAAGAGCTTAAAGAGTTAGACAGCGATTATGCGACGACCACAATCGAGACCCGGACCCGAGCCGGATATTTCCCCGGCGCCGGCAAAATCAGTGTGAAAATGCTCGGCGAACGTGGCAGCGGTCGGCTGCTCGGCGCACAGATCGTCGGCCTTGAGGGAGCCGCCAAGCGTATCGACGTGATCGCTACCGCCCTCACCGCCGGTATGACGGTCGCAGAACTGGTCGATCTGGACCTGAGTTATGCGCCACCTTTCTCTCCGGTCTGGGATCCGGTGCAGACGGCCGCCCGCCAACTGCAGAAGGATCTCTAGCCATATCAGGTCCGTGGTTGACGTCCAACCTGAGCACGCCTCCTGACGCCGCGGCACTGCGGTTCATCAATGACGATAACTGGCCACCAGTGGCAGGTGATCTGAAGCGACCCGGGTCAGTCGGTTTCTGACGGTTTCGAGAGAGTGCAGTCGCTCATGCGGGTCGGAGAGGATATGGTCCAGCCGCAGGAACGGCCAGACGGCAGGAAAGGTCGCCGGGGAACGGCTGCGCCCGAAATGCCGATACAGCCAGCGCAGCGGGCGACCCCAGAACAGCCACTCGTTAAAATCGCCCATCAAAACCAGCGGCGAAGGGTTGTCGGCGGATAGATTCTCGATCAGCTGCCTGACCTGGAGGCGTCGTTCCCCCGGCCGCAGACCCAGGTGCGTCACCGCGACCCGGATGATTCCACCCTGCCAGTCGAGATGCGCGATCAGCAGGCCACGCGGTTCCCGGCCGGGAACGCTGATTTCATGACGTTCGATCTGCCGGACTGGCAGCCGCGTCAAGAGGGCGTTGCCGTAGTCGCCGGTCGGTTTTTGCAGGGTCGGCCCGACATGGACCTCGAGGCCGGTCATGTTGCGCAATCCCTGGACGTCGTCGCCTTGATCGTCAACGTGGTTGTCCACTTCCTGCAGACCGATCACATCCGGGTCGATCTGCCGGATCACGGTGGCGATCCGGCCCAGGTCACGGCGTCTGTCCAGGCCGACGGCCATGTGAATATTCCAGGTCGCCAGTCGCAGAATGCCGTTACCCGTCATGGTCTTTCTCCTGCCGGGTCAGCCAGCGCTTACCGTACAGGACGATCAGCACGGCGCAACAAAAGGCCGCGAAGGCCAGGCCGTAACTGCCCCAACTCGGTTCGCGCAAAGCCTGTTCCAGGCCACCCTCGAAGATCATGATGGCCAGGATTCCCGGGCCCATGCCGACCGCGGTGCCGATCAGGAAAGAACGTGCCGAAATATGTGTTGCGCCGGCCACCAGATTGACAATTGTAAAGGGTGCAACCGGAACGACCCGGACGATGGCAACAGCGAGCCAGCCGCGGCGGGCGATTTTCCGGCTCAGGCGGTTGAGCTTGTCACCGGCCAGTTTGCGGACGGCATCCCGGCCCAGCCAGCGGCCGAGAAAATAGCTGGCAAGGCCTCCCAGCAGGCTGCCGCCAAGCGCGAGCGAAAACCCGGTGTAGGGACCGAAGCTCAAGGCCGTGGCTAGAATCATGATGGTGATCGGGAACATCAGACAACTGCCGACGAGGTAAATACCCAGCACGATCGGTATCGTCAGGGCGCTCTCACGGATCCGGTCGGCCACCGCCAGCACGGTGTCGATATTGAGCCATTCATTCAATGGCGACCAGCGCCACAGGGCCGCCAGCACCAGGGCTACGGCGAGGATGGTGGCGAATCGCCAGGCCTTCTGCTTATCGCGATGGCGGTCTTCCTTCTGATAGCCGCCGGTGTCGAAGAAGGTCAGCAGGCGATCCAGATTGATCGGTCGTTCCGGATCGGCAATCTCGTCAGCCGACAGGACATGGGCCAGGGAGTCCTCCTTCTCCGGATGCAAGTCTTCGAGAGAGCGTTCCCCTCCGTTGAATGACGCGATCGTTTTCAGCAGAGATCCGGTTTCTGCCAGGTGGTCGGCGACATCCGCAGTGGAGACCCCCAGGTGTTCAGCGACCAGGCTATTCCGAAACGTTTGAATGACGGCAACGATATCATCGCGTCCCTCGGCGGCCAACGCCAGGTTGCATTCCGTGTCGAAACCCATCGAGCGGTTGCTCAGGTTGGCCGAACCGATCGTCAACAGGTTGTCGTCGACCACCAGGACTTTGCTGTGGACGTTGATCGTCTGCTCGGTGAAGGCCTTGCGGTCCGGATAGCAGATCTTCAGGCGTTGGTGAACATCGGCGGCATAAAGGCGCTTAAAAAGCCGTTGCCGGAGCGCGCCCATGGTCTCCTGCTCCAGCCAGCCGGAGCAGGTCTTGGGCAGAACCAAAAGCACGTCCGGCCCCTTGTCCAGACCCAGGACCTTCTCCAGGGCGCTGCCGATCCGATGCGAGGTGAGGTACTGGTTCTCGATGTAGATCAGGGTCTTGGCCGCTGCAATGGCCTCTTGGTAGAAGTTCTCAATCTCCCGGATCTCGTCCTGACCGGCGTGTTCCGGGAGGGTCCTGAGTATGGCGACGGGAGCGTCTTGCAGGGCCGGATCGACGTGGTCCGGCCAGGGGTCCGCATCGACTTCCTCGACCGGTGGCAATAGATCACCGGTCGCCTGTTGCCATCGGTCGCGCGCCAGTTCGCCGAGGCTGGCTGCGGCCGCACCGCTGACCAGCATCTGCACATCGTGGAAAGGGCCGTAATTGACATCGGCATCAACGCGCTCAGGATGGTCGGCGGCATGTTCGCGGGTGTCCCAGCGGCAGATCGCCAGATCGAAACCGCCGACAAAGGCGACCCGGTCGTCGACAACGATGATCTTCTGGTGATGTGATGCCCCCACCGGATGTTCATCATCCAGCTCGAAGTGCACCCGCTGATGCGTGCGCCAGCCGAAATTGACCAGTGGCCAGGTCTCGCGCTCGAAGGAATAGAGCATGGCAAAATCCCATTCGAGGATATAAATGTTCAGTTCGGGCTTGTTTTCGGCCAGACGATTGACGAACTGCTTGAGGTTTTCCTGATCGTCCTCCGGGCCGCGCCGCAACCGGATCCGGCTGTCGATGTCCCAGCCGATGATATAAATGCACCTCTGGGCCGCTTCACAGGCGGCCGCGACGGCATCGAAGTACGCTTCGCCGTCGACCAGGAAAGCAATTTTTTCGGCGTCGCTGATCCGCCAGCAATTCTGTCCACTCTGCAGGAACATCGTAGTCAATCCTGGTCCTCGCCGCCTTGGTTTGTTTCGGACTGTTCCGGGGAGAAACGCTTCGTCAGGTCAGCAAGATGCTTGCTGTGCGTCAGGATAATCACTTCGTCGTCGACGCGCAGGTCGGTGTCCGGCTCGGGTAGATTGAATTCTTCATCGCGATAGAAACAGATGACCCGGGCCTGATCCGGCAGATCAAGGTCTTTGACCTTGCCCTTGGAGGACTTGTCGATCTTGATCATCAGGTAGCGGGCTTCTCCCTTGATCAGCGATGACAACTCCAGGATGTCAATGCCGGCGACCATGTCTGCCAGGTAGCGGGCGATCGTTTTCGACGGCGTAATGGTATTCTCCAGCTCCAGTTCCCGGCAGATATTCAGATAATCAGCATCGTGGATCTGCAGCACAACCTGACTGTAGCCGAGCGAGCGGCCGACCAGCGCCGCGATGATGTTGTATTGGTCATTTTCAGTCAGACAGAAGAGGAAATCGGCATGCTCCGGACCGGCCTCGTCGAGGATGTGCGGTTTGCTGCCGTCGCCATGCAAGAAGCTGCAATCGAGGTCCTCGTTCAGGGCGTCAATGCGGTCTTTTTCGGCCTCGATGATGATGACTTCATGCTCACGGTCAATCAGCAGTGATGCCGTTTCTACGGTCAGGTCGCCGGCACCGACGAATACAACTCTCATGTCTTGCCTCGCTTTCTGCCGAACCAGGTTCGGTGGTAGAAGAAAACCATCCAGGCAACGAATTCCAGCCGCCCCAGCAACATATCTGCACAGAGGATCAATTTCAGCACCGCCGGCATGCCGGCCGCGGTGACTCCGGCTGACAGGCCGACGGTTCCGGTGGCCGAAACGACCTCGAAGAGGGCATCGAGAGGGGCATAGCCGTACAACAGAAAGGGCAGCCAGGACAGGACAACCACACCACAGAAGATCAGGATGATCATCAGGGCGTCCTCAACCTCTTTGGCCTCGATCTGACGCTTGCCGAGGCGTTGCGTGATGACGGCATTGGCCGGCATGCTCATGGCCATCAGGCTGCGATACAGCAAACCGAACAGGATCAAAAGCCGCAGCAGCTTGAAACCACCGGCGGTCGAACCGACACTGCCCCCCATGGCCATGGCCAAGATCAAAACGCCTTTCGAACCGGCATCGAGATCGCCGGGGGCCAGACTGGAGAAACCTGACGTCGTTTGTGCCGAGAGGGCCATCAGCGGGGCGTGGACGGCCGCTTCAGACAGAACCATGCCCTGGCTCCAGAGGATCAGGCCAAGCAGGCCGGACATGGCCAGCCCGGCGACCAGTAGAGCCCGCGATTCGAGATTCTGCAAAAGCTGTCGCCAACCATCCTTCCAGGCGCGGTGATAGAGGGCCAGGGGCAGGGCGCCCGCGAGCGTGACCAGCGTTACCAGCCAGGCCAGTTGAACCCCGGAGAGATCAGCAAAGCTGTTATCCGTCGGCGCGAAGCCGCCGGTCGAAACGGCCGAGAGGATGTACAGCAGGCCGGTCATCGGCGGACCGCCGAGCAACAGCCACCCCAGCAGGCCCACCCCGGACAACAGCAGGTAAACGTTCAGGACCCGTCTGGCATGGGCCCGGGTTCCGCCGACCAGATCATCCGGTGCGTCCAGGCTGGCTAGGCGCAGGGCAGTCATGCCGGGCCGGACGATCAGGGCCAGCGAAAGGATGACGATGCCGAGGCCGCCGTACCATTGCATCCAGGCGCGAGCGAAGAGAAACGTCTTCGGTATCCCGACCACGCTGGCCTGGGTGCTCAATCCCGTGGTTGTCGCAGCGGAGACCGTTTCGAACCAGGCGTCGAGGAAAGCCATACCATGAGTCGTCAGAGGGACGGCCGCCGCCAGGGGGACCACCAGGAACACCGCGGCAGCGATCACCATGGCCTCGTTCATCTGCATGCGGCCATGCGTCCTGATCCGGCTCAGAACTCCCCCGACGCAAAAAAGTCCGGCCACCAGTGCCGCATAGCTGATGGCGATGCGGTACTCGGAATAAAACAGCGCCACCAAGAGATTCAGCAGGTTCAGCGTGCCGATGATCAGGCAAAACTGGCCGAGGTAGCGGGCTACGTATCGCCAGCGGATGGCATAGAAAAGTTCACGTCTCGGGTTTGCCATGAAGCGCTCTTCAAAGAGTTTATCTGAAACCTTAAGTGTTTGAAAAAACTAATAATTTACACTTTAAGAGGTTAGCATTCCGAAACCGTATGTCAAGTCATGCGCCGGATGGCAACAAGCTTTCGGGACAAAACCACGCAATGTGCCAGGCCGATCATGGGCCGTTAAACTTGTATCCTCGGACAAGTTGGTTACCCTTAAACAAGGCTGGTGCGGAAAACGCGTCATGCGCGAAACGGACAATTGTTATGTCGATTATCTATATTCTCCTCGTGCTGCTGATTGTCACCCGAACCTTTGGCGAAATCTGCGAACGTTTCGGCCAGCCGGCCCTGCTGGGTGAACTGGTTTCGGGAATCTGTCTCGGGATGCTGGTCCATCATTACAACGAGACGTTTCCGATTCTGGCCGGTTTGTCGGACAACGAGGTGTTCACCGCCATCACCGAACTCGGTATCTTCTTTTTGATGCTGCTGGGTGGCATCGAGTTGAGCCCGGTGAAGCTTCTGAAAGCGTCCAAAGGGGCCATTCTCGTCGCCACCGGTGGCATGTTGATTCCCTTGGCGATCGGTTACGGTTTCGGCTATCTGGTCTTGCCGGCATCCGAGATTCGTGTCGCGCAAGCCTTGTTTTTGGGCACCGTGATGGCCGTGACGGCCGTTCCCGTCAGCATCAAGGCGTTGATGGACCTCGGCAAAATCGACACCAAGGTTGGTCAGACGGTCGTTTCTGCCGCTGTGATCGACGATACCCTCAGCCTGATTCTGCTGGCGATTCTGACCGGTTTTCTCGAGACCGGCAGTGTGCCGGGTGTGGCTGCCTTGGCCGTGCTGCTGGGAAAAGTCGTGCTGTTCTTTGCCATTGCGACGGTGCTTGGTCATTTTCTGTTCCCCGCCATCGGTCGCTTCCTCGGCCGGAGTCAGGCTGAGGAGTTCGAGTTCAGCATGCTGCTGATCGCCGCGATGGCCTATGCCCTGCTCGCCGAAGCGCTGGGCATGCACTTCATTCTGGGGGCCTTTCTGGCCGGCCTGTTTTTCCGCCGACGCACGATCTCCGAGGACGCCTATGATGACATCCTGCGTAAGACACGTGCTGTGACCACCGGATTTTTCGCTCCGGTTTTCTTTGCTTCGATCGGTATGCACCTCGACCTGGCGGCCCTGTGGAAGGTGCCGGGTTTTGTGCTGGCCATGCTTCTGATTGCCACCTTCGGTAAGGTCGTCGGCGCCGGTCTCTGTGCCCGCGGTATCGGCATGTCGAACCAGGAATCGCTGGCTGTCGGGGCGGGGATGAATGCCCGTGGCGCCGTCGAGTTGATCATCGCCGATATCGCTTTGCAGGCCGGCATATTCTCGCAGCCCGAGCCGGTCCCACCGGTTGTGCAGTACATGTTCTCCGCGGTGGTCATCATGGCGATCCTGACCACACTGATGACACCACCGGCGCTGAAAATTGCACTGAAAAAGCACTGATAACAAACACCCACCATGCCATCCAAGGAGACAGAGGATATGTCCAACGATAAAGCCCCGCGCAAAAGCTGTGAAAAATTTCTCGAGGATGCCTTCGATCATCTCAAGGTGGATACGGAAATGCGCCAACTGCTGCGCAGCCCCTATCGTGAAGTCCGCTTCGAACTCCCCTTGAAACGCGACGATGGCACGATCCGTGTGTATTACGGTTACCGCGTGCAGCACAATCAGAGCCGGGGTCCTTTCAAGGGGGGCTTGCGCTATCACAAGGATGTCGACCTCGAGCATTTCGTGGCCCTGAGCGAAATCATGACCTGGAAGACCAGCCTGCTTGATCTGCCTTTCGGTGGCGGCAAGGGGGGGATCAATTGTGACCCGATGGAGCTGTCTACGGACGAACTCGAAACTCTGACCAAGCGGTATGTGCAGCGGGTGGCGATGCTGATCGGTCCGGATCGCGACATCCCGGCTCCCGATATGGGGACCGGCCCGCGCGAAATGGCCTGGATTGTTGATGCCTTCTCCCTGAACGAGGGCTTCAATCCGGCTGTGGTGACCGGCAAGCCGCTCGAATTGGGTGGCTCCGAAGGGCGACTCGAAGCGACCGGTTGCGGCGTTGCGCTGATTACGGCCAAAGCAGCTGAAGAACAGGGCATTGGCATTTCAGGGGCCAGGATCGCCATCCAGGGGTTCGGCAATGTCGGTTCCCATGCCGCCCGTTTTCTTCACGAACGCGGCGCGAAGATCGTCGCTGTCTCCGATTACAGCGGTGCGCTGCACCGCGAGGTGGGGCTGGATATCGATCACCTGATCGCAATGGCCGATCACAAGGACCGGGGCAACAACTTTGCCGACTGCCAGGGGGATTATGCGCTGATCAGCAACGAAGAACTCCTGCAACTTGATGTCGATATCCTGATTCCGGCCGCCATCGGCGGCGTCATCCACAGCGATAATGCCGACCAGGTGCAGGCCCGCCTGATTGTCGAAGCCGCCAACATGCCGATCACCTGCGGGGCCGATAGCAAACTGCAGGAACGAGGGGTCGTGATTATTCCGGATATCCTCGCCAATGCCGGCGGTGTCACCGTTTCCTACCTGGAATGGGTGCAGAATCGCCAGCGTTACCAATGGCAAAAGGAGAAGGTGCTCGAGGAGCTCACGCATCGCCTGGAAACAGCCTGGCATGATGTCCGCGAGAGAGCCGGGCAGGAAAACCTGAATTACCGTCAAGCCGCTTACGTCATCGCTCTGGAACGCATTATCGAGGCCATCAACCTGCGGGGTTTCTAGGCATGGATCCGTTTATCAAGTCGTTTCTGCTTCTCTTCATGTTGTTGAACCCGTTTCTGCTGGTCGTCTACCTGGTCGACCTCGTCCAGGAACTGGATGTGCAGACCTTTTTCCGTGTCCTTAACCGGGCGGCGTGGATCAGTTCCGGCATTTTTATCATGTTCGCCCTGCTTGGCGAATTGATCTTTGAGCGCCTGCTGCAGGCGCACTTCGCCTCCTTTCAAGTTTTTGGTGGCGTGATCTTCCTGTTGATCGGGGTGCAGTTCGTTTTCAGAGGTCCGGATGCGATCAAAAGCTTGCGGGGACGGCCTGAACACATCGCCGGTGCGATCGCCATGCCGATTATGATCGGACCGGGAACGGTCAGTGCCTCGATCCTGGCGGGACAGCAATTGTCTTCTCCCCTAGCGATCGGATCCATCCTGCTGGCTGTCGGCCTGGTGGTCGTGAGCATGGTCGGTCTGAAGAAGGTCCATGATGTCGTGCGGACGCGCAACGAGCCGTTGATCGAGCGGTATCTCGAGATTGCCGGCCGGATCGTTGCCCTGGTGGTCGGCACCTATTCCGTCGAAATGATCATGCAGGGATTCTCCGAGTGGCTGAAGATCATGGCCGAGATGTGAATCGCAGCATGACTCCGTAAGCGTTGTCAGAAACAGGTTGCTGTTTGGCGCCCGCCCGTGACTCTCTCAACGCCAACCCCGTCGTTATCCGGGTCCATTGCGTCGCTGACAACCGCAGAGAAAAGCGCCCCCGGACGATTTTTGTTTTGTCCACCGTTGCAAAGATTGATGATCGCGAACGATTCGAGTAAACTGCCTCAGCGGTTGTACATAGCGCCGTTCGAGTCGGGGATCGGGCTTGATCTCCAGTTCATGGCTCCGGGAGTTCTGCATGATTCTAGGTTTTGCCGGCAAGGCCGCAACGGGGAAAACCACCGCGGCAAAGCATCTCGCTCCGCTGCTCGATCGGGAGTGCCGGATCATTCCGATGGCCATGGTCCTGCGTGACGAGGTCGAGGCCTTTTTGCGTTCTGTCGGTGCCGACATCTCCGTGCCCCTGGTCTATGGTGATCAGCAGGACAAAGTCCGCGTTTTTCATGTGGATCAGCAGGCGGCCCGCCTGGCCTGCCCTCAATGGGATCATTTTGCTGCGGAAAACCCTGACATCCAGGATCGGCCGGGACAGACCGCCGTGACGGTGCGGAGAATCCTGCAATGGTGGGGGACGGAGTATCGGCGCGCGGAGGATCCGGACTACTGGACCAAAGCCTGGAGCCGCAAGATCGAACAGTTTGATCTCGACAGCGTGCATATCCTGGTCGACGATGTCCGCTTCATGAATGAACTGGTGACGATCAAGGCTCACGGCGGCCGCGTTGTCAAGATCGAACGTCCCGGTTTTGCTGGCGCCAACAATCATACCAGTGAAACCGCTCTGGACGATTATGCCGATTGGGACGCCATCCTGGTCAATGATGGCAGTCTCAGCGATTTCTTCCAGAAAGTGACTGATCTCGCCCAACAGTTGATGGTGCGATAGCGGTCCGGAGTTTTGCCAAAAGGTGCTGATAACGATTTCCGGCACCCGCCGGGTGCGTCTTCGCACAGCGTAATGCCGCAGGGTGACGTGGCCAATTTTACGCGTCTTCACGTTTTCCTTGCCGCTCGGATCGGATAGATTAGCTGTCACAAGGAGTTGTCACGGTAAACGGGGCGGTGGCGACCTTTTGATAAAAGTTTGCAACAAGAAATCCCGTTATCCTGATGCCCCACAGTCTCCTCCACCTCCCGACTGTGGGGTTTTCTTTTGCGTCAATCAAGATGCGACTCAAACTGCCGTTGTGTCGATGCCGAGATGAGACAAACCTGATGCCGGGGTTGTTGCCTTCTTCAAGAATGATAAAATGATTCTTAGAGGGTATTCATGCGCGATCAGGTCTTTCCATGCACCCCCCTGACAGAGCATCACCACGACCTGCTGATGTCGCGGATCGCCGAGGAACGCCAAGTCCTGGGGCCTGTCCCGGCCGGGGCCGGCCGCTGGCGCATTGCGCCCCTGGCATCCGCTCAGTCCGGTCGTGCGGTGATCCCCCGTATCCCCTTGAAGAAATATCTGATCCCCCACCAGGAAACGCTCTGGGATTTTCAGGACGGCCGCTACCGGCAGGCGGAAGGTGCTCCGATGCTGGTCGTCCTGGGCGTGGCCTTGTGTGATTTACAGGCGCTCTGGTACCTGGACCGGGCCTTTGCCGAAGATGCGCCTTACCGGCAAAGGCGGCAAAGGCTGCTGGTGGTCGGTGCCGACTGCGAACCCGGTTCGGATTGCCGGTGCGAGAAAGACCGGCTGCCGGTGGCGGGAGACCTGTTCCTGGACGGCAATAAGGCCTGGGCCCTGTCCGACCTCGGTTTGGCGCTGCTCGCCTCTGTGACGGGCACGCCCCGGCAGGAGGCCTCTTTGCCCTGGCCCGAACACCGCCAACAAAGCCAATCGATCGGTGCGGCGGAATTTGCCCATCACCGCGATGCAACACTCTGGGCTGTCGAAGGGCGGCGTTGTCTTTCCTGCGGGGCCTGCTCGGCGGTCTGTCCGACCTGTACCTGTTTCGATTTGGTCGATGTCGCCTCGCTGGCGGAGACCGTCAGCCGACAGCGTGTCTGGGACAATTGTTTCTTTGCCGAGCATGGTCAGATCGCCGGGGGGTTCGACTTTCGGCCGGACCGGGCCGCCCGTTTGCGTTTCCGCTTTGAGCACAAACGCCTGGGGTTCGGCGACCTCAGGGGTCTGGACTCCTGTGTCGGCTGCGGGCGTTGCCGGTCGGCCTGTCCGGTTGACATCGATCTGGATCAGATTGCTGCTCAACTTGTCGTGGAGGAACCGGATGCTGGATGATTTGCGCCCGATCAACGCGGAACTGGAAACGATCGTGCCGATGGTGACCGACAATCATCTCTTCACGTTCTTGCCGGAGCAGCCGATCGCGGTGGCTCCGGGACAGTTTGTTGAAATCAGTCTGCCGGGTGTCGGCAGCTTTCCCGTTTCGATCAGTCGACCGGTTCGCAACGGCCGCATCGAATCCTGCATTCGACGAACGGGGCGAGTGACCGATGCCTTGTACCGGCTCAAGCCGGGAACCTCTGTCGGCCTGCGCGGGGCTTTCGGCAACGGTTTTGACCTGAAGTTGTTTGCCGGCCGGGATGTCCTGATGATTGCCGGCGGTCTTGGCATGGCACCCCTGCGGGCCTTGCTGCTGGCGCTGCTGGCTGAGTCGGGACACGAGGGCCGGATCATTCTGTTGTACGGCTCGCGCGAGCCGCGGACGCTATTGTTTCGCGAGGAGCTGCTCGAACTGGCCCGGACGGCCCAAATCGAACTGCGGTTCTCGGTTGATTTTGCGGCCGATCTGCAACAACCCTTCGGGCAGGTCGTCTGCCGGATCGGCCTGGTCAGCGATCTTCTCGAGGGGCTGCAGCTGGTGCCGGAGCGGGTCGTTGCCGTGATCTGCGGCCCGCCGGCCCTTTATGGCTGTGTGCTCGAGGAGTTGGCCGCACGCGGCTTACCGGAAGAGCAGATTCTGGTCACCCTGGAAAGACGCATGCGTTGTGGCATCGGCGAATGCTGTCATTGCGTTGCCGGCGGTCGTTACGTCTGCCGTGACGGTCCGGTTTTTTCGCTGGCGGAACTTCGCACCATGCCGGGGGCGTTATGACCGGGACGGCCACCATCACGACGGCCTATGCGCGCTTCACGTCATGCAGCGGCTGTCAACTGATGCTGTTGAACTGTGAAGACTCTCTGCTGGCGTTTGCACATCAGATCAGCCTGCAGTCCTTCCCCCTCGTGTCTTCGGCGATAACCGGCTGCGACAGGGTTGACCTGGCCCTGGTCGAAGGCGCGATCTCAAAACCTGAAGAGGTTGCCAGACTGATGGAACTGCGTCGCCAGGCGTCGTTTCTGGTGGCTGTCGGCAGCTGTGCCTTGACGGGCGGTGTCAATAGCCTGGTTCCCGGGGAACGGGCGCAGGCGATCCGGGACGTTTATGGTGAGACGCCTGCCGAACTGCTTTCCTTCACACCGCAACCGGTCGGTCGTTTTGTCACGGTCGATTTTGCCGTGCCCGGTTGTCCCCCGGAACGGCAGGATCTGCTGGAGGTTCTGGCGTCGCTGCCCTGGGGAGGCTGGCCCGGTCGGCAAGTCATGCCGGTTTGCATGGAATGCCGTATTCTGGAGAATCCCTGTTTGCTGACCGAGAATCATCTTCCATGCATCGGTCCGGTGACCCAGGCGGGCTGCCGTGCCCGCTGCCCATCCGTCGGCGTCCCTTGCGAAGGCTGCAGGGGTGTGGTCGCGGAAGCCAACTTCGAAGAACTTTACCGCCTGTTGCTCGAAGCCGGATTGTCTGAATACGATGTCGAAAAACGTTTAACGCGATTCGCCAGGAGTGGGCCATGGCGCGAATAATCATTGATCCGCTGACGCGCGTGGAAGGGCATGGCCGGGTTGAACTGATTCTCCGGGACGGCCATCTCACGGATGTCCAGGTGCGGATGCTTGAATCACCCCGGCTGTTTGAAAAGATGGTCGTCGGTCGCAAATATGATGATGTGGCGGAGCTGGTCTGCCGGATTTGTGCGATTTGTTCAGCGGTTCACAAGTTGACCGCTCTCGAGGCCATCGAACAGGCCCTGGAGGTCGATATCCCGCCTCTGGCCCGGATGGTGCGCAAACTGCTGCTGCTGGGTGGACATATCCAGAGCCATGCCCTGCACCTGTACTGTCTGATCTTGCCGGATTTTTCCGGGGACGTCGATGTGGTCGCACTGCTTAAGCGTGGTGACCCTCTGGCGGCCACCGGGTTGAAACTGAAAGCCTTGGGCAACCGGATTCAGGAAGTCGCCGGCGGACGAGTTATCCATCCGGTCAGCCCCCGGATCGGTGGTCTCTGGTCACGGCCGGCGACAGAGGATCTCACATCTTTGGCCGAGGACCTGGTGGCCTGGCAGCAGGATTGGCCGTCACTGGCCCAGGATTTCCTCGCTGCAGCACAGTTCCCCACTGCTGTGGCTGTCGCCGCGACCTCCCTTGCCGTCGGGGCCAGCGATCGTTTCGATCTGAAGGGGGACGTTTTGCGCGTCGGTGACCGGCTGATCCCGGTGGCCGATTATCGCACGATCCTGCAGGAGCAGACACCAGCCAACTCCTACGCCAAGGACTCCTGCGGCACAGCCGGACCGTTTCTGGTTGGGGCCCTGGCCCGGGCGCGCCTGGTCGCCGGGAAAGAGTCTACCGCGGCACAGGACGACATTCACGCCAACAATCGCGCCCAAATCGATGAAATCGGCTGGGCCCTGAATCAGGCCCGGGAGCTTACCGAGACGATCCTGGCCACCTCTGCAGATGCACCCCTCAGGGAGACGCCCGGAGCACACAAAGGGGGTGTCGGGACGGCGGCGAACGAAGCTCCACGAGGATTGCTGATTCACCACTATGTGATCGACGAATGGGGCCACATCGCCGCAGCGGATGTGGTTACGCCCACCGCCATCAATCAGAGAGCGATGCGTGAGCAGATTCTGCACGACCTGGCCGGTCAACAGGACCCGGTGCAGATGCGGGCCACCGCTGAACGCATTGTGCGGGCCTTCGATCCCTGCATCTCCTGTGCGGTGCATCTGCTCGATGCGGGATCCCATGACGCACCTTTCAGCACCCGTGTTTTATAAGTCGCTGTATCGGTCGGCGATCTGCGCAGCAATACTCAGCGATGCCGTGGCCGCCGGAGAGGGGGCATTGAGGACGTGAATCATGCGTTCTTCGGTGAGGATCTGGAAATCATCAAGCAGCTTGCCGTGATTATCCACGGCCTGGGCACGGACGCCACTGCCACCGCGGATCAGGTGCTGAGGTTGAATCGTCGGGACCAGTCGGGCCAAATCTCGCGCAAAGCGTGTTTTTGAAAAGGATCGCCCGTATTCTGTCAGGCCGACCCGCCAGTAGCGTGCAGCGAGTTTCCAGAATCCCGGAAAAATGCAGATCTCAGCCATGTCCCTGAAGGAGACATCACGCCGCCGATAACCTTCGCGCTTGAGGGCCAGCACGGCGTTGGGGCCGGCTTCGACAGTGCCGTCGATCATCCGCGTGAAGTGGACGCCAAGAAAAGGCATCTCCGGATCGGGAACCGGGTAGATCAGGTGAGCCACCAAGCGGCTGCCGGTTGCGTCGAGCTGGTAGTACTCGCCGCGAAACGGAATGATGCGCAGAGCGGGGCGCAATCCGGCCAGGCGGGCCACCCGGTCGGAATGCAGGCCGGCACAGTTGATCAAAGTTCGCGCCCGGAAGGTTTCGTTGCCCGAGCGCAGCGCGAATTCTTCGCCGAGGCAGCGAATCTCCTGAATCGGCGTCTGCCGTCGGATCAGACCGCCGCGGCGCGCAAAGATAGCCGCCATCTGCTGAGCCACCTGCGGGTAATCGACAATCCCGGTCTGTGGCACGAACAAACCGGCAACCCCCCGCACATGAGGTTCGTGGCCCTGCAACTCGGCGGGCGTGAGTCGCTGCAGGTTCTCCAGGCCGTTGGCTCTGCCACGTCGTTCGAGTTCGTCCAGGGCCGGGATGTCGCTGTCTTCGACGGCCACCACGACCTTGCCGCAGCGTTGGTGGGGAATCTTGTGCTCGGCACAGAAACGGTAGAGAGCTTGCCGCCCCGCAGAGCAGGTTGTGGCCTTGATAGAGCCCGGCCGGTAGTAAAGCCCGGCGTGAATCACGCCGCTGTTGTGGCCGGTCTGGTGGGTCGCCAGTTCCGCTTCCTTTTCGAACAGGACGATCTTGCGCTTGGGATCAAGGCCGCTGATCTCCATCGCTGTGGCGCAGCCGACAATGCCGCCGCCAATAATGGCCAGATCATAACAGGTGGACATGACAAATCCTGTCAAGGCGCCCCTCTTTGGCGAGGGGTGCCTCCCTTGGTCGGCTTCAGGCCTGCTGCGTCCCGGTGTTGCCGGCCCCGGGCAGAATCAGGTTGAGCAGAACGCCAACGACGCCGGCCAGACCGATTCCGCCCAGTTTGACCACGGCCAGGTCGAAATTCATCCCTCCGATGCCGAACACCAGGATGACAGCAACGATGGTCAGGTTCCTTGGTTGCATCAGATCCGTACCGGCCTTGATCAGGGTATTGATGCCGATGGCGGCAATCGCCCCAAACAGCAGCACCATGATGCCGCCCATGACCGGGACCGGAATGGTGTTGAGAAGACCGCCAAGTTTCCCAACAAAAGCGAGCAGGATCGCACAAATCGCCGCCCAGGTCATGACAAAGGGATTGAAGGCCCGGGTCAGGGCGACCGCACCGGATACCTCTGAATAGGTGGTGTTCGGCGGACCGCCGAACATCGCCGCCAGGCTGGTGGCGAGACCATCACCGAGCATGGTCTTGTCAATCCCGGGATCGTCGACATAGTCTTTACCGGTAATGCCGCCGATCGCCAGGACGTCACCAAAATGTTCGATGGCCGGCGCAATGGCCACGGGGACGATGAACAGGATCGCCTCAAGATTCCAGACCGGCAGACTGAAATCGGGAATGGCCAGCCAGGGAGCGTCGATGACCTTTTGCATGGAAATCAAGGCCGGTCCGGTCCAGTTCTGTAATTCGCCGGAATCAAAAGCGCTCTGCAGCGAGGCGCTGATCCCCGTCGCGTCGAGAATGAGAGCCGCGATGTAGCCGGCTGTGATCCCGCACAGGATCGGGATCAGACGGAACATTCCACTGCCCTGCAGGGAGACCAGGACGGTGACGACCAAGGCGATGCCGGCAATGATCAAGGCGGTTGGTTCCGGGACCAGCCAGGCGGAACCGTCTCCGGTCCGCCCCGAAGCCATATGCACGGCAACCGGTGCCAGAACCAGGCCGATGACCATGATGACCGGCCCGGTGACCACGGGCGGCAGGATGCGATGCAGGATCTCCGAGCCGAAGGTCCGAATGGCGAAACTGATCAGGATATAAAAAAGGCCAGCCGCGGCCAGGCCGCACATGGTGCCGGGAATACCCCATTGCTGCACCCCATAGATGATCGGCGCGATGAAAGCGAAACTCGAGGCAAGGAATACCGGGACTTTGGCCCGGGTCACCAACTGAAAAAGGAGGGTTCCGGCCCCAGCAGTGAAGAGCGCCACATTGGCGTTCAGTCCGGTCAGAAGCGGCACCAGAACCAGCGCGCCAAAGGCGACGAAGAGCATTTGCGCGCCGATGACGATCTGCTTCGGGTTGAGGCTGAAGTGGTTGCCCTGCAGGTTGTCGGACATGGACATTCCTCCTGAATTTTATTTGGTGCCGAAGATCTTGTCCCCGGCATCACCGAGGCCCGGCAGGATGTAGCCAACCTCGTTGAGTTTCTCGTCGATGGCGGCGACGAAGATGTCGACATCCGGGTGCTTGTCCTGGAGCGCCTGTAAACCTTCCGGGGCGGCCACCAGAAACAGCCCCTTGATCTTCTTACAGCCGGCCTCCTTGAGCATGTCGATTGCTGCGATCACACTGCCGCCAGTGGCCAGCATCGGGTCGAGGATCATGGCCGTGCGCTCCTCGATCTGGCTGGCGAATTTTTTGTAGTAGGAGACCGGTTCCAGTGTCTCCTCGTTGCGATAGAGACCGACCACACTCACTTTGGCACTGGGTATGAGCTCGAGGACACCATCCATCATGCCCAGCCCGGCCCGCAAAATCGGCACGACCGTGATCTTTTTTCCCTTGATCGTTTCGACAGTCACCGGACCGGCCCACCCCTGGATGGTTTCCGGCGCGGTTTCCAGGTCCTTGGTGGCTTCATAGGTGAGCAGACAGGCGACTTCCGACGCCAGGTCGCGGAAGTCCTTGGTGCAGAGCCCCTCTTTGCGCATCAAGCCCAATTTGTGTTGCACCAGCGGGTGCCTGATTTCATGAATAGCCACGGCGGACTCCTTGTGCGGATGATGCGTTGTTCGGGGAAAATCACGGTAAATTATCATGATCGATCTTCGGCGGCAAGCAAATGCCAGCGGCGACGCCAGTACCACGATGGCATTCCCTGCTGAGATCTGTTAACGTGACAGGCATGTCGAACCCAACCCTGGCCAATGAGACCGGCATGCCACTGCTGGTGACCGCCGCAATAGCCCGCGACGCGCAGGGACGGGTCCTGATTACCCGACGCCCGGATCATAAACGCCATGCCGGTTTCTGGGAGTTTCCCGGGGGCAAGATCGATCCCGGAGAAAGTCCGCAAGACGCCTTGTGTCGGGAGATTCGCGAGGAGCTGGATGCCGAGGTGATTGTCCAGCAGATTTTCGACGTTGTTTACTACCGCTACGATTGGGGCGCGGTGCTACTGCTGGCGTATCTTTGCCGCTTTGCCAAACCCGTCCTGCACAATATCGGTGTGGCGGAGCATCGCTGGGTGACACCCGGCGAATTGTCCACATTCCCGATCCTGCCCGCTGACCAGCCGATCATCACCCGTCTACAAGACGCGTGATGCGGTTGTCCTTTTAGGGGATTTGAGCATGAAATTTATGCTGCGGACTTTAGGCCCCTCGAAAAATCTTTTACAGCAAAATGTTGACAAAAATAAAACAGCGTATTAATTTACTTAAAATCATTTTCCAGATCATTCGTGAGTCCCCAGCAAGGAGTCACCGGTGCCCTCAAGAGACAAGGAATCCTATTCAATCCAAGCGGTTGAGAACGCTCTTGATGTGCTGGAAGCGCTCAGTGAAATTGACGATGATGTCCGCATCAGTCAGTTGAGTGAAAAGCTTGCCATGAACAAGACGAGCGTTTTCCGTCTGTTGGCAACTTTCGAAAACCGCGGCTACGTCGAACGGGAAGAACGCTCCGGAAAGTACCGTCTGGGCCTCTCGGCCTATGAGATCGGCCAGAAATTCCTCTCTCGCATGGGGTTGTTACGCCATGCCCGCCCGGTCATTGAACGACTGGCGCGGGGTTGCAATGAAGCCGTTTATATTGCCGTTCGTCGCCGCAAGGAAGTCCTTTTCCTTGACATGGTCGATACCACCCAGAAGGTCAAAATCGTCTCCCTGGTTGGTAATCGCTATCCCTTAGAGATCACCGCTGCCGGACAGATCCTGCTGGCCTTCAGCAAGGGCGAGACGTCGGCTGTTGCTGACAGCGGCAAGACCGCGACGGCAATTCGCAGTCACGGCTACGCCCAGGATAAGGATGCGCTCGGCGACGGCATTGCCAGTATTGCTGCGCCGCTTTTCGGTCATGGCGGCAAGCTGCACGGTGTGGTCTGTGTTGTCGGACCAGAATTCCGTCTTACGGATGATTTTCTCGACAAACAGGTTCTTGGTGCACTGCGCGATGCCTGTGCGATTATCTCCTCCAAGTTGGGTTGGCATTCTCCCTATATCCCCCGCAACTGATCCTTCCCTGATCCCTTGGCCGGACTGTGACGCAGGTCGATTTCACGGATCACCCGTGGCCCGCTGTTAGGGCTTGACGTCGGGCACGGAAAGAGATTGCTCCGGCCGATACAAAGATGTTAAATTGTCGCCTGATTGTAAGAAACTTTTCATCCGGCCCTTCACCCTTCTGCCACGACTTTTATGCCGCTGATTAAGCACCTCCAGGAAACAGAACCGTTCAACGAGCTTCCCGAGTCAGCTTTCGAGATGCTGCGCGACTCTGCGATCCAGAAAACCTATCCGGCGAACACCGATATCTTCCAGCAAAACGACCCGCCGACAGGCTACCTGTATGTCATCAAAGAAGGCCTTGTCACGATCACCCTGATCTCTCCAGGCGGGACCGACATGGTGGTTGATTATCGCCAGGAAGGACAATTGTTCGGCGGCACACCGGTGTTTACCGGCGAGCCTTATTCCGGAGGTGCCCGAACTGTCAAACGCACCGTCTGCTACCTGATTCCCGCCAATATTCTGCGGAAACTGCAGAGCGACTATCCTCAGCTGAGTCACTTTTTTACCCGGACCGTCCTGTCGCGGGTCAGGAAACTCTATTCAGAAATCGTCACCGAGCATTCCGGTGCGGCGATGATGCAGATGGAGGCCTACCCCTTTAAAAAAAGGTTGTCGGAGATCATGACGTCCCCGGTGGTCACCTGCACGGCTGATACCCCGGTTAAAGCCGTGGCCCGCCGACTGACAGAACACGGTATCAGTTTCCTCGTCGTCGTGACCGATGACAACGAGCCGATCGGTCTGATTACCGGCAGTGATCTGGTGGCCCGGGTGCTTGCACCGGACAATGTTGACCTGGCTGCGATGACCGCTCGCGATGTCATGCGCGGAGATCCGCCGACCATGTCTCCGGATACCTACATGTACGAAGCGATGGCGTTCATGTCCCGTCATGCTCTGAATCATCTGCCGATCGTCGATCGCAACCAATTGGTCGGGGTTGTCACGCCACGGGATCTGATGCGGTACCGTTCGCAAAAGGCGCTGCTGCTGCTCGGTAACATCCGCGAAGAAAAAACCCTCCCCGGCTTGGCCGCGATTCATGGAGAGATCGTCAAGGTGGCGCGGGCTCTGATGTCGGAAACCCGCAGTACTCCGGAGGTGATGGAGATTCTGTCGCATATTCATCATGCGATCATGCGTCGGACGTATTCTCTCTGTATGGAAGAGATGCTTGCCGCGGGGCATCGCATGCCAAAGATTCGTCACTGTTTCCTGGTCATGGGCAGTGGCGGGCGCCGCGAGATGCTGCTTCACCCGGATCAGGACAACGGTTTTATCTTCGAGGACTTTCCGGACGAACGCCAGGCGGAGGTGGACGCATTTTTCATCCCCTTTGCTGAGAAACTCAACGCGTCCCTCGACCAGGTCGGATATCCGCTCTGTCAGGGCGGGGTCATGGCCCGCAACCCGGAGTGGCGTGGCCGACTGGTGGACTGGCAGGAACGCCTCAACGAATGGCTGCTCGATCCTGAACCGACGCACGTTCGCTACTCGTCGATCTTTTTCGATTTCTTTCCGTTGATCGGTGACCTCGAGCTTGCCCACGATTTACGGGAGATGGTGGCGGCAGGCATCGAAACCCACCAGGGTTTTCTGTATCACATGATGACCCTCGACCTGCGCTACAAGGTGCCGTTGGGTCTGCTTGGTCGCTTCATGGTTGAAAAAGACGGCGACAACGCCGGCATGCTGTCGGTCAAGTACGGTGGCGGTGTCTACATTGTTGATTGCGTCCGGATGTTTGCCCTGGAGCGTGGCATCCAGGCGATTTCGACCATGGAGCGCCTGCAACACCTGGTGTCACAGAACGTTTTCGCTGCGGAGACCGCGGAACACAGTAGGGCGGCCTTCGAAGCCCTGGCGTTTTTCCGGCTGCGTCATGAAATCAACTTGGTTGAATCAGGCCAGTTGCCGTGTCATTTTCTCGATCCCCATGAACTCGGCAAAACCGAGCAGGATCTCCTCCGCGAGTCGTTCCAGGCGGTCGCCAAACTGCAGGATGCCACCAAACGGCATTTCTCCCGCACGCCTTTCTGATCCCGAGAAGCCCGCCGAAAAATCGTTCAGGCTGCTGCCGGTTGTTTTCGCCGGGCGGTTTTCTCCGTACTGCTGAGCCAGACCCCGCTGAAAACGACTCCGCAGGCCAGTCCTTGGCCGAGATTCAGTCGCTCTCCCAGAATGACCATGCCAAACAAGACGCTGAAAACCGGGATCAGGTTGACAAAAGCCGCCGCCTGGCTGGCCGGAATTCTGCTGACGCCGAAGTTATAGCAGCCGTAGGCACCCACCGTAACAACGAGACCCAGATAAAGAATGGCCAGGGAAGGTCGGGCACCCAGGTCGACCGTTACCCCCACGTTCGGTAACCACAGGAAGGGGAAATAGAACAGGCAGCCGATGAAAGCCTGGAAAGCCGTCAGGAAAAACGGTGGGTAGTGACTGGAAAGACGCTTCAGCGACACGGTGTAACCGGCAGCACAGACCATGGCCAGGAATTCGCAGAGATTGCCCAACAATGGCTGGGGGGAGGCGGTTGTCGGTTCACTTCCCAGACTCAACCAGATGGCCCCGGCAATGGCCAATGCGAAGCCGAGCAGGGTTTGGCGAGAGAGATTCTCCTTCAGCATGATCCAGGCGAAAACCGCGACCAGTAACGGCAGCATGGCCGTGATCATGCCGGCCTGGGACGCGCTGGTCCACTGCAGGGCCTGCGCTTCGAACAGGAAATAGAGGCAGGGCTCGCAAACCGCCATGATCAGAAGCAGCTTCAGATCACTTCGGCGCCACCGGATGGTGCGCAACGAACGCAGGAAAGCGAGGCAGAACAGGCTGGCGATGAACATCCGGCCGAAGATCACCTGCATCGGGTGATAGCCCTGGAATGCCATTTTCAATGCGACAAAGGAGCTCGCCCAGAGCAGCATGGCAAGAACCAGGCTGGCAAGTGGCAGCAGATGACATCTTCCTGTGGTCAAATAATCCTCCCGGTCAAGCACCCGTCAGACAGCAATGCTTTTGACTGATGCCATAAATGACCGCTGCTCTGCAAGCGAGAAGAAACCCTTGGGGCATTTGGTCTCCATGATGGCCGGTGATTTTCCTGACGGTCTGTTCCGGTTGCCGCTGTCGAAACCGGTGAAATTTTTACTGACAGGAACATGTCTTCATGGTACATAACCGGCGGTTTCAGGTCTGCTAGGGACGACGATGACCAGACTTACAGAAAAAGGGCGTGGGATCCGCGCGATGTTCGATCGGATTGCGCCGCGGTATGATCTTCTCAACCGACTGCTTTCCTTCGGCATTGACCGTCGCTGGCGCCGGTTTGCCATTCGCCAGCTGGCTGTGCCCACTGCGGGCAGGGTTCTCGATATTGCCACGGGAACCGGAGACCTCGCCCTGGAAATCGGCCGCCAGACGGACCCGGATGTCACCATTGTCGGCGCCGATTTTACCCAGGGCATGCTCGTCATCGGCCAACAGAAGATCGCCCAATCGGCCTTCCGCGACCGGATCCTGCTGGTCAATGCGGCCTGTGAATCGCTGCCGCATCCGGAAGGCGTTTTCGATGCGGTCACAATCGCCTTCGGCATCCGCAACGTGGTCGATCGCCAGGCCGGCCTGCGTGAAATGGCGCGGGTCCTCAAGCCGGGGGGGCGGGCTGTGATCCTGGAATTTGCAACGCCGCGCAATCGATTTTTCCGCGCGCTCTATTATTTTTATTTTCGCCGCATGCTGCCCTGGTTGGGAGGGCTGATTTCCCAGCGCAGCGCCTATCAGTATCTCCCCGATTCGGTTCTGGAATTTCCGGACCGTGAACGGTTCACGGCGATGATGGAAGACGCAGGTTTTACCGATGTTGCCGTGCATGACCTGACCGGCGGTATTGCCGCCGTACACGTTGGTGTGTGCGCACGCTGAGTCACGACTCTTGTGTGATTTTGAGCCGCAACCCCTCTTCTTTTCCAGTCTCAATCCTGTCTGAGAAAGCCAACAAACGCTTTTAACGGGGTGGTGCGATTGGCAGGGCGACGACCCGGGCTTGGCGGAGCTGACTGGTTATTCCTGAACCATTCAGGCTGTACGCTGCGATGAGGCCTGCCGGACGGAACCCCTTTCCGGTCGAGGCCAAGCGGTATCGATGCCCGGACAGGCCCTGCTGATCAACGCCTTTGACGGTTATTCCGCTGGCTTCTCGACCGGTTCCTCGTTCTGCCCTCCCCAGAGAATATGCGGGTCTTTGATCAGTTTCATCGGCAAGTTGAAAGTCCGTTTTAAAAGACCGATCGTCGGTTCCGAGAGCGTATCGAGCGGCATCACCTGAACGGTGGCATCGTTGACATCCCCCTTGACTGAGAAATGAGCGGTCAGCAAGGCCCTGTCCTCGCCCGTCAAAAGCCAGCCGGCGACCGGTATCCGTGAAACGATCTTGTCAACAGTGCCCAGGGGCTGAACCGATAGGATCAGGTCGATGGTCTTGGTGGTCAGGTCCACCTGCCCGATATACGACTGATTCATCGCTTCACTGCGGATCACCAGGTCATCACTTTTCAGGACCCCCTTGTCCAGTGTCAGGTTGCCGGTCAGCAGTTGATAAGGCATGCCTTCCCGGTCCATGTCAGGCAGTTCCAGGGCAAAAATCTGCGACACATTCAGCAGAGAAAAGACCTTGCTCAGAATATGGAACTGGCGCAAGACACCCTCCCTGATCTGAATGTTGAAATGCCCGTAAGAGGAGGGCAGGAACTGGCGGCCGAGATCCCCCTGTAAATAGAAGTCACCACTCAACAGCCCACGCAGGATGCTTTGCCGATCCAACAATTCACTGTAGACGGCAAACCCGTCAATATCCTTGGCATGGCCGGAAATTCTGATTCGTGACGGGCTGTCGCCGCCAAACTCGGTCAGGACCTGTGCGTTGCAGGATCCTGTACCGACAGAGAAGTCGAGCGGGAAGATCAGCAGGCGTTCACGGGTCGGTTGAATGAGCCCTGACGCGTCATGAAAGGCCATACCGTAAAGGTCCCCCTGGGCAACCTGCGCCTTGATTTGGACCCTGGGGCGAGGACGCTTGGAGACCGGCCCGTTTGTTGTGGTCGGTTTGGCAGATCCAGAGGTGTCTTGCGGCCGCTTCGTCCACAGCGCGATCACTTCACTGATCCGGGCAAAATCGGATGTGATTTCCAGATCGACGCCGTAGGGCGGCTGAAAACGGATTGTTCCCTTGATGGTCGCGTCCGTGCCGCCATCGAGATGGACGCTGACCGGGGCAAAGCGCAGGCCCTTGGCGTCAATTTCGAGATGCCCGATGAGATTTCGAAAGGCGGTCTGCTCGGTAGGGAAAATGATGTCCTGAGCCCGCACCGAAGTCCCCTGAACATCCAGTGACAGGCGGGGATTGCGGTAATCGTCCAGCTTCGCAGTGACAGTCAGCGGGGATTCCCCCAAATGAACTTGCAGGTTGTCTGCTTGCAGGCCATCGGGGTTGACCTGGATGCGACCGTTGATGTTGTTCAGTACCGCGATATAACGGGTCGGCCGAAAGCTGGTATCCCGCAGGGTCAGGGTCATCTCGGGCGGCTGATGTTGTGGCAGCCCACGTTGCGCAAGACGGAGTTCGGCCTGGCCGCGCAGATGCAGGGGCTCCAGCACAGGAATACTTTCCGCCAGCCGGGTCAGGTCCTCGACGGAGAGCATCGCATCCAAGGTCAGGCTGGCCGGGTCCGCATACCGGAACTGGCCGGCCAGGCGCCCTTTGAGGGCTGACAAGGTGATCGACCCATGCTCGAGATCCAGGAGATCGGGGGTGATCTTGCCATGCAGCGTCAAGTGGTCTTCTGGCTCCGCGCTGAGTTGTAATCCTAATCCGTCCGTATGCCGGATCGTCATGTCGCCCAGGTCGGCCTGAAAATCCACAGCCAGGTTGTCCTGCGGCCCTTCCAGGTGCGCCTTCCAGGCGACTGTTCCGGTGGCCACAAAGGTTGTTTCCGGGACTTGCCATTCATCCTGCAGTCGTTCAAGCGGACTGGCGCCATCGAGATCGAGTGCCTTGACCGTGAAGCCTTCGCTACTGAAGTCACCCTGGCCCTGCAACCGAACCGGCATGGCCCCAAGGCTCGCCTGGCCGTCGTCAATCTGCCAGCGGTTGTCGGTGACCTGCAAGGGCAGCGACGCAATGGCCAGCAGGGGCAGGGCTTCCTCTTTCCAGGCGGCCTCACGCAGTTCACCGCGGAAATGGTCGATCTGCCAGCGGTGCTTTGTTGCAGCGCGACCGACGCGAAATTTCGCCGACTCGAGATAGATCGTCCCTTGCGCCTGCAACCGGTTGCGCAGCGCCTGCCAGGGCTCCCCCTGGTGTGGCAGCCACGGCATGAGCCGGGCAACTTCCAGACTGCTGTTGGCGACGTTCGCTGGCCGTGACATGGCGAACCGGTATCGACCCGGTCGTCCAGGGGCCGGGAACAAGAGTCATATTCTGTGAGGAAAGGGTGCCTTGAAAGTCGAGGGGCCCGTTTGCCGAGCCCGCCAGGTGGAGTTGAAGATCACTCTGACCGGTCATGTCGATGGCCTTCGGCAGCTCCCTGGCAAAGCGTTTCACCTGGGTCAGATCCAGGTCGCTGATGGTGAAATCGAGGTCGAAAGAGGAGAGTAGATTCTGGCTGTTATCGGGGTCAAGAAAGGCTTCACCCTGGAGTTGCCAGGAGCTGTTGCCGACGGATTCGGCAACCTGCAGGTTGCCTTGGAGAAAGAACTGACAGGCCTGGTTGAGACCGATGTCGTTGAGAGTCCCCTTGATGTCGCTGACGCTGATCTGGGTGTGTTGCCCGTTGACATCGGGCAGCAGTGCCTGGACGGTTCCGCCGGTCAGCGCGAGTGCTCTGATGCTGAGACTGCTGAGACTGCTGAGGAGTGCCCGGTCGATCTTGATTGGGTCCTGCACGCTCTTGTCGGCAAGGTTCTCCTCCCCGGCGGAGGCTGCGGGCCGGACCCAGAACTGCGGTGTGGTCACGGTGATCCGGCCAAATTTGAGCTCGCGGCGCAACAGGGCCTGCCATTGCAGGTCGGCTAGGACATTCGGAGCAACAACCTGCAGAGGTGTATCCGCAGTACCGATCTCCAGGTCGGTGATCTGCAAAGCTAGGTTGGTCTGATGAACGTTGTAGCGGATATTGCCAATTCGGACCGGTAGCGACAGCCATGCGGAGAGTTGTGCCTCCACCTCCTGGCGATAATCATTGAGGTCGAAACGCACCAGGAAAGAGGTCAGCCAGGCGCCCAGCAGCACCAGGATCAGGACGAGACCGATCAAGGTGAAGCGTCGCCCCTTGCGAACCGCTGGTGAGTCCTGCTTTGCTGCCATCATGCCATGCCTGTTCCGAAGTCGCCCGCCGGGGATTCCGGTCGGGGCAGGGTGATCCGGAAGGTGCACCCGGTGCCCGGCCCGCTCTCCGCCGTGATCCTGCCCCCGTGGAGGGTGACAATCTCCCGGACGATGCAAAGGCCCAGGCCGACCCCGCCGGTCGAGCGGGTGGGACCGGTCTCCAGACGATGAAAGGGCGTAAAGATTGCCTCCAGCTCCTGTTGCGGAATCCCCGGGCCTTGATCACGGATGCTGATGATGATCGCGTCTTCCTCCCGGATCGTTACCCGGATATCGCTCTCTGGGGGCGAATAACGACAGGCGTTTGCCAAGAGTTGATAGAAGGCCTGGACCAGTTCCCGGCGGTTGCCGAAGACTGTCGCACCCGGTGAATCCTCAATCCGAATGGTGTGATCCTTGGCATCGCTCCGACACCTTTGGCGCGCCTTGTGGAGCAGTGTCGACACCGGCAGCAACTCGTAATGATTCCTGGTGCGATCGATTTTCAGGCGCCTGATATCCAAAAATCGATTGATCAGTTCGGTCAGTTTCTCCGCTTCTCTGAAGATAATGGCGACATGCCGTTCGTGTTCCGGTTTCAGGTCGGGTTCGTTTAACAGCAGCTCGGCAAAACCGGCAATGGCCGTTAAGGGCGTGCGCATTTCATGACTCACCGACGACAGGAGATCATCCTTCATAGTCTCCAACTCCTTGCGCTCGGTGATATCGAAAGCGATCTCCAGGCGAACCAGTCGCCCGTCAGTCCAACGAATGGCTTTGTCAAAACACTGGTACCAGCGTCGGCTTTGCGGGTTCAGATATTCCCAGACGATCGTCTCACCGGCTTGACCGTTCATGGCCAGTTGCGGCCCGGTACAGAGATCACAGGGGGTGTCACTGCCGTGCTGCAGATATTGGTGGCATTTTCTCCCCTGCCAGTCCGCACCGAATTGTTTCTCGGTCTGGCGGTTGACATAGAGCAGCTCATGGCTGTTGAGATCGGCCACATAAATGATGGCATTCATCGCATCGAACAGGGTGCTGAGTTCACGAAAGCGATCGCGCAGGTCCTGCGCAGCGGCTTTCTGTTCGGTGGCCCGTTGCTCTTCATGCTCCTGCAGAGTTTTCAGGCATTGTCGCAGGTAGAGAAAGAGCAGGACCGCCGTGACAAGAATAAAGGCCGCCCCCTTGAGGGTCTGCAACCGACTCAGCAGATGCGGATCACGGATCGCTCTTTCCAACAGGAGGTCGGAAAGAAACACCCACAGGACGGCAACCACAACATAGAGGCCAACGGTTCTGCGTAATGTGCGACGGTGCAGGCGCTGTCTTGTGGTGGGGGCAGTCTTAGCCATGGTGGGAATCGGATTGCCGTTCGTTTGTTGCGAATCAAGACGTTATCGGACTCTTGAGTATACCTGAATGTTGCGATGAAGGCAGGCCTTAATCGTCTCAAAAAAATGTTTTTGCGGGGCGAAAAAACCGTCAAACACACGAACCTTGACGGTGGATTATCCTGCGCGGCAGGCTTGTGTCATGAAATGGGCTGGTTCACGGCCGCAAGGGCAGCTGGTTGGGTCTTGGCCTGATGCCAGAGGGGCCGCATTGATCCGGGAGCATTTCAGCCCCCGCCGGGCCAGGCAATCGGCCCGTTGAAGGCGTTAAAACTGCTTTACAGCACAAGCAGAGATTGATAACATCACCGGCTACTTCGTAAGAAATCGGAATGACGAGATTGCGCTTCCCGCGACGGCCCTCCTATGAAAATCAAACGCATTGAAATAACAGGGTTTAAATCATTCGTTGATCGGACCCTGCTGGATTTCGATGATGGCATTACCTCGATCGTCGGCCCGAATGGCTGCGGTAAAAGTAATGTGGTCGATGCGATCCGCTGGGTGATGGGCGAGCAGAGCGCGCGCAACCTGCGCGGCAAGTTGATGGAAGATGTGATCTTCGGCGGGAGCGAAAACCGGAAGCCGCTTGGCATGGCTGAAGTCAGCCTGATCATGGACAACACCTCCGGCCTGGCGCCAGCCGCTTTCCGGGATTATGCCGAAATCCAGGTGACCCGACGCCTCTACCGAAACGGCGAGAGTGATTATCTGCTCAACAAAACACCGTGTCGCCTTCTGGATATCACCGAACTTTTCATGGACACCGGTGTCGGCACCCGCGCCTATTCGATCATCGAACAGGGCAAGATCGGCATGATCATCAACGCCAAACCGGAAGACCGCCGCTCCTTGATCGAAGAAGCGGCCGGTGTCACCAAGTTCAAGGCGCGCAAGAAGACGGCCCTGCGCAAGATCGAAGCCACCCGCCAGAACCTGGTTCGCCTGAATGACATTATCAGCGAAGTTCGGCGACAGATGAACAGTCTCAAACGCCAGGCTCAGCGGGCCAAACGTTTTCGCGAGTTCCGCGAAGAAATGCGTGACCTGGAATTGCAGTTCGGTCTGCGCGAGTATGCCGTCCTTCAGGAGAAAACCGAACAGGCGGAGGCCTCCGCCGAGCAGCAGACGGTTCAGGTCGACACGATGGTGCGACGGCTGGAACAGGCCGAGCTCGATCTCGAGCAGGCCCGACTGCGCCATGCCGAGCGCGAGAAGGAGGCGGCGCACAGCCAGGAGAGCGTCTTCCAACTGACCGGCGAAATTCAGCGCATTGAGAATCGTCTCGAATACGGCAGCCGGGAAGTCGAGTCACTCGATCGCCACCAGGAGCGGATCAAGGCTGAGCTGGCCGCCATCGACCGTCGCCGTACAACGGCTGACGAGGAAGAAACCGCACTGCATGAGGCCCGCCAAGACCATCTGCATGAGATTCAGACGGAAGAGGCCCAACTCAAGGAAAGGGAAGCGATCCTTCAGTCCCTGATGGAACGGGAGGACACTCTCAGTCGGCAAATAGAGACAGCCCGACAGGATCTGTACGCATTGTTAGCCGATTTGACCCGCATGAACAGCCGGCAGGAAGAAGCCGACCGTCGCCTGGAACTGCTTGCCGAACGGAACGAGCGCAACCGCCAGGAAGCCGTCGCCGTTGCGGGGCAGCTGAAGCGCTTGCAGCAGGACCATGCAACGCTTGCTGACAACCTTGACGCGATGGTCAGCGAACGGGACAAACTGACCGGCCAGCGCAGCACCCTGCAGGAGGAGCAGGCCGCGCTCAGGCGGCAGTTGGAGCAGGTCGAAAACGCCTTGCTGGAGCGCCGGGAAACGCTCAGCCGCGATCGCTCCCGCCTGGAATCCCTGGAGCAGCTTGAACGCAGTTTGGAAGGTTATGCCCGCGGGGTGAAGACCCTCTTGTCAGCGCCGCAACACAAAGCTCATATGCGCAAGCCGGTTGCCGATATCCTCGATGTCCCGCCGGAGTATGAGACTGCTGTCGAGGCGGTTCTCGCCGAACGCGTCCAGGCTTTGCTGCCAGAACAGCTCGATCACGTCAAACAAGCGCTCGCCTATCTGCGTGACAATGCGGCGCGTTGCACTTTTCTGTTGCCGGAAATGGCCAGTGCGGCCCCGCCACAGATCCCGGGGGGACGTCCCCTGATTGAACTTATCGAAGTCCGTGCCGAGTTCCGCCGGCCTGTCGAGCGCCTGCTTGCCGGAACCTGCCTGGTGGAAGATCTCGAAGATTATTTCGGCAAGTCCCTGCCCTTCGGTATGACGCTGGTCAACGCCGATGGTGATATTCTGACCTCGCGTGGCGAAGTGATCGGTGGTGGCCGCCAGGCTCTTGATCAGGGCGTTTTACACAAAAAACGCGAAATGAAGGAGTTGCAGAAGCGGGTCAAAAAGCTCGCTGATGAGGTCGACCAGATGAATCAGCGTCGTGACGCCCTTCGCCAGCAAACGGTGGACACGGACAAGGCCTTGCAACAGGCTGAGCAGGATCTCCATCAGAAAGAGATCAGCGCGCTTGACAGCAGCAAGGATCTGCATGGCTTGCAGCAGGAGGAAGCCCGTCTCAAGGAGCGACTCGAAGTCCTCAACCTCGAGGAACAGCAACTTCACGAAGAGGAAGAAACCCTGCGGCAGTCGATTCGCGAGGTGACTTCCTCACGTGAGTCCAGTGAGGACAACCAGCGCGCCCTGGAGGAACGTGTTGACCGACTCCAGGAGGACATGCATGCCTTGCGTGGCGAGGCCGACCAGGCCCGCCAGCGTGTGACCGCCCTGAAAGTCACGCTGGCCAGTCTTCACGAACGTGATGAAAGCCGTCGCAATGCTTTGGAGCGACTGGTGGATCTTCGCCAGGAGCTGCAGCAGCGTCAGGAGGCACTGCAGCAGGATGCTGTCGAGGCGGTCGAGACGCAACAGACCTTACGCGGCGAGGCCGAGGAACTCAAGCGGACGATGGAGGACCTCTATCGCCAGCGGGTCACCCAGGAACAGCAGCTTGCCGAATTGCGTGAGCGCTTTGACGAGAGCCGTCAGGAGATCACCCAACGGGAATCCGAACTCAAGCAGCAGCGCAGCCAGACCCAGCAACTCCGTGATACCTTGTCAACCCGTCAGATGCAGAACCGGGAACTGCAACTTGCGCTCGAGCACATGCTGCAATCTTTTCAAGAGCGCTACCGGATTGATTTGGCCAGTCCAGAGGTGACAGCAAAACTCGATCCGGAGTTCGATCCGGGGGTGGCCGAGGAACGCCGGACTTACCTGGAAAAACGCATTGACGAAATCGGTGATGTCAATCTGATGGCCATCGAGGAATACCAGGAACTCGAAGAGCGTTATCTGTTCATGACCGGCCAGCAGGATGATTTGCAGACCTCCCTAGATGGCTTGCAGGCGGCGATTGCCAAAATCAATCGGACCACCCGCAAAAGGTTCCGGGAGACCTTTGATCAGGTCAATGCAACGTTCCGTGATGTCTTTCCCCGGCTGTTCAATGGTGGCCAGGCTGAACTGCGGTTGACCGATGAAGCCGATCTGTTGGAGACTGGAATCGACGTTGTCGCCCAGCCGCCGGGCAAGAAACTGCAGAATGTGACCCTTTTGTCGGGCGGCGAGAAGGCCCTGACGGCTGTGGCGATGATCTTCTCGATCTTCCTGATCAAGCCGTCGCCCTTCTGTCTGCTCGACGAAGTTGACGCCCCCCTCGATGATGCCAATATCGGCCGTTTCAACGACATCGTTAAAGATATGGCGGAAACGTCACAATTCATCATTATCACGCACAACAAGCGCACCATGGAGATTGCCGACAACCTCTATGGCATCACTATGGAAGAACCCGGTGTCTCCAAACTGGTTTCGGTCTGCATGAAAGAAGTGGCCTGACCATGCCGTTCAAGGATCTGCTCACGGCGCTGGTTGAAAAAATCCCGGGTGCTCAGGGTGCAATCATTGCAGATTGGGAAGGGGAGGCGGTCGCGCAGGTCGGTCTCATGGATGACTATGACCTCAAGCTGATCGGTGCCCACAAGGGGGTGATCCTGCACAACCTGCGTGAAGTGATCGATCGACTGGGAGAGGATGAACTCAAGGAAATTGTGATTACGACCGGAAAGGCCCAGATGCTGATCCGGCCGGAAGATGTTGGTGTCTTGTTGTCAGGACTCTTTATGGATTTTGAAAAGTATTTACAGCCGATTGCCGCGTTTTTGATCGATGCCGGAGTTCCCGCGCAGCATGGACTGATGGCTGCTCTCGGCTTGGTTTACCTCGGCTTGACCTTGCTGTCTCTGCTGATCGTTATCGTCGTGCTGAGAAAGAACCTGCGTTCTCGGCAAGGCAAAGAGGCGCCCCCTGCCGAGGAGCCTGTCGCTGAGTAGCCTGCGGTCGAGGAGCCTGTCGCCGAGGAGCCTGTCGCTGATGAGACTGTCGCTGAGGAGCCTGCGGTCGAGGAGCCTAAGGTCGAGGAGCCTAAGGTCGAGGAGCCTGTCAGCCTGTTTCAGCGTTTGCGGACTGGCTTGGCCAAGACCCGCGGCTCCCTGCTCGGACGGGTTGATGCTTTGCTCGGTGGCCGGGATCGGCTGGATGAAGCATTCCTGGAGGAACTGGAAGAAATTCTGATTACTGCGGATTTCGGTATGCAGGCGACCCAGACCCTGATCCAGTCTCTGGCCGACAGGCTCAAGGAGTGCGACCTTGGAGAACCGGCTCAACTGCACCGGATTCTGGGAGAGGAAATCCGCAAGCGTCTCAAGGATGCCCCACCCGAGTGGCCCGCTCCGGCTGAGGGCCCTCTGGTGATCATGGTCGTCGGTGTCAACGGTGTGGGGAAGACGACAACGATCGGCAAAATGGCCAAGCAATTCGCCGATCAGGGCAAGCGGGTTGTTCTCGGTGCCGGAGATACCTTTCGGGCCGCCGCTGCGGAACAGCTTGAAGCCTGGGGAGAGCGCTCCGGTGCTGAGGTGGTGCGGCACACCGAGGGCTCGGATCCCGGGGCGGTGGCCTTTGATGCGGTCAAGGCGGCACTGGCGCGCAAAGCCGATGTCTTGATTCTCGATACCGCGGGCCGCCTGCATACTAAGGCCAACCTGATGGAAGAGTTGAAAAAGGTGCGCCGGGTGATTGGCCGTGAAATCCCTGGAGCGCCCCATGAAACCCTTCTGGTTCTTGATGCGACCACCGGCCAGAATGCCTTGATTCAGGCCCGTATTTTCCAGGAAGCCGTTGCCGTGTCCGGGATTGCCCTGACGAAACTGGACGGGACGGCCAAGGGGGGAATCGTCGTGGCCATCTGCTCGCAACTCGACCTGCCGGTTCGCCTGATTGGGGTCGGCGAGGGGGTGACGGATCTGCGTCCTTTCGATGCGGATGAATTCGCTGCGGCATTATTTGCTAACGATTGAGATACCTTGACTTTTTGCTCCTGTTGGCCTAGGCTGAAATGGAGGAAAAGGGGGAGAGTTACGTGGCCTTGGACGTGATTGCGCGATTGGAAGAACTTGTGGACCAATTGCTGGCGGACCGCGAGGAGTTGCAGGAGCGCAATCAGGCACTGTCCGAGGAGCGTGACCGCCTGATCCGGGATCGAAGCCGGGTCAGTGACGAACTGGACAAGGTCCTCGGCAAGTTGGAGCGCCTGGGTGGGAAAAAACCATGAAGCAAAGTGTCCAGGTGTCCATTTTGGGCCAGCAGTTCAATCTCAGAAGTGAGGCTCCCCCCGAACAGGTCCACAGGGTGGCCCGGTTCGTGGAAGACCAGATTGCCCAGGTCACCGGCAGTGGCCGGGCGGTGGATTCGTTGCAGGCCGCCATTCTGGCATTATTGAATGTTTCGGCCGCTCACCTGGATGATAAACGTGCCCAGGAGACCTCCTCTCCGGAGGCGCAACGTTTGCGTCAGCTGGTCAAAAAAATCGAAGCCGTGCTGGAATAAGGTCCTCTCCTGTTCAAAAGGGTGGACCGGGCACACAGAAGCGAATGTCTCCGCTCAGGGGATTTGAAATAGATCGGATAATGGTTTTGCCGTCCGCAGGGACGTTTTGAAAAGACGACGCATAATAAAGGCATCGATATGATGGATCCGGAATTTCCAAAGATTTGTTTTTCCTGCCGACCACGGTGCGGACTCGCCGCAGCGAGAGCTGCCGGCGCATGGACAACACGGATCGCCTGATGCACTTGATGCGCTCTTGCGCACGCTAAAACCAGTCCCCTCTATTCCTTCCTGCCGTTCGGAGACCGCAACTCACGGGGTCTCTGCGTATGCCCAAACAATCGTTCAGGGAACGCTTTCTTGCCCAACGCAAATCACTCCCCGAGGAGCAACGTGAGTCACTGAGTTGCGCGATCCAGCAGAAGTTTGTCGCCTCGCAGCTGTTCGCCCGGGCCGGCTGTCTGGCTTTGTACAGCGCCATTCACAACGAGGTCATGACGGACACGGTGGCCAGCCATGCCCTGCAGCAGGGCAAACAGCTGGCCTATCCACGGACGCGTGGCGAAAGCCTAGAGTTTGTCGCCATTTCGAGCCTCACCGAGCTGGCTCCCGGAGCTTTCGGTGTTCTTGAACCGGCGATCGGAGACGCGATCTCATGGGCCGCGCTGGAATTGATCGTGGTCCCAGGCGTGGCTTTTGACCGGGCCGGCCACCGGCTCGGTTACGGTCGCGGCTTTTATGACAGGGCTCTTGCGTTTTGCGGCAAGTCCTGCGAGCGGGTCGGATTCGCTTACGATTTTCAACTGGTTCCCGCATTGCCGCTGATTGAAGAACATGACCGGACAGTGTCCATGCTCATGACGGAGAAAGAAACCATCAACTTCACCTGACGTTTGCCCGTGACGGGCGAACGTCGGGATGATTGCACAGAACGCCAAGAGGGAGGTGACGGCTTTGAAAATAGAATTGACACTGCTACTGACTTTTGCCGGACTGATCGTCGGCGGCTTTCTCGGCGCGCTGCTGCGGGCGCGTGCGGCGGGAACAAAGATCACCAATGCCGAACGTGAAGCGGCGCAAATCGTCGAAACCGCAAAAAAGGAAGCCGATACGCTTCGCAAAGAAGCCGATATCGAGGCCAAAGATGTGATTTTCCAGGCCAAGGCTGCCTGGGAAGAAGAGGTCAAAGAGGCCCGCAAAGAAATTCTTGCCCAGGAGAAACGCCTGGTTCACAAGGAAGAGAATCTCGATCGCAAGGCCGCTCAGGTCGAAGAGAAAGAGCAGGACCAGGCACGACGCGAGCAGTCTCTGACGGATCGTGACCGCAACCTGCAACAGAAAGCCGAAGAGATCGATGCTTTGGTTGTCGAACAACGGCGAAGACTGGAGAGCCTTTCGGGGATGACTTCGGGCGAAGCCAAACAGCAGTTGATGGCTGCGATGGAGAGCGAAGCGCGCCATGATGCAGCCAAGCGTATTCGTCAGATTGAGGACGAGGCCAAAGAATCCGCCGACAAGAAAGCCAAAAAAATCCTGTCTCTGGCCATCCAGCGCTTTGCCGGTGATTACGTGGCAGAGAAAACAATCAATTCCGTGGCTCTGCCCAGTGACGAGATGAAGGGCCGGATTATCGGCCGAGAGGGACGTAACATTCGCGCAATTGAAGCCGCAACGGGGATCGACCTGATCATTGACGATACCCCGGAAGCTGTGATTATTTCGGGTTTCAACCCGGTGCGCCGGGAGGTGGCCCGTCTGGCTCTTGAAAAACTGATCGCCGACGGCCGGATTCATCCGGCCCGCATCGAAGAGGTTGTCAAGAAGGCCGAGCAGGAGGTGGACAGTGCCATCCGCGAGGCGGGTGAACAGGCGACCTTCGATGTCGGTGTGCACGGGATTCATCCCGAAATCGTCAAGATCATCGGGCGCCTGCGCTATCGCACATCCTACGGCCAGAACGTGCTGCATCATTCCATCGAAGTGGCTTTCCTCTGTGGCATTATGGCTGCGGAGCTCGGCATTGATGTCAAACAGGCGAAACGGGCCGGTCTGCTGCACGACATCGGCAAGGCGGTCGATCATGAAATCGAAGGTTCGCACGCCCTGATCGGTGCCGACCTGGCCAGAAAGTACGGTGAGGCTCCGGAAATCGTTCATGCCATAGCGGCCCACCACGAGGAAGAAAAACCGGAGACGATTCTCGCCGTTCTGGTCCAGGCTGCTGATGCCTTGTCCGGGGCCAGGCCGGGTGCGCGTCGCGAAATGTTGGAGACCTATGTCAAGCGCCTCGAGGATCTGGAACGCATCGGGACGTCGTTCAACGGCGTCATGTCCTGCTATGCCATCCAGGCTGGCCGCGAGATTCGCGTGATGGTCTCCAGTGAACAGGTCTCCGATGACCAGTCGCATGTCATGGCGAAAGATATCGCCCGTAAGATCGAGAACGAAATGACTTATCCGGGCCAGATCCGGGTCAATGTCATCCGGGAGACGCGGGCAACCGATTACGCCAAATAGTCAAAAGCCCGGACAGTCAACAGCAGTACGCAGTGGGGAGGCGGCCGCATTCCGCCTCCCTGCTTTTCAACAGTTTTTTGAAGGTCCTTTTTATCGGTGATATTGTCGGTCGCCCCGGTCGGCGTTTGGTGCAGGATCAACTGCCGCGCCTGGTCGACCAGCATGCGATCGACCTGGTGATCGCCAATGTGGAAAATGCCGCCGCCGGTTTCGGCCTGACCCCGGATGTGGTCGCAGAACTCTTCAAGGCGGACATCGACGTGATGACCACCGGCAATCACGTCTGGGACAAGCGCGACGGACTGGTCTGCCTGGATCAGGAGTCGGCCTTGTTGCGCCCGGCAAACTATCCGGTCGCGGTTCCCGGACATGGTGTCGGCCTCTTTCGCACCGCTGCCGACGTGCCTGTCGCCGTCATGAATCTTCAAGGGCGCGTGTTCATGAGCGCGCTCGACTGCCCGTTTCGGAAAGCCGACGAGATCCTGGCAAAGCTCGGCCCGGAGCAGAAGATCGTCTTTGTTGATTTTCATGCCGAGGCCACCAGCGAGAAAGGTGCTCTGGGTGCTTATCTGGATGGTCGTGTCAGCGCGGTTATCGGGACGCATACGCATGTGCAAACAGCGGATGAGCGAATTTTGCCCGGTGGCACGGCATTTATGACCGATGCCGGGATGACCGGTGCCCGTGATTCCGTGATTGGGATCCGTAAAGAGCTCTCGATCGAGAGGTTTTTGACCCAGATGCCGGTCCGTTACGAGATTGCCAAAAAAGACCCCGTCCTCTGTGGTGTGGTTGTATCTATTGATGAGTCGACCGGCCAGGCGACAGGGATCGAACGGATCACGGAGAAGGGTCATTAATACATTTTTTACAACGCAGAGACGCAGAGAGCGCAGAGGGAATCATTCAATAGATGAGGAACAATAAACAAGGGAGGGTATTCATCCCTAAGGTTCTCTTATTCCTTTTTTCTGTCATTTATGGCCTCTGCTGATGACAGCCTTTGCTGAGATTAGGGGCAGAGATCAGCAAGGTGCAAAAGATTTTACTCCGCGTCTTTGCGCCTCCGCGTTAAAATTTCTCATTTCGGATTTGATAGCAATAATCACACACTGAGACCACAGGTAGCGAAAATGAATTTTGTCGAGGAATTGACATGGCGGGGCATGGTGCAAGACATGACCCCCGGGGTACAAGAGCAGCTTGCCAAAGAGATGTCGGTGGCCTATGTCGGCATCGACCCGACCGCCGAATCTCTGCACATCGGCCACCTGGTCAGCGTGATGATGCTCAAGCATTTTCAACGCGCGGGCCACAAGCCGATCGCGCTGGTCGGTGGCGCGACCGGCATGATCGGTGATCCGTCCGGTAAATCGGTCGAACGCAATTTGCTCGATGAACAGACCCTACGTCACAACGAAGCCTGCCTGAAGAAGCAGTTGGCGAAGTTTCTTGATTTTGCGTCGGACGCCGCCAATGCTGCCGAACTGGTGAACAACTACGATTGGATGAAAGACTTCAGTTTTCTGGCATTCATTCGTGATATCGGCAAGCATGTCACGGTCAATTACATGATCGCCAAAGACAGCGTCAGAAAGCGTTTGGGCGAAGACGCCAAAATCGGTCTGTCTTTCACCGAATTCACCTACCAGCTGGTTCAGGCCACCGATTTTTTGCATCTGTACCGGGAAAAGAACTGCAAACTGCAGATGGGCGGTTCCGATCAATGGGGCAATATCACCACCGGGATCGAGCTGATTCGCCGCAAGGAGGGCGGAGAAGCCCATGCCCTGACCTGCCCCCTCATTACCAAGGCCGACGGCGGTAAGTTCGGCAAGACCGAAAGCGGCAATGTCTGGCTCGATCCGCAGCTGACGTCACCATACAAGTTTTACCAGTTCTGGCTGAATGTTTCTGACGCAGATGCCGAGAAGTATATTAAGATTTTTACGCTCTTGGGCCAGGACGAAGTGAGCGCCCTGGTCAAAGAGCAGCAGGCTGCACCGCACCTGAGACCCTTGCAGAAACGTCTGGCCAAAGAGGTCACCTGCATGGTTCATGACGAAGAGCAGTACAACAAAGCGGTGGAGGCTTCCGAGATTCTCTTTGGCAAGGCCACAGCCGAAAGCCTGGCAAAGCTCGATAAGGAGATCTTCCTCGAGGTCTTTGAAGGGGTGCTCTCGAGGTGCTGCAGCAGAACGCGACCCAGCGCAGTCTCTTTTAGAGAGTCCAGATCCTTCCTCAGGATGCGCTCTGGCCGCCACACCATGGCCACCGGAAT
>JARRPG010000012.1:21839-63418 GCA_037383085.1 Desulfuromonadales bacterium | reverse complement strand
GCCCGGTGGCACCGGGCGGCCTGTCGAAACAAAAGTGGTGCAGACGCTAGAGCAATTCGACCCAGCCGTGGGTATCCGGCAGGCGGCCATACTGAATCCCGGTCAGCGTGTCATAAAGCTCCCGGGTTATGCCGCCGGTTGTCCTGCCATCGCCCAAGACCACGGTGCGGTCGCGGTAGGTAAACTGACCGACCGGCGAAATCACCACGGCGGTCCCGGTGCCGAAGGCTTCGGTGATCCGACCGGATGCGACACCGTCGAAAATTTCCTCGATGGACAAGGCCCGTTCTTCCACAGCCAGCCCGTTGTAGCGGGCCAGTTCGAGGACGGACCGCCGGGTGATGCCATCCAGGATCGTGCCGTGGAGCGGTGAAGTCACCAGTTTGCCTTCGAGAATAAAGCAGATGTTCATGCTGCCGACTTCTTCGACATACTTTTTCTCCCGCGCATCGAGCCAGAGGACTTGATCATACCCCTTGGACTCGGCCTCGCGTGCCGCATACAGGCTGGCGGCATAGTTGCCGCCGGTTTTGACTTCCCCGGTGCCGCCGTGAGCGGCCCGAACGTAATGATCGGAAATCCAGATCTTGACCGGTGCCAGTCCGCCCTTGTAATAAGCCCCGACCGGGCAGAGGATGATGTAACAGAGGTATTCGTCCGCCGGGCGAACACCAAGCATCGGTTCCGTTGCGATCAGCGTCGGCCGGATATAGAGACTGGTGCCCTCGGTGCGCGGCACCCAATCGGACTCCAGCCGGATCAACTCCTTCAGGGCTTTGAGCATGAAGTCTTCGTCGACTTCCGGCATGCACATGCGTCGCGCGCCGTGATTGAAGCGCCGAAAATTATCTGCCGGACGAAACAGTGCCACCCGTCCGTCAGGACGACGGAAGGCCTTGAGGCCTTCAAAAATCTCCTGCGCGTAATGCAACACCATCGCGGCCGGATCGAGCGAAAACGGCTGATAAGGCTGAATCCTGGCATCATGCCAGCCTCGACCGGTCTTGTAGGTCATCACGAACATGCGGTCGGTAAATTGCTTGCCGAACCGCAACTGGGATTCGTCCTCGATCCGCGGCTTGGGATTCTCGAGAGGCAGAACCTGTAGTTCCATCTGAAGACACCTTTGGAAAGAATCAAATGCTCTGCAAACCTGAATTTTCTATCACAGGAAACCGCCGCATCGCAAGCGAATAGCGTCCCTTCGACGTCGCCTGACCAACCCGACAAAGACGTCAAGCTTTTGCTTTGCATCTCGGGCAGGCCCGGTCAAACGGCGAGACCGTCTGAATTCATCCGATTTCCGCATACTCCAGATAGGTTTTTGCCAGGGGGGCAATCGGCTGCTGTTGCAGCAATTCATTGATTTCGGGGGCGTTGAAATAGCGGGCCTGCAAGGCATCTCCCCCCTGCATCCAGAAACCGTACTGCGGGACGAAGGTGTTGCGCTTGATGCTGTGGTCAAGAGTCAGACCGGCAACCACAAAAAGGTTTCGCCCACCCGCATCAAAGGAATCGGTCAGATAGGCGGCCAGTTTATGGAACTGGCGCCAGGTGGTGATATCCGCCATGCGGCGATGCGGAACCTCCGCGGTGACGATATCGGGCAGGTAGTCAAAGAGCGAAGCCTCGAGCAGAACATCGGAATTGCGCACCGACTGATCCAGGCGCTTGGTGAAATAGAAGGTCGACGCGTCCAGACACGAACCGATCGCCACCGGCTGCTGGGTGATCCTGGCCAGGACATGCTGATAGCGTTTCGCGATGGCCGGATTCAGGTGGAAGACCTTCCCCTGGCTGGCCTCGCGCAAGGCCTCGCCCTCAACCAGTGCGTCAATTCTCAGGTGCAGGTGGGGATGATCATGCACCTCCGTGCCCTTGCGCAGCAGGTAGGTGTAAGGGATTTCTATTTTCATCCCGCCGGGCTCATGGAAAAGCCGGATCAAGGTCGCGGCCCGACGATAAAGCGCCAGGTAGGGTGACATCAGGCGGTACAACATCCCGCAGCAGGGCACCACCTTGCCATGCACCCGTTCGACGTAGCCGACGCCATCGGCACAGGTCGCTCCCAGGTGGCTGCCGCCGAGGATCACCAGATCACGACCATGGTGAGCCGCCGGAATCAAACGGGTCGGATCGAGCAAGGCACCCACCCGACCCAGGTTAAAAACTGGGCAGTCATAGACATAACCGAACAGGCTCTTCTTAATGGTCTGGCTTTCATCAGAACATTGCCAGACGACCGGCAAGGTGCCGGAGAATCCTGCCTGACTGGTCAAGGAACGCATCCGCCCGAACAACGCCATCAGGGGCAGCGGCGACTGGTCGAGGAGATCTTCGCGAGGTGGAGAAACAGGCATTATTTCGCTCCAAAAAGGGCCGTCTTTTTGTCTGGCGAAATATTATAACATTGTTTTACAATTACCAAGCGTTTTCCGCTCAGCCCGCGAAGGGTTGGCCAGCGCACGTCACTCCGACGCCCACTTTTCATTGATTGGTAGGGTCTCCGATGGATTATCAGCAACTGCAGGACGCTTTGAAAACCTTTGGTCTTGGTGACCGCGCGACACGGCAACAGATCAAGGCCCGGCATCGCGCCCTGGTCAAGCGGTACCACCCGGACCGCGGGACCTCCGACCCGGTGCAGATGCATCGTATCAATGCCGCCTACGAGGTCTTGCTGCGTTATTGTGACAACTATCGGTTTTGCTTCAATGAAGAGGAGTTTCTGGAGCAGGTCCCAGAAGAACGCTTGCGGCGCCAGTTCGGCGCCGACCCGGTCTGGGGCGGAACGGACGGCGGTTCGGACGACTGATCAGCAGCCCACATCCGTTCAGGGACCGACCGCGGGGGCAGTGATCAGCTCGAAGTTTTCCGTCTGATCGTTGAAGTTGAAAATCTCACCCGTTTCGATGATGTAATACCAGCCCAGAACTTCGATCCGGCCCGCTTCATAGCGCCGCCGGATATAGGGATAGGTCAACAGATTGCGCATCTGCACCAGGATGTTGATCTGTTCGGTCAGCCACTCCTGCTCTTCCGGCGTGCCCTCGACCATCTGCCGGGCGACGCGTGCTTTGACCTCCTGAGAAATTTCCAGCCAGCGGGCGACATTCGGGATATGCTGCAGGGTCTTCGGGTCCTGGTGCAGAGCGGCACAGCCGCCGCAATTCGAATGGCCGCAGACCACAATCGCCGCAACGTTCAACACCTCGACAGCGTACTCGATCGCCGCCGTGGTTGCGGCAAATTCATGGGTCTGCCGATAGGGTGGCACGATATTGGCGATATTGCGGATCATGAAGAGTTCGCCGGGGCGGGTGCGGGTAATCAACTCGGGAACCACCCGGGAATCCGAACAGCCGATAAACAGGGTATGCGGCTGCTGCTTGCGGCCAAGCTCCCGAAACAGTTCGCGATGGACTTCGAAATCCTCGTGACGAAACCGGGCGATACCCTTGAACAGTTTCTCCATGCAACACCTCGTCACACAAGCGGCCTCATCTCATGCGGCCGTCGGATCGTCATGATCCAAAGAGCAAAACCGTCTCTCAACCCGCCGTGGCGTTAACCAGTTGAGGCCGCCAGTGCGGCGAAACCACAGCAAACACACTCTCCAGCAGCTCCACCAATAGGGCATCATCATGCTTTTGCGGCAGCAGAACGACACTGCGCCCGCGGCGATGCTGAAATCCCTCCACCCGGTAGCCCGCCAACTCGCCTGATTCAAGGTGACTTTCCACCAGAGCTCTGGACAGGTAAGCAACCCCATCGCCGGCAAGCACCGACTGAATCGTGTAACGCAGGTCATCGGAGACGACAACTGCGGAAAAATCCTCAAAGTCGAGTCCCCTTGTCTCCAGATTCTGGCGCATCAACTCCTTCGAGCTGCAACCGTCCCGGCGGGCATAAAGACGGAAATCCTTGAGTGATGCGAGGGCCACGACGCCGTTTTCACTCGGTATGACCTGCTGTCCCGAGGCGACCAGAAGCATTTCGTCATCCGGCAGGGAGTAACGGTTGAACCCTGTGAAGTCCTGGTCCAGGCGATGTTCAATCACGGCCAGGTCGAACTCCTCGTCCTGCAGGCCCTGGAGCGCCTTCTGCGGCTGGAAGAAGACAAACGACAGATCACTCAGGTCAGAATGAATGCGTAAAAAATGATTCAGGACATGCGGCAGGTAGGCCATGCCAAAGGTGGGGGTACAACACAGAGACAGACACTTCCTGCGGGCCGTCTCCTGGAGATTGTTCAACAGATCCTTCTCCTTCTGGAGAATCTCCTTGGCGGTATTTAAGACCTGCTTCCCGGCAGGGGTCAGCGTCAACCGCTGGCCGGACCGGTCGAGCAGTTGCTGATTAAAGTGCTCTTCCAGGAACTTGATCCGCTGGGAAACGGCCGATTGGGTGATATGGAGCGTTTCCGCTGCCCTGGAAAAGGTGCCGGCCTCCACAGCAGCTACCAAGGTCTTCAGATAACGCGTATCCATACAATTATCCGTATATATTATTAAGGATTATAAATGTTTCTTATGGGGGCCATTAAAATCATTCGTTTTACCCTAGCATCAAAGCTCTTTATGATTCAACAGATTCCAAAAAGTCAATCCCTGTCAAACCCTTTGAAAAACAAAGGTGGCCGGCGACCAGGAAGGAGGCAAGAATCGGCCGAAGAGGGTCATTTTATCGATGCAAATGAGGCATTCAGCGTGGAAAGGAGAAATCATGCAAAGGAAGGTAACACTATCCAGGGCGTCCTGGCTGGTTAAACTCCTTCCCCTGTTACTGGTTCTGGGGGCCTGTGCCACCGGAGCAATCAGGGAGAAGAAGTTGACCCTACCAGTTATCGCGGGCGCAACTCCGGTCGGGTCAGAAACCTGTCTGGAGTGTCACGAGGGCTACCGGGCCGGCGTGCATACGCGCCTGGCCAGCTTCGAGTACATGGGGGGCACCGAAGGGTGCGAAAGCTGTCACGGCGGCGGCAGCCTGCATGTCGATTCGGATGGCGACCAGATCCTCAAATTTGGTCAGTTGCTGCCCGAAGAATCCGCCGCAGTCTGTGCCAAGTGCCACAGCGATGGCAAGCTGATGGACTGGACACATAGCGAACACGCCTTGAGCGATGTCGCCTGCACCGACTGTCACGCGATCCATGGTGACGGCAAGATGGCGCTCAAACAGGAGGATCCGGAGCTCTGTTTCTCCTGCCACCAGGAGCAGATGGCCAAGGCCAGCTTCCCGTCCCATCATCCGATCAAGGAAGGCAAGATGGCCTGCGGCGATTGCCACAATCCGCACGGCGAACTGAACACCGACGAACGCACCAATGATCTGTGTCTGGACTGCCACAGCCGCTACCAGGGCCCGTTCGTTTTCGGTCATGCGCCGGTCGAGGATGACTGCACCATTTGTCATGACGCCCACGGCTCTGTGGCCAACAACCTGCTGGTGCAGAACGAGCCGTTCCTCTGCCTGCAATGCCACGAAGGGCATTTCCACATCCTGCGCAAAGGCTTTGACCCGGCAAGCGGCAACTACAGTGCCGTCGGCTCAAGTCCCACAGTCAACATGCCGGGTGGCGTCCCGGCTGGGGCGGTGAATCCGACCTTGGTCGACGCCGCCAACCCACACGGCATTGAAGGCTGGCAGAAATCCTTTGGCACCAAGTGTACGACCTGTCACCAGGTGGTGCATGGCAGCGACTCTCCGTCACAACCATTAAGTGGTGGCGGCCTGACCCGTTAACAGAGATAAAGGAGACTTAAAATGAAGCAATGCCATATCTGGCTGCTTGCATTGACGTCTGTCATGGCTCTGGTAGCGACTTCCACCTTTGCAATCGCGGAAGAGGCCGTTCCGATGAACGGCCGTGTGGAGATAGGCGCCACCAACACAGACCTTGATGACAACCCAGCAAGAGTCAATGAATATGTAAAACACCGCAGAGACCAGGGATCCGGCGTCGCCGGGGCAATCGACCTCGAGGCATCCGGTGAGAACTCCGCTGTCGACCTGTCCGCGTCCTTTGATGGCGATGTCGCGACGGATCTCGGCTTTGGTTTTGATGCGCGTGCCTTCAAACTTGACATCTCCTTTCAGGAGTTCGATCACTGGAAGGACCATGATACCCTCGGGCACGTCGGGGCAACGATGCGAGGGGACATCGCCGGTGAGCAGCCCCGCATCACGACAGACGGAACCGTTGGCCAAATTGGTGTCGATACCATGCCGGAGGCCAATGCCCGTTATGAACAGGAACTCGCCAACGACTACATCATCACGCACAGTGAATGGGAGAACGAAGCGGAGGTGACTTTGCCGGCCCTGCCGAATGTGACCCTGCATGCCGGCTTGCGCGTCGAAAAACGCGAGGGGGTCGAGCAGGCCAGGACGCTGAGTAAGTGTAACCAGTGTCATGTCCAGGCGAACCCCAAGAACATCAACGAGGAAACGGAAGATTTGACCCTCGGCGCCACCGGCAAATTCGGCCTGATCACCGTCGAATATGAATACCTGACCCGTGACTTTGAAGACAACTCCGGCGCCACCACCTACAACTACCTGGGCTCGGGAGCCATTCACGGTGGGGTTATCGACTCAACAGCACTGCTCTACACCGGCGACCAGGAATACGCCCAAACTCCTGACTCGGAGAAAGACAGCCACACGCTGAAAGCCCGGGTTGATATCAACCGCGACTCCTCTGTCAGTGCCACTTATGTCAACGCAGAAGTCGAATCGAATAAAGACGGTGATGTCTCTTACACCCTCGACCAAAGTTCGCTGACCAGTGAATTCGAGTCGTTTTTCCTCAAAGGCAACACCAAGATTGGCGGACTGCGGCTTTCCCTGCGCGGCGGCACCTATGAAATCGACGGACCAAAATACACCGCCAACTTCCCTGCTCTGGTCGGTTTCACAACCCTTGATCCGGCTCTCGGCTATGACACAACGACAGGTGATGTCGATTTCGAATCTGCGGAATCAAGAGACGTGACGGAACTCGGCATTGATGGTGTCTACCGGCTGGCCTCGGGGACAACATTACGCGTTGGTTACGAGTACGAAGAGATCGATCGTGACGAAGACGTGTTGGGGCAAACGGAAACCAACACCTTTAAGGCAGCCGTCAAATCTCGCCTGAGCAACCAACTGTCCGGCCGTATCAGCTACACCTACCAGAACATCGACGAACCTCTCGCCGGTGCTCCCACAGGAATTGGCCAAATCACCGGCACAACCGACCCGGCCTACCCGGGGCTGGCCTGGTACGATACCGCCACTTTCCTGACAGATCCCGGCAACGGTCCCGCGGTTTACTACTGGAACAGCGTCTATCCGAACCGCGAGCTTGAAACGTCAATGTCTCCTGAGGATGTCCATGAAATCAAGTTTGCGACAACCTGGGCCCCCTCGGCCAACATGGCAGCGACATTGTCCGCGCGCGTGCGCATGGAAGAAAACGACAGCGTCCACTATAAGCAGGACACGTATGTCCCCGGCATCTCTTTCTACTATGCCCCGAACGGCAAAATGAACCTGACCATGGCGTATACTTTCAACAAAATGGAAACGGAGAACCAGATGTGTGTCGGCTGGTATCATGGCTGAGCGAACTCTGTCTCATCGACCCAGTTTGGGTCGTACTGCGATATCGCTGACTACGAATCCGACGTTCATACGCTGTCTGTTGCCATGGACTACCAGGCCACGGAAAAACTTCTGGTGAATGCCAGTTTCACCTACAACACGGCGGAAGATTCCTGGAATTGGAACTTCAACGACCGTCCGCAACTGATCTGGATGGGAGCCGCCAAGCCAAACTATGACAATACCAATGACTATAATGACCTGATCGACAGTTATTCCGACCTGTCCTATGAACAGTATGAAGTCTCCCTCGGGGGTACCTACAATTTCTCCGAGGCGCTTTATACAACGGCAAGCGTGACCTACAGTGATTTCGATGCCAAAGAAGAGTTTGTTTACGGCGACGAAAGTGGCAGCGCTGTCTACAGCTATGTTGGTGTCGGGTACCGGTTCTAAACAACGCAGCTGAATTTTCATGTCTCCCTGAAATGCCCGGCTGGTGAACAAGCCGGGCATTTTTTTGTCTGTTCGCAAGCCAAGCAAAGAGTCCTGAGCGTCATGCTAGACGGGATCTCTGGCCTTCCTGTGATGCGCTTCTCTGCGTCGGCAATCGGCCATCAGCAAACGAAAAGCCCCCCGCGGCATCTGCCGCGGGGGGCTTTTGGTGATCTGGCGACAGGCGCTTTATTCCAGTGTCACGGTCGTATAGAGCAAAGTCTTCTGGCGTTGAACCAGCAGCCGCAGGACTTTGCCGGATGACATGCGGCCGACCTGCTCTTCGAAATCTTTGACCGATTTGATTTCGTGGCCATCGGCTTCGAGGATCAGGTCACCGATGCGCAGGTTGGCGGCTGCCGCCGGGCCCTCTGGGTCGATGCGGGTCACCAGAATGCCGTCCTGGCTCTCCAGACCGTAACGTGCGACCAGTTCCGGGGTGATGTTGACAACAGTCATACCGATCACACCGCCCGGCTCGTCGGCATTGGCGACGGCCTTGGCGCCTTCTTCATCGAGCTTGCCGATCTTGACCTTGACAGTCCGTTCCTTGCCGTCCCGGAAGATCGTCACCTTGACCGTCTCGCCAACCGCAGTGGCGGCAACCAGGCGGGGCAGATCGTTCAACTCATCAACGGTTTTGCCGTCGTACTCAAGGATAATATCGCCCCGCTTGAGACCGGCATCAGCGGCTGGCGATCCATCGACGACTTCGTTGACCAGGGCGCCGTGCGTGGTCTCCAGACCGAAAGATTCGGCCAGCTCACTGTTCAGTGCCTGAACAGTGACGCCGAGCCAGCCCCGGGTGACATGGCCCTCGTCGCGCAGCTGCGGGATGATCTGCTTAGCCATATTCACCGGTATGGCGAAACCGATCCCCTGCCCGCCGGCCACGATTGCGGTGTTGATACCGACCACCTCACCCTTGACATTAAAGAGTGGGCCTCCGGAGTTGCCCGGGTTGATCGAGGCATCGGTCTGGATGAAATCATCGTAGGGCCCGGCCCCGATCACCCGGCCTTTGGCGGACACGATTCCGACCGTCACCGTCTGTTCGAGGCCGAAGGGATTGCCGATTGCCATGACCCATTCACCAACCCGGATCTCCTCGCTGTCACCCAGCTTGGCCACCGGCAGGTCTTCGCCGGCATCGATCTTGACCAGTGCCAGGTCGAGTTTCGGATCGAGGCCGCGGATTTCGCCACTGAATTCCCGGCCATCGGACAATTTGACCTTGATTTCATCGGCTCCTTCAACCACGTGATCATTGGTGAGAATGTAACCATCCCCGGAAATGATGAACCCCGAGCCGAGGGAACGCTCTTTGCGCGGGGCACTGGGATTGCCCTGAAAGAAGCGATTGAAGAACTCCTCGAAGGGGTCACTCCCGTATCTTCAGCTTGTGGCGCTCGATCATGATTCTCCTCCGATAGATTAATGTTTGGATCGCATCCTGCTGGTGCTCTCTGCACACGCCCGGTGATTCGGACTTGCGTTTTTTTACCCGCAGGATCCGTGTGTCTTATTGATGACAATGTAATCCGAGTTCAGTGCATGTCAATCCACAGCAACACAGTCATCGACTGTTGACATGCACACTTTAGGACGGGTCAATGGGGTTTAATCAAGAATCGTCGATTTCGGGTACTTGCCCTCTTCCGGGCCGGCGATCGGCAGACGCACCGAAAAGGCACTGCCACTGTCGGCATCCGAGGTCACCTTGATGCTGCCACCGTGGGCTTCGGCAATCCATTTGACAATCGACAAGCCGAGTCCGGTGCCGCCATCCATGCGATTGCGCGCCTTGTCGACCCGGTAGAAGCGATCGAAAATATGCGGCAGGTGTTCCGGCGCAATGCCGATTCCGGAGTCGATGATGTCGACGCGGGCAAAGTCGTTTTCCTGGGCCAGAACAATCTCCAGATGACCGTTTTCGGGGGTGTACTTGATGGCGTTGGAAATCAGGTTGAGAAACATTTGACGCAGACGCAATTCATCACCGCGAATGCGCACTTCCTCGTCGACTTCGAGCAGCAGTTTCACCTCGATATTTTTGGTTTCACACAGAATTCGACTCTGCAGATAAAGTTCCTGAATCAGATCGCTCAGGCTCAGCTGTTTCATCTCCAGGGTCAGTTCACCCACTTCACTCTTTGCCAGGGTCAGAAGACTTTCGATGATGCGTTCCATGCGATCAATCTCTTCCATGTTGGAACGCAGCATGTCACGGAACTCCTCCGGGGTTTTTGCCCAGCGCAAAGCCACTTCCGTTTCACCGCGCAGAATCGTCAGAGGTGTCCGGAGCTCGTGGGAGGCATCCCCGGAGAACTGCCGAATGCGCCGGAAAGACTTTTCCAGACGGTCCAGCATCTGGTTCAGACAAGCGACCATCTGGGCCAGTTCGTCACGGTAACTGCCGACCGGCAGGCGGCGCGACAGATTGTCGGCGGTAATCCCTTGAGCCGCTTCGGTGACCTCGATGATCGGTGCAATGGTGCGTTCGGCCAGCAGCCAGCAGCCGATGCAAAGCCAGAAGATCGCAAAGGGACCGACGACGAGATAGATCAGGCGCAGCTCTTCGATTGTCTGGTACAGCTGTCCAAGGGGCAGGCCGATCTGGACGACACCGAGCAGGTTATCGTTGGAGACCAAGGGATAGGAGAGCAGCCGAATCCGCTGACTGTTGTTCAGTTCAACGGTTTCCAGATGCTCGTGAAACCAGCGAACCTGCTGGCGTGCCACCGGCCCGAAGGGCAAGGTGATATCGACCAGGTTGTCCGAGGAACAATCCGGCACCAGGCTTTCATTACGCAGCAGGATGTAGGCATCCCAGTTGTGACTGTGCACCAGAGAGTTGAGATGCTCACAGCCGACCGCTGCTTCCGGGTCGATGAAAGTGTGCCGTTGATTATCGATCGTACGGGCAATTTCGCGGATCTGGCGATCCACCTGTTCTCCCAGGTTATGGGAAAAATAGTGGTAGGAAAACAATGCGCTGACCGCCAGAATGACTGCCAGCGTCATGGCATACCAGAATGTCAAACGCGCCCGGATCGACCGAAGCGGCGAAACGGTCAAGCTATTCCTCCTTAAGCACGTAACCGATGCCGCGCACCGTATGAATCAGCTTCTTGTCATAATCCCGGTCGACCTTCTTTCGCAGGTAGTTGACATAAACATCGATAATATTCGTGAACGAATCGAAAGTGTAATCCCAGACGTGCTCGGCAATCATGGTGCGTGTCAAGGTGGTCTCCGGGTTTCGCATGAAAAACTCGAGCAGCGCATATTCCTTGGCGGTCAGGTCAATTTCCTGGTCGCCGCGCCAGACCTTGTGAGCCACCGGGTCGAGACGCAGGTCGGCATAAGTGATCTCGGCACCACGCTCCTGGGTGCCCCGCCGCACCAGGGCCCGAACGCGCGCCAGCAGTTCGGCGAAGGCAAAGGGCTTGGTCAGGTAATCATCGCTGCCGGAATCGAGGCCGGCGACGATATCTTCGACGGTGTCTTTGGCGGTCAGGCAGAGGACAGGAGCCGCCACATCCTTGGCCCGCAGGGCTTTGATTGCCTCGAGGCCATCCATCTTCGGCAGCATGACATCCATCAGGATCAGGTCGTAACTGTTTTTCGTACCGAACTCAACGCCGGACTCACCATCATTCGCGACATCAACGGTGAACCCTTCGCCTTCCAATCCCCGTTGAATGAAGCTGGCAACTTTTTTCTCATCTTCGACGACTAGGATTCGCATGAGACTCTCCTTTTCCTTTTGCTGTGATCAATGGCAAACGGCTCTTTATCAGTTGTCTCTGTTATCACTGTTATCGCAAAAACCACGCAGTTATGTGTCAGACGTCGCTTACTTCAGACCGAGCCGCACCAGCACCTCGTTGGCCGTTTCCTCCACGGCTTTGCCGGAGACGTTAATCACCGCCCAGGGCTGCCGCCGAAAGAAGCGCTTGGCGTAAGCCAGTTCGTCTTCGATCTCTTCGTAATCGGCGTAAGCGGCTTTCGGGTCCTGGCCCAGGTTCCGCAAACGCGCCGCCCGGATTTCGACCAGCCGCTGGGGGTCTATGATCAGCGCCGCGACCCGCTTGGCATCGATTTCGAACAGCTGCGCCGGCGGGTCAATGCCTTTCACCAGGGGGACGTTGGCGACTTTCCAGCCCCGGTGTGCCAGGTAAATCGACAGCGGTGTTTTGCTGGTTCGCGAAATGCCGACCAACACGATATCCGCCTGATAGAGGTTGCGTGGCTCCTGGCCGTCGTCATGTTTGACGGTAAATTCAATCGCCTCGATGCGCTTGAAATAGGCATCATCGATGCCATGCAGCAAGCCGGGCGTCTCCTTCGGTGACCGCCCCATGCAGTGAGCCACCTTGGTCAGCAGAGGCGTCAACAGGTCGATGGAGACCAGACCGAGGCTGTCGCATTCGTCGTGAACCAGCTGCGCCAGATCCCCGTTGACGATCGTGTAAACCACCAGGGCGCGCTGATCGAGCGCTTGATCGAGGGACTCATAGACCTGGTTCTTGGTGCGCACGTTATTGACGCGTTTCAACCGAACCGGCTTGTCACGAAACTGCGTGAGGGCTGCCATGACCATTTTCTCTGCCGTTTCACCGGTTGCGTCGGACAGAAGATAAATCACTTGGGCGGCAGAAGGCATGGTGTATCCTCATGAAAATTACCGGAGAAGTCTAGCATCTTCTAATGAAAAAGCAAGTGGCAAAATCGGCATAATGTCTTTCATAACATTGGCAAATCAGCCACTTCGACACAGCCAGCAGGTCACATATCGGTTATTTAATGCAATATCCATAAAAAGGCTCATTAAACTGTGAGTTAATTATTTCAAACCGGGCTGAACCGGGTCAAGGTTTTCGGTTGCATTGCACCGCAAACTCCGCTAAACAACCCCCATGATCACAAAATGGCTGGAAATCCGCCTTGCCGTCCCTGGACCAGCGGTCGATCTCGTTGCCCAGAAGCTGGTGGACATCGGTTGTACGGGATTAACCACGGCCGATCGACACCTGGATACCTTTACCGCTCCTGACCCGAATCGACTGGAGGACGATCCGACCCTGCGGGCCTACTTCGCCAGTCCCGTAGACCGGAAGGCGTTTTGCCGGACCGTCCGGCGCAGCCTCGCCGAACTTGCCGTGATCTGGCCTGGTATCGACCAGATCGATCTGGATCTCCACGAACTCGAAGACCAGGACTGGGCCACCGACTGGCAACAGCATTTTCCCCCTTTTACCGTTGGCGATCGGTTATTGATCCACCCCTCATGGGACACGCAAGAGGTCCGTCCCGGGAAAGTCGCTCTGACGCTCGATCCGGGACAGGCTTTCGGCACCGGGACGCATGCGACGACGAGCCTCTGCCTGGATGTGCTGGCCGACGACCTGGCCCGTACGCCGGCCCCGGCACGCGTCCTCGATGTCGGCACCGGTTCGGGGATACTCGCCATGGCCGCTGCCGCGCTGGGTGCGGCTGAGGTGGTAGCCACCGATATCGATCCACAGGCCTGCGCGGTGGCGCGCAGCAATGTGGCCCAGAACAATCTCGCCGGTCAGATCACGATCACGTCCACCCCCCTCGAGGACGTTCCCGGACGCTTCGACCTGGTCCTGGCCAATATCTTGGCCGCTGAAAACCTGCGCCTTGCCGAGCCATTGGTAGCTCACCTGGACCGGGGTGGTCGGCTGGTTCTGTCCGGCATCCTGACCGAACAGGAAGACCAGATCCTGGCCGGTTTCGCCCCCTATCCGCTTCAGCATCTGATGACCCGGCAGCGCCAGGAATGGAGCTGTATTGTCTATCAACGTCATGACTAGCCTGCCGCGCCTTTTTGTGCCAACCGATGACTTGCACCGCGAGAGGGTCCTGCTGAGCGGCGAAGCACACCACCACCTGTGCCATGTCCTGCGCGCCCGGATCGGCGATCTCATCCTGCTGCTCGACGGCCGCGGGCTTTGCTGCCAGGGCCGGCTTGAGGAGATCCAGCGTCTGCAGGCTTCGGTCCGGGTCCTGCGACGCTGGCACGAGAGCGAACACAGTCTGCCGGTCACCCTGATTCAGGCCCTGCCGAAAGGTGACAAATTTGACCTGGTCCTGCAAAAAGGCACGGAACTGGGTGTGTCCTGTTTTCAGCCGATCGAGACGACGCATTCGATTCCAGTGCGCGGCGGCCGGCGTGAGGCCAAGTCACAGGAACGCTGGCAACGCATCATCGCGGCGGCCGCACGCCAGTGCCGCCGCAGCATCCTGCCGGAGCTCAAGCCGATTTGCCCGCTGGCCGAATCCCTCGAGGGGACACATCACGGCCTGAAGCTGGTTCTCTGGGAAGCGGGCGCACAGCCCCTGAGGGCCGTACTGCCCGCCGAGCGCCCCGCCGCAGCCAGCCTGCTGGTCGGCCCCGAGGGGGGCTTTTCGCAGCAGGAGATATCCACCGTCACCGCGGCCGGTTTCCAGGCAGTGCACCTCGGCCCGCGCATCCTGCGTTCGGAAACTGCGAGCTTGGCAGTGACCCCTGTGTTGCAGTATCTTTATGGCGATTGGCAGGCGGCCCCCACCGGCCAGCAACCCGAATCAGCCTGAGGAGAGCCCATGAGATGTTCTAAATGCGGATTTCACAGTTTCGAGCACCTGGAAAAGTGCCGAAAATGCGGTCAGGACCTGACGGCTCAAAAGAAGAGATTCCACCTGCGCGGCTTTTTTGCTCCCGGACAGGCAGCACCAGCATCGGCGCCTGAACCGATCCATGCGGCAGAGGAGACGTCCAAACCGGTTGCCGAGCAGGCCAAAATCAATTTCGGCTTTGACTTTCTCGAGGAAGACTCCCCGATTGAGGAGATGGCAGAGGACCGTGCAGCCGATGAGGATCGGGATATCAATTCTGATCAACCCTTCGGTCCTGCAAGCGAAGCCTTCTCCGACGACGCCAAACCGGCCACCGACGAAACCAACGATTCCGACGCCAAACCCGGCAAGGGTCCGCATTTCGCCTTCTGAACCTGACAGCTCTGTGCGCGGCACTTCGACGGCCCTGCAGCTTCCCGATGGAAACTGCGGGGCCGTTTTCTTGTCCGTGACCGGAATGACGCAAACCTTGCAGAGAAGACGCTTGACATGGCTTCAAACAATGTTTAAAACATCGCTTAAATGACCGATTGCAAAACCGACATATGCGCGACCCGGACGGCTCTGCTGGAAACTGCCGAAGAACTCTTTCTCAGCCGGGGATTCGATGCGGTCAGCATCCGCGAAATCACCGAAGCGGCAGGCGCCAACGTGGCGGCCGTCAATTATCATTTCAACGGCAAGACAGAATTGTATCGGGCGTGTCTGCAGAAATGGTTTGCCGCCGTTGCCCGGCAGCGGATCGCGGTGATTGAACGCGTTGCCCGGCAAGACACGACGCCACAACTCCGCGACATCATCGAAGCCTATGTCCAGTCGAACCTGAAGGCCATGTTGCAGGACCCGGAAGGCGACCACCTGCTGCAGATCATCTATCGGGAAATGAGCCCGTCGGCGGTGGCCGGAGACCTGGTGACCGACGTCCTGATCGTCCCGATTCATCAGGCGTTGCAACAGGCCATCAGTCTGGCCCGGCCCGACCTGTCCGACCGATTTGTGTCCCGATGCATCAGCAGCCTCGCCGGCCAGATCCTGCATTTTATCCGCTTCCGGGAGGTCATCAAAACCTTTGTCGAGTCCTCATCCGAAGCTGCCTACCTGGACGAGGTCACCCGGCATATCACCTCTTTTTCCCTGCGGGGCATGGAAAGCCAATAATATGAAACGGATTCTGACCACAGTGGCGCTGGCGGCCTCTCTGCTGGTGACTCCCTGGCAACTTCACGCCGAGACGAAAGCCTCGGATTCAGGGCAGGAGAAACCGAAAGGACTTCTGGTCGAGACGGCCCAGGTCCGGTCCGAACCCCTGGTCCGTGAGATCACCGCCACCGGGACCACCCTGGCTAACGAATCGGTGGTTCTCGCCACCGAAATCGCCGGCCGGGTCAGTGCAATCAGCCTGGCGGAAGGACAAGCCGTTGCTGCGGGCGACGTCCTGCTGAAACTCGACCCGTCGATTCTGGTCGCCGAGCGCGACCGCGCCGAAGCCAGCTTCAATCTCAGCGCCGCAAATATCAAGCGCGCCGAGCAGCTCCTCCAGGAAGAGGCCATCTCCGCGCGCGAACGCGACGAAGCCTATGCCCAGTGGCGCCTCGATCAGGCCAACCTTCGACTGGCCGAAGCACAACTGGCCAAGACGGTGATTCAGGCCCCCTTCAGCGGTTTGCTCGGTTTGCGCCGGGTCAGTATCGGTGAGTACCTGCAGCCGGGAGAGACCATCGCGACCCTGGACGACATCGATCCGATCAAAGTCGATTTTCGTATTCCGGAGGTCTTTGCCCATCAGCTGCGTGTCGGTCAGAAAATCCGCCTGCAGGTCGATGCCGTGCCCGACCAGACCTTTGTCGGCGAGGTCTATGCCATTGATCCGCAGGTCGATGTCAACGGCCGCAGCATTCTGCTGCGGGCCAAGGTCGCTCAGGACAAAGGCCCTTTACGTCCCGGCATGTTCGCACGCGTCGCGCTGGTCCTCGAAGAGCGTCCCAAGGCGTTGATGATTCCCGAGGAAGCGATCATCCCGGGGGCGGACCGGCAGCAGGTTTTCAAGGTCGTTGACGGCAAAGTGGTCGCGGCGGTCGTCGAAACCGGCTTACGCACCAAAGGCAAGATCGAAATCACCTCCGGACTGGCCCCCGGCGATACGATCATTACCGCCGGACAGATCAAGGTGCGTCCCGGCATGCCTGTCACAGAGCAGCCGGCAGCGCCGGCTGCCGACGGGACCGCGCAATGATTCTCTCCGACCTGTCAATCAGGCGCCCGGTGCTGGCAACGGTCATGAGCCTGGTCGTGGTTCTGATCGGCCTGATCAGCTACGACCGTCTCACCGTCAGGGAGTATCCGAACATCGACGAACCGGTGGTCAACGTCGAGACCGATTACCGCGGAGCCACCGCGGAAATTATCGAATCACAGATCACGCAACCCCTCGAAGAGAGTCTGGCCGGGATCGAAGCGATTGATGTCATGACGTCGATTTCGCGCACCGAAAAGAGCCAGATCACGGTCAAATTCAAACTGTCCCGCGATCCCGACGAGGCGGCCAACGATGTCCGTGACCGGGTCGCCCGGGTGCGCGGCAGGTTGCCCAGCGACATCGACGAACCGGTGATCAGCAAAGTCGAAGCCGATGCGCAGCCGATCATCTACCTGGCCTTTTCCTCAAGCCGCCATACGCCGCTCGAAGTGACCGATTACGCCGATCGTTTTGTCAAGGATCGCCTGCAGAATATCCAAGGCGTCGCCAACGTGCTACTGCTGGGCGAACGCCGCTATGCCATGCGCATCTGGCTCGACCGGATTCGCCTGGCCGCCTTCGGCCTGACACCTCAGGACGTCGAGAATGCCCTGCGCCAGCAGAATGTCGAGATCCCCTCCGGCCGCATCGAATCGGCGGAGCGGGAGTTCACCGTGCTGTCGGAGACCGACTTGCGGACACCGGAACAGTTCGACCGGATGATTCTCAAAGATGCCGGCGGCTATCTGGTGCGCCTCCAGGATGTCGGCCGAACCGAGTTGGGGGCCGAAAGCGAGCGCAGCGTTGTCCGTTTCAACGGCAAGGCCGCCGTGGCCCTTGGCGTCGTCAAACAAGGCACCGCCAACCCCCTTGATATTTCCCGGGCGGTGCGTGAGACGATCCCGGCGATAGAGGCCGGACTCCCCGAAGGCATGCGGGTCAATGTCGCCTATGACAGCTCGATCTTCATCGACCGCTCGATCAGCAACGTCTTTCAGACGATCGGCGAGGCTGTCATTCTGGTTATCCTGGTGATCTTCCTCTTTTTGCGCAGCTTCCGATCGACACTGGTGCCGCTGGTCACTATTCCGGTCTCCCTGATCGGAGCCTTCGGCCTGATGTACCTGTTCGGCTTCTCCATCAACACCATGACGCTGCTTGCCATGGTGCTGGCGATTGGTCTGGTCGTCGATGATGCCATCGTCGTCCTGGAGAATATCTTCCGCCATGTGGAAGAAGGGATGCCGGTCCGCCAGGCGGCTTTTCAGGGCAGCCGGGAAATCGCCTTTGCCGTCATTGCCATGACCTTGACGCTGGCGGCGGTCTACGCACCGATCGGTTTCATGCAGGGGCGCACCGGGCGTCTGTTTACCGAATTCGCCCTGACCCTGGCCGGTGCGGTGCTGGTCTCCGGCTTCGTCGCCCTGACGCTGTCGCCGATGATGTGCTCCCGGATGCTGCGGCATCGCCAGCAACACATGGCGATTTACAACTTGATCGAGGCCTTCTTCGTTGCCCTGACCCGGGGCTATCAACGCTTGCTACGCACGGCCCTGCGGGCCAAAATCGTCGTCGTTCTGCTGGTTGTGGTGGTTGCCGGTGCGGCCTGGTTCCTGCTCGGGTCGCTGAAGTCGGAACTGGCCCCTTTTGAAGACCGCGGCGTGGTGATCGGCGTCGGCATCTCCCCGGAAGGCGCCACGATCGATTACACGGACAAGTATGCGCGCATGATTGAAACCGTCTATGCCGGCACCCCGGAGATCGAACGATATTTCGTGGCGGCCGGGCGACCGTCGATTTCGCAGATCATCTCCTTCGCCGGCCTGGTCGACTGGCAGGAGCGGAGCCGCAAACAGCAGGCGATCGTCAAGGAATTGCAGCCGAAGCTGTTTGGCGGCATTCCCGGCGTCATGGCGTTCCCCCTCAATCGCCCGCCGCTGGGACAGAGTCCCCTGGCGAAGCCGGTTCAGTTCGTCATTCAGACCACCGCCCCCTACGCAGAGCTGCAGGAGATGACCGACGCCATGCTGGCCAAGGCCCGTGAGTGGCCCGGGTTCATCAATCTCGACACGGATCTCAAGCTGATCAAGCCGCAGCTCTCCGTCGACGTCGACCGGGACAAGGCCGTGGATGTTGGTGCCGATGTCGCCACCATCGGCCGGACCCTGGAGACGATGCTCGGCGGACGCCAGGTGACGCGCTTCAAGCGCGCCGGCAAACAATATGACGTGATCGTCCAGGTCGCTGATGCCGACCGGGCGACACCGAGCGACCTCGCCTCGATCTACGTGCGCGGCAAAACCGATCAGATGATCCAGCTGGCCAACCTGGTTACCGTTCGCGAAACGGTCGCCCCCAAGGAGTTGAATCATTTCAATCAGCTTCGAGCGGCCAAGATCACAGCCAGCCTGGCGCCCGGCTACGCCCTGTCCGATGGTCTGGCCAAGCTGGACGAGATTGCTGCCGAAGTGTTGCCCGGTTCTGCCGTTGTCGATTATGACGGGCCCTCCCGTGAGTTCCGGGAGAGCAGCACCAGTCTTTATGTCACATTCCTGCTGGCCCTGGCCTTTATCTACCTGGTGCTCGCCGCCCAGTTCGAGAGTTTCTTCGATCCGCTGATCATCATGCTCTCCGTGCCGCTCAGCATCACCGGAGCCCTGATTGCTCTGAAATTGACTGGCAACACTCTGAATGTCTATAGTCAAATCGGTCTGGTGACGCTGATTGGCCTGATCACCAAACATGGTATTCTTATCGTTGAGTTTGCCAATCAACTGCGCGAGCAGGGCCGCGACAAGCTCGAGGCCGTGATCGAATCGGCCACCTTGCGCCTGCGGCCGATCCTGATGACGACCGGGGCGATGGTCCTCGGTGCAGTCCCACTGGCCTGGGCCCATGGCGCCGGTGCCGAAAGCCGGCAAGCGATCGGCTGGGTGATTGTCGGCGGGATGTCCTTTGGGACCCTGCTGACCCTGTTCGTCGTACCGACGGCTTACCTGCTGATTGCCAGGAAGCACAGAATGCTGCATCATCAACTTTCACCTTTCGGCGACAGCCCTGCGGCAGAAGCCACAGCACTGGCGCCGGAAACGACAAAGGGCTCCTCTTGATGACTAGGAAACAACAGCTGCTCTGCGCCGTAATCTTCAGTTTGATCCTGACAGTCCCTGTCGGTTGCACCCTTGGCCCGGATTACCAGAGACCGGAACTGGACATTCCGGACAACTACCGCGAGACCTCGTCCTGGCAAGAGGCTGTGCCGGCGGATGCGATCAGCAAGGGTCCATGGTGGGAGATTTACCAGGATCCGGCTCTCAACACCCTGCAAGAGCAGGCCTTATCCGCCAACCAGACCCTGCAGGCGGCGGTCGCCAGGGTCAGCCAGGCCCGGGCGGTCGCCAGAATCAGTGAAGCCGACCGCTACCCCCGTCTCGATCTCGATCCGTCCGCCCAACGGAGCCGCTTGCCGGCCGATCTGAACGGTGGCCGGGGGATGACGACGACAACTTTGCGTGTGCCCTTCGACCTGAATTATGAAATCGATCTCTGGGGCCGGGTTCGCCGGACCATCGAAGCGGATCAGGCGAGCTATGCAGCGAGTCAGGCCGACTTGCAGAATGTCCTGCTGACCTTGCAGGCCGATTTGGCTCGAAACTACTTCACGTTTCGCATTCTCGACAAGCAGGTCGATCTGCTGCAGAGGACGACGGCTCTCCGTCAGAAAAACCTGCAACTGGTCACCAGCCTCTATGAAAACGGCCAGGTCGGTCGGCTGGATGTCGCCAGAGCGGAAACGGAACTGGCCAACGCCCAGGCCGACCTGGCCGCCCTGAAGCGACTGAGGGCCTCGACGGAACACGCCCTGGCGGTTCTGGTCGGGGAACCGGTTGCCGCATTCAAACGTCCGGCAACGCGCGATGATTTCGCGATCAAACCGCCTCTGGTCGAAGTCGGACTGCCGGCAAAACTGCTTGAGCGCCGGCCTGACATCGCGGCCGCGGAACGCCAGATGATGGCGGCCAATGCCCGCATCGGGGTCGCTGAAACAGCCTTTTTCCCTGCCATCAGCCTCACCGGCGCGGCCGGTTATGCCAGCGATGAGCTGCGCAGTCTGTTTGATTGGGACAACCGGGCCTGGGCGCTCGGACCGTTCCTGTCCTTGCCGATTTTCGACGGGGGGCGCAACCAGGCCCGGCTGGCCTTCAGTGAAGCCGCCTGGCAGGAAAGCGTCGCCACCTACCGCCAGCAGATTTTGAACGCCTTCCGTGAAGTCGAGGATGCCCTGTCGGATATTCGCATCCTGGAAGAACAGGCGGAGGCACAGCAACGCGCACTTGCCGCAGCGCGCGAGGCCGCCGACTTGTCGGCCAAGCGCTATCGTGCCGGCATTGTCAGTTACCTGGAGGTCGTGGTCAGTGAACGCACCGCCCTGGCGACCGAGCTGCTTGCCACCCGAGTCTACGGTGAGCGCCTGCAGGCCAGCGTTTCCCTGATCAAGGCCCTCGGCGGCGGCTGGCAGACACCGGACGCAGGGGCTCCGGATTAAACCGCAAGAACACAGTCCCTCCTTCGCCCAGAACAAAAAACGGAGACCGTTTCGATCGGTCTCCGCCAAGGCTCATTTGTGTCATTGCCGGGTTATCCCATCCGCAGACGAATAAAGCTCTCCAGGTCGGGACACTTGATGTATTCATTGTGTTCGCGTTCATAGGCAATCGTCGAATGGGGTTTCGGCCCATAGTCATGGCCTGGGTAGACCTTGGTCTCGGGCGGAAACGCCGCCAGGCGGAGCAAACTGTGATAAAGCGCCGCCGGATCACTGTTCTGAAAATCCGCTCGGCCGCAGCGCGTCACAAACAGGGTATCGCCGGTGATCAGGGCGCCGGGCGGGTTGAAAACCACTGCGCCAGGACTGTGGCCGGGGGTGTGCAGGACATTGACGGTCACCTGGCCGATCTGCAGTTGACTCCCTTCCTGCAACGGGATATCCGGGTTCGGCACATCGATCGGGCTGGCGGCCAGGCGGGCACCGGTTTCTCTGATAATCTCGTCGTTACCGGCGGTATGATCCTGATGACCATGGGTATTGCCCAGCACCACCAGTTCCAGGCCCCGCTCCCGAATGACCTGCAGCAGACTTTCGGGCGAGATCCCCGGATCAATGCCGAGGGTCTTGCCAGTCTCCGGGCAAATCACCAGGTAGGAAAAATTATCCGCTCCGGCGACGGGCACCTGAGCGATTTCGGGGACTATCTCAGCCATGCATCCTCCGTGTAGGGTTTGTTGCCGATTTTGCGGATTTCACCCTTCTCGATCCGGAATATATCGCCGGTTTTCCTGACATGCCACTCATCACCCTCCTGCGGCGGCAAGGGAAACTCGCGGTTGCCGAGATAAACGTCTTGGTCGTCGAGCATCCCCCACCAGTCCAGGGCGCCGGTCTGCCAGATCTTGGTTTTCAGGTCATAGGCCATATCAAGGCTCCTCGGTTGCAGCACCTGTGCCGCGTCACTCGGCTTCGTGCCACCGGAGCAAGGTGTTTCTTGCCGGTCAGCCGCAGCATCGCGGTCAAAGGGGTCCTGCGCTCACGGATCGTTCCTGTGAAGCGACACGATCGCGTCCCGCAAACATTCAATCATTGAGCGGGTCCTCGCCGGGCCGCCAGGACGGCAGAACCCGATCGCTCAACTGGAAATCCGGCCCGTCATGCTCGGTGTAAACAATATAAACATGCTCACGGGCCATTCCCCAGCGGGTACCGATCTCGTCCATGATCGCCAAGGCCAGACGACGTTTCTGATCGGCGGTCCGTCCCAGACGGATATCGGCATTGAGAAACACGATCGATCCGTCGCCGGCCCGGCCGAAGACCAGGTCGCCCGGCGGGTAACAGCGGAACGTGATGCCGATATGATCGGTTCCGGTCTTCATGATGGTCGCGAAATGGTTGCGGACGGCGTCGGCAAAAGCGGTCTTTTCAGCCCGGTCCGGCGTAAAATTGAATTCGAACTGCAGATGCGGCATCGTTCTCTCCTTAGCATCTTGGCCTGTTGATTAGCATAACAGACCATCCCCATTCGGCAATGTCCGGTTGTGGCAGATGGGCTTTCTCCCTATAATGAAGCAGACCTGTCAGACCACGAGGAGAACCATGAAATTTGTCAAGATGCATGGCGCCGGCAATGATTATGTGTACGTCGACTGTTTCCGGCAGACCGTCGAGGACCCCGAATCGTTGGCCCGGGAAATCAGCGATCGCCATTTCGGCGTAGGTGGTGACGGTTTGATCCTGATCGAACCGTCGAAACAGGCCGACGTCAAAATGCGGATCTTCAATGCCGATGGCAGTGAGGCGGAGATGTGCGGCAACGGGGTCCGTTGTGTCGCCAAGTACGCCTTCGACCACGGCCTGGTAGATCGCACCGAGATTGCGATCGAAACCGGGGCCGGCATCCTGCCCTTGACCATGTATCCCAATGACCGCGAGCAGATCGACAAAGTCCGGGTCAACATGGGCAAACCACGTCTGACCCGGGCCGACCTGCCGATGGTCGGGCCGGCCGGTGACCGGGTGATCGACATGGACCTGGACGTCCTGGATTCCACCTTTTCGGTCACCTGCGTCTCGATGGGCAATCCCCATTGCGTCATCTTCGTCGATGATCTGGAGGCCTTTCCGGTGCAAAGATATGGCACCGCCATCGAGCACCACGCACTCTTTCCCAGACGCATCAACGTCGAGTTCGTCGCGGTGATTGGACCGGATGAAGTGCAGCAGCGCACATGGGAGCGCGGTGCCGGTGAAACACTGGCCTGTGGTACCGGTGCCGCCGCCGTGACCGTTGCCGGGGTGCTGACCGGACGGACCCGCGGCAGGCTGCTGAACCATCTGGCCGGTGGTGACCTGGACATGGAATGGGATGGCCAGAACGATGTCTTCATGACCGGCCCAGCGGCGGAAGTCTTCAGCGGGGAGTATAACCCCCGTTAACCCGCTTGGACCACAGAGGACACGGAGGTCACAGAGGCTGTCTTTCGTGAGCAATTTTATACAGTTTTCTCTGTGCCCTCCGTGGTAAAGAAGCACTCATGGATGTTCTGATTTTTGATCTCGACAATACCCTCTATCCGGCCGAGAAACAGCTCTTTGGTCTGATCGATGTGCGCATCAATCGTTATATGACGGAAGTGGTCGGCATTCCGGGCCCGGAAGTCGACATCCTGCGTCGTCAGTACTGGCGCCTTTATGGGGTGACACTGCAGGGTCTGATTCGACATCATGGTGTCGACCCCGAAGATTACCTGGACTATGTGCATGATGTCGACGTCACTTCCCGACTGGCCCCGGACCCTGTCCTGCGCCAAGCACTGATCGACCTGCCACAGCGCAAGGCGGTTTTCACCAACGGTTCACTGTGCCACGCCAGCCGGGTTCTTGCTGCCCTTGGCATCGCCGATATCTTTCAAGACGTCTACGATATTCGCGTCGCGGACTACCAGCCCAAACCCTGGACGGAGCCCTATCTGGCGGTCCTGAAAGCACTCTGCACACCGGCTGAGCGATGCATTATGATCGAGGATTCCCGGCCGAACCTGGAGACCGCCAAAAAGCTCGGCATGGGAACCGTTCTGATCGGCGACGGCCAGACACCGGACTTTGTGGATGTTCACCTGGACAGCACTCACGACATTCATTCCGGCCTGAGCTTCTGGGACAAGGCCTCATGAGTCGACCGCTTGGGGCTCACGTGTCGATCGCTGGCGGGTTGGACAAGGCCTTCGCCAATGGCCTGCGGAGCGGCTGCACCACCCTGCAGATCTTCACCAAAAATGCCAACCGCTGGCAGGGCAAACCGATTACCGATGACGCTGCCGCCGCCTTTCGCGAGGCCTGGCAGACCAGTGGAATCGGCCCGGTTCTGGCGCACGATGCTTACCTGATCAACCTGGCCTCGCCGAAAAACGGGATCTGGGAAAAATCGAAACAGGCCTTGCAGGACGAGCTTGACCGCTGTGCGCGACTCGGCATCAGTGATCTGGTCCTGCATCCCGGTGCCCATCTCGATTCCGGCGAGGAGACCGGTTTGCAGCGCATTCGCCAGGCTTTTCGGGAGATTCTGCCCACCGCCCCCAGCGAGGTCAGACTGCTGCTGGAGAACACCGCCGGCCAGGGCAGTTACCTGGGCGGCGACTTTGCCCACCTGGCCCGGTTGCTGGGAGATTTTGACCCGCAGCGCTTCGGCGTCTGTTTCGACACCTGCCATGCCCACGCGGCCGGCTACAACCTTTCTACGACCGAGAGCTGTCGGCAGGTTTTGGCCGAATTCGACCACCTGATCGGTCTCGACAGAATCAAAGCTTTTCATCTCAATGACAGCCTCAAGCCTTGCGGCAGCCGCGTCGACCGGCATACGCACATCGGTCAGGGGACCATCGGCCGCACCGGCTTTGACTGTCTGATGAAGGATCAGCGCTTTATCAAGACGCCGATGATCCTGGAAACACCGAAAGGAGAAAACGGCGACATGGATCGCGTGAATCTCGCCTTGTTACGCGCGTTGGCTGCGGAGGAGAGCGCATGAGAGCTGTCGTGCAAAGGGCGATTAAAGCGACGGTGACCTCCCAGGGGCGGACCATCGGCGCCATCGACAAGGGCCTGGTGGTGCTGGTTGGTGTTGCCCGCGGCGACACCTCCCGGGATGCCGATTACCTGGCGGACAAAACGGTCGGCTTAAGGATTTTTGCCGATGCCGAAGGGAAAATGAATCGTTCCGTCAAGGATATCGCCGGTCAGATTCTGGTCGTCTCCCAGTTTACCCTGCTGGGAGACTGCCGCAAAGGGCGTCGGCCGGGCTTTACCGATGCCGCGCCGCCGGAGTTGGCCGACACGCTCTACCAGGAGTATGTCGCCGCCCTGCAGCGCTGCGGCGTTGAAGTCGCCACGGGGGCCTTTCAAACCGACATGCAGGTCACTCTCACCAACCAGGGCCCGGTGACCCTGCTGCTCGACAGCCGGAAGCAGTTCTGATGACCGATCGCAACAGCCCCGATCAGGAAGGTCGTGGCCGCAGCGCCCGAAAACGGGCCGCCAAAGGAATCGAAAAACTGGCCCAGGCGTTGACCGCGCTAGCGGAAGCGGAGAGGCGATTGTTGCCGCTGCGGCCGGATCTGGAACGTGAGATCGAGCAGGTCCTCAGCACCCGCGGGCACAGTGCGCGCAAACGACAGCTGAAACATCTTGCCGGCCTCCTCAGACGTGATGACGATCAGCGGATTGCGCTCGAAGTGGCCCTCGAGGCACGGGCGGTCACCCGGCAGCAGCACAACCGGACGATGCATCAATGGGAAAAGTGGCGTGATGGCCTGTGTGATCCAAAGACCTTCGAAACAACTTTAAAGACGATCCTGGACCGTTCCCCCGGACTCGATGGGGCAAAACTCCGGCAACTGGCCAGAGCCGTCCATGAACAAGGCGACAAGCAGGCGTTCCGGGAGATTTTTCGCCTGTTACGAAACAGCACCGAGAAAGACCGCGCTTAACAGGGCGCGGGGCCCGACCCAGAAGTCGGGCGCTTTGCGTCTGGCAACAAAAACGCAAAAGCCCGGCAGTCAGCCGGGCCGTTGCCATCGACAGGGAGCAATCGTTACAGGGCTTTTTTGAGCAACCCTTCCAATTGATTCTTGGGCACCGCACCGACCACCTGGTCAAAGACTTCGCCATCCTTGAACAGGATCAGTGTCGGGATGCCACGGACGCCGAACTGTCCCGGAGTCGCCGGATTTTCATCGACATTCAGTTTGCAGACTTTGACCTGACCGTCAAAATCGTCAGCCAACTGATCAACAATCGGGCTGATGGCCTTGCAGGGCGCACACCAGGACGCCCAGAAATCAACCAGAACCGGGACCTGGGATTGCTTGACTTCGCTTTCGAAAGAATCATCCGTCACCTGGACGACTTTATCACTTGCCATAAGACACTCTCCTTACCAATTTGATTCACGATGAAACAGTCAGGCTTCATAATAATCCACCCGATCAAAAAATCAAGCGATTATCCTGTTGATGCCAACCCCAATCAGGAAACAGGTTGACTTGACAGTGACCGGGGCTCTCCCTAAGATGTGCGGACGATTGTGGTCCTGAACGCCAGCCGCTTCGACTGTGGCCCTTTTCCCCGGGCGCATAGCGCTGATTCCACTGCTGGCGACAGGACATCGGTGACCCTACGAGGCCTTTATGAATCCGGATAAAATCAGTGCCGCGGTCAGCCAGCAAGTGGCTCTGCTCGACACCTTTCTCCTGACCCAGAAGCCGCTCTTGAATATGCTGGCCGAACACCTGGTGGCCACGTTTCATCAAAACGGTCGTCTGTTTCTGGTCGGCAGCGGCCCCTTCGGAGCGATCGCCGGCTTGATCGGCCAGACCTTCCTGCATCGACAGACTCTCGAGCGGCCGCCTTTGCCGGCCATGGCTCTGGTCAATGATGCCGGCCTGGCCACCTACCTGGCCGGCGACGAACAGAGTCAGCAGTTTTTCAGCCGTCAACTGCGCACCCTGGCCTCGCCACAGGACACATTGCTGGTTTTTGCCGGGACGGTTCTCAACCCGGCCGAACGCGACGCCATCGCCACCGGCAAGCAACTGGGCTGCAGAACAGTCCTGATCGCCAGTGAGCAGTTGGAACTGGCCGACATCCTGCCGGACATCAACCTGTCTTTGCCAAGTGATTCATTGCCTCGGTTACAGGAATGTTCCCTGGTGATCGGCAACCTGCTTTGCAGCCTGGTCGAAGGCGACCTGTTCGGGATCTGATCCGGGAACCGATCCAGGAGCTCTTTGCGCCAGCAGGCCAACGGTCAAGCCCGCGGGGCCGCGTTGACGACCTGATTAGAAATTGACAAGTTGGCTAAAAAAACCGTATCTTTAAAAGGTTTTGGGTTAACTGGTATCGACAGGCCGCGGTGTCGCTAAAGCGCTCCGCGGCGCCCCTTTCCATGAGCCCCGATTCCTGGCCGAAATGACCGCTCGGTCACGAACCAGAACGGGTCTGCGAGACGTTTGATCATGACTGCCAATGTCCTGTTCTTCAAAATCACCCTGCTGGTTTATTTTGCGGCCACCCTGTGTTATCTGATTGGCGTCATCTCCCGCCGCGAGACGTTTCGTCAGAAAGCTGTCTGGCTGCTGGTCGGTGGTTTCGCCGTGCACTGCCTGACCCTGGGGGCCCGCTGGTGGGCGACCGGCATGACCCCGGTCGCCAGTCTCTATGAATCCCTGTCCTTCTTCGCCTGGTCTCTGGTCGGCATTTATCTGCTCTTCTACCTCCGCTATCGCACGGTGATGCTCGGGGCTTTCATTACGCCCCTGGCGCTGGTCATGATGATTATCGGCTCGGCCGCACCGAAACAGTCCCCGGCCCTGAATCCGGTCCTCGACAGCTGGTGGTTCCCGGTGCATGTCACCCTGGCTTTTCTCGGCCACGCGGTTTTCGCCATCGCGGCCGCCGCCGGGATCATGTATCTGCTGCAGGAACGCATGCTGAAAAGCAAAAAGTTCTCCGGGCTTTTTTATCGTCTGCCGTCACTCGACACCCTCGACAGCATGAATTACAAATGTCTGACCTTCGGCTTCCCGCTGATGACGATGGGCATTATCTCCGGAGCCATCTGGGCCAATTCGGCCTGGGGGGGCTACTGGCGCTGGGACCCGAAAGAGACCTGGGCCCTGATCAGCTGGTTCCTCTATGCCGCCCTGCTGCACGGCCGACTCACCGTCGGCTGGCGCGGTCGCCGGGCGGCGATCTTTGCCATCATCGGCTTCGGCTTTCTGCTCTTCACCTTTTTTGGCGTCAACCTGTTCCTCTCCGGGGAGCACAGCTTCCGCAACTTCACCGGGCCATAGCGGAGGCCGAGGAGAACGCCATGCATATCGTCATCGTCGGCCTCAGTCATAAAACGGCACCGGTCGAAATTCGCGAGCGTCTTGCTTTTGCACCGACTGCTATGGAGCGGCCTTTGCGCCAGATGCTCGCTCTGTCTCCAGTGACTGAAGGCCTGATCATCTCAACCTGCAACCGGGTTGAACTTTGTGCTGTCAGCAAGGAACCGGACGCCGCCATCGTGGCCCTGCGCCGGTTTCTTGCCGAATACCACGGTCTGGCTCCGCAAGAGATCGATCCCCATCTTTACGATTACCAGGGTGAAGATGGCATTCGTCACCTCTTTCGGGTCGCATCGAGTCTCGACTCGATGGTGCTCGGCGAGCCGCAGATCCTTGGCCAGATCAAAACCGCCTATGGCTATGCCACCGAACACAAGACCGCGGGTCTGATCCTCAACCGGTTTTTACACAAAGCCTTCTCGGTTGCCAAACGAGTCCGCACCGAAACCGCCATTGCCAGCAATGCGGTGTCGGTCTCTTTTGCCGCCGTCGAACTGGCGCGCAAAATCTTCGATCGCCTCGACAACAAGGCGGTCATGATCATCGGTGCGGGAGAAATGTGCGAACTGGCCGCCCGGCATTTTGTCACCAACGGGGTTTCCAAGGTCCTGGTGACGAACCGGACCTTCGAGCGGGCCGAGAAACTGGCCGCCGAGTTCCAGGGCAAGGCCGTTCCCTTTGACTATTTTGTCGAACACCTGGCCGAGAGCGATATCGTTTTGACCTCCACGGGGGCACCGAACTTCATCCTCGGCAAGCGTCAGATGGAGGACGTCCTCAAGCGCCGCCGGAACCGGCCGATGTTTCTGATCGACATCGCCGTGCCGCGCGATATCGACCCCCAGGTCAATGACCTGGACAATGCCTATCTCTACGATGTCGACGATCTGCAGGGTGTCGTCCAGGCCAATCTCAAGGAACGCCAAAAGGAGGCCGGCAAGGCCGAAGCGATCGTTGAGCAGGAGATCGGTCAATTTTATCAATGGCTGGCCAACCTCGAGGTCAAGCCAACAATTGTCGCCTTGCGACAGAAGTTCGAAACGATTCGTCAGCAGGAGCTCGAAAAGACCTTCGGCAACATCAGGGACCTGTCGAAAAAGGAACGCAAGAGCATCGAGGCCATGACCAGTGCCATCATCAACAAGATCCTGCATCAGCCGACAACCGTTCTCAAACAGAGTCAGAACGACCACAGCGGCGAGGACTATGTCGATGCGGTGCGCACCCTCTTCGACCTGCCGGCGCCGAGCGGTGACGACAACGAATTGAAATCTTTGGACACATCCGACCCGGAAGATTAAGGAGTAACTTGATGGCGAAAAAGCACATGCGTATCGGCACCCGTTCCAGCGCTTTGGCTCTCTGGCAGGCTGAATGGGTGAAAACCGAGCTGGAAAAACGATATCCTGAGTTGACGGTCAGCCTGACCAAGATCAAGACCCAGGGCGACAAGATTCTCGATGTCCCACTGGCCCTGGTGGGCGGCAAGGGGCTGTTCGTCAAGGAGATCGAGGAGGCGATGCTGCGTGACGAGATCGATATCGCCGTCCATTCGATGAAGGATGTGCCGACAATTTTCCCCGAAGGCCTTGATCTGCGCTGCATTACCGAACGCGAGGATTGCCGCGACATCGTCATTTTGCGGCCCGGCGTCGAACGCTGGCAGGACCTCCCCCACGGCGCCCGCATCGGCACCAGCGCACTGCGTCGCAAAGCCCAGCTGCTGCACATCCGTCCTGATCTGCAGATGGTCGATATTCGCGGTAACGTGCAGACCCGGATTCGCAAGCTGACCGATGAAAACCTGGATGCGATTATCCTCGCCGCCGCCGGCATGCATCGTCTCGGCTATACCAGCCAGATCGGTGAATATCTGTCGGTGGACGTTTCGATCCCGGCCATCGGCCAGGGCGCTCTCGGTATCGAAAGCCGGATCGACGATCAAGAGACCAATGCGCTGATCGACTTCTTCAACCATCCGCAGACCAACTGGGCGGTTCGTGCCGAGAGAGCCTTTCTGAAACGTCTCGAAGGTGGCTGTCAGGTGCCGATCGCCTGCCACGGCGTCGTCGACGGCGAGGCCTTAAAACTCACCGGCTTCGTTTCCGATGTCGGTGGGGTGCGTTGTCTGAAAAAAACCGTCACCGGCTCCGTCCACGATGCCGAGGCCATGGGCACGTCCCTGGCCGACGACTTGCTCATCCAGGGAGCCGGCAAGATTCTCAACGAGGTCTATCAACACGAGACATTCAATGTCGACAAAGAGGACGTCTGAACAGAGTCCAAGATCCCGGCGACGGATTTTGATCACCCGCGCAGCGGGGCAAGCGCGTGCTCTGGCAGAGCCCCTGGAAGAGCTCGGTTTTGAAGCGGTTGTGGTGCCAACCATCGCCATCGTGCCTCCGGACTCCTTGGCGCCGCTTGATCAAGCAATCGCAGCACTCGATCAGGTGGACTATCTGCTGATGACCTCGGCCAACGCGGTCGACGCTTTTTTTGACCGCCTGGCTCATCAGGGCGTTTCGGCTCTGCCCGAACATTTGACGACCGTCGCGGTCGGCCCGAAAAGTGCGGCGGCCATGCAGGCCCGCGGTCTTCCGGCTGACTTGGTCCCGCAAGACTACCGCGCCGAAGGGATTGTCGCCCTCCTCGAAGAGAAGGTTGCCGGCAAACGGGTTCTCTACCCGAAAGCCGGGTTGGCACGCGACCTGATCCCCGTTGCGTTGGCCAAGGCCGGCGCCGAAGTGATCGACCCGGTCGCCTACACCAGCGCCCCGCCGGCAGACGCTGCGGCAAAACTGAAAACGGCATTGACCGACGGTCTCGACCTGTTGACATTTACAGCTTCTTCCACGGTCGAGAATTTTGTCTCCCTGCTTGACACGAAGGACCGTTTGGCCGCACAGCAGGTGCCGGTCGCGTCGATTGGTCCCATAACGACGGCAACCGCGGAAAAACTTGGCTTCACCGTCGTCATCGAACCTGACAAATCGACCCTCGATGATCTGCTGGAAGCCATCGCAGAATACTTCGCGCAGCAATAGCTGCCCGCTTGAAAATCCATCGCGCCACGCGCCACGCGCCACGCGCCTCTGAAAACGGAGGTTTTTTATGTTTTTCCCCGAATATCGTGCCCGCCGCCTGCGTCGCAGTGAAGCTTTGCGCAGCATGGTCCGTGAGACCTTTCTGCGCAAAGAGGACTTGATCTACCCGATGTTCTCGGCGTTTGGCGAAAATATCAAAAAAGAGATCCCCTCGATGCCCGGAATTTACCAGCAATCGATCAACCATATCGTTGCCGAGGCCAAGGAGGTCCATGAACTGGGCATCCCCGCCGTAATCCTGTTCGGCATTCCCCAGGAGAAAGATCCACTCGGCCAGGACGCCTATGCTGAGAACGGCATCATCCAGGAGACGATTCGTGCGATCAAGGCGGCCGTACCCGAGCTGCTGGTCATCACCGATGTCTGCCTGTGCGAATACACCGATCATGGCCATTGCGGGGTCATCAAGGACGGCGACGTGGACAACGACGAGACGCTTAAGCTGCTGGCCGCTGAAGCCCTCTCGCATGCCCGCGCCGGCGCCGATATCATCGCCCCTTCGGATATGATGGATGGCCGTGTGGCGGCCATTCGGGACATTCTGGATGCCAACGGCTTTGGCCACATTCCGGTCATGAGCTATGCCGTCAAATACGCCAGCGCGTATTACGGCCCGTTCCGTGACGCCGCCGAGTCGACGCCGCAGTTCGGTGACCGGCGCAGTTATCAGATGGATCCGGCCAACCGGATCGAAGCCTTTCGCGAGGCCGAACTCGACATCCAGGAATGCGCTGATTTCCTGATGGTCAAACCGGCGCTGGCTTACCTGGATATTCTCCGTGACCTGAAAGACCGGTACAATTTGCCCCTGGTGGCCTACAACGTCTCGGGGGAATACTCGATGGTCAAAGCCGCCGCGGAAAAGGACTGGATCGATGGTGAGCGTGTGATGATGGAAACCCTCACCGGCATGAAACGGGCCGGCGCCGACCTGATCATCACCTATCATGCCAAAGAAGCTGCGCGATTACTGAAATAGGAAGAGCGAAGCGCGAGGTGCGAAGCGGGATTCTTTGTGCACACTTCGCGCTTCGCAACTCGCGCCTCATGATGATGCCTGAATACCTCTGCAAGACTCTGGATAATGGCCTGCGCGTTATCAGCGTTCCGATGCCGCATCACCACAGCGCCGAAGTGCTGGTCTCCATCGGTGTCGGCAGCCGTTACGAAAGCCGGCACAACGCCGGCATCTCGCATTTTCTCGAACACATGCTGTTCAAGGGAACCGCGGATTTTCCCACCGGTCTGGCGCTCGAGCGCGCCTTCGAAAAAATCGGCGGCTCCGCCAATGCCGCTACGGACAGCGAGACGACCTGCTTCCACTCGCGCATTCACCCAGATCATATCGATGCCGGAACGGCCATTTTTGCCTCGATGATTCAACGGCCGCTGTTTCGTGACATGGACATGGAGCGCCGGGTGATTCTCGAGGAGGCAATGGGGGACCTCAACGAAAGCGGACGGCAGATCAATTCCGACAATATTATTGCCCGGCTGCTGTTCCCGGATCATCCTCTCGGCCGGCCCACAGTCGGCAGCCGTCCGGCGATCGAACGTCTGACCAGGCAACAGCTGAAGCGCCACCATGCCACGTATTACGTCCCCCGCAACGCCGTCCTGGCGGTCGCTGGTCCCGTTGAACATCACCGTGTGGTCGCTGCGGCCCGGCAGCATTTCGGCTCCTGGCACGGCGACCCATCGCCGCCGGCCAAGCCCTGGTCACCGCCTGCTTCGGCGGACAAGACGATGCACTGGGTGCGTGATGCCGGCTCACAAATCAGCATGCAGTTGGCCTTTCTGCTGCCCGGGCGCGACAGTGAGCATGCCACCAACCTGCGCGTCCTGCGGCGTGTGCTGGGCTGGGGCGGGATGAGCCGTCTGATGCTCCGTCTGCGGGAAGAACTCGGCCTGACCTATGCGGTTGACGCCGCCCTCGGTCTCTATGCCGATGCCGGCGCTCTGGCGATCGATCTCGCGGTCTCCACGGAGAATCTGGACCGGGCCACCGAGGCCATCCTGGAGATCCTGCACGAACTGCACGCCCAACCGGTCACTGCGGACGAACTTGAGCACGTGCTCAACTGCTACCGCTGTGACCTCGATTTTTCCCGCGACCAGGTGGATGATATGGCGCTGCGCTATGCGTGGGGGGAATTGACCGGCTGTCAGCGGACGATTGCCGATGATCTTGCCGCGATCGCCCGGGTGACACCGGCGGGCCTGCAACGAACCGTGAGGAGTTTGCTGCTCCCGGACAACCTGCGCGGTGCCGTGGTCGGCCCCTACCGGACCGGCGATCGCAAACAGGTTGAGCAGCGTCTTGCGGCCTGGCAGCCCTCGCTCTCAGGGCGGCGTCTTGGTGTCAAGCCGCGCGGCTAGTAATCGATGCCGGGTTGCGGTTCGATATCCTTGCGGTAGGCGTGCTTGATCTCCCGAACCTCGCTGACGGTGTCGGCAGCGGCAATGACATCGGGATGTGCATCCCGACCGGTCAGCACCAGATGCACTGACTCCGGTTTTCCGGCGATCAGATCGAGAACCTGGTCGAGATCGACCAACTTGAGTTTCAGGGCATTGTTGATTTCATCCAGAACCACCAGGTCGAAATCCCCGCTGCGCAATTTTTCATTGGCCAAAGCAATGGCGTTCTGGGCACAGGCACGATGTTCCTGGTGCGAGTAGGGGTTCCCCAGCAGGCCGCAGAAGCCCATGCCGGTGGTGTAAAGTTCGACCCGGTCGCCGAGCAAGTCAACCCCGTCCCATTCGCCGGAGTAGAGATCCCCTTTCATGAACTGGATGATGCACACCTTCATCTGATAACCGCTGGCGCGCAGAACCATGCCCATGGCACTGGTTGTCTTGCCCTTGCCGTTGCCGGTGATGACCACAATCAGGCCCTGCGGCTTGGTGGGGGTGAGCTTACTGACTTTCACCGCTGTGAGCTGTTTCATATCGGCCCTTTCTCTTCGGGAAGCGCCAGAGATCCCGGGATGTCATCAGTATACCTGTTTCCGGTCTGACTCTGGAGACCTTTTTTCGTGACGCTGCAGTGGCATTTTAGAGGTAGTCTCTTGCGGGTGAAAATGATACCCTGCTCAGGCTTTTCTGGTGGGGTCCCTTGTTGCCCTGGCTGGCGGCAGCATTCATTGCCACCGGCAACCTTCGCTGGATTCGCGAAGCCACCGTTGCGGGTCTCGGTATGCGCCGGCCCTTGACGGTAGAACCGGTTCGATACTGAAGATTCTTTTCCTTTCAAGAGGTCCGTTTTGAGTCAACCCGATTTCAGGAAATACGCTGCCATGATCGGCTTCTGGGCTCTTTGTATGCTGATCATTATCGGTGGCAGCATTTATTACAAGAGCTACCAGGGAACCGCGTATGACGAGCGCGCGGTTCCCTATATCAACCAGGTTCTGCCGATCCTGTCTCAGTGGGATCCAGCAAAAACCAAAGACCTGATGGTTCCGGAGATTGTGGCGACGATTCCGGCGGACAAATTTGCCCGAGCGATGGATTTCTTCTCCCAGCTGGGGCGTCTGCAAAAGTTCGATAAGCCGGAGTTCAAAGAAGCCTTTGTCGATGAAGAAACGGAGCTCGGCAGCCAAACCATTGTCGAATATACGATCGATGCCGTTTATGACACCGGAGAGGCCGAAGTCAACCTGAAGTTGCTCGAAAAGGGCCCCTCTTACCAAATCTATGGTTTCACTTTCAGTGCCGAGGCGCTGATGCCTGAACAACCCTGACCCGGGCGCGCCATGGAAACGCCTCGGCGCCCCCGGTGCAACCGAAGCTGAAGCCTTCGGATAAGCCGATGAAAAAAATCCATATCATCAAGGCCGGCGAGGCTTTCGCCGAAACCGCTGCACAACACGGCGACTTCGATGTCATGATCCGGCGCGGTCTCGGTGTGGCCGACGAACAGGTTGGCGTCATTGCAGCCTACCGGGGGGAGCCCCTGCCGCCGCCAGCCCATTGCAGCGGCATCGTCATCACCGGCGCCCATTGCATGGTCACCGATGACCTGCCATGGAGCCTGGCGATTGAGGCGTGGATTCCGAAGGTCCTGGCGCACAAGGTGCCCTTGCTTGGCATCTGCTACGGCCATCAGTTGCTGGGTCGCGCCATGGGCGGCACGGTGGCGGACCACCCCAAGGGCAAAGAGGTGGGAACCTTTCCCATCAACCTGCAGCCGGCCAGTCAGCAGGATCCTCTTTTTGGTGCTCTGCCGGATCACTTCCCGGTCCATACCAGTCATACCCAGTCGGTGATCACATTGCCGCCGGGCGCCGTCCTGCTGGCGGCCAATGCCTTCGAGCCGCACCATGCCATGCGCATCGGCTCCTGTGCCTGGGGCGTCCAATTTCACCCGGAATATGACACCCAGGTCGCCAGGGATTATATCCTGGCCCAGGCGGACAGCCTGCAGCAGTCGGGCCGGGATGTGGCTGCGCTGCTGGCAGACGTGCGACAGACGCCAAGCGCCGCCGCCCTGCTGAGAAAATTTGCCTGCCTGGCTTGTGGCGGATGAACAGGAAAAAGGGAGGATGCAGATGCCATTGAAGAGCGTCCGGCGCATAGCTGTTGTGTTGCTTCTGGCCAGTGCGGCGCTGTCGACATCGGCACGCGCCAGTCAGGGCGCGCTGTCCGATGCGCTGGTTGCCAACGAATTGCGGGCCCTCACCACGTCGGTGGACAAGCTGGTTGAGACATTGCAACAAAGTCCTTGCCCTGCGACCGAAGATGACGACAGCCTGCGCAAGCTGGAAATTGCCATCGCCTACCTGAATTTCCGCTCCCGGCGCATCGAAATGTTCGAGCAGGACCTGCAGGCCAAACAAACCCAACGCAGTCGTGTGGAAGACCTCCTGGACCAGTTCCAGAGGGAAGAGGACAGCCTGTCGGACAAGTTCGGCCCGGGTCAGCAGGAGGGGTTGCAAAAGGCCCGCGAGGACGTGCATTTTCGTCAGCAGGCGCTCAAAGACCGACTGAGTCGTCTGGATGAGGAAATTATCCTGCTGCAAAATCGGATCATGGATATGCAAAGTCAGATTGACAGTGTGGAGAGCTTTGTCGAAAAGAATCTCGTTTTTTGACCCGGGTCTGGCAGACCGCGCACGGAACCGTGCCGTTGACATATTCAGAAAGGAGTTTTTCATGGAGGAGACCCGCATTGAACGGGCCCGCGTTCCCGCTCTAGATAAAATTCTTGGAACAGCTTTTCCGGTCCTTGATCATGGTCTTGTCCGGGTCATCGATTACATGGGTGATGATGCCGCCATTGTGCAGGCCGCCCGTGTGTCCTATGGCGCCGGGACCAAACAGGTCCACGAAGACCGCGGCCTGATCCGCTACCTGCTGCGCAATGCACACACCACACCCTTCGAAATGTGCAAGCTGAAACTGCATATTCGTGTGCCAATGGATTGCTGGCGCCAGTGGATTCGGCATCGGACGGCGTCCGTCAACGAGTACAGCACCCGTTACTCGGAAGCCATCGCCGATCAGCAGACCACCGCGCCCGGGGAATGGCGACTGCAGACGGCCCTCAACAAGCAGGGCAGTGACGGTTTTCTGGACACCGCAATCGGCGAAACACTGACGGCCGAGGAAGCGCGCTTTCATCAGTCCGCACGCGAACTGTACCAGGATCGCCTGGAACAGGGTGTGGCGCGCGAGCAGGCCCGCAAAGACTTGCCCCTGTCGACCTACACCGAGGCCTACTGGTCGATCGACCTGCACAACCTGCTGCACTTCCTCTATCTGCGCATGGACGCCCACGCCCAGTACGAAATTCGTCAGTATGCAAAGATCATCGGGGAAGAGATTGTCGCCCGCTGGGTGCCACTTGTCTGGGAAGCGTTTCGCGATTATCGGCTGGATGCCATGCGGTTGTCGGGGCTGGACGTCGCCTTGATGCGCTTGCTGATTGCCGGTGACCAGCAGGCCGCACAGACCTGGCTGCGTGACAAGGGTTGGATCAATCCGAAAACCGGCAAGGCCTCCCGCGAAGCGCGGGAATTTGTCGACAAGGCCAGGCGCCTGGGAATCGGCCTGCCGGACAGCCTGGCATGAAGCTATGACACCCCCTGTCCCGACTCGGGCATGACACCCGGCCGGGACAGGTCAATTCAAGCGGGCCGGGCGCAGCCCCTCCGCGGTCTTGATCATGGCATAGATCTGCCCCGACGCCCTGCCGTCCATCAACCGGACGATTTCTCCGGCAACCGTTTCTATCGGTTGGCCGAAAGAATCCAGCAGCAGAAAATCCCCTTTTTGACCGACGAAAAATTCGCCTTTATTTTGCGGGTTCCGTGGGCTCATGTGTCTCGGCTGTCGCGCTGAGGGAGGCTCTTGCGCCGTTTTTTAAAGAAAAATGCGGCGAATCCGGCGAGGCCACACCGGTTTTGGTCCGGGGTATCGCCTTATCAGGTCTCGCAAAGACCCTGCCGAGTACAAAAAAATACGGCTGGAGAGGATCCCCTCCAGCCGTAAGAATCCACAATCGAACAATTACTTGGCCGCGGCGCGTGCCTCGGCAAGCCACTTATCCCAGGTGTCCTGGTTGGCCTTGATCCATTCCTGGGCATGACGCTCGATATCGTCCTGCGACTTCTCACCGTTCTGCATTTTGGTGTTCTGCGCGTTGATATCGCTCAGCGGCAGGGTGAAAACCTCGAAGAATCGCTTGGCAGCGGGGTTCTCATCGAGGAATGCCTTGTTGGCAACAACCTGGATGTCGCTGACCACGAAACCGGCCTTGAGGGGATCCGTGACCGCGCCTTCGATGCCACTGACGGTCATGCGATCCTTACCGGGCATCTGCGACTCGAGCGGCTTGATTTCCGGCACGTTAATCCACATCACGTCCTCGCCTGGCTTGAGAATGCCGATCGTCCAGTTGGGAGCCCAGGTATAGAAGAAGATCGGCTCGCCGTTCTTGTAGCGGGCAATGGTATCCGCCATGCTGGCCGAGTAACCGGCTTTGATCGGGTTGATGTAATCGTCCAGGTCATAAACGTCAAAGTGGTGGGTGATGACCTTCTCGCAACCCCAGCCGGGCGGGCAGGCGGTCAGATCGGCTTTGCCGTCACCGTTGGAATCGAAAGCCTTCATGACCTCGGGACGCTTGAAATCATCCAGTGACTTGATGTCGAACTTCTCGACGTCTTTCTGGCATCTGGCTGACGTGGTTGGGGAACCAGCCGTTGGCCCAGTAATCGACGTCGCCCAGAAAGACCGACTGGTAGAAGAGCGGATTCTGCAGTTCCTTGGGCTCCGCAACGTCGTAGCCGAGCTCCTTCAGACCGGCACGCACCAGAGCTTCCTGGAAATAGCCGGTGTTCCAAGTGGCCCGGGCCGGCTGAACTTCGACCCCTTCACCGGGCAAGTGATGTGCCGCAAAGGCGGGGACGACGAGAGACAACAGGGCGATGACCAGTAAGATACGTTTCATACTTTCCTCCTCTTTTTTACTTTATGGGTGATTGGTGAACGAACTATTTCTTGGCGAATCCCTGGGTGATCCGATCAAGCATCATGGCCAGCAGCACGATCGCCAACCCGCCGATCGTCGCCAGGCCGATTTCCAGGGTATTCAATCCCTGCACCACCGGATTGCCGAGGCCACCGGCGCCGATCAGCGCGGCGATGACGACCATCGACAAGGCCATCATCAGGGTCTGGTTGAGCCCGGCCATGATCGATGGCAGGGCCAGTGGGAACTGCACTTTGCGCAGAACCTGCCAGGGGGTTGCGCCAAAGGCCAACGCTGCCTCGATCAGCTCCGGATGGACCTGGCGGATCCCGAGGCTGGTCAGACGCACGATCGGTGGCAGGGCAAAGACAATGGTCGCAAGGATCCCCGACACGGTGCCGATGCTGAACAACATCACCACCGGCACCAGGTAGACAAAAGGCGGGATGGTCTGCATGGCATCCAAGGCCGGACGCAGGAAAAGTTCAAAGCGGTCGCTGCGACCAGACATGATGCCCAGCGGGATGCCGACCAGGGCACAGAAAAAAACCGAGCTAATGACCATCGCCAGCGTGATCATGGTCTCTTCCCAAAGGCCGAGATAACCGATCAGGAGTAAGGTCACAATGGTAAAGACCGTGGTCTTTTTACCGACAAAGCGCCAGGCGAGAAAGGCAAACAGGACAATCACTACGGCCGGGTGCAGGAAGGTGAAGAACCATTCGAACCCTTTCAGGCAGAGTTCGATCGGCGTTTTGATCGCCTGGAAAATATCCCGGTAATTCAACACCAGCCAGTTGACAAACTCCTGGACCCATTCGTCAAGCGGAATCAGTTTTTCTTCAAAGCTCAAGAAATTCATCAGGTTTACACTCCCTCAGTTGTCGGTTCGGCACTCGGCTCCTCGGCGATCTCCACGTCCTCCGCCTGGCTGCGATGCAGGGTCCGCAGGAACAGGTTCTTGGAAATCGCCCCCCGATAATTGCCTTGCTCGTCGAGGATCGGCAGAGCCCATGAATGGGCGGCGACATGGGGCAGAATATCCTGCATCGAATCGCCGCTGTTGGCCGTCTCGACATCTTCGAGATAGGCATTTTTGATGAGATGTTCGTCTTCAGGCCGGTCGATGACCTCACGCAGCGAATCGGTTGAGACAATGCCGAGGAATTTATCCTCGCTGTCGATGACATAACCGTAATCGCGGTCTTGCTTGATCAGGCGCTGCAATGCGGCGCGGGGGTTCTTGCCATCCGTGACCCGGATCGTCACCTGGGTGTCACTGGCGATATCCCCGGCGCTGAGAATATTGGTCGGGTCGACCCCACGGAAGAAGGCCCGGACGTAGTCATCGGCCGGGTTCTGCAGGATTTCCTCAGGAGAGCCGACCTGAACAACACGACCGCCCTCCATGATGGCGATCCGATCGCCGATCCGCATCGCTTCGTCGAGGTCATGGGAGATAAAGACAATGGTGCGGCGCGCCTTGGTCTGCAGCTTGAGCAATTCATCCTGCATTTCGGTCCGGATCAGCGGGTCGAGTGCCGAGAAGGCTTCATCCATCAACAGGATGTCGGGATCAACCGCCAGACCCCGTGCCAAACCGACGCGCTGCTGCATGCCGCCGGAGAGTTCTCTGGGGTAGGAGTTGGCCCAGGCATCCAAGCCAACCTGGGCCAGGGCTTCCAGGGCGCGCTTTTCCCGGGTCGCCTTGTCGACGCCGTCCATCTCGAGTCCAAAGGCGGCGTTCTGCAGCACCGTCAGATGCGGCATCAGGGCGAAAGACTGGAAGACCATGCTCAACTTGGCTCTGCGCAGCTTGACCAGCTCGTCGTCACTCATGGTGACGATATCTTCACCGTCGATCAGCACATGACCGGCCGTCGGTTCGATCAGGCGATTGAGCATGCGCACCATGGTTGACTTGCCAGAGCCCGACAGTCCCATGATGACGAAAATTTCCCCTTTCATGATCTCGAAGCTGGCCCGCTGAACACCGACGGTGGTCTCCGTCTTTTCGAATATCGCCTCTTTGTCAAGACCTTCTTCGAGCATTTTCATTGCTTTTTTTGGATGAGGGCCAAAAATC
>JARRPG010000012.1:0-21817 GCA_037383085.1 Desulfuromonadales bacterium | reverse complement strand
TTTCAGCAGTTTAAGGAAATCCACTTGAGAACGAACCCTGGCAGAGGGGATTTCCTGGCGTGGGCCCGCGCCGCGCGCTATCCTGGTATAGATTTTTTCAATCGATCGAGCATCCCGCGACCGGAAACCCGCTGAACGATAGCAGGTCCGGCGCTGCTCGGAGTGACCAGGGAACTCTTCGAAGATCACCCGGGGTGACCTTCTCAGCGATTTCCCGGCGGGACGAGGACGGTCCATCCTGGCAGGATGACGCCTCAATGATGCAGACCATCAATTCTACACGCTCAGGTCAAGAACGTCAAACCCTGTCGAAAAATAATAAAATCAATAAGTTTCCCCATGGGACTGGCGATGTCGTCGGCAAATTCTATGGGCCGGCCCGGGAAGAGCTGCTTGTCCCCGGTCCATTTGACAATCGCTTGCAGATATGTTTAGGTCACCGATTGAAATGCGGGATGCATGGCATCATCGCGTTCGATTCAAACCCCGAAAGGAGACCCATGTTTCAAGCATCAGAAGGATCTGCAGAAAAACAAGACGCCGAAGCATCTCCCACGGAGTGGGCCCGCCTGGACTGGCAGCAAGAGCTCAAAAACAACATCACCACCATTGATCAGTTGCAAGACGTCCTCGATTTGACCGGCGAGGAAGAACAGAACCTGCGCGAGGTGGTTGGCTGCCACCCGATGAATATCCCGCGCTACTATCTCGACCTGATCGACCCGAACGACCCGAAGGACCCGATTCGCAAGCTCTGTGTTCCGGAAAGCGAAGAACTGGTGATTGCCGGTGCCATGGGCGACACCACCAAGGACCCTTACGGTGATGATAAGCATGACAAGGGCAACGGTGTCCTGCACAAGTATTCCTACACGGCGCTGGTGGTCGCCACGGAATATTGTGCCATGTACTGCCGCCACTGTTTTCGCAAGCGCATGGTCGGACTGCCGAATGAGCAGACCGTGAAAAATTTTCAGGGGGCCGCCGAATACATCGCCGAGCACCCGGAAATTACCAACGTGGTGATTTCGGGAGGGGATCCGTTCCTCCTGCCGACCGAGACGCTGCGCCGAATGCTCGCCGCTCTGAAAGACATTGATCACCTCCGTTACGTCCGTATCGGCTCCCGGGCACCGGTCGTTTACCCGGTCCGTTTCTTCGATGAGACGCTGATCGACATGCTGCGGGAATTCAATGCGCACAAGACCCTCTTCGTACCGACTCACTTCAACCATCCCCATGAGATCACCGAGACCGCAACCGAGGCGGTGAACCGCCTGCGGCAAGCGGGCATCACCGTCAACAACCAGGCCGTTTTTCTGCGCGGCATCAACGATGATTCGGCAACCTTGGTCGAACTGATGGAAGGTCTGCTGGAAATTGGCGTGAGTCCCTACTATCTCTACCAGTGCATGCCGGTGGAGCGGGTTCGCCACCACTTCCAGGTGCCGCTGAAGGAAGGGGTGGATATCGTTGATCAGGCGCGCAAGGAGATGGATGGCTATGCCAAGCGGTTCAAGTTCATCATCGGGCACGATATCGGCAAGCTGGAAATCTGCGGTCGCATCGACGACAAGCTGATTTTGAAGCAGCTGCACTCCCGCCCCGGTCATGAGGAGGAATCCTCGCGGATCCTGGTCCGGCAACTGACCGAAGAAGGGGGATGGCTCGACGATCTCCCCGAGGTTGAACTCAACGCCTGAATCCAACGGTGTGACAACCCAGAAGCAGCAGGCTCAAGACCCCGAAGCGCGTCGTTTGTGCCGAGCGTACTGAGGCAAGAGACATGTTGATCGTTCTTTTCTCGGCCCCAATCTTCCTGCTCTGCTGTTATCTGGCCCTGGTCTGCTATCGTCAAGCCCGTTACCAGCACACCCTGGTCTTGGTTTTGGTCGCCGGCCTGATGCTTTTGATCACGCTGGGGGTGCTCGGTGGCGGCTATTTCCTCAGCCTGAGCATGTCCCGGGAAGCCGCAACCCTTGGCAAATAGCCGGGCACACCACCGGCCGAGTCACTATTGTTTTTTACCTTGAACGCATCGCTCGATACGTTCGCATCGACACGAAAGGACGACATGGAAATCAGAGTCAAAAACAATGACGTCAATTTCGCAATCAAGAAACTGAAACGCAAGTTGCAGCAGGACGGTATGTTCCGCGAGTTGCGCAACCGTCGCGCCTATGAAAAACCGAACGTGCGCCGCCGCCGCAAAGCCAAGGAAGCCCAGCGCCGGATGCGCAAGCGCATGCGCAAACGCAACCAGCAGTTCTGAGGCAGCGACCACTTATTAAAAGGAGACGAGGAGAAGACATGTCTTTTCAAGACAACCTGGCTGATGTCAAGGAAGAATGGCAAAACCAGCTGATTCATTTTGTCAACAGCATCGAAAAACTCGAGGAATATGTCCATCTGACCGACGAAGAGCGCCGTGTCCTGCAGACCCAAAAGACCACCTGGGGAACAACGCCTTATTTTGCCTCCCTGATGGATCCGGATGACCCGGCCTGCCCGATCCGCAGACAGGTCATCCCGTCCCGTGCCGAACAGAAGAACACCTACGGCATGCAGGACTATCTGGTCTGGAAGGAAAACCGCGACACCGAGGAAGACCGGCCCGATACGATTGCCCGGCAATATCAGGACCGGGTCGCTTTCACCGTGACCCAGACCTGCGGGATCTACTGTCGCCACTGTTTCCGCAAGGAGTTGGTGGTGGATGGCAACCTGGAGCTCGACTTCAACGTCGAAGAGGGCCTGCATTGGCTCTCCGGTCATCCCGAAGTGCGTGATGTCCTGATCACCGGCGGCGACCCGCTGCTGCTGCCCGACGAACAGATCGCCTACCTGATCGAGAGACTCCGCGAGATGGGACACATCGAAATGATCCGGATCGGTTCACGCGTACCGATCATCCTGCCGCAGCGGATTACCGAAAATCTGAAAAAAATCCTCGGCGGCTACCATAACGTGCCGATCTGGATCAACACTCAGTGCAACCATCCTCGAGAAATCACCGACGAAGTGGCCTGGGCGGTCTACGAGTTGATGACCTGTGGCGTCAATGTGGGGAACCAGGCCGTCCTGCTGAAAGGGATCAACGATGATGTGGAGACCTTCCGCGCATTGCACCAGAAGCTGCTGCAGGTCCGCATCCGGCCTTATTACGTCTTCTATTGTGAAGCCGCTCCCGGCATCGACCATTTCCGGACGCCCGTGGAGAAAGGGGCGGAGTTGATCCGGGATGCCCTGCGCGGCCATACCACCGGACTGGCCCAACCGATGCACGTGGTTGCCACCAATATCGGCAAGATCCCGTTGATGCCAAACTATTCCATCATCGACAGCGATGCGGAAGAGTACACCCTGCAAAATCACCAGGGGCAAACCACGACCCTGCCCAATATTCCGGAATAATCGCTGTCACGGCGGTCCAGTCGACTTGCCGTTGCAGCCGATCCCGACAGAGAGAACAATGCTGAACCCGCTGGCGGTCCACGATCCTTTCGTGGGCCGCGTTTATTTCAGGAGGAATCGCGCTTCAGGCTTGCCAGCAGGGCTTTTTCCTTGCGAACTTCAGCACTGCTGTGGGCCCAGAGATAGTAGCTTTCCAGTCCCATCACGCTGAGTCCGGCAAAAAAGACCGCCCAGAAGTTGTCGGCCAGAGCATCCGACAGGTAGTAGAAGAGGTAAAATGCGGTGAAAAAGAGCGCATGAACGAAGCCACGGTAGGGTTTGATGTTACGGGTCATGCGAGCCAGGGTATGGACGATTCCTGAGAAGGCGTAAATCACCAGCGCCAGACTGATCATCTCAGACGGCGGGGGCTTGCCGAGGATCTCCCGGACTTCGTCGGTGAGCTCCGGCAAGATGGAGAAACCCTCGAAGGCGGCGAAGCTCACCGCCATGAAGAGAACCATCGCCCACAAGCCGCTCATAGACGCCCGTTCCAATTGGCGGATGCGGGCTTCGATCCGGCGCCGTCGCAGATCGCGGTCCGGGACCTGCGGCCCGTCTGACGATACCCCCGCCTGACTCATGGTCATGGCCTCCTCACGCATCGGAGTCAGAAGAGTCTGCTCAAGGTTTCCCGGTTCCATCGGATGGAGAAATATCACGGTCCGTAGACGGACGACCCTCGCATTCTTGCAAACGGACGGTCATCTCTTGAAAAGCCTGGGCCAAGCGGGCCACGTCTCCCTTGAGTTCCGGAAATTCGTGTTCCAGCCTATCATCCGGATGCTTTTCGGTAAAGGCGACAAGTTGCTTGATTGGCAGAAAAACCTGGTTGTAAAGCAGAGCACAGACAGCGCCGACCGTCAGGATCAGCACCATGATGCTGAACAGAATCATACGATTCTGCAATTGACCGAGGGTCTGCTTGAGAGGAGCCTGGGAGACGCCGATGTCGAGGGTGCCGAGCAGGCTTTGATCTGCTGCATGAAAATGGCAGGCGGCATTAAAACATTCCGGCTCGTTGTAGATCGGTGCCGTAATCGCCAGGACATCATGCCCCTCGCCGTTGGTGAACTGTCGGGCCTGATCCATGGTGCCCAGACTTCGTTTCGGTTCGGCGTTTTCGGCATGACAGCCGCTGCACCCTGCCGCCGATTTATCGATGAAACGGTTGATCTCGGCGTTGTCCCGGGAGAACATAATCAGCCCCTTCTTGTTGAAGATGCGGACATGTTCGACCTGTTTCTGCTCACCGATGTTATCAATGATTTGACTGAGGGTTTGCCGATCGTCATGCAGCATGGCGTAGCGCGTCGACTTGATCACCGTATCGGCCAGATCGGCCGCATGTTGAACCTCGCCCTTGATCAGATCACTTTTGACGAAGGTATACAGAAGCACACAACAGGCGATGACGAAGCCCGTGACGGCACAGGCGATCGGCAGGATAGCACGGCCGTTGATGCTGCTGAACATATCGGATCTCCTTGGGCTGCGGGGACTGCCGCGGGATCGCCCGTGCGACCCCGCGGCAGATCGTCAGTCGATGTTGCGATACATGGCGCTGGCCGGGGCTGCGCCCGTCCGCACCGGCGCCGGCTTGGTTGCGGTGGCGAGCGCTTCCTGGGGGCGCTCTTTCCAGGCAAACAGGATCGGCAAGCGGTACAGGATAAACCGATAGACAACGATATAGATGCAGAAGATCGTCACCGTGATGATCACTTCAAAGATATGCGGGATCTCCTGGTAGAGCTGCCAGTTGAAAGCAATCAGAGAAGTGTTCAGGCGATTCAGCAGAATACCGAAGACGGTGATGAAAGCACCGATTCGGGCCAGGGCCACCACCCGGTGATGAATCGCATAAGCAAACAGGACCAGTGGCAGGACCGCGCCCACGGCCAATTCAGCCAGGAACCAGGCGCCCCAACCGGTGGCCAGGTAGCCCCACTCGTTATCGTGGGCGACGCCGATCAGTTTGATGACCAGGTAGGTGATCAAGGCCATGCTCGCGCCTTTGGCAATGCCGAGCGTACAACGATCGAGGTTGTCGAGGAAGTTGGCATCACAGCGCCAGGCCATGGTCTTTTTGACCACCGTACTGACCGCAATCACCATGCAGAGTCCGGCCGGGATCGAGGAACAGAAGAAGAAGATCCACTGGAATGGTGCCGAATACCAGAGCGGGTGGACTTTGCCCGGAGCGTAGAGGAATAAAGCGCCTAGCGCCCCCTGGTGAAGGGTCGAGAGGATGATGCCGGCGACCGTCAGGCCGATGGCGATGCGACGAATAAAGCGCTTGCCCCCGAGCCAGCCGATCCACTCGAAAAACGAGACTGAGACCTCGGCGATCTGCACCGAGAGGTAGGTGGCCACATGCCAGGCGACCAGGAACAGGACCGCCGCCGGGCCAAAGGCCACCACCATCGGATAGGGCAGGCGCCAGGGTTGGCCGAGGTCGACCAGCAGAAAAACCACCGCGAAGAAATAGCCGAGCAGACCGTTCAGCAGCGCCAGCCGTTCGATCGGCTCGAAGTCGTGCCGGCCGAAGATCTCCACCGTGGTGCCAAGCATGAACCCCGAGGCGGACAGTGGCACCATGGTAAAGAGACCGAAACCAAGCAACAGGCCCCAGGGGTAATCGTACGAACCGTGCGAAACCGCATCGAGTCCGAACAGGAACCGATAGGCAATCAACGGCAGGCCGATGGCAAAGATCAGACCAAGTATCCAGTTAAACGGGTTGCGCAGGGCCTGGCCCAAGTATTGCCCCGGTGTCAAGCCGAGGAAGAGTTTCTTCTTCAGAGTCCAGGGTTGCTCGGTCTGTTCGTTGACGTGCGAATCAACCGGCTTGACGCCACATTCGAGTAAGTGTTTCATTGTTCGCCTCCCTCCTCGCCGTGATGGTCTTCGGCGTCATGGTCATCTTCTCCGTGGCCCTTGTTCTTGGCCAGAAGGTGGAAACCGGTGAACATAGCCGGCCAGATGGCCAGCACCATCGGCACGGTGCTGAGGAAGTCCTTGACGTTGTTGATGATCGGTTCGGTGCCGGGGTTCGGGTCGAAACCGACCTGATCGAAAGGCACCGACGAAAGGTACATCCAGCTGGTACCGCCCAGTTCGTTCTCTCCGTAGAGATGATTGACATAACGACCGGGATGGGTCTGAATCCGCTGATGAGCAACCTTGATCAGGTCCTTGCGTTTGCCGAAGGTCAGAGCCTCCTGCGGGCAGATCTCAACGCATGCCGGCGGCAGGCCATTCTTCAACCGGGTGTCATAGCACATGATGCATTTCTTGACGACCGGGTCAAAGGCACTTGAGTAGCTGTATGCCGGCACGTTGAAGGGGCAGGCGACCATGCAGTTGCGGCAGCCCACGCAGACCTTGGGATTGTAAACCACGGCGCCTTCGGGCGTCTTGGTGTAGGCGTTGACGAAACAGGAACTCAGGCAGGCGGGCTCCTGACAATGATTGCACTGCACCTTGCGGTAGACCGGCTTGCTGGCGCTCTCCGCGTCGTAGCGATTGACGACCGTGTAGGCATTCTCGGTGGGACGTCGCTTCTGCTCGCCGCCATGGAATGTCTCATCAAAAACCGAGGTGTCATCAAACGGCTTGTCCGGAGCAGGCAGGTTCTGTTCCTTGTTGCAGGCGGCCTCGCAGCTGCGGCAGCCGATGCAGCGGGTCAGGTCGACCAGCACCCCCATGCCGTCCGGATATCCGGTGAAGGAACCGGCGGCCAGGGCTTTCTTTGACCCGGCCAGGGTGGTGGCGGCACAGCCTGCGACACTGGCAGCAAGAAATCTCCGTCGACTGATTCCACTCATAACATTTCTCCTTATCCTGAAATTCTCATATGCGACAATGTCATGACGATCACCGTGCCTCTTCGTGTCCACCCTGCTCCGCCGTGGAGGTTAAGGCATCCTTGTGATAGAAGGCATCGCCCTCAGGGGTCAGGGCATGGCAATCCTCACAGCCCACCGGGCCATCCATCGCTTCGTGGCAGCCGCGGCAGTTCCAGTGATAGGCCGCTTTCAGACCGGGTTTGTCGATATGAAACTGGTAGACATCGGCCGCCTCGCGGTGAATCTGTTCGGCCGAGTAGGGGCTGGTGACATGGCAATCGCTGCAGCCGACGACGGCGACTTCAGGACTGTCGGCGTGACAACGAACGCAGCGTTCGTCGCTGGTGCCGGTCCCGGTGGTGTGGTGATGACAGACCGAGCAGTCTTCGCCGAGTTCGGTGTGCATCTCATGATCGAATTCCACCGCCCCAAAATATTGCGAGAGGGGATCGATCGTGACCTGCTCCGGGATCTCGTCGAAGGCCGACGACGCCGTTACTGCCAGACTCAACAGCCCTGCCGCGATCACCGGAACCAGTAGACGTTTTGCGTTCATGATTCTCTCCTTTGTACAGGCATGTTCAGTGGCATCGCTACTTGCTGATATCTTCGGGCGAGCTGTTCAGGTATCGGTAAAACATGGGGAACCCGATAAAGAACGCAACACAGATCAAATATTCGACCCCCTTGATGTACTGGTAAAAATCCACCAGCGTATACACCTTGTGCCATTCGCCGATGTTTTCAAAAATCTGGATCATCTGGATACCTCCTTCAGGCGCGGACAGACCGATGGCCTGTCGCGGTCTCTATGTGCGGCTCTTGGCATGCTTGTGCGACCCTTTGATCAGTCCCTTGAAGAATCCGATCAGGAGCATGATGGTCGGCATTAACTGGACGACCACGATTAAACCGCAGAACGCCAGGAAAATACCGACGAGGATCCCGCTGGAATAGGTTTTCGTCGTGTCGACAGCGAAGGCCGGACTGGACATCATCAGGACTATCGCCGTTGTCAATCCTACATTGGTGAGCTTTTTCATGATTTCCTCCTTGTTGACGACCGGTCGTTGTCAGTGGGCCCATGCGTCGTTCTGATGCTGGGTGACTTTTTCAAAAGCACATTTAACAGCCTCGCGCAGCTCCTCCTCGTCACCGGGTTTATTTGGCTTGAGGGCATGATAGAAAATGCCTTCACTGCGCGCTTTGCGAATCAGTGACAGGGGCAGTTCACTGGCAACCAGAATAATGGTCAGGTTGCGGTTGCACTTTTTCAGAATCGGAATCAGTTCCGTGGCCAGCAGTTCGTCAAACCGGGTGCTGAGCAGGACAACCTGGGCGGTCTTTTTCAAAATACCGTAAAGGACGCCGGCCGCCGAGTTGGTCACTGTCACCTGGTAGCCGGCATTGATGAACAGGTCCGCCATGCGTTTCCTGGTCAACACGTCTTCGTCTGCGATGAGTAATCCCGGCATGTTTATCATGATTCTCTCCTGACTGAGACACCTGCCCCCCGAGAGGGGGAGGCCAATCTAATCAGCCTTGACGGATGATTTCTCGGGACGTGTAAAGACGCCTTTGACCATACCGAAGAACAGAATCATTGCCGGAATCAGCTGGGAAACGACGATCAGGGCAAAGAAACCGATAAAGAGATAGGTCAGGATTCCCACACTCTCACTCTCCGTCCCGGCCGCCGCAAAAGCAGCTGAAGCACTCCCTGCCAGCATTGTGATCACCATACGCATCGTTTTCATAACGGCCTCCCTTCCTCTGCTTGAATAAGGCGAAAATCGCACTTGTCATAAACAAGTAGCATCGACCGTGCCAGTCTTTAAAAAAATTTAACAAAATTTGCAAGATATTGATTTATATAAGTTTTTTAGAAGGGGGGAGCAGCCGGTTGCGGCGGGTGAAAAAGGCCACTGTATAGAAAAAATATACGCTTTGCCCGCCGCCCTCTTTTTCGGGCCGCCGGGCATGGATCATAAGGCCCTGAAATAAATAGAGAATTTTTCTAAGACAAGAGATGTATAGTGATTTTATACAACGAAGAGAATTTCTTGACACCGATCCGTCATGACGAAGGACCGTCCCACTCTAATCAACCACGCGAGTGCGGATACTGATGCCCTGTTTTTTCAACATAGCCTGAAAATTCGGTCGCTGCATGCCCACGTCTTCAGCGGCTTTGGTGACATTCCAGTCGTTACGGTCGAGGGCATTCAAAAGGAACGCCCGCTCCAGGGGCACGACGGCCTGCTCGCGCAAGCGGCGTTTCTGTTCCTTCAATTCATTGGCATCGAAAGGGACGGTATGGGCGCCAGGGTCCTGGGTCGCCCGATCATCTCCGGACATCTCCAGGTCGGTCTTGTGAATCAGGTCGGACTGGGACAAAACAACGGCCCGTTCGATCAGATTCTCAAGTTCACGCACGTTGCCGGGAAATGCGTAGTTCTCAAGCTGTTCAATCGCATCGGGGCTGAAGCCGCGGATTTCCTTGCCGTTCTCCTCGGCAAAGCGCCGCAAAAAGGAGCTGGCCAGCAACATCAAATCCCCCATACGTTCCCGCAGCGGCGGCAATTCGATCGGGATAATATTGAGACGGAAGAAAAGGTCATCACGGAAAAGCCCCTGGTTGACCATTTGCCGCAGATTGGCGTTGCTCGCAGCCACCAGGCGGATGTCGACCGGCACCGGTGTGGTCCCGCCAATCGGCGTCACCACCCTCTCCTGCAGGACGCGCAGCAGTTTGGCTTGGGTCGACAGGCTGATATTGCCGATTTCATCCAGCAGCAGGGTGCCGCCTTCGGCGACCTCGAAAAGGCCCTGCTTGGTCTGAATGGCACCGGTAAACGAGCCCTTGACATGACCAAACAGTTCACTTTCCAGGAGGTTTTCGGCCAGCGTGGTGCAGTCCACGGCCACAAAAGGCTGTTCACGACGGGGGCTGTGCGCATGAATGGCGCGCGCGACCAGTTCCTTGCCGGTTCCGCTTTCCCCGCTGATCAGAACCGTGCTGTCGGTGGGTGCGACCTGCATGATCCGCTGGTACAATCGCTTCATGGCCGGGCTGTCGCCCAGCAGACAGTCGAAGCCGTGACTTTCGTTCATTTCCTTGTGCAGAAAGAATTCATCGATCAGAAGGGCGCGTGACTTCAAGGCGTTCTTGACCTTGTCTATAATTTCGTCGTTGCTGAAGGGCTTAGCGAGATAATCGGTGGCGCCGTTTTTCATCGCTTCGACGGCATTGTCAATCGCTGCGTAACCGGTGATCAGAACCACCGGCAGCTCCGGTTGCCGGTTGCGGATCTCGCGCAGGACCTCGAGACCACTCATACCGGGCATTTTCAAATCGGTGATGAGCAGTTTGAATCGATCTTCCTCGAGGCGCTGCAACGCTGCGCGACCGTTGCTGACGGTCTCGACATCGTAACCCTCTTTGCTCAGGACCCGGCGCAGCCCTTCCCGAATGACTGCATCATCATCTGCAATCAAAATGCGCTCGACGTTTTCACTCATCGGGTTCTCCCTCTGTCTGCGACGCCATCATGGCGACTTTCAGGCCACCGACGCGCCCTGCTCAGGAAAGGATGTCGTATCCGCGGCATCGCTTTCCTGCTCGCGGGGTTGCCACCAGTCAACCGGCAGATCGATGGTAAAAAGCGTCCCTCGTCCAACCGCGCTTTGAACCATGATCTGGCCCCCGTGATTTTGAATAATACCATAGGACACCGAGAGGCCGAGGCCGGTCCCGGAAATGCCATTGAGGTCCTGGTTCTTGGTGGTAAAAAACGGGTCGAAAATCCGACCGAGGTTTTCCTCGGTGATCCCCTGACCGGTATCTTCGATGGTCGTGATCACACGATCCCGTGCCCGGTTGGTTCTCATGCTGATCGTCAATCGCCCGCCGAGCGGCATCGCATGGCAGGCATTGACCAGCAGGTTGATGAAGACCTGTTCCATCTGATTCGGATCGACTTCCATGTCCGGCAGATCGTCGTCATATTTGCGAATGATTTCGACATCGTTGACCTCGGCATGATGCTCAACCAGGGCCAGCGTGCTTTCCATGATCTCCGACAGGGAACGCACCTGCTTGTCGGGGATCGAGGTGCGGGAAAAATCGAGCAGCCGCTTGACGATATCGGCACAACGTTTGGTTTCGTGAACGATCGTCAGCGCATCGTCGCGCTGCTCCTGGTCGAGGCGGTCATCATCGGCAAACATGTTGGCGAACATCAGGATCCCGGCCAGCGGGTTGTTGATCTCATGGGCGATACCGGCAACCAGCTGACCGAGTGATGCCAGTTTTTCCGAACGCACCAGCTGATCATTGACCTGGGCGATCTCCTCGGTTCTCTCGATCACCTTGGCTTCAAGGGTTTCAGTGAGTTTCTGGTACTCATCACGGGCGTCCTTGAGCTTGACCGTCATACTGTTGAAGGCGTCGGAGAGTTCACCGATTTCGTCGTTCGACTTCAGCTGCAGTTGGCTGTCGAGTTCCATGTTGGCGACTTTGCGGGCATGCAACAGAAGGTCATGCACCGGATCGATGACCATACTTTGGGTCATCCAGCTGAGGGCGATAATAATCAACAGCATCAGCGTCCCCCCGAAGATGGCGATACTGTCGCGGTAAGCGCTGGCTTGCACACCGATCTTGGCGAGGGTGCCCTGGACTTCCAGAAAACCGAGGGTCTTGTTATCCGGCGGATGCACATGGCAGGCGGCCGTGTAACAACTCGGTTTGTTCTCGATCTCTGTGATGACGCTCAGGATTTCGACGCCCTGGGGATTCGTGAAGATTCGCCGGCTGTTCTTCAGGGGATGCTTGTCGGTGACGAAAACAGCCGTGCCACAATCCTTGCAGGGTGTGCTGACCGCTTCACGCGACTTGCCGATCTCCTTTTCCTGGGTCGAAAAATGCACATGCCCGGCAGGGCTGTACAAGCGGATGCGGTCGATTTTGTCATGCTGACAGACTTCCTGGATCATTTCGTAAACACGCTGGCGATTGTCTTCCAGCATTTGAAAGTGGGTCGTATGGAGAATGATCTCACTGACCGTCTCGACATCATCCTTGGCATCCTGAAGGAAGACTTCCTTGAGGGCAGAGACATTGATGTAAGCGAACAGGGAAATCGTCACCAGCAGGACCAGGCCGGTCCGGAAGGTAAATTTGCTGATCAGACTCTTGCTGAAAGGACCAAACCACTTCATTGGTTTATCCGTGAGAAAGGATAACAAACGTGTTTGGGATCATCCGGTCACGACGAACACCCTCGGCAATCGAATCGGCAATAGAGCAGAACATCGCATTCGCACGAGCGAAGGCGAACGCGCCAAAAAGGTTTAATTTATCTTCATTATCACTAATTAATAATAAAGAAATTTGCCGGCGTGTCAAGACAATCCGCCGACACCACGGGTGTCTCTCAGCAGGAGGAGTGGTTGTGTGGACGCATCGAGAAGAGGTCTTGCAAGCTGCGCTGACTGGGCCTCAGGGCGCCGTCCGGCGCAATCAAGACGTGAGACAGGCTCAGAAAACCGCGTAGATAAAGGGGGCAATCGCCGAACCGCCGGTCATCACAATCAGGACACCGAACAGCAGCAGCACAAGAATAATCGGAAGAAAGCAACGTGGCCTGTGACGGCAGCGAGGCGTCATTCTAATGGCAAGCGCAGCGGCTGTCAATATGCCGCATGCCGGCTAAGTGCTGTCGGTCAGGTCGGCAAAAGTTGCGGCGTGCGGCCATCGTTATCGGCTCCGGCCGGGCCATGTGAACAACTTGGGGCCGCCGCTGACAAATGCTCAGATCTTCACCGTTTTGTACAGGAAATTCTTAAACTTGTAGAACCTGCGCTGCTCACTCGGGTCTTTGCTGCGCGGATTGCAGGCCCGTAGAGCCATGGCGATCTCGGGCATGGTCCGGGCGCCTTCGCGGCGCACCGTCTCGATCAACGCACGAATCGTATCGCTGGTCAGCTGATTTGCGGCAAAGGGTTTGTGCACCAAGGCCCAGAAATCCCCTTCGCCGTGATCGATGGCTGACAGGATCCTCTGGACCGGCTGATCGTCAGCCGCATTGAAAGAAGGACTTGGCTGCGAGGCCATGAGAGCCCGCTTCAAATCAGCTGCGGTGATAATGTCGCCCTGCCGAAACAGCAGGGCGCGCAACAGGATCGACCGCAGCTCGCGAATATTACCGGTGTATTGGTGTCGCGACAGGAGTTGCTGGGCCTCCCGGCTGATGGCAGGCACCTGATCGATCGGTTCATCGGCGAGCCGGTAAACGCGGTAGAGCTGGCCCAGAAAATGGATCGCCAGATCCGGGATGTCTTCGCGCCTTTCGTTCAGCGACGGCACAACAATCGTCAATTCGGAAAGGCGGTGGTAGAGATCCGCACGAAACCGTCCCTGGGCGATCAGATGCGGCAAGTCCTGGTTGGTGGCGGCCACCAGCAGCACGCGCGCAAAGCGGGTCTGATTCTCGCCGAGACGAATGAATCCGCCGTTGTCCAGAAAGCGCAGCAACTGAACCTGGGTTTTCGGATCGGCATCACCAATCTCGTCGAGGAAGACGACGCCACCACTCGCTTCCTCGATAATCCCCTGACGATCGGCATGCGCTCCGGTAAAGGCACCGCGCTTGTGTCCGAAAAGCTCGGAATAGGTCAGTTCGCCGCTGTAGGCGGCGATATTCGACTTGGTCACCGGCAGCTCGCCCGCGGTATTGGCACGCGCTCGGTACATTTCGTTGAGTCGATTGTACAGGTTGTTGAAAAGGAATTCCTTGCCGCTGCCCGTTTCGCCGGTAATCAGAACGGTCGGCAAGCCCAGGGTCGCTTCGCGCAGGTCGGCTTTCTGCCAGAGCAGAATCCGCTGAAAGAGCGGCGGCGTAATCGTTTCGATGGTGGCGATGATCTCCCGGGCCTTGGCGGAGTTGCCAATCACGTTGCCGAGGCGGTAGGAAGAAATTTTCGGGTCACGGTAGGTGACATCGTTCTGGAGTCGCTGCACCTCACCGGTCAGCCGTTCGATCTGCAACAACCCGGAGAGGTGACGGGAGATCATCTGAACAATAATTTCCAGAATCCTCTGGTGCTCATCGGTGAAAAAGTGCGGCTTCAGACTGCTCAGGCAAACCACCGCCAGAACCTGTTCTTCAATAGTCACCGGCACGGCAATTTCACTGCGGATCACATTCGTCACCTGCTGATAGAAGCCCTCGCTGGCGATCGCCTGGTAGCTGTCTTCGATGATGGCCGCCTGCCGGGTGGCACCGACATATCCGGTCAGGCTGCGCTCGGCCGGCGGCAGTTCGGCGCCACCGATTTTCAGGGGCGGGATATTCCGCTTCAGCCATTCCTTGCTTTTGGCGCCGACCAGGGTGCCGTCTTCCTCTTCGACAACCAGCCAGGAACCATCGGCACGCTCACGCACCAAAGCAATGCTGCCGGTATCGGCACCAATCAACTCGGTGGCTTTGGCCAGGATGCGATTGAGAAAGGGTTGCGTTCCGGCGAAGTGCTCCTGCAGAAGATCGTTGATCTCGGCCAGAACCTGGATTTCCATGTGCTCGTTACCGATTTCCTGAATCACACGTTCCGCCATTTCCGCATGGGCCTCGAGCAGACCCCGTTCGAAGGGGCTGAAATGGTAGGGTTCCCGGGTGAAGTAATTGACCAGGCAGTTGATACGCCGGGTGCGCCCGTCATAGCGTGGCACGACATACAGGGAGGTCAAACCGATCTTTTCCGTCAGATAACGCTTTTGCAGGGTTTGCGCCTTGAGATTTGAAAAATAGATCGGCCGCAGCAGCGTCTCATCGATAATCACGCTCTCTTCGTTGAGATACTTTGACAGTAGGGATTTTCCGGAGCTCAGATCAATCAGTTTCTCATCCTCGTAAAGTCGCTTGACTTCGCGCTCCATGGAATAGGACGCCAGGACCTGCAGACCGGGACCACCCCTTTCGCTGTCGATGCGCGAAGGGACCAGAACGGAAGCGAGAGAGAGCTTTTCGATCAAACGCACGGCCGAGCGGACCATGGTCCGGGCGGCCTCTTTTTTCTTCGATTCATCGATATGGCGGGCCACCAGAATCTGCTGATGATATTTGCGGGCCTGATCCAGAACCGGCGCCGCCTGAGCCAGAAATTCACGCAGCATCTGGCGGCGTTCATCATCGAGGGTCGGGCCGGCGCGGGGACTGTCAATACAGACGACACCGATCGAACGCCCTTTATGCACCAACGGCAGTTGGGTCGAGGCCATCAGGCCAAAATTTTCCGCAAGCTGCCGGGCGAAAGATGGCAGATCATGGCGATCACTGAATTCGGCATCCTGCTGATCGATGTAAACCCGTGACACCAGATAGTTGTCATCGGTTAACGCGAAGACGTAATTTCGGGCGACCTGTCGCGTCCGCCCGGTCGCATAAACACAACTCAAAATGCCACCGGTCAGGTCTTCGAGATACAGACGGCAACGTGATTGGCCTGTGATTGACGGGATCGCCACACCCAATTCGTGCAGGATGTCAGCGAGGTTCTCCTTGCCAAAGCTCTTGATTTTCTGCAGACAGTCTTCAACACGTGCCGGAAATGCCACCCTGGCCTCCTGTGTAATTTTTTTACACGATGAGTCTACCCTGATTCCTACACCGGGTCAAAGCAAGCAGAACTCTGCAGAGCGGCAGCCACGGTCACGCGACTTGCCGAAGGGCCTGAGGCCTCAGGAGAAGATTGGCAAAGCGTTGACAATTTGAAGGGGGAAGACTTTGGCGGGAAACGATTGGCGAGACGGCCACTGGCAAGGCCCAGGCAATCAGGCCATACCAGAGAAAACATCCTGGACCCCTGCGCATCGGCGCCTTTTGGGAGGACACCGAATTTCTGAAGTGTCGTGGCCGCTTATTCCCAGTGCTTGACCACACCGGACTCGAGTGCCGCACGCTCAACCACGGCCGTGACCTCCTTATGCACATCCGGATGCAAGAGTGACGGAACCAGTTCATTCTCCTCGGCATGTTTGGCAATACATTGGGCGGCCGCAATCTTCATTTTGTTGTTGATGCGCGTGGCCCGGACATTCAGCGCTCCACGGAAAAGACCCGGGAACGCCAGCGCATTGTTGACACTTTTGCCATCGGCGGCAAAGGAGGCCCCGGCGGCTACGGCGGTCTCCGGCTCGATCTCCGGCTTGGGGTTGCTCAGAGCCAGGATAACCGACCCTTTACGGACCATCTCCGGACGGATCAACCCGGCACAGCCGGTTGTGGCGATCACCACATCGGCGTGCTTCATGACGTCATCGAGGGTTTCGGCTCGACCGCCGGCGGCGACCAGTCTTTCGCAGGCCGATTCGTTGAGATCGGTGCCGATCACCCGCTTGACCCCGTAGGAGAGAAGCAGTTTGCTGATCCCCATTCCGGCAGCACCCAGGCCGATCACACCGACCACGGACTTGTTGAGCATCAAGCCTGAAAAACGGGTGGCATTGAGCAAGGCCGCCAGGACAACGACGGCGGTCCCATGCTGATCGTCATGCATCACCGGGATATCGAGCTCCCGATCAAGCGTATCTTCAATCTCGAAACATTCCGGGGCCTTGATGTCTTCGAGCTTGATGGCGCCGAAGGTCGGCGCGATATTGCGTACCGTTTCGATAATCACCTGAGGATCGGCATTCTGAATCAGGATCGGCACACCACTGACGCCGACCAGATAGTCAAACAGGACCGCCTTGCCCTCCATGACCGGCATGCCGGCGACGGCGCCGATATCACCCAGACCCAGGATCGCCGAACCGTTGGTGACGATGGCAACCTGGTTCGGGATTGAGGTGAACTGGTAAGCGAGTTCAGGGGTCTGTTGGATATCCTTGCAGATTGCAGCGACACCGGGCGTGTAGATCTGGCGCACATCGGTAATCGTTTCGATGCGCACCTTGCTCCGCGTTGCAATCTTGCCCCCCTCGTGAACCTGGTGAACCAGGTCGATGACGTCCTCGACAATGATGCCTTCCAGCCGAGCAATCGCATCGACCACATCTTCAAACTGTTGGTCCGTATCGACATAGACGACGATTTCACGCGTATTGTGAGTCCGACCGACCCGCAGGAGGTGGATATCGCCGACACTGGCATCCAACTCGGCAATCGCTGCCGTGACCCTCGCCAGATGACCCGGCTTGTTGTTGAGCATCAATTTCAAACATTTGGCGATTTTCCCAGCGCCTCTTTCGATCTCCATGATTCTCTCCAGTCAAATCACTGCTTAAGTCTGCGGCGACACGCCCCATCAATTTGATGTCGGTTGATTATAATGATCTGGAAGGGTCTTGTAACAAAAAAATGGCCGGTCCTATCAGCGGCAAGATCTCCCCCTGTTCAGCACACCACCGACTTGATCGCCCAACCTGTCTGGCGGATTGCTGCGGATTGCGCCCTCCGGTCAAGGGCACGAGGGTCTGCACTGCAGGTCTCACCAATCAGCAGGATTCTGTGGGACAGGGACGATACCAGTCACAGCGGGTCAAGGGCAGGCCGCTGGGTTGCCGATCGGACTTGATCAGCAAAGACTGGCACAAACCAATGCGGCCGGTGTGGAATCCATAGGCGGAGCCGGTCATGTAGAGTCGCCAGATCCGCGTGATCACCGGGCTGGTCAGGGCCACGGCTTGGGCATAGCCTTCTTCCAGCCGGGAGACCCAGTGCCGCAGCGTCATCGCATAATGTTCGCGCAGGTTTTCGACATCACGCACTTCGAAATTCGCTTGTTCGGCAATCCGTAGAGAGGTGCTGATCGGCACCAGCTCACCATCCGGGAAGACATACTTGTCGATGAAGGACGGTTCGGGATTGACGCGGTTGATCGCTTCGGTGATGCCGTGATTGAGAAAGACCCCGCCCATCTTGAGAAGAGCGTAGGCCTTCTCAAAATAAACCGGCAGCTTGGCCTCACCAACATGCTCGAACATGCCAACACTGACCAGTTTGTCAAATTTTTCGGTGTCCGGCACGTCGCGATAGTCACAAACATCGACCCGGCAGCGGTCCGTCAAGCCGGCCTCCCGGATGCGTTCCCGGGCGAATTCGGCCTGGGGTTGACTCAGGGTGATGCCGTACGCATCGACGCCATACTTCCGGGCGGCATGGAGGATCAGCCCGCCCCAGCCACAACCGATGTCGAGCAGCCGGTCTCCGGGCTGCAAACGCAGCTTGCGGCAGATATAGTCAAGTTTGCGCTGTTGTGCGGTATCGAGATCCTCGTCGGCATCATGGAAAAAGGCGCAGGAATAGACCATCTGCCGATCAAGCCAAAGCCGGTAGAAATCGTTCGACACATTGTAATGGTACTGAATGGCCTCGGCATCGCGCCGCTTCGAATGGGCGCGGCCGCCCAATCGCGCCGGGCCCCGCTCATCGGCGGAGTTGCGCCGCGACAGGCCAAGCAATTGGCGCCCCAGCCGCAACTTTTCGGTGACCCGCCAGTCACGATCCATCAGGTAGTCGCCCAGTTCGAAGCAGGCTTCCAAGTCCCCTCGAACATCGAAATCGTCGAAGATATAAGCTTCGCCGAGTTTCAGCTCATTCGGTTTCCAGAACATCCGCCGCATGGACTCGGGACGCTTGATAACAATCGTGTAGCGCGCCGGCCCGTCGCCAAGCCGCCAGACCGTGCCGTCCCAGAGCTCAATGGCAAAGGGACCGAGTTCCGTTCCGGAAAAAACGGTGTTAAAGAAATCCAGGCTTTTGCTGACCGACGGGTCCGTGGCCGTATGGTTTCGGGCCGTTTGTCCGGGCATGACTTCTCCTCCTTGAAGAACCGTTATTGGATAAATGAATAATCGATTCTCATCCAATTGCAAGTGCCGGGAAACAGGCACGGGCCACAAACGGGCACACACCTTGGGAGAGAACCGACACAGAATCGTTTAACGCAGGCCAAATTTTTCGAGGACCGCGTCGGGGGCCCGGTCGTAATGACTGAACTCCATGGTATAAGAGCCGCGGCCCTGGGTGGCACTGCGCAATTCGGTCATATAGCCAAACATTTCGGCGAGAGGGACATGCGCTTTGATAATATCGACCACGTCCCGCGACTCCATCCCCTCGACGCGCCCTCGTTTCTGCTGCAAGCCACCGAGCACCTTGCCGGAGAACTCGTTCGGCGCGGTGATTTCCAGAGCCATCACCGGCTCGAGCAAAATCGGCTGCGCCGCGCGGGCGGCCAGGGTCAGGCCACGCTGGGCCGCGGCCCGAACACCAATTTCCGTCGTCTCGCCAGCGAGGACCGGGACCTTCTCGACGACGATTGACAGATCAACCATCGGGTAGCCGATCTGGACACCGGCTTTGACCGCAAGCTGGAGCGTCTCCTCCAGGGCCCGGCAGATGTCCGCGCTGAGGCCGTCAGTCGCCGGGTCAGGCACGACGATTTCGACCCCTGCGCCGCGTTCCCGCGGGGCCACGCGCAGCGTCACTTCGGCTTTCTGTACCTTGTCATCGAGTTCGCGTTCAAAGATCTCGGTATGCCGGACTTCGCGGGCCACACTTTCACGGTAGACGACTTGCGGCTGTCCGGCATTGACGGCAACCCCAAAGTCATCGGCAAGACGCCGTAGAACCACCTCCAGATGCAGCTCTCCCATGCCGGTCAATACGGTCTGACCGGTGTCCGGGTCCTCCCGGACCCAGAAGGTCGGGTCCTCCCATTGCAGTTTCTCCAACGACTGCAGGAGTTTGTCGCGATCCTGCACATGCTTCGGTTCGACGGCCAGGGAGACCACCGGTTCGGGGACGGTCAAGCCGGCCAGCAGCAGCGGCTGACGCGCCGAGCAGAGGGTGTCGCCAGTCAACGCCTCCTTGAGGCCCGCCGCGGCAACGATGTCGCCAGCCCGGGCCAGGTCGATCCGCTCACGCTTGTGGGCATGCATCCGGAACAGCCGGGCCACGCGCTCTTCGGCATGCCGGGTCGTGTTGAGAACGGTTTCACCGGCTTTGATTTGACCGGAATAAAGCCGCAGGTAGGTCAATTTGCGCCCTTCGTCGGAGAGCACCTTGAAGGCCAGGGCACAGAGCGGGCCGTCCGGGTCACAATCCAGCAGGACATCCTCGGCCACGTCAGCTGAAGGATGGGCCGGGACCGGCGGCATATCGAGGGGCGAGGGCAAGAGATCCTTGACCGCATCGAGGACCGGCTGAACACCGCGGTTGCGCAGGGCCGAGCCGAGAAAAACCGGGAAGAGCGCATTGGCCAGGACACCCTTTCGCAGGGCCTGCCGGATACGTGGTGCCGCGATCGGCTTGCCATCGAGAAAATCGGCCAACAATTCATCGTCCCAGTCGGCTGCCGCTTCGACGATGGCCTCGCGGGCGGCGGCGGCTTTCTCGCGATGCTCCTCGGCGATCGGCACACAGGCCACGGCAGCGCCCAACGCTCCCTCGTCAAAGGTCAGCTCGCAGCCGTCGACCAGGTCGATCAGACTCTTGAAGTCCCCTTCCTCACCCACCGGCAGCTGCATCAGCACCGGACGGGCACCGAGGCGCTCCGTCATCTGCTTGAGAACCGTCCGGTAATCCGCGCCTACCCGGTCCATCTTGTTGATCAGGCAGATGCGCGGCACATGGTAACGATCCGCCTGATGCCAGACCGATTCACTCTGCGGCTGGACACCCTCCACCGCGCTGAAGATGGTCACAGCGCCATCGAGCACCCGCAAAGATCGCTCCACCTCGATGGTAAAGTCGATATGACCCGGCGTATCAATCAGGTTGATCCAGATGTCCTGCCAGCGGCAGGTGGTGCTGGTGGCGGTGATGGTGATGCCACGATCCTGCTCTTGGGACATCCAGTCCATGGTGGCCATGCCGTCGTGGACTTCGCCGAGCTTGTGGATTTCTCCGCAGTAATACAGGATGCGCTCGGAGACCGTGGTCTTTCCCGCATCGATGTGGGAAATGATGCCGATGTTGCGGATTTTGTCGCGCGCGGGTTGGCTCATGATTCGGTGTCCATCGGACCCGGATCTCAGTCGGCGAGACCTCTGCGAATCGCGTTGAGATCTGCCGGGTCGCGGAGATCGCGTTCAAAGTATTCGCGTTCCAGTTCTTCTACATAGAAACGATCGAGGCCGCTGTTGTCAAGGAAATCTTCGCGCAGGGAAACGTCCCGGTCGGCGATGATTTTCGGCAGCAGGGTCTGCATGTAGACCGCTTCTTTCTCGATTTGCACCATGACGTTGTGGAACAGGTCAAGCGGGATGTCCCCGGTATAAAGGCCCTGACTATAAAGTTCGTCGGCGACCTTCACCAGCAGGGCCTCCTGTTCCGACCGGGTGTCGTATCGGGCATAGGAATTGCGAATCCGTTCTTTGACATGGGTCAGCAGAATGATGTAGAGGCGCTCTTCCTTTTCGAGTCGGCGCAGCTGATCGGCCAGGGCCCTGATGGTCAGCTGGCCGTCCTCGATTTCAGACAGCCCCTTGTGCAGACAAAGAACTTTTT
>JARRPG010000011.1:0-43297 GCA_037383085.1 Desulfuromonadales bacterium | reverse complement strand
CCTGGCGCAGATCGCCGGCGTGCTGGGCCGGACCGAAGACGCCCGTCGCTACGAGCAGCTTGCGGCGGACATCCGGGCGGCCTTCGCGGACGCCGAGCGCGTCATCGCCGCGTTCGAGGATCCGTCATCGAAGGACTACACAGAGGATCATCCTACGAGGCAGTGCATCGGACCGCAATGAAAGGTGCACTGCCTATGCCTGTAGGGAAAGAACCAGCGGGTCGGGGGAATCCCTGAATTTCGTTCGTCAGGAGTTGCAAGACTGACCTGGCGACTCAACCCGAAAGGAGTAGGAACATGGGAACACACTGGATTGATGAAGGTTGCATCAATTGCGCCGCCTGCGCCGAAGTTTGCCCCGTTGATGCCATCAGCGAAGAAGGGGAGGTGCATGTGATCGACAAGGACGTCTGCACCGACTGTGGCTCGTGTGACGATGTCTGCCCCGTCGATGTTATCAAGTGGGAGACCACGGCCTGAAGCGCGGCCAATAACGGTTTGTGCATCTTTGCTTCATAAGGGTCAATCATGGACTTTGAAAAAGCATTATTGAATCCAGCCAAGATGTTTGCTCATCCACGGGATGTGCTTAAAGAAGCCTCCTTGACGCGTGAGCAAAAAGTCAAAGTTCTCAAACACTGGGAGTACGAGGCTTTGGAATTGGAAGTTGCCGAGGAAGAAAACATGGCAGGAGATTCTCCGAGCATCTTGAGTGATGTCCTGGAGGCTCTGCACAGGCTTGCTGTGGACGTTGATACCGAGCATAGGCCGCCGACCAAGCAGGGCGGTGAATAGTTGCAGGCCTCGGGCCTGTCTCTGGCCTGTGTTCGGGAAAAATTCTCTGTATCGCAACAAGGGTAAACGTTCCCAGACAGTCCAAGAACTGACGGATTTTTTGAGAATAATAGCCGCTTCTGATTGATCAGTACGATTTTGCGCAACTTTCATCAAAACGGCAGCGGCCAACGGGACTCCCGGTGGCCGCTGCTTCTTTTTTCAGAAGTTTTCAGCGATGATTCACAACAGGCGAGGCAGGCCATCATCATCTGTCCGGAGCAACCGACAAGAATTCGTAATAATTGACCGACCGTCATAATTCCGGTAAATTTATCAGTGCTTTACGCGGTCGTATATTTCAATTTGGAATAGGATGATGAAATCAAAAACCAAAATCGATGCAGAGCGCAACATTCTTGAGTGCACCCTTGAAGGGCAGGTCGATATCGGCCAATCCCTAAAGATTACTCAAGAGGTCTTCAACCAGGCTCAGGAATCGAAACTGAACATTCTCTATGATGTTCGACGGCTCTCTGTGGGTGCCTTGTTCCTGCCTGTTTACGGGTTCTACCAAAAACTGTCTTCACCCGTTGAACCCTTCAAAAAAATAGCCTTTTTATGCCCGCCGGAGGATTATGAATCGTCATGGACATTGTATGAAAACGCCATGACATTCACGGGGCTCTGGTCAAAGGTTTTTACGCAAATTGAAGAAGCCCTGAGATTTTTATGTTGACCAACCGCTTTTAAGCAGGAGAACTCACTCGCGCTCTTGCCACTCTGGACAGTCACATCGTTGTCGCTTCTTGCTCTGCAAATTGCCTTTTGGGGCAGCCACGGAAACGACGATCATTCTTCAGTGACGCGAGCCCCGGAACAGGTTTCAGCCTGCGGTTTCCTCCCACTTGATGGCGTCGACGGGGCAGACATCGTCACAGGCGCCACAATCGGTGCAGGTGTCCTTGTCGATGACGTAGATAGGATCCGCTTCGCTGATGGCTTCCACCGGGCAGACCGGTTCGCAAGTGCCACAACCGGTACAATCATCGATGATGTAATGTGTTCCCATATCTTGACCTCTTTCCGTTCGGGGTTGTTGCTTTGCAGATTAACATGTTCGCTGTTCGCCCACAACGTGATGCAGGCCCTTTTCGGTCCGAGTCATGATCGCAGCGCTGTTCATTCGGCCGGGACGAAGCGATTGGCCACACGCCGCAGACTCAGCCCTTGGACCAGAATCGAAAAAACCACCACGACATAAGTAATCACCAGGATAGTCTGGCGGGCCGGACCTTGCGGCAGCGACAGCGCCATGGCCACGGAAATTCCGCCGCGCAGTCCTCCCCAGGTAATCAGCATGACGGCACCGGGGGAGAATGAGCGCCCCAGCTGCAGCAGCCGAACCGCACCGCCGACACTGAACCAGCGCGCCAGCAAGGCGACCGGAATAATGGCCAAGCCGGCCAGCAGGTGTTGGGTGGTGACAGGCATCACCAGCACTTCCAATCCAATCAGCACAAACAAGACGCCGTTGAGAATCTCATCAATTAATTCCCAGAAGGTGTCCAAATTCTTGCGCGTCATCTCCGACATGGCGAAGGAACGGCCGTGACTGCCAATCAACAGGCCGGCAACCACGATGCCGAGGGGGCCCGAGACATGCAGTGCATTGGCGAGGGTGTAGCCCCCCATGACCATGGCCAGGGTCAGCAGGACCTCCACCTGATAATTGTCGACTTGTTTCAGCATCGTGTAGGTGATCCACCCCAGGAGCAGCCCAAACAGGATGCCCCCCACCGCTTCCTGAAGAAACAAGCCGCCGACGTTCAGGGCTGAAACATTCTGTTCTGTCTTGGTAATCTCCAAGAGGACGGTAAAGACCACCACTCCGAAGCCGTCGTTGAAGAGTGATTCGCCAACGATCTTGGTCTCGAGTTGTTTCGGCAAGCCGACCCGTTGGATCAGACCGAGAACGGCGACCGGATCCGTTGGCGAGATAAGGGCCCCGAATAAAAGGCAGTAGAGAAAGGGGATTGGCAGGTCCAGCCAACGCAGGACCCACCACGACAGGCCACCCACCAGAAAGGTCGAGGCCAGCACGCCGGCAGTGGCCAACAGCCCGATGGTCCATTTCTGCTGTCGCATGTCCTCGAGGTTTAAGGGCAGTGCGCCAGCGAAGAGCAGGAAGGCCAACATGCCGTGCAGCAGGGTCTCGTCGAAATCGACCCGCTGCAGAAGTGCCGTTGCATGTCCCTCCATCGCCACCCCGAGGTGCGACAGCGCGATCAAGGTTAAAGACATCACCAGAGAGATCAACAGAACGCCGATGGTCATCGGCAGGTGCAGCCGCCGATGGTTGAAGTAACTGAAGAGTGCCGTCAAAACGATGAGAATGGTGGCAATCTGGAAAAAATTCATCGTGTCCTCTTAACAGACGGTCCGATGATCGTTCTGTCCGCAACCGAACCTTACCAAATAACAAGCATTTCAGGACGTTGTGACCATTGGTAACCTATCCGGTGGAGCCAATCAGCAACGCCTCCCCTTACAAGCATAACAGCTCTCCAAATCGGTGCGTTCTTGACGCTGCGGGAAGATGAAAACCGACGCACATCGATGGGGGGCTTGAAAAGATGGCCGTTGCCCCGTGCTGACAGTATTCTTTTTTGACTGGAACCGCTGATCGGGCTACATTGGCAAGGTCGCGAGACGCATGGAGATTGCGGCGTTGCCGCTATGGCCGTCTCATCTGGCATGGCAAAAAGCAACACAATCGCATCGCTGCTGTCAGCATCTCGCTGAGCGGCGATTTTTCGTTGACAACATCAAACGTCCTTTGCCCATTGCATCAACGGAGGACATAAGACCCCTATGCATACCGAAGAACTCAATTCGAAGCTCAGCCAGTTTTTCCTGTTCAAGATTCACGGTCGACGATTCCTGATTGCGGCTGGTGTCGGCGTGTTGCTGGTGGGCGTGGCCGGTTGGATCTGGCCACCCGCTCTTTGGGCCTTCGTGATGCTGGCGCCGATTGTTTTGATTGGCCTCTGGGATCTTTATTTTTCATCCAATACCATCCTCCGCAATTTCCCCTTCTTCGGTCATTTTCGCTATCTCTTCTTGCGGATTTCTCCTGAGATCCACCAGTATTTCGTCGAGAACAACACCGAAGGCAAACCTTTCAGCAAGATCCAGCGCAACATGGTGAACCGGCGAGCCGATCAGCGCCTGGAGACGCATCCCTTCGGCACCGAGGAAGATGTTTATCATGGCAATTACGAGTGGTTACCACACTCTATTTATCCCCGGGCGAAAAAGGAGACCGCCCCCCGGATCAGAATCGGGGGGCCTGCCTGCCGGCAACCCTATGAAGCCGCGTTACTCAACATCTCGGCGATGAGTTACGGCAGCCTCAGTGCCTCGGCGGTACGGGCCCTGAACGTCGGTGCGCAAGCCGGCAATTTTTTCCACAACACGGGAGAGGGAGGACTCTCCCCCTACCATGAAGCCGCCGGCGCTGACCTGGTGTGGGAGATCGGCTCGGGCTATTTCGGTTGCCGGGACGAGGATGGCAATTTTAATGACCAGATGTTTCGCGAAACTGCGGCCAAGCCGGTCGTCAAGATGATCGAGATCAAGCTCTCCCAAGGGGCAAAACCGGGGCATGGCGGTGTACTGCCCGCGCCCAAGGTGACCCCGGAAATTGCCCGGATCAGAAACGTCGAGCCCTACACCAAGGTCGTCTCGCCAGCCTTTCACAAGACGTTCTCTGATGCACCAGGCCTGTTGGCGTTTGTCGAGCGGTTACGTGATCTGAGTGAGGGCAAACCGGTGGGATTCAAACTGTGTGTCGGAGAGAAAAGCGAATTCGAGGCGATCTGTCTGGCGATGATCGAGACCGGGATCCGACCAGACTTTATCACCGTCGATGGCGGCGAGGGCGGGACCGGTGCGGCGCCTCCCGAGTTCTCCGATTCCGTCGGCATGCCGTTGGTCGAAGCCCTGGTCTTTGTCACCGATATGCTGAACGGCTATGATCTGAAGCAGGAGATCAGGGTGATCGCTTCGGGCAAGATCGTCAGTGCCTTCGATATGATCAAGGCCATGGCCCTCGGTGCCGACCTTTGCAACAGTGCCCGTGGCATGATGCTGGCTCTTGGCTGTATCCAGGCGCTGAAATGCGACACCGATGAATGCCCTACGGGGATCACCACGCACAACCCCCATTTGACGCGGGGACTGGTGGTCGCGGACAAAGCCCGGCGGGTGACGAACTTTCAAAAGGAAACCGTTCAGGCGACCCTGGAACTTTTGGCCGGCATGGGCCTCGATTCTTTCACGCAACTGCAGAGGCATCATATCAACAAACGCATCGATTTCGAGACCATGAAGTCGTTTGCAGAAATCTATCCGCCGGTTGCCTGTGGTCATTACCTGCCTGGGCAATGATCCAGAGTGATGACCCACTGCTACCGAGCGGTGCGGACGTCAAGGGGAGACGATGAAACTTTACCAACACCTGCTCGATGTGCTTGACCAATTCGGTGTCAAAGAGATCTTCGGTGTTCCCGGAGACGCGATCAATCCGTTGATCGAGGCCCTGCGTGGCCAGGATCGCATACGTTTTATCCATGTGGTGCACGAGGAGGCGGGTGCCATGGCCGCCAGTGCCCAGGCCAAGTTGACCGGTCGGCTTGCCGTTTGTGCCGGAACCGTTGGCCCCGGCGCGATCCATCTCTTGAATGGTCTTTACGACGCGGCCAAGGACTACGCACCGGTTCTGGCTATCACCGGTCAGGTGCCTTCGGTGGAAATTGGTTTCAGTTACCATCAGGAAGTCGACTTGCAGCGCCTGTTCAGCGATGTCGCCCTGTTTCGGGCTACCGTGGCCAATCCTGCCCAGATGCCGCGTCTGGCCATCGAAGCCTGTCACGCTGCGCTCTACGAACATGGCGTCGCGGTCCTCACCATCCCCCACGATGTCGGCAATCAGGCTATTGAGACCAGTTCTTTCCGGGTGCTGCCGCAAACCGAGTCGTCTTCGCTGTTGCCGGCCGAAGCGAGTCTTTCTGCAGCCTGCGCATTGATCGACCAGGCCAAACGCGTCAGCATTCTCTACGGTGAAGGCTGCCGCCACGCTTCCGAGTCACTGTTAAAACTTGCCGAACACCTTCGGGCGCCGATGATTTATTCCCTGAAAGCCAAAGACCTGATCCCTGACGACAACCCCTACGTCGCCGGGGGGTTGGGTTTGCTGGGAACGCGTGGCGGCATTGAGGCGGCGGAAAAGTGTGACCTGCTGTTGGTGCTCGGCTCCGATTTTCCTTACCGAGACTGGTATCCGGAGCATGCCACGATCATTCGGGTGGATACCAAGGGCCGCGTGATCGGTCGCCGCACCGACCGCGAACTGGGACTGATCGGTGATTGCCGTGCGGTGAGCGAAGAGCTTTGCCGGCGCCTCTTTTCCCGCCAGGACGTGACCCATCTGGCCACGGTTCAGAAAGCCAAAGCAGCAGGGAATGCGGCTTTGGCTCAACGCGCCGATCTGGCGCGCAGCAAAGATGTCATTCATCCCCAGGCCGTGGCTGCGCTCCTCGGCACCCTGGCCAGGGCCAGGGCGATCTTCACCTGTGACACCGGCGCGGTGACTGTTTGGGCTGCCCGGCATCTCCATCTCAGAGAAGGACAACGCCTGCTGCTTTCTTTCAATCTCGCCACCATGGCCTTCGCCATGCCGGCGGCACTCGGTGTGCAGCTGGCCTGTCCGGAACGCCAGGTGATTGCCCTCTGCGGTGATGGCGGCTTCAACATGCTGATGGGCGATTTCCTGACGGCGGTCAAATATCGCCTGCCAGTGAAGATCATTATCTTCAACAACCGGCGGCTGGGGCTGATCCAGATGGAACAGGAGGTCGAGGGATATCCTGAGCACGAGACGGAACTTTTCAATCCGGATTACCAGGCCCTGGCCGGCAGTTTCGGTGCAACGGGGCGCAGCGTGAACAAACCCGACCAGCTCGAGCAGGCTCTTCGCGAAACGCTCGACACCGCAGGACCGGCGTTGCTCGATGTGAAGATCAATTCGAGTGAATTGACGATTCCTCCCCGTATTGAACCCGGCCAGGCCTGGGGTTTTACCAGGGCGAAAATCAAGGAATGGCTGCAGCGTGACCCGGACTCCGGTGGGTGACCCTCCGGCAGCTGCGATTCGCCGGATCGCAGGCAGCAAAGGTTCAGGACAAAACCCATCGATGTGAATAGATGAAAAGGCTCCCTCCAGAAGTCCTTATCGACCCTTTCAAACCCAGGGGTTGCTGCCCCTGAAGCCGCCTGACTTTTTTGAACGCCCAAAAAGAGTCAGCAGAAAAGGCCCGCAAAACCCTTCAGGGAGACCCCAGGTAAGTATCGACGCCGTCCAGATAAAGATCATACTGGCTTTCCAACGCCTCTTTGAGGACATTGGCTTTAAACCCCGTGATCAGGTTGCAGCGCAGCAACAGCCAGCCGACCGCATCGATGGAACCGAGGCTGAGCAGGTAGCCCTTCTCCTGGTAGCGATAAGGGCGTAAATCCCGATCGGCGTTTATGCTGCAGATGTTCTGGGCCACCAACTTGCCCTTGCGTACCGCCGCCTGAGCCGTCAGGTGGTTGAGTCCGTTGCCGGCATAATCGGCACAATCTCCGGCACTGAAGATATCCGCAAGCACTTGACCGTCGATCTCGACCTGACCGTAAGGATTGCTCTGCAGCGCCCAGGGCGCAGGCTTGACGCCGGGGAACAGCAGCGTCGCTGTCGATGGCAGGCGATATTTCCGGCCGCTTTCCTTCTCGGCGAGTAGAACCTCGCCGTCTTCCTGGCCGAGAAATTCGGTGTCCGGCAGGTAATCGATCTTTTCTCGCTGCAGCTTCCGGCCAATGTAGCGATGAGCCCCGTCGGGTAACTCCGCAGCCAGCCTGTTGCCAAGGTCGACGAGACGCAAGCCGCAGTCAACCCGCTTCCGCCGGAGCTGCTCCTGCAGTTCGAAAAGAACCTGCAGGCCGGTGGCGCCGGCGCCGACGAAACTGAGTTCGATGCGCCGATCCACCGCTTTGGTGACCCAGTCCTCCAACAACTGCGGTCCACGGCCGTCCTGCAACGCCGAGAGGCCGAAAACATTTTCGTTCATGGGCTGTATTTGAGGACGGGATCCGGTCGCCACCACCAGCCAGTCGAAGGCCAGTTCGCCATCGGCCAGAGGCAGCTTTTTCGTTTGCTGCCAGGTTTTCACTGCTGCTTGGGTGATGCCGAGTTGCTGCTGGTGAAGTCTGAAGCCGAAACGATCGCCGAGCTCTGCATAAGGCACGGTAAAGTCGGTGACCGGCTTGACGAAGGTCTTGTGCAGATTGGTCATCTTGCAATGTGTAGACCGCCCATCAACCAGGTGCCGCTCAAGTTGTGGAGCTTTCTTGGCCAGATCAATGAGACACGCCAACCCGGCATAACCGCCACCGATGACAACAACGCGCGCCATGAGTCTCTCCTGACTCCCGATCTCCTCGGGAACTTGCTTCACTTCATCCAGTTTACGGAATGCGCCTCACTTTGGCCAGCGCCGGGTCAGAATCGGGGCAACCGAGCAACGCGCTGATCTCCGCAAACAACTCGGCCTGATCCGCCAGTTGATAGAAATCATCCACGACGTCAGCGAAGTTCATCAGCCCAAAGAGGACGCCGAGCACACTGCCCCGATGCACGTTGTCGCCGCCGAGGTTGGTATTGGCGAGCAACCCCTGTCGTGGCTGGTGTCGATATTTGTAGGCCAGGTAGAGAACGCTCGGCCAGGATTCGCTGATGTAGCAGGCCGAAGAAAAATGTGCTCCGACCACCTGTCGATCGTCGATGTCTTTGTCGACCCAAGCTGCCGGATCGAAACCAGCACTGCTTTGCGCCGCGGCAAGGATCTGCGGCTCGACGGGGGCACCTTCCGGACGGCAAAGCAAGCCATCGAGAAGCACCACATAGGCGTCACAGACCTGTACCAGTCCGCGGTCCGGGTGAGTGAGCTCGAGATGTGCGCGGCAATGTTGCCGAACCTCGGCGAGCGGCACACCGGCCAACCGCTCGGCTAGGACCAGGGGGGCGATCGTCACCAGGCCGCCAATCGACGACGTATCGTGGGTCACGGCGCCACAACGATCTCTCGGCTGGCCGCATGCCAGGTTGGCGAAAAACCCCCGGTGATAGGATTCGGCGTAGGTGTCCGGGTGCTCTGGCGGGTCAGCGGTCATGAAGGTGATATAGGCGTCAAGGAATTGTTCCTTATCGTAACGGCCGGCATTTTTGCCCAGACAGCGCATCAGGACGCGCGCACAGTGCGCATTCAGGGTGTTTTCTCCGGCCTGCATGCCGCGATGATAGTGCTGGTTGGCGATTCCCCAGTATTTCCGGCGGCCCTTGAGAATCACCCCGCCAACCACCTCCGGGGCGTCGCTGGTCTGATTTTGAGTCCCCCGGCCGCCCCGGATCGTGGAGTGCAGCGCCATAATCGACGAGGGATGAAAGTCCGGCGCTGCTGCAAAGCCCTTGATCCCGCCCGGAAAGGCCCTCTCGATATCCTGCGGATTGTAGAACCAGTGAACGGGCATGGCCAGGGCGTCGGCGACGAACATCTGCTGCAAGGCATTCAGGGCTCTCTGTTGCGCAAGCGTCGGTGCCTGTGACGTCGTCATGCCGCGGTCTGTTGGCATCATGGCTCCTCCTCGGAACACTCTTTTCGAATCTGTTCGGCCAGCGCCGTGCCGCTGCGCCAGGCATCTTCAACCCGGCGACCGAGACACCAGTCGCCGCAGGCTCCCAGCCGTAATGTGGGCTCCCAGAGAAAGGGGCTGTCGAGAGGTTGTTCAGCGAAGGCATACCGCCAGCGATGCGTGAACAGGACGTCATGCCGCCGTTCCAGGCCGGTCAACTCGGTGAAAACCGCCGCCAGATGTCGGCCAACCCTTTCCGGTGGCTCCTCGAGACATTGCTCGGACCAGCTTTTCTGCGCCTGAACCAGATAAATCGGGTCGCTGCCTCGCTGCGGTTTGGCACTATTGGTAACGATCCGGCGCAGGACCGGATGGTCCAAAACCGCGACGTCGGGCCAGCGATCGACAAACTCCTCGGTACGAATCGCCGCGACCCAGCAGGGCGCCATGCGGACCCGCTCGAGAGGCTCGGCAAACACCGGATGATCCTTCAGCAACATCAACGCCTGGGGGGCGGGGACGGCCACAACCACTAGGGGCCATTCTCCCAACCGGCTGCCGCCGTCATTGAAAAGCTGCCAGCCGGCCGGACCGGCTTCAAGTGCGGCGATCCGCGTAGAGGGCTGGAACCGCAGATCGCCGAGCAACCCCCGGGTGATGGCACTGTTGCGGGGGACGCCGATCAGATCACATTGCTCGTCATGGCGCAGCTGACCCGTGACCTGTGGCTGCCAGGGTTGCACGATCCCCGCCGGCAATTGCCGGCGGAGAAAATCCTTGAAACCGGGTTCAGCGGAACAATACGGGGCGCCATGATCGATCCAGCCGCCAGGGTAGGAACGACTTGCGAGACGGCCACCGGTGCCCTTGCTTTTGTCAAACACGGTGACCTCGTAGCCTGCCGCACGCAGAATGCGTGCAACGGTTAGGCCGGCCATTCCGGCTCCAATGATGGCAGTTTTCATTGTTGTCTCTTGTACCTCCAGAATTATCGTTGGGGTCTGAGGGTCAATGCCGCCATGATCAGACTGATGATGGAGAGGGTCAGAGCATACTGAAACGCAAGGCGCTGCAGATAAAAAGCCAGGCCCAGAAAGAAGAGCATCCAGCCCAAACGCCGCAGTTGTCTGGTCAGCCGCGTCAGGATGTAAGCGCGATCGGCGCTGGCCATACGCACCACCAGCTCGCCTTGTTCAGCCCGTTCGACCACCCGCCGTGCCTTGGTTGCCGTGATCGGCAGCTGCAGCAATTCATGCCGGATCTTGTCCAGGGGCAGGCGGTCTTCGCCCAGCGCCCGGGGCAGATTATCCCTGAGAATCGGCAAAATATCCTTGATGCCGTTGAAGTTCTCGATGTACTGGGTGCCGAGTCCCTCGATCAGCGAACTGACCCGCATCACGTAGATCACATCCTGAGGCAACTTGAACGGTTGATCATTGAGGGCGTCGAGGACGCCGAAGGCCAGTTCCTGCATGCTCGAGGCGTCGAGATGATCGCTGTCAAAGATCTCGAATAGCCTCTCGGCCACGTTGCCCAACGCGTTCAAATCTGACTCTTCGGTGAGAATTCCCATCCTGCGGGTGGCACTGACCAGCATGTCGAAATCCCGCTCATAAGCTGATTTGACAGCGTAGATCATCGCCTCCCGCATCGGCTGCGGGATGCGACTGACCATACCGAAATCGAGCAGGATCAGTTCGCCATCGGGGCTGACCAGGAGGTTGCCCGGATGCGGGTCGGCATGGAAATAGCCTTTGACGAGCATCTGTTCGGTGTAGAACAGAACCAGTTTCTGCATCAGTTCCTGAAACGGCACGTCAAGTCGGGATACGGCTTCGACATCATCGAAGCGGACGCCCTGTTCGAAGCTCATAACCAGCGCGGTATCCGAACAAAGTATTTTGTAAGGGACGGGGAAACGGATCCCGGCATCTGGGTAAACCTGGCTGAAATGCTCCAGGTTGGCCAGCTCCTGAACCATGCTTACTTCCTGCAAAATCACCTGGGTGAAAGCCCGCAGGACCGACTCGATGGAATGCCGGGTCTGGTCGGTAAACAACGGCCGGAAAAAGCGCAGAAAAAGATTGAGCAGAAAAATATCGACCTTGACCTTGAACTGAATATTTTCCCTGAGCAGCTTGACCGCAACGGTCGCCCCGGAATCGCGCAAACGGGCCTGGTGGACCTGGCCGATCGAGGCACTGGCCAGCGGTTGTTCATTGAAGTCGGCAAACACTGACGGGTCGGGAAAAGCACGTTTGAAGGCGCGCTGCCGGTGCTGATCGCTCATGGCCGGCATTTTGTCATGCAGTTGCCGCAAGGCCTGTAAGTAATTTCGATCGAAAAAATCCGCCCGGGTCGCCAGAACCTGAGCCAGCTTCAGAAAACTGGCGCCCAGACTCCGAATGTTCGCCACCAGTTCATTCGGGCCCAGCGGTTTCCAGAGCAGCCAGCGCGAACGGCGACGGAACAGCAGAAAAACCGTCACCAGGAACCGGAACACGGCATAGCTGCGCTGCGGTCGGCAATAGTGGAGGGCGATGAGTGTGCGACGGACCACTTACTTCTCCAGGTCCTTTTTCAGCTCTTCCAGATCCTGCCTGGTTGCCAGGTCGAGCTCAGCGACGATCTCCTTGAACATCTTCTTAAACATCTCTTTGAGCTGCGCCTGCTCCTGCTCTCCGCGCCGGGCCATTTCTTCGACAAAATTGCGCGCGTGCTCCTCGCTTTTTTCCTGCCAGGCTTTGCGTTCCTCGTTGCTGGCCTCGACCTTCTCTTTCATGGTCAGGGCGCCACCGAGCAACGCATAAAACATCTGCTCCAGCTTCTTATCCATGATCGTCTCCTTGTTTTGGCATATTTTTCTCTTGCAATATTTATTTTTTTATATATTATTCAGATAACTTCAAATTTGTCTAGGACAAAATGAACATTCAGCAACTCAGCCACGAAACCGGCATCGGCGTCGACACCTTGCGTATCTGGGAACGTCGCTATGGCGAACCGACCCCAGGTCGCGATGCCCGCGGCCACCGCAGCTATACAACGGCGCAGGTCGATGCCTTGCGGATCGTGAAAAAACTGCAGAATTTCGGGCAACGTCCGAGCAAAATTTTTGCGCTTAGTTCTCAGCAGCGGGTTGCGCTTTTACAACGTATCGCTGCCGATAAGTTGCCGGACGATCATCGGCTCAAACGATTGATTGACGAAATGACTCCCCAGCAAATGGCCACCGAATTGGCTGAACAATATGACAGACTGGGTCTGAACACCTTCATTCACCAGTACGTGACGCCGCTGCTGCAACAGCTCGATCACGGCTGGACCACCGGCCAGTTGAGCATTGCCCGGGAACATTTGATTTCTGATCAGCTGGAAAACCTTCTGAAAGGTGAGCTCGCCGGCATGACGCGGGCAGGCGCACCACAGATTGTCTTTTTGACCCTGTCTGGAGAACGCCATAAAATCGGCCTGTTGCTCGCGGCGATTCTTTTTCAGCAAGCAGGGTTGCCGGTTATCTGGCTCAGTGAAGAGCTGCCCCTGTCGGAAATACCGGAATTGGCCAGGACTCTGGGCGTCAGCGGCGTGGCCATGTCGTTCAGCAGTTATTATGCCTCACGTCAGGCCAAGCAGGACCTCAGGAGCTTGCGCAGGCAACTCGACCCGGACATTAAAATCATTGCTGGCGGGTGTGCGGTGCAACAGATGGCCAGCCTGCCGAATCTTTTGATCTGCACCGACCTGGAGCAGATCCCTCAGTTGGCCCGAAGACATTTCATCCATCCTCCGGGCCGGGAGAATCAACGATGAATTTCACCTGTCACTGGATCATCGGAGGCGGCAGAAGCGCCCCGATTGGCGCCCGGAGGGGGCCTGTGCGGGTGACGTTGCAACAGATCCAAGGAACTATCACGGCGCTGCTGCGCACTCGGATGATAACGGCACCATCCGAATCCTGCTGGGCCGAGTGCCGCAGCGCCGTTTTTCGATTGATCGTTGCCCGGGCCTTGGTCAAAAACCGCAAACCGGTTCTGCAAAAGGCCGGTGAACCCTGTGCTCCTTCGGTTCAGGCATGAAACGATGGATTCCTTAACCCAACTGACGCTCGGTGCCGCAGTCGGCGAGGCCGTTTTGGGTCGCAAGATCGGACGCAAAGCCATGCTTTGGGGGGCGGCCTGCGGGACCCTGCCGGATCTGGACGTCTTCTGGCCCTTCGGCGACCCGGTTAAGGACTTTACCTACCACCGCAGCTTCAGCCATTCGATATTGGTGCTCAGCTTGCTGACCCCGTTGCTTGTCTGGCTGATTCTGAAAATGCACCCGAAGCTTGCCCGTCATAAACAGGGCTGGACGGCCCTCGTCTGGCTCTGTTTCATGACCCACATCCTGCTCGATTGCCTGACCGTCTACGGCACCCAGATCTTCTGGCCCTTTTCCGATTACCCGGTCGGTTGGGGTTCGCTCTTCATTATCGACCCCTTCTACACCGTGCCGTTGTTGCTCGGCGTCATTGCCGCGCTGGTCATGAGCCGGACCAATAACCGGGGCCATCGTTTCAATCGGGCGACCTTGACCCTGACCAGCTGCTACCTGATCTGGAGTGTGGCGGCGCAGGCCTATGTCACCACAGCCGTCAAAGCATCCCTGGACCGGCAGGCGGTCGCCTACGAGCAGCTGCTGGTCAGCGCCGGACCCCTGAATACGCTGCTCTGGCGGATCGTCGTCCAGCAATCCGGTGGTGATTACTACGAAGGCTATTACTCCTTGCTCGATGGGTACAGCGAAGTGACGCTGGAACGCTATGACAGCCGCCCTGAACTGCTGACCGAGCTGTTAGACCATTGGCCGGTCGAACGTCTGCGCTGGTTTACCAAGGGATTTTACAAGGTCTGGCAGGCCGACGACGCAATCGTCATCAGCGACCTGCGGATGGGCGCCGAACCGGACTATGTCTTCTCCTTTATCGTCGCCCGAACCGGCAACCCACATCTTGACCCGGTTTCGGCGCAACGTCTGCCGGCAAACCGCGACCTGACTCTGCTGAAAAAGGTCTGGACCCGTCTCTGGTCGGCGGATGCCTCCTGACGACGAGCCGTTGCGCGGCGATCCAGGAATTCCCAGCCGTTAGACGACCCTTCTCTTGCGCATGGCCAGGGTCACATTGGCCGCAAAAATCAGCAATGCTCCGCACCAACCCATCAGCGTCAACGCAGGATCGGCAACCAGCAGAGGACCGAACAAGGCGGCCAGGAGAATCCGGCTGGACGAGATGACGGATCCTTCAACGGCGGTGACATACAGGAACCCGAAGGTGATCAAATACTGCCCCACCACGCCCGAGACTGAACTGGCCAGGAGAAAATACATTTCCCGTCCATTGGGAATAAAGAAAGCCTGATGGAAAAAGATCAGCATGACCGCCGCACCCAGCCCGAACATGAAGAGCAGAATGGTCTGCGAATCGTGGTAGCGCCGGCTGACATTGAGGATCACGATTGCTGCCGCGGCGCAAATGCCTGAGCTGAGTCCCCACAGGTTGGCCCAGCCCGGGTTCATCTTGTCCGGCGCCAAAACCAGCCAGATACCAATAAAAGCCACAATCACGGTGATCAGCGACAGAACATCGCGTTGCCCGCGCAGGAAAATCCAGGAAAAGACAGCGACGAACAGCGGGTAGGTCATGTTGAGAATATTGGCTTCGGCCACCGATCCCAGTTCGACCGCTTTGTAAAAACAATACACCGCGATGGTATTGCTCAGGGCACGGCCGATGAGGAGGGGATACTTGACCGGTTTGGGTCGCTGCCGCTGCACGACCATGGTCGCAGCGACAAACACAAAACCGAGCAGCAGCCTGGCGAAGACAAAATAGGCCGAGGGAATCTGCACAGAGGCGGCGGACCAGCGGATGATCACGGTGGCCAGGTAGAAAAAGAAGGCCGATCCGAACACGGCCGACCAACCGATGGCCTGACGAGAGAGAATCGGTGGGGTGAGGGGGGGCTGATTCGTCATGGCGGTCACGTCATCTCATCGGATCCGGGAACAGGCGTCGACGGAAATCATAAACGGAATAACCCTTTTCCACCACCGTTTAAATCGATCCCGACGGCAACGATGCGTCCTGGCAGCCGTGAGAGGAGAACCTGCTCCGGATGTCACCGCTTCGCTGATATCTGCTCAGCCGACCCGTCTATTGATGATCTGCCGAAGGCACATCCAGAACACAGGGTGTCCGGGGGTGTCTCTGGGGAGAAGAGGCTCTTGATTGCGTTTTCTCCAGAGAAGCCAGACATTGAATGACCAGACCTGCCAAGCCCAGCAGGACCAGCACCAAACCAACGATCCCGGGCCAGCCCAAGCGGCTCCAGACGGCGCCGCCGCCGGTGCCCGATATACTGGACCCGAGGTAGTACGCAAGCAGATAGAGTGACGAAGCCTGCGCCCGAGCTGTCGTTGCTCTGACACCGACCCAGGCTGAGGCCACCGCGTGCGCGCCGAAAAATCCAATGGTCAGGACAACAATGCCGACAATGATCGCGGGGAGGGCAGGCAAGAGGGTGAGCAGAAGGCCAAAAGCCATGATCCCCAAGGCGGCCAGCAGAATCTGTGGCCGTTCAAAGCGGGAACACAGTTGCCCCATCACACTGGAACCGCAAGCGCCGAAGGCATAGGCGACAAAGATCAGGGCCACCTGCGACTGACTCAGAGAGTAGGGCGGTGCCAGCAGGTAAAAGGTCACGTAATTGTAAACGGTGACAAAGCTGCCCATCAGGAGAAAAGCCAGGGCGAACAGGCAGAACAGACCCGGTTCGCGCACATGGGTCAACAGCGAGTTTGTCATCTGTTTCAAGCGAAAGGGCTGGCGGTGGAAGTTTCGGGAGGGTGGCAGCAGCCAGAACAGACAACTCAGAAGCAGAGCAATCAGACCGATAATCGCCACGGTTTGCCGCCAGGTGAAGATGTCGACCAAAACCGAGGTCAGAATCCGCCCGACCATACCGCCACAGGCGTTGCCGGCGATGTACAGGCCCATGGCCGCACCAATCGCGCGGGGAGACATTTCGTCATTCAGGTAGGCCATGGCTACGGCCGGGACGCCGGCGAGAACAAACCCCTGCAGCAGGCGGATGAACAGCAGGGTTGTCAGACCGGTGTCGACGAAACAGGCCAGAGACAGCAAAGACGTCAACAGCAGGGCCATACCCATGAGGGCGCGGCGACCGTAAACGTCAGAGAAGGAGCCTGATATCGGCAACATCCAGGCCAGTGCAAAAGTCGCCACCGAGAGGGTCAAACTGGCGATGGCAGGTGAGGTGGTAAACTCGGCGACCAGCAGCGGAAAGAGCGGCTGAAAGGTATACAGGGTGGAAAAGGTCACAAATCCGGCGATAAACAGGGCCAGATTGGCGCGATGATAATCCCGGGTCCCGCGTTCGATATGATGCGTCTCTCGTGCCATGGTTTTGTCCTTGCGATGCAGATTGCAGTGGATGATTCGAGAGTCTAACGCGCCCTTGACCATAAGTGAAATATATTATATTTATTGTTTTTATAAATAAAAATTATGAGTGCTCCCATGGATCTTCGCCAATTGAAAGCTTTTGTCGCGGTGGCTAAAGCACGCAATTTTACGCGGGCCGCTGAGGTGCTGTGCATTGCGCAACCGGCCGTCAGCATGTCGATTGGCAAATTGGAAGAGGAACTGGATCTGACGCTGTTCAATCGGCAGGGTCGACAGATCACTCTGACTGCTGAGGGAGAAGTATTTCTCCGCCACGCGACCAAGGTTCTCGCCGATATTGCCGTTGCCGAAACAGAGATGAATGAACTGAAAGAACTCGCCTCGGGCGAAGTTCGTGTCGGTATTCCGCCGATGATGAGTTCCTATTATTTCCCAAGGATCATTCGCGACTTCCACGCGCAGTACCCCCGCCTCCAACTGACCGTCACGGGGGAAGGTGCCGGACACATTCAGCGGCAAATCATGGCCGGCGAGATTGACCTGGGGGTGATCGCTGGCGGTCATGTCCCCGAGGGTTTGGCTGCGCGGTGTTTTTTGCGCGAAGAAATCGTCGCCTGTGTGCCCTGCGACCATCGCTTTGCAACACGGCCAAACATATCCTTGCAAGAACTTTTATCGGAACCGTTGATCTTGTTCAGGCAGGGGTATTACATGCGGGAGCTGACGGATAACCTGCAACGCGACATGCCCCGGAAACCACGGGTGGTCTTTGAGACCAATCTCTTTTCGCTGGTCCGTTCACTGGTGGGTGAAGGAATCGGGGTCTCAACCCTGCTGCGCATGGTTGTTGCTGATGACGCCAAGGTCGCTGCGGTGTCCTTTGACCCACCGATTTTTCTCGACCTGCATATTGCCTGGAAAGAGGCGGGTTACCTTTCGCGGGCCAACCGGGCGTTTCTGAATTTTCTCATGGATTGTGTCGGGTCTTATCAATAAGGCTGTCTGAAAAGGAATTGACGCGAAGAGAAAGGACGTCCGGGGCAGAGAATCCCGTTGCGTTCCAACACTTGATCGCAATGGCCTGAGCGGTCCTCTCGCCGTTGCTCCATAAACGCATTCGCGATCAACAGGACCCGTTACCCTTTGATCCCCCAACGCGCAACCAGCCTGAATTTGGCCGCGTCATCAAGCCACTTGGCATTGATCATGTGCTGAGCGTTACCCCGCGTTTCCGCGCTGACCATTCCGGACACAACCAGCAAAACCACCACAAAAATACCGCATATCGCTAAAATCATCATCGCCTCCCCGGCCCTCTGAATAAGTACGGGCTGTCTCGTTGCCTGCAATGTAGTGCGGGATAGGTAAAAAGTAAAATTAATTGTTTTTCTAATCAATTAATTATGCTAATAATAAATCATGATCGATTACAAGCTTTTGCAGGCCTTTGCCATGGTTGTTCAGGAGGGCGGCTTTGAAAAAGCGGCCACGCTGATGAACCTGACGCAGTCAGCGGTTTCGCAACGCGTGAAGCTGCTGGAGGATCGCACCGGAAAAATTCTCCTGTCAAGAACGTCACCCCCGCAACCGACCGAGGCTGGAAGACGGCTTATCAAGCATTATCTGCAGGTGAAACTGCTGGAGGATGACCTGCAGGGAGAAACCAGTGGCACCGATGAGCCGGCGATCAAATTATCTCTTGGGATCAATGCCGACAGTCTCGCCAGCTGGTTCCTGCCGGCTATCGGGGGCCTTCTCGAAGATGGCAACCTTCTGATCGATCTGCATGTAGATGACCAGGAAGAGACGCACAAGTTGCTGCGCGACGGCATTGTGGTGGGGTGTATCACGGACCTGGCCACGCCCATTCAGGGGTGCAAGGTTGATTACCTGGGTGCCATGACCTACCGCCTTTTGGCCCGCCCCGAATTTATCGCCGCTTGGTTTCCCAATGGCTTGACGGCGACTGCGATTGACCACACACCGGCGGTGATGTTCTCGCGGAAAGACAGGCTGCATTACAAAATCATCCACCACCTGTTTGACCACCCGGTTGACGTCAACGCCATTCATTATGTGCCATCGATCGAGCAATATACGCAAATGATCAGTTCCGGATATGCTTACGGTATGGTTCCCGATTGGCAAAGCAAACAGTTGCGGGCCAGCGGTGATGTTGTTCAAGTTCATGAGCGTGCTTTTGATTCCGTGAAACTCTATTGGCACCGCTGGAATATTGATTCCGTTTCCTTGCAAAGGTTTTCAACGCAGTTGGTCAAAAAGGCCAAGAGCCTCTTGACGTAATCGCCTGGCAAGATCCTTGTGATCGAACCCCGGCCGCGGATCGATAAAAAGCGCTGCCGGGGGCTCTCCCCGCCGGCCGATCGTGCCGGTCATTCCTGTCAATTGCGCCGGTTTCATTTGACAACACCGGAAAAACGGTTTGAATTAAATATTGAATTCCATTCAACCATGGCCTTTGCAGAGAGGAGACTTATGCGATTTCAGGATTATAAAACGGAAGGTTTTTATGACGAGATGTTTGATGAACAGCAGCAGCCAAGGCCCGGTGCCAAGGCGGTCATCGATCGCTTTAATGAACTGCCCCTCGAGGAACTCCGCCGCCGTCAGCAGGCCGCCGAAAAGGCCCTGTTGCAGATGGGCATTACCTTCAGCGTCTATGGTGATGAGCAGGGGACCGAGCGCATCTTTCCCTTCGATATCGTGCCGCGGATTATCGAGGAGAGCGAGTGGGCCATCATTGAAAACGGCCTGAAGCAGCGGATCCGGGCGCTCAACTTCTTCATCGACGACCTCTACCACGACCAGAAGATCCTCAAAGACGGCATTATCCCGAAGGATCTGGTGCTTTCGGCCAGCGGTTTCCGCCCCGAGTGCGTCGGCCTCAACCCGCCCGGCGGCATCTGGTGTCACATCACCGGGACGGACCTGGTCCGAGGCGGCGACGGAGCTTTCTACGTTCTGGAAGACAACCTGCGCTGTCCCTCCGGGGTCTCCTACGTGTTGGAGAACCGCGTGGTCATGAAACGCAGTTTCCCGCGAGCCTTCGACGCAGCCCGGGTGGTGCCGGTGGTCGATTACCCCAATCGCCTGCTGGAACTCCTCCAGGAGCTCGCTCCGCCGCGGCGCGACAAGCCGGTGGTGGCGGTCTGGACCCCGGGCGTCTACAATTCCGCCTACTTCGAACATTCTTTCCTGGCCCAGCAGATGGGTGTCGAGCTGGTGGAGGGACGGGATCTGGTAGTGGTCGACGATCGCGTCATGATGCGTACCACAACCGGACTGAGACCGGTGGATGTCTTGTATCGGCGCATTGATGACGATTTCATCGATCCGGAAGTTTTCCGGGCCGACTCGATGCTCGGCGTTCCGGGACTGATGCGGGCCTACCGCGCCGGGCGGGTCGCTCTGGCCAATGCGCCCGGTACCGGGGTGGCTGACGACAAGGCAATTTATGCCTATGTCCCCGACATGATTCGCTATTACCTCGACCAGGATGCGATTCTCCACAACGTCAAAACCTATCTCTGCTGGCGCGAAAAAGACCTGCAGTACGTCCTGGATAATCTTGACAAGCTGGTGGTCAAGAAGGTTGGTGAATCGGGTGGCTACGGGATGCTGGTTGGGCCGCATGCCAGCGAACAGGAGCGCCGCGAATACGGTGAGCAGGTGCGCGCCAAACCGCGTGATTTCATCGCCCAACCAACGCTGTCGCTGTCGCGTGTGCCGACCCTGGTCGACGACCATTTCGAAGGGCGCCACGTCGACCTGCGCCCCTATATTCTGTACGGCGAGGAGATCTATGTCATGCCCGGCGGCCTGACCCGGGTGGCTCTGAAGAAGGGGTCCCTGGTGGTGAATTCGAGTCAGGGCGGTGGCAGCAAGGACACCTGGGTGGTCGAAGCCCCGTCTGCAACGGAAGGGGGTGCCACATGCTGAGTCGCGTTGCCGAATCGATTTACTGGATGGGGCGTTACATCGAGCGTGCTGAAAACGTGGCCCGCATCATGGACGCCAATTATCACATGATCCTCGACCTGCCGCCCGGCGTCGGTGAACAGTGGGAGCCGCTGGTCGTCACCACCGGTGACGAAAAGCTGTTCAAGGAGCATTACGATGTTTTCAACCGGGAAAACGTCGTCAACTTCCTGGCTTTCGACAACCGCAACCCGAATTCGATCCTCTCCTGTCTGCGCATGGCCCGGGAAAATGCCCGGTCCGTACGCGAGTGGATCAGTTCGGAGATGTGGCAGCAGGTCAACACCTTTTACCTGATGGTCAAGGACGCCTCGCGTCAGGGGGGTGGTGTTGAAATGCCGCACGAACTGTTCGTCGATATCATGATGGCCAGCCATCTTTTTACCGGCCTGGCGGAAAACACCATGACGCATGGCGAAGGCTGGCAGTTTGCCCGACTTGGCCGCAAGCTTGAGCGCGCCGACAAAACGGCGCGCATCATCGATGTCAAGTATTTCATCCTGCTGCCATCGGTAGAGTATATTGGCACGCCCTTCGACCACATCCTCTGGGGTTCGATCCTGCGTTCGGCCAGTGCCTTCGAAATGTACCGCAAGGTCTATGGCCAGATCGTCCCGGACAATATCATCGAATTTTTGGTGCTGGACGCGGAATTCCCGCGGGCCATTCACCATTGCCTGATCATGGCCGAGCTGTCCCTGCGATCGATCTCGGGAACGATGCGCGGGCGCTTCACCAACCAGGCGGAAAAAGCGCTGGGTCGGATGTTGGCGGATATCGATTACACGACCATCGATGATATCAAGGCGATCGGTCTGCACGAGTACATCGATAATCTGCAGACGCGCTTGAACCGTGCCGGTGAAGTGGTCTCCGAGACCTTCTTTTCGATTCCCACAACGACCAGCAGCACCCAGAAACAATTCCAGGACTAGGAGTCTATCCCAATATGGCTATCCGCGTTGCCTGCAGGCACCTCACCCATTACCAGTTCGATCGGCCGGTCAACCTTGCTTCGCATGTTCTGCGTCTGCGACCGGCGCCTCACTCACGGACACCGATTCGTTCCTACGCATTGCGGATAGTCCCGGACAAGCACTTCATCAACTGGCAGCAGGATCCCTTTGGGAATTATCTGGCACGCCTGGTTTTCCCGGAGAAAAGCCGCGAGCTGAAGATCGAAGTCGAAGTGGTGGCGGACATGACTGTCATCAATCCCTTCGATTTCTTTATTGAAGAGTACGCTGAGACCATCCCCTTCGACTATGAACCGCAACTGCGCAAAGAACTGGCACCCTATTTCGAAGTCACCGAAAGCGGGCCGCTGCTGAGCGCCTGGCTGGCCAAGGTTGATCGGCAGGAGACCCCGGTGGTCGACTTTCTCGTCAGCCTCAACCAGATGGTCTGGGACACGGTGAAGTACTCGATCCGGATGGAACCGGGCGTCCAGAGTTGCGAGGAGACCCTGGAACGCAAGGTCGGCTCATGTCGCGACTCCGGCTGGCTGTTGGTGCAGATTCTGCGGCATCTGGGGCTGGCTGCGCGGTTTGTCTCCGGTTACCTGATTCAGCTGACGGCCGACGAGAAATCACTGGATGGCCCCTCCGGCCCCGAACAGGATTTTACCGATCTGCATGCCTGGGCCGAGGTGTTTATCCCCGGGGCCGGTTGGATCGGCCTCGATCCGACCTCGGGATTGTTTGCCGGCGAGGGCCATATCCCGCTGGCCTGTACGCCGCATTATGCCAGTGCGGCACCGGTCACCGGGTCGACGGACAAGTGCGAAGTGACCTTCGCCTTTGACAACAATGTCACCCGGATTCATGAAGATCCCCGGGTCACCAAGCCGTACAGCGACGAACAATGGTCGCGTATCGATGCTCTGGGGGAACAGGTCGATGCGGCGCTGCAGTCCGGCGATGTGCGGTTGACGGTGGGCGGCGAACCGACTTTTGTCTCGATCGACGACATGGAGGGGGCCGAGTGGAACACCAAGGCCGATGGTGCGCACAAACGTAAGTTGGCCAACACCCTCGTGCGCCGACTACGCGAGTCTTTCAGCCAGGGTGGCCTGCTGCATTTCGGCCAGGGCAAATGGTACCCCGGCGAGCAGCTGCCGCGCTGGGCCTATGGCTGTTTCTGGCGCAAGGACGGGGTCCCGGTCTGGCATGATGCCGACCTGCTTGCCGACATCGCCCGTGATGACGAGATGACGCATGAAGATGCCGCGCGTTTCGCGCGAGAGCTGGCGAAGCGACTCGGCCTGGATCCTCAACGGGTGGTTCCGGGCTATGAGGATGTTTTCTATTATCTCTGGAAGGAAGGTACCCTGCCGGAGAATGTCGATCCTCTCAAAGCGGACCTCAAGGACTCCCTCGAGCGGCAATATCTGGCCCAGTTGCTGGATCGCGACCTGGGGGCCCCGGCCGGCTATGCCTTGCCGTTGCAGTGGGACGAGGCACGTGGCGGCTGGCGCAGTGGTGATTGGGACTTCCGCCGCGGCCGGATGTTCCTGGTCCCGGGTGGCTCAGCCATGGGCCTGCGTCTGCCGCTCGAAGCATTGCCCTGGGTCGCGCCGGAAAAACGTCCGGTACCGGTGGAGCACAACCAGTTCGGCGACCTGCCGGCGCTCGCCGATTATCACGGCGAGGTCGCTCAGCGCTACAGTCACATGGAAGAGACCGCAGAGTCGCATCCGGAGGTCCATGAACAGCCGCTCGCCGATGCCGGGCCGGAGGGTGAAGAAGCCGCAATCCCGCACACCGCCATCTGTGTCGAGGCACGGGACGGCCGGCTGCATATCTTCATGGCGCCCCTGAGCAAGCTGGAGCATTATCTGGAACTGATCGCCGTGGTCGAGTCGACCGCCGCCGCGTTGTCCCTGCCGGTGGTGATCGAGGGTTACGAACCGCCACGCGATTACCGTCTGGAACGGCTTCTGGTGACGCCTGATCCAGGTGTCATCGAAGTCAATATCCATCCAGCCGGCAGCTGGCGGGAGCTGGTGGACAACACCACGCTGTTGTACGAGGAAGCACGTCAGAGTCGACTCGGCACGGAAAAGTTCATGCTGGACGGACGGCATACCGGCACCGGCGGCGGCAACCACATTACCATTGGTGGCCCGACACCGGCGGACAGTCCGATTTTGCGACGCCCGGACCTGTTGCGCAGCCTGGTCACCTACTGGCAGCATCACCCGGGGCTGTCCTACCTGTTTTCGGGGATGTTCGTTGGTCCCACCAGCCAGGCACCACGCGTCGATGAAGCACGCAACGATGCTCTCTATGAACTCGAGATCGCATTTCAACAGATGCCCAAGGGTGAGGTCCCGGCACCCTGGCTGGTCGATCGCCTGCTGCGCAACCTGCTCATTGACATGACCGGCAACACGCACCGGGCGGAGTTCTGTATCGACAAGCTCTATTCGCCGGACAGCCCCACCGGGCGTCTCGGCCTTGTCGAACTGCGGGCCTTCGAGATGCCGCCGCATGCCCGTATGAGCCTGGTCCAGAACCTGCTGCTGCGTTCGCTGATTGCCTGGTTCTGGACCCAGCCTTATGAGCATGATCTGGTGCGCTGGGGCACGGAATTGCATGATCGTTTCTTGCTGCCGCATTTCGTGCGCGAGGATATGCGCGAGGTGGTCGCTGATCTCAACCGGGCCGGTTTCGATTTCCAACTCGAATGGTTCGAACCCTTTCTGGAGTTTCGTTTCCCCCATTTCGGCACCGTCAACATCGATGCAATGGCCATGGAGCTGCGTTTTGCCATCGAACCCTGGCATGTGTTGGGAGAGGAAATGGGCAGCCAGGGAACGGCCCGCTTCGTCGATTCTTCGGTTGAGCGGCTGCAATTGCGGATCACCGGTCTGACCGAACCACGCCACATCGTGGTCTGCAACGGGCGCCGTCTGGCCCTGCGTAGTACCGGCCGCAAGGGCGAGTACGTGGTCGGTGTCCGCTATCGGGCCTGGCAGCCGCCTTCTGCGTTGCACCCGACGATCAAGCCCCATTCACCGCTGGTGTTCAAGGTGATCGACACCTGGAGTGGTCTGGCCATCGGCGGCTGTTCCTACCATGTGTCCCATCCGGGGGGGCGCAGCTACGAGGTCTTTCCGGTCAATGCCTATGAGGCCGAGGCCCGGCGCATCACCCGTTTCTGGGATATCGGTACGGCACCCGGTGCGGTCCAGACGGCCCCACCGGCCTTTGTCGGCCTCGGCACCTTCAGTACGCTGGAAGGTCTTTCTGAGCCGATGACGCCCCCCGAGGAGGAGCCGAACGAGGAGTTTCCTTATACCGTGGATTTGCGGCGACTGCCTGACATATAATCGGCAGGTGTTGAGATTATCTCTCGGTGAGGAAGGACACTGCCGTGCCACAGGCTGACGAGTCGATCCAGGGATCGATCACCCAATTCTACCAGACCAGGCTCGAAGCCTACGATGAGATGTATGCCGGCAAGGGGCAGTTGCTGCCTCACTGGCAGCCGTTGATGGATGAGCTCGACCAACTCGGCCGCGAGGGTCTGGAGCGGCGTCATCAGGAAGCGCAGCGCCTGTTGCGCGAAAACGGCGTGACCTTCAATACCTATGACGGCTTGCAGGGCACGGCCAGGCCCTGGCATCTGGACCCCATCCCCCTGTTGATCAGCGCCGAAGAGTGGCGGGCTATCGAAGCCGGGCTGATCCAGCGTGCCGAGCTTCTCAATCTGATTCTGACCGATCTGTATGGTCCCCAGCGTTTGCTCAGGGAAGGGCTGCTGCCGCCGGAACTGATCTTTGCCCATGCCGGTTTCCAGAGACCCTGTGTGGGCATTTCCTTGCGCACCAATCGGCCTCTGGTTATCTGCTCTTCGAACCTGGCACGCGGTCCCGACGGCCGCATGTGGGTCATCGACGATCGCGCCCAGGCCCCCTCCGGGGCGGGCTATGCGCTGGAAAACCGGATGGTGATGAAGCGCATCGCTCCGGCGCTCTTTCGCGACAGTCATGTCGAACGCCTGGCCGGGTTCTTTCAGCCGCTGCGGGATCGCCTGGCGCGCCTGGCGCCACAGAATCGTGAGGACCCCCGGATCGTCGTCCTGACCTCGGGGCCTTACAGCCCGGCTTATTTCGAACACGCCTATCTCGCCAATTACCTCGGCTACACCCTGGTTCAGGGCGACGACCTGAGCGTCCGCGACGGCAAGGTCTGGCTCAAATCGCTGGAGGGTTTGCACCAGGTCGACGTCATTCTCAGGCGGGTGGATGATGCCTACTGTGATCCATTGGAACTGCGTGAGGATTCACGGCTCGGTGTCACCGGCCTGGTCCAGTCGGCGCGCCTGGGGCATGTGGCGATTGCCAATCCGATCGGCAGCAATATTCTGGAAAATCCGGCTTTGCTGCCTTTCCTGCCGGCGATCGCCCGCTACTTCCTGGGGGAAGAATTGCTGCTGCCCTCGGTTGCGACCTGGTGGTGCGGCCAGGACAACGAGCGGCGGTTCGTGTTGAACAACCTCGACAAGCTGGTCATCAAACCGATTTACCGATCCCGCAACTATCGTGCTGTTTTCGGCGCCTCCCTGACCGCGGCAGAGCAGGTTGCTTTGCGTGAACGCATCCTGCAGAAACCTTACCTCTACACCGGCCAGGAGATGGTCAGTTTTTCCACCGCTCCGTCCCTGGTTGACGGCTGGGTGGAACCACGGCATGCGGTCCTGCGCTCGTTTCTGGTGGCAGGCGACGACGGCTACGTGGCGATGCCCGGCGGGTTGACCCGCATTGCACCCCAGGCCGGCGAATTGGTGGTGTCGAATCGCGCCGGCGGCCTGAGCAAGGATACCTGGGTTCTCTCAACGGAACCGGTTCATTATGTCAGCCTGTGGCGTCAGCCGATCCAGGACCAGGTCCTGCCCTTTCGTGCCGAACCGTTGCCGAGCCGGGCGGCGGACAACCTCTACTGGGCAGGCCGGTATGTGGAGCGGGCCGAAGGCACGGCGCGACTGCTGCGTAACATCCTGCTGCTGCGTCGTGAACTGCGTGACGCCAACGGCGACATCCCCAAGCCGTATTTTCATAGTCTCCTGCGCGCCCTGACCCATGTCACCGGGACGTATCCGGGGTTTGTCGGCGAGGAGTCCGCCGACCTGCTGGAGCAGCCCCTGCCGGAGTTGTCTTCGCTGCTGCAGGACACCAGCCGGGTCGGCAGCCTGTCCTCCACGCTGCAGGCCTTCAGCCAGGTGACCATGACGGTCCGCGAACACTGGCCGACCGAAATCTGGCGGATCATCGATGCCATTCAGCTCGAATGGGTTGAGGACGATAAGTATTCCGAACTGGCCCATGCCCGGTTCCAGGACCGTCTCGATCAGTTGATTATGCAGCTGGTCGCTTTCAGCGGCCTGACCGCCGAGAGCATGACCCGGGAGTCCGGTTGGTTATTGCTCGATATCGGTCGCCGCCTGGAACGGGCACTCGGGCTGATCTCGCTGCTGCGGGCGACCTTGGTGACGGCGATGGATGATGCCGTCAAGCGTCAGCTGATGGAAACCGTCCTGGTGATCTGTGACAGCCTGAACACGTTTCGCCGGCGCTATCATTCGTACATGCACCTGCCCACCGTGCTGGATCTGGTCCTGATAGACCCGCAGCATCCCCGGTCGCTGGCCTACCAGATCGAATGCCTGCAGGATCATCTCGTCGCGCTGCCGAGGACCCATATATCGCAACGGCTCGGTGATGATGAGCGTTGTATCCTGGAGGCCTACACGTCCCTCCGGCTGGCCGACCTGGCACAATTGTCGCAACGGGATGAAACGGAAGGGTATTGCCGGGGGCTGGATGAACTGCTCTCCAGCCTGGCCGAGAACCTCTGGCGCTTTTCCGACGTGATTACCGGAACCTATTTCAGCCATTCCCAGCCGCCGCAACAGCTGACGCCGCAGCAGCAGGACGAGGATATATGAGATACCGCGTCAAGCACCGGACCGAGTTCATTTACGAAGCCCGGGTCGGCCTTTGTTACAACGAAGCCCGTCTCCTGCCTCGTGAGCTGCCCCAGCAAAAGGTTCTCGATGCGACCCTGGACATCGTTCCCCGACCCCATGATCATTACCATCGGCTCGACTTCTTCGGCAATCGCACCAGTTATTTTTCCGTCCAACAGCCCCATGACACCCTGGTGGTCACGGCAATCAGCGAAATTAACACCCTTGCCCAACCGGATCACGATGACAGTGGTGGAATTTCCTGGGAGATGGCGCGCGAACGTCTGCGCAGCGACCGTTCCGACGCGGTCCTGGAGGCAACCCAGTTTGTCGTCGATTCTCCGTCCGTGGTGGTCTCCGATCTGCTCTGTGACTACGCCCAGCCGTCCTTCGCTCCCGGTCGTCCGTTGGTGGATGCGGTTCACGATCTGATGCAGAGGATTTACCATGAGTTTTCCTACGATCCCGAATTTTCGACTCTGGCGACACCGCTTAAAGACGTTCTCGAGCATCGCAGCGGGGTCTGCCAGGATTTTGCCCATCTGGCGATCGGCTGCATCCGGGCCCAGGGGCTGGCGGCGCGTTACGTGAGCGGTTACATTGAAACCGAGCCGCCTCCGGGCAAGGAAAAACTGGTCGGCGCGGACGCTTCGCATGCCTGGTTTGCAGTCTTCGTGCCGGGGACCGGCTGGCTCGATTTCGATCCGACCAACAACCAGCTCTCCGGTGAACGGCATATCACCGTGGCCTGGGGGCGCGATTACGCTGACGTCACGCCCCTGAAAGGGGTCGCCTTCGGCAGCGGTGAGCATGAACTCAAGGTTGCGGTTGACGTCCTGGCGATCGATTGAAGATCATTTCAAGTCATTATTCACGTTTGCTCTTTCTCAAGACGCTCAGAGATCCATCACTATTAAAGCATAAAGTGTTTTTGGGCCCACCTTGGCGTGCTCTGTGCATTTGCGGGAAGACATGACTTTGATGATACTTTTGGGGGTATTTGGAATCTACTGTTGAAAACAGAAACTTTAGCTGATGAGAAGTTTAACTCCCAAATGGCAACATACTGTTGAATCTTAGAAATCAGGAGTTGTCGGAAGGACCGGCCTGCGGGTGGTTTTGAATCAAGAAAGATTGTCGGACAAAATCTAGGACATGCATTTTTTCGACGGGATCTAGGTTACAGTGGGAAGTCCATCCTGCTGTTCCATTCGTTTGAGCAGTTTAAGGTAGTAGCCGCCCCCTTTCAGTAACTCCCGATGGCTGCCCTGTTCCACAATTCGCCCATCCTTCATCACCAGGATCAATTCTGAATGCCGAATCGTCGATAGCCGATGTGCAATGGCAATCACCGTTTTTTCCTTGAAAATCCTGGCGGTGGCCTTTTGGATTAGGTTTTCCGTCACGGAATCAACTGAACTTGTCGCCTCATCGAGCAAAATCAAATCGCTTTTCCCGGCAATTGCCCGGGCAAAAGAGATCAACTGAGCCTGTCCCGCAGAGAGATTTTTGCCATTATCGATGATCCTGTAATCCAGTCCTTCCTTGAAACGCTCAATGAATTGGTTCGCGTAGACAAATTCGGCAGCGTTTTTGATTTCCTGCTCACCAATCCCTGGCCGGCCTAAAGAGATATTGAATTTGATGCTTTCATTGAACAAAAACACATCCTGCTGCATCAGTGTGGTGCAGGAGAACAATTCTGCCTTGGAGATATCCCGAAGCTCCCTGCCGTTGATACGGATGCTGCCCTGATAATTGTCATAGGCCTTGGTGATCAGCCTCAAGATAGTCGATTTCCCGGAACCTGTCGCTCCGACAATGGCAATGTTCTCTCCCCGGTTCAGGCTGAAACTCACTTGATCCAGTACTCGGGTCCCCTCATTGTAAGAGAAATCGACCCCTTTGAACTCCAGGGTCTTGAAGCAGATGCGGTCACCATCTGCCAAGGGTTCGAGCTGTTCTTTTTCCGAGGGTTCAGCAAGGAGGCGGTCGATATGCTCCAGGGCCGAGAGAGCCCTCTGGATCAGGGCGATCTGCTGGGCAAATTCACGAATAGGGATGAACAAACGATTCAGAGTATTGATAAAACCGACCAGCACCCCAATAGTCACGACTCCCCTCAGGATACCTCCGGTACCGATCCAAATGATTGCCGCCATGGTCACGGAATTGAAGCGGCGGACTGCTTTCCTTTCTGCTGCATAAAGCTGGATGGTCTTGATTCCGTTCAGACATTCCTGCAGGTATGCAGTGGCATCGGCCAACCCCTCCCTGGATTCGTTGTAATAGACCCGCAGTTTGTTTCTAAGTAGGTTTGTCAAAAAATAGACCGGCGGCAGGATGCAAACGATCACCAGGGTCAGTTGCCAGGACAGGTAAAATAGAAAACCGAACAGGGCAATGGTCTTGATAATATCCGTGACCAGGGAAAGCACCCCGATGGCCACAGATTCCCCAATCGCCTCGCCATCGGAGGTCATCCGGCTGAGGGTGATCCCGATGGGGGTACTGTCGTAATACCTCCTGGGCAAAGTCAGGCTGTGACGGTAGAGGTCCTTTCTCATATCGGCAATGGCCATCTGCCCGGCCCGTTGCAGGCTGTAGGTGTAGATCGCATCGGCGATATAGTTAATGACGACCGTTCCGGCCAGGAGGGAGACCATAAAGACCAGCCCCTTGATTTCTGCGACGACCAGATAGTCATCCACGATCTTAACCAGCAGCCAGGGATTGAGCAGTGTTCCGCCAATGGCAAAAGGGACCGCCAAGATACTGTAAATCACCCACTTGCGGTAGGGTGACATGTAGGCAAAGAATCCCCGGATCAATTGCCAATCGGATTTTTTGGCGATTTCCTTCATTGCTGCTGTGCCTTTTGCAGCTCCCAGGTCTGCTGGTAGATTCCCGGCCGGTCAATGAGCTCTCTGTGGGTTCCCTGATCGACGAGATGTCCTTCATCCAGAACCAGAATCAGATCCGCGTCCTCCAGAGCCTGAACCCGGTGCGATACAATCAGCAGGGCTCTGGAGTGCTTACGTTTGAGAATCTCTCCGAGCAGGAAACGTTCGGTTTCATAATCGACCGCGGACAAGACGTTATCCAGAATCAACAGGTCACAGGGCTCCATCATCGATCGGGCCAGGCTGATCCTTTGTTTCTGCCCGCCGGAAAGCATAATGCCCTTCTCGCCGACCAGGGTGTCGAGCTGTTCGGGGAAGCGCTCTATTTCCTCTCTCAAAGCGGATTCATGGATGATCTGCTGTAGCTTCTCCTTCCCCGGATGCTCCCCCGCTGATTGGCCGAAAAGGATGTTCTGCTCCACCGACTCGGAAAACAAAAACACATCCTGGCTCACGGTACGAATTGATCGCCTCAGATCTTCAAAAGTGAGTTTCAGGATGTCTATGTCCCCCAGAAAGACCGTCCCGGGAGGAGGTTCAACATAACGATTCAGACAGTTGACCAGGCTGCTCTTCCCCGAACCGATTCTCCCCAGAATCCCCACCGTCTGCCCTGGGAGGATGGAAAAGCTGATATCGGTCAGAATGGGTTCATTACCATAAGAGAAGGACAGGTTTTTGACTGACAGGCCCTTGTCAAACAGGGCTTTTCTGGTTTCAGCCGGCAGGTTCTGCAACCCTTCATTGGGAGTGTCAGCATTGATGATGGTCTCCAAGCTGGTCATTCCGACCATCCCCTGCTGGTAAAGCGTGGTCAGCCAGCCCAGGCCCATGAGCGGCATGGTTAATAGCCCGGTATAGGCGATGAAGGCAGTGATCTCTCCAATGGTGAAGTCTCCATCAATGACATAGATCCCTCCTACCATCAGTACTAAAACCTTCAGGATATTTTCCAGGTTGATCAGGATGGGCATCAAAAACGAGCGCACAAAGGAGATGCGCAGCGATTGGTTCAACAGGCCCTCGTTGTGCCGGGCGAATTCTTTCTCGCTCCAGTTGCTCAGACCATAGTTCTTAATGACATCGATCCCGGATAGTGAAGAGACAATAAAGGCTGAGAGGGACTGCAGGCGGGACATTCTTTCTTTAGTGTGGCCCACCACCACCTTCATCCCGATCCGTACAATCAGAAAAACGGCAAACACCGGTACAACGCAATAGAGAGTAAGGCGCGGGGAAAGCTCCCACATCTTATAGGGGGTCAGGGACAGGCTGGCGATGATGTTGAAAAACTGCATCAACCCGAATCCGCAGATCAGGCGCACTCCGGTGATGTCGTTTTGTAAACGAGAGATAATACTTCCCGTCTCATTCTGGTCGTAGTAGTTTCTTTGCAGCTTGGTCAGATGGGTAAAAAGATCATTTTTCAGCTTGTACTCGATCGCCCGACCGGGGTTGAAAAAGAAGATGCGCGAACAGGTGCGAACCACAATCACCAGAATCGCCAGGACAAACATCCAGATCAGATAATGGTACAGTTGATCCACATTCGACCGAAGGTGATTCTTGCCCTGGCTCAAGATGTCCACGCTTAATTTCAAATAGGTCGGGATCGTTACTGCCAGCCAGTTGGTGGCGAAAATAAACAAAATCCCCAATCCATAGGACAGCTTGTATTGAGAAATGTAATAACGAAGGAGATGAAAACGGTTCATGCTTAGTTTTTCTTAAATCCAAGTCTGATGGTTTTTGATCAAAAAAAGGTATCAGTTACCAAATGAAGGAGTAAACCGAAAAGCTTTTTGAGCAACAGCTTGTCATCCTATATAAACCGGAAAAGGCTGTGCTCGTCGTGCCTCATCTGCATGACTGAGATCAGAGGATGACGTCGAGGCGGCGGGACAAACAGCCTGCTCTCCTCGGTTTGCCGGATGATGATTGATGGTCAGATGCTGAAGTTGAAAATCTGATTGGCGGCAAGCCACGGGACATGCAATCCTGAGAGATTAGAAGAAACAGCCGATCTGGTATACGCCATGATTTCTTAGTCAATATCATAAGAATTTATAAATGACCCTTCCTTATGGAAAGGCCATTTATATATGTCACGACTTCCGGGAGGAAAATCAGCTTATTATTAATAGCGATATTTGAGGGGTTTTATAATCTACACAAGAATGTCCACCTGGAAGAGAGTGGCCATTCTTGCAAGTAACTACAAACTTCACATGTCTTTAATTATAAATCCCATGTTGCCAATCATGACTTTCTCGTTTTTATCACCTAACCAAAGCCGGACAGAACGTTCCCCAACCAGTTCAAACCTCATGCTTTTGTCTTCGATAGTAGCAACCTTGTCGCCAGCTTCTGTATAGACTTCGACAACTCGGTGCGTGCCGACTGTATCTGCCTTTAGATCATAAGCCTTCTGCTGGGCACTCTCACAGCCAACCAGAGACAAAATGATAAACACCAAGCCAAACATCCATAATTTTTTCATTGCCGCCCCTTTCTTTTTCTTTATTTCGAGTCAGACCGTACCCAAGCATAACTTGATTTGACACCAAGCTGAAGAAATTGTCTAAATTTGCCAGGTAAATTATTGAAAGTCACAGCCAGTAAGAATGTATTCTCCTCTGTAAGTTTGACCGCACCAAAACAATGTGAGAGGATTTCTAATAATTTTAATTTGCCAGTAGCATTCAATTTAAAAAGCTTCAAGGTCCCTCAGGATCGGTGTATTTAAGAACGCGGTGAAAACTCTAGGAAGTCTTGCCCTTCTCGTTTTTGGTCTGTTTTTGTGCATGTTTGGAGCCGTAGGCCTCATTGGTACAGCAGACGGCGATTTTCTTTCCCCTTTATCTCTCGCCGAAGGCTTTGGTTCACTGCTGTTAAGTTTTTTGTTGCTGTTGGCAAGCAACAAGCTTGTCAGAGTAGGTCGTTATCTGTACCTGCCTTTGACCATTCCTATTCTGGGTTGGCTAATAGCTGTAACTATTTCATTTTCGATTGGCGGGCGCATTACCTTGTCCGGGACTCTGATAGCCGTAGTCTGCTGCCTGATCTACTGGCTCGTTTCGGTTGCCCGTATGGCAAAAAATCTTTAGCACTGACATAACACGGCACATGCTAAGTGGGGGGTCTAAGGATCTTCTGTCTATTGCTTTAAAAGTCAGAATATTAAGAAGAGGAGATCATATATGCATCCAAATAAGGAACGCATTATCGGGACGATAATCTCCTTGTGTTTCTTTATCGTTCTTCTTTCAGGATGTAGTCCAGTCCTTGTTTCCGATTATGCAGAACGAACGCCGCAAATGGTGCCCGAAGAGTTTTTCAATGGTTATTTAACAGCACATGGTGTTGTCAAAGACCGCTCTGGAAAGGTTATTCGTTATTTTAATGCTGAAATTAATGCCTACTGGGAAGGATCTGTGGGCACCCTGAAAGAAAATTTTGTTTTTGATGACGGTGAAAAGCAGCAGCGCATTTGGACCTTAACGAATAAAGATCGGGGGCAATATATTGGCACGGCGAATGATGTCATTGGGGAAGCGAAAGGAGAAGTTTCAGGGAATTCAATGTTTTTACAATATATGCTTGAGGTCCCTTACAGAGATTCCACGATTACCTTGTCTATAGATGACAGGATGTACCTTGTTGACGAGCAAACATTGATTAATGAGTCTAAAATGTCAAAATTTGGTTTTGAGGCCGGCGAAATTATTCTGGTGATCTTAAAGCAAATCTAGCTGTTGGTTTCTACTAGACCTAGGCCGCAGATTTTTGTAAGAAAAATTGTGATAGGCAATGTGTAGGATTTACAAAACTGAACGACATTCTGTTTTTTCTTCCTATAGGCATGACAGAGTTTTTGCTCCGCCACCACCCCTCCGGTGGGAGGGGCATTTTTTCTCACATATCAGCCTATCTAAGATTTTCATCTGACTCTTGGTTTTGAGATTACTGATACTAAAAGTAGGATTAATGGAATTTGACTTCAGTGGCTTTTAATCTCCAGCCTATTGCTTATTAAAATTTACATAAAAAATTCGTTGTTTGTGAGAAAAATGTGAGATATGATGCATTGAAATTTTATTTTAATAAATTAGATAAAGCCAAACCCACCGTAAGGTGGCGACGGAAAGCCACGGGTCTTATCCTCTTACTCCTCCTCAAGAGATAGCCGGGTTGCCTAAATTTTAAAGTTTATGGCTGCTAGCGTCTCAGTTTAAACATCAAAGTAATTCATATATACGTTTTTACGTGAAACCAATCTCTGATGAAGGTTTCTGTTATGAATAATCTTATACGGGTTATTCTAGCTATTGTACTGCCACCCTTCACAGTTTATATGGTCAAGGGAGCTGGGAAAACCTTAATGGCGAACCTCATTCTTTGTGTCTTCTGTTATGCTCCTGGTGTATTACATGCCCTTTGGATTGTCTCGAGATATGGGACTGGGCCCTTTTATCAAGCTCAGAAGATATGATTTTTTGACATTAATGTTTATATGCTTCTGAAATATGATCTGACTATTTTGTCTAGGAGATCAGCATGCCTGATCGCAGGAACGGGCAACAGCATATTCATGTGATTACAACAGATGGAACTTATCAATATCTGATTCCAGCGGCCTTAGATGCCTTACTTGAAAAGAATTGCATAATGAAGTTTAAGCGATCAAGTGGTTGGGTAACTGTTGGTATTGACCCCATAAGAGTCAAAGACAGGCGTGAGGCTTCTCGCTCATTCAATGGCCCTGATAAACGATCAACCCTCTGAAAACTATCATCAACAATAAACTATAAAGCTGCTGTCACCATCAATAAGATGTGAAAATGGCCCTTACGCTTCGAGGGGCCTTTTCTGTTTTGCTGGTGATTTAGGGGATCCACCCTGACAGCTAATAATTTAATGAATACAGAACACAAGAGGATATATTGGACAGTCCAACCAATACTTTGAGGCCGTTTTGATTTTTGACCCATCGCCTCATAACTCAACGAAAAGATAAGCATTACTATGCATTTAGTTTAGTTATCATAAAACAATGATTCAATGTTTGGAAATATCAGCATATAAGTTTGCTAGAAATCTGGTAGGGTTACTTTCACTAAAATTTTGCATGATTCGGATCATCTACAAGAATGGTCATTTGATTGATATCTTAGGGTTCGGGCGTAATTCTTTCTCGTTTAAATGCATTGATCTTTCGATTAGGAAGGGAGGCACGATGTTTATTCGAGTGGTTTACACAGATGGCAGGCATGACATGGTTAAGCCTGAGTTGCTCGATTATCTTTTGGGCAAAAACAAAGTCACCAAATTCAAGCGCTATAATGGATGGGCGGTTGTCGGAAATGATGCTATTCGCACGGGAAGTTCTAATGGCTACTGTGGGGAAGAGCGTAGAGCAAGCCCGAATAGTTACCGCAAAGAAGAGAGCAGAGCAATTTGAGTGTTGAGAAATTCAGCTGATAAAGCCTTCGATCTTTTGGTCGAGGGCTTTTCTTATTTGTCACAGGTTGCGAGAGGAAAAAAATTCGGCCTCTTATTGATCGAGATATTTGCGAGGCTTTTTAATCTGCAAACATCAAGGCCACCTGGAAACGGGTGGCATTTTGTTACGCTCATAGAGAAACTCTTCATTGTTTAGCGATTAACTGTGCTTGTGTTTGTTGTGGTAGGGTTTAGGTATCCATGTTAGGTCGAATTTTTGAGGTTTTGATGAAACTATATGACAGGCACATACTTCCAAATCTAGTTCACTTTGCATGCAGTCAGAAACCTGTAATGCGCCAGCGGAAAAAAGTTGTTCCACTTGCCTATGGTAGAGTATTGGAAGTTGGCTTAGGTACAGGTTTGAACCTCCCTTTTTATGATGCGAATAGAGTTAACAAAGTTTGGGGTGTAGATCCCTCATCAGAAATGATTGACCGTGCAAAAGGAAAGGCACGCTCTGTTAATTTTGAGGTTGAATTGATCGTTTCTTCTGGAGAAGATATCCCGCTACTAAGCAACAGTGTTGATACTATATTAGTAACTTACACGTTATGCACAATTATTGATGTCGGGCGGGCGATTAAGGAAATGGCTCGTGTTCTTAATCAGGCAGGAAGACTTATCTTCTGCGAGCATGGGGCTTCGCCAGACCTTATAGTCCGTCGATTTCAGAATTGCATTAACCCAGTTTGGAAACGTGTAGGTGGTGGTTGCCACCTCAACCGTGAGATCCCAAAACTTATTGAGCATGGTGGTTTTAGAATTAATGAACTCCAGGCAATGTACATCCCTGGTTGGCGTCCCGCTTCTTTCAACTACTGGGGTACGGCCGAACTTGTAACATCTAAGTGATTTGGATTAGTGCCACAGATTCTTAAATTGTACGTTTTCTAAGAACAATTAGCCCCTTCCCAATGACCTGGGTTGGGGCTTTAGCGTAAGTATTTCTGCAACGCGTTCTCGAATGCCCTAAGGACTTTTAAACCATATTTTTCAACACCGAGCAGAAATTTCAAAGAGGGAAAAATCCGAACATTGCAACAGGAGTTTCCAAATCGCCATTTCTTGTTCGCGGTTGTGGTGCTTGCTGAACCTTTCCAGTGTTTCCTTGCCGCAGGTTGACAAATCAGGAGGAAAAAAGTGATAAATGAAACTTGCTGCGGCCCCCTGATACTCAGCCGCACCCGAGGTCGCCATGAATATTGCCCAGATGAAACAGGTCCTGGCGGAAATCCTGACCAAAACCGATCTCACCCCCTGCGTGGTCGGCCACCGTGGGGTCGGCAAGAGTGCCGGCATCGTCCAGGTCTGTGCGGAGATCGGTCGCGAATACGTCGCCCTGCGACTGGGTCAGATGGAGGTCGGTGATCTGGTCGGGATCCCCTATCGTGACGGCCAACAGATGCACTGGTCACGACCGTCCTGGTGGCCGGCCGATGAGGCGCCGCCGACGATCGTACATTGCGATGAACTGAATCGGGCCCAGCAGGAGGATACCCTGCAGGCCATTTTCCAGTTTGTTGAGCCACCGGTGGAGAACCAGCAACGGCGTCTGCACACCCATACCCTGCATCCGAAACACAAGGTGGTCGTCTCGATCAATCCCCCTGACGGCAGTTACCAGGTCGCAACCCTCGACCGGGCCCTGCTCGATCGGATGGTCATGCTCGCGGTCGAAACGGACTATCATTGCTGGGCGCGCCATGCCAGGGAGCAGGCTTTCGATGAAGGTGTGCAGCAATTTCTTGCTGCCTATCCGAATCTGCTTGCCAAACCGGGCGCTCCTTTCGACATGCAGGTCGAGCCGACCGAGCGGGCCTGGGAGATGATCAGCACCTTGCGGCGTTCTTGCCGTTTCCCGGTGGATCTGGAAATGGAGATTTATGCCGGCATCGTCGGTCCGGAGGCAGCGGTCAGTTTTTTACGCTGGTCGCACGAACGCAAAGACCGCCCGGTGACCGCCCGACAGGTTCTCGATGATTGGGCGGATGTCGCCGATCGGGTCAACGCCCAACGGGACGATCTGCAGGCTGTGACCTTGCATGATATCGTCACGACCCTGGAAATCGATCCGCGCCTGGCGGTGGCTGCAGAAGCCAACCTGGTTGCCTACATCGCTTGCCTGCCGCGCGATCTGCGCTTCGCTCTGGTCAAGTCTCTGGTCAAGATCCCGGCGGTGGCAGAGATCCTCTGCAAGGATGAACATGATGACATCATCCTGGAGGCGATCGAGGCGATCAGTCGCGAGGCATCATGATTCCGAAGTGAGAGGTGAGACGTGCGAAGCGTGATGTGTAAAAAAATTTTTCGCGCCTCTCATTTCACGCCTCACGCTTGATTTCTACAAATGTCTGCTGAAATTCTTGATTATCGCAAACCCGTCGAATCCACCCAGCCGGATGTCCGTGCCCTGGAAAACGCAGTCGTCCGTCTCCTCAAGGATAAGCCTTTCTACGGCCACCTGCTGCTCGGTTTTCGCCGCCGCGTGCAAGCCGGCAGCCATCCTATCGGGGTGACGGTGGTCAACGGCACGCCGACCTTGCACGTTGATCCGCAGCGTTTGCAAACCTTCGCAGCCCCCCAACAGGTGGCACTGCTGGAACATGCGATCAAGCACCTGCTGCACCTGCACCCGGTGCGCGGGCGAGGATGGCATCGTTTGACCTGGGACATGGCGACCGATCTTGCGATCAATCCTGCAATTGCGGACATGCCCGATTCGGCACCCGTTCCGGAGATGTTCAAGCTGGCAGAAGGGCTGGCCGCCGAGGAATATGCCCGAGACCTGAGCCGGGATTTCGATATCGGCAACCAGGCCGGTGAGGGGATCGGTTCGGCAGATCCTGAGTCCGGCATGCAGTCAGGTGCGGGGGATGGGGCCGCGGATGATCGGCACACCGGCTCTCGGCCGGTCGATGATCACCGCATCTGGAGTGAAGCGGACAGCACACCGGAATGTCTGGCCGAGCAGGCGGTGCGCGACCTGGTGCGCGAGGCGCATCGCAAAGCCCACGGCGAGGTGCCAGAAGACGTCAGGGAGCTGATTCAGTGCTGGCTCGCGCCTCCGGCAATCCCCTGGCAGCAGGTGCTGCGGCAGTTCATCGGCACCGCCGGTCGCATCGGCCGGCAGAGCACCTGGCAGCGCCAGCACCGACGCTTTCAGCATGATACGCCGGGGATTCGCAAACGCCGCCAGCTGAATGTGCTGGTGGCGATCGATGTCAGCGAGTCGACCGACGAAGCCCCGTTGCGAGAAGCTTTTGCCCGCGAGTTGCTGCAGATTGCCCGGGGGCGTGACAGTCACATCACGGTGCTCTATGCGCACAGCCGTATCCGCCGGATCGATCGGTTTCGCAGCAGCCAGGTCGTCGCGGAGGTTGTCCACGGCGGCGGATTTACCGATCTGCGGCCGGTCTTCGATTACGCTGTGACGATGCATCCGCGGCCAGCGGCAGTGATTTATCTGACCGACGGGTGTGGTCCGGCTCCGGAGACGATGGACGTGCCGACCCTGTGGGTGTTGACGCCCGACGGCGAGAAACCAGCCCCTTGGGGGGTCGAACTCAGACTGAATTCCGAGGGATGAGTGCTGAGCGATGAGGGATGAGGATATGGACCAGTCACAACCGATGACCGAAGAATCGGTCAAAAAAACGCTCGAAGCGGCCGGTGCCCGGGTGATGTCCCGCGGCGGCCGAACGGATCATTATGGTGCGCCGCGGGAATACTCCTTCGAGGTCCGGGGCGTTTTCTCGAACGGTCTGATGCTGCACATCATTGCCCGACAGTATGATTATCGCGACCCCTGGGAAGCGACCGGTCGCATCAACGAGCGGGTGGATGTGGCGCTGTTGCGTGACGGAGTTTATAGCACGTTGCCGAAAGGGTACGACTGGTTCCAGGGGCGCGATGAGGAAACCGAGGTCGACGCTGCGGGTTTGCAGGAGATCGTCGACTGCGTCAAAAACCTCAATCCGAAGCTCTTCACTCTGCAGAAGCTGACCGGCGATCTGTGAGGTTGTCGTCCTCTGCCGGCTGATTCATCCGCCCAGGATCATTCGTCCCGGATGTTCCGCAACGATCCGGCCGACCTCGAAGGCGCTGCAGCCTGCCTTGACAAGCGCGTTTTTCAGCTCCTGGCGGCGATTTTGAGACACCGCGATCAGCAGACCGCCCGAGGTCTGCGGATCGGCGACGATGTCGACGATTTCCGGGGGAACCTGGTCCCGGTTGACGACCTTCGGCAGATAATGTTCCCGGTTGCGGTAACTGCCGGCGGGGACCAGACCGAGGGCGGCCAATTCCATGACCTGCGGGTAAACATGCAGCGCCGTCGCATCGAGCGCCAGGCCGACCTGACTGGCTTCCGCCATCTCCAGAGCGTGTCCCAGCAGGCCGAAGCCGGTGATGTCCGTGCAGGCGCTGACCCCGACCGCGACCATGATTTCGGCGGCGGACCGGTTCAACCGCTCCATGTCACGAATGGCTTCCGTCATCTGATCCTCGGTGATCACCTCGCCTTTCAACGCCGTTGCCAGGATCCCGCTGCCGAGCGGTTTGGTCAGGAACAACGCGTCGCCGGGTTGCGCACCGGCCGTGGTGATCAACTGCGCCGGGTCGACCAGGCCGGTCACAGCCAGCCCGAATTTAGGCTCGTCGTCTTCAACGGTATGGCCACCGACGATCACCGCGCCCGATTCCAGGACTTTTTCGGCACCGCCTCGCAGGATCTCGACGAGGACCTCGCGCTCGAGACAGGCCGGAAAACCGACCAGGTTCATGACTGTCAGAGGGCGGCCGCCCATCGCGTAGATATCGGACAGAGCGTTGGCGGCCGCAATGCGACCGTAAGTGGCCGGGTCGTTGACGATCGGCGTAAAGAAATCCACTGACTGCACCAGCGCACAATTCTCGGTAAGCCGGTAGACGCCGGCGTCAGCGAAGGGAATTGCCGCGGTCAGCAGGTTGGCATCGTCGACAGTCGGCAGCTGGCGCAGCACCTGCGCCAATGGCCCGGGGGCCATTTTAGCCGCTCAACCGCTGGTTTTGGCCAGATGGGTCAGTTTCATGTCGCTGCACTCCATGAGGTGCGAGGTGCGAAGCGCGAAGCGAGAAGGTTCATTTTCGCACTTCGCACCTCTCGCTTCGCGTTTCTACTCAGGTAATTGCCAGGCGACTCTTTCATCGCCTCTCCGCATTGTGTATTTTTGGTGGTCAAAGTATTCCAGCAGGGCCTGGGTCTGCTTGCGGGCACTGCCGATGCGGTCGCGGAAAGCGGCGAGGGTCAGGGTTTCGTGACCGGCAAAGTGCTCTTGCAGTGCCGCCAGCGCCTGGGCATAGGCCTGACGGTGCAGAAACGAGTCGTCGTTGAGTCGTATCAGTGTCCCCTGGGCAAAGAGGAACGCCAGCAGTGACTCGGCCTGGTTCTCCGGCGTGCCGGCCAGGGCCAGCATATCGACGCGGCCTTTGGCTTCGACCCCGGCCTGGCGATAGACCGCCTCGAGAGCTGCGAGCAGTTTTTGCTGCGCGGGGGTCGGCTCTGGGACAAAATCGGGGCGGGCGATCCATTCCTCCCGGCGGGTTAATTCTCCGGCGGCGATGTGTGCCTCCAGGAGGGCTTCGAAGGTTTTCGGCGCCACCTTGGTCGGCAGGCTGCCCTTCAGCGTGGCATGCAGGATACCCGGTTGCAGGGCCTGCGCTTTGTGGTGCTGGTCGACGGCTTCGATCAGGATCCTTTGCCAGGCCCGGGCCGTTTCTGCGGTCATCCACTGGTCGCCAAGCCGGCAGATCTGTCCGGCGCTCTCCAGCGCTTCGAGCTGCGCGGTCACGCGATCCCGACCCAAGCCGGAGGCCTGCTCGAGTTCCTTGAGTTTTGCGCAGCCCTGTTCGGCCAGTTTCTGCACCAGAAAGCCGCCTTCTCCCGATTCCAGTTCCTGCAGGGCCTGCATGACATCGTCCCGAAAGCGCCGGTGCTTGACCGGTTGCGGATCGATGATCTGGCCACCGCCGATCGTCGTCATCGGCGAGTAGGAACGAATGATAAAACGATCCTGGCGGTGCGCGACCAGGGGATTGTCGAGATGAATCTGGACCAGGGCGCTCTCGCCCGGTTGCAGTTCGTCGCGGTCGAGCAGGGCGATTTTCGCCGTCACCCGGGCGGTGCCCATGTGCAGGTGCACCGGATCGCGAAATTTCAGCGGTCTTGGGGCCTCCTTGAGCAGGTTGAGACGGGCGTCGAAGCGCTCGGTGAGGGTGAAGAATCCCGATGTGGCGACCACCGCACCGCGCACCAGGTCGCTGCGTTCCAGCCCGGCCAGATTCAGCGCCACACGTTGACCGGCGTGAGCGACTTCGGCCTTGTCGCCGTGCACCTGGATCTCGCGGACGCGGACTGTTTCTCCCGGCGGCAGGACTTCGACCGGATCGCCGACGCGGATACTGCCGGACAGGAGAGTCCCGGTGACCACGGTGCCGAAGCCGCTGATCGTGAAGTGCCGGTCAATCGGCAGCCGGGTCGGCCCCTCCTCGTCGCGCGGCGGCAGTTCCTTGAGGATGGCTTCGATGGTTTGCCGCAGCTCCGGCAAGCCATCGCCTCGAAAAGCGGACACCCGGCAGGCCGGGGCTCCGTCGAGAAACGTTCCGGCGAGGGTTTCGCGGACCTCTTCCTCGACGATGTCGATCCACTCCTCCTCGGCCAGGTCGCACTTGGTCAACACCAGCACACCGCGCGGAATCTGCAGCAACTGCAGAATCTGCAGATGTTCCCGGGTTTGCGGCATGACCCCCTCGTTGACGTCGACAACCAGCAGGACCAGGTCGATGCCACCGATGCCGGCGAGCATGTTGTGAATGAATTTTTCATGGCCCGGAACATCGACCACGCCGGCCATGCTGCCGTCGCTGAGGGCCAGTGGAGCGAAGCCGAGATCGATCGAAATGCCCCGCT
>JARRPG010000010.1:0-30450 GCA_037383085.1 Desulfuromonadales bacterium | reverse complement strand
GCGATCAATTCTGCCGGATCTCCCTCACGACGGCCGGTCTCTTCCACGGCAAAGTCGATGCCGGTGACCTGCCGGGCCATGTCGACGACCTCCCGCACCGAAAAGCCATGTCCGTAGCCGCAATTGAAAATCTCTGAAGGCGCTCCGCTGTTCAAGTACTGCAGGGCATCCAGATGCGCCTGAGCGAGATCGCTGACATGAATGTAATCGCGGACACAGGTCCCATCAGGTGTCGGGTAATCCGTACCGAAGACCTGCAGCTTCGGGAAAATCCCCAGGGCGGTCTTCAGGGCGCGGGTAATCAAGTGGGTCGGATTGGTATAATCCTGGCCAAGCCGGGTTTGCGGATCGGCCCCGGCGACGTTGAAGTAGCGCAATGATACATAGCGAAAGCGATCATTGGCGGCGCTGAAATCGGCCAGAAAGCGCTCCGTCATCATCTTCGAAGCGCCATAGGGATTGATCGGTTGCAATGGTGCCTGCTCGTCAACCGGCAGTGCCGCGGGAGTGCCGTAAACCGCAGCCGTGGAAGAAAAGATCATGCGGCCGACATCCGCCGCAGCGATGGCTTCCAACAGGTTGAGCGCATGCACCGAATTGTTGCGGTAGTACTTGAGCGGGTCGATGACACTTTCACCGACTTCGATGGAGGCGGCAAAATGCATCACCGCATCCGGGCGGTATGCGGCGATCGTCTGTTTCAGCAGATTCCGATCGGCCAGATCACCGACCACCAGGTCGCCAGCCAGGACGGCCTGGCGATTGCCGGTGGAGAGATTATCATAGGTCAAGACATCGTAACCAGCATCGCCCAGTGCCAGGACGACATGGCTGCCGATATAACCGGCGCCGCCGGTCACCAGAATGCGTCGACCCTTTTCACCATTATTCATAACCGAACTCCTTCATCATACGTCCGGAGCCGGTCCAGTTCTTCTGGACCCGGACAAACAGTTCAAGGTGGACCTTGACCCCCAGGAAACGGGAAATTTCGCGACGGGCGTCCTGGCCGATCCGACGAATCATGGCGCCGTTCTTGCCGATCAGAATGCGTTTCTGCGAATCGCGTTCAACGTGAATCACAGCATCGATACCGACCATATTGCGCGCCGGGTTTTCCTGAAATCTTTCGATCAGCACGGCCACGCCGTAGGGCACTTCGTCGCGGGTGCGCATCAGAATCTGCTCACGGATCATTTCCGCGACAATGAAGCGCTCCGGCAGATCGGTCAACTGGTCCTCGGGAAAATACTGCGGCCCTTCCGGCAGCAGGGCCGGAATGTCGTTCAGCAGTTGCTCAACCCCCTCTCCAGTCAGAGCCGAGACCGGATGAATGGCGACGAAGGGACAGATGTGACGATAGGCCTCGATCAGCGGCAACAGCTTTTCCCGGGGCACGGTATCAATCTTGTTGATGACCAGCAGTATCGGCCGTTGGCCCTTGTCCAGCAATTGCGGGATCATCGGTTCCCGATCGACCGGGCGATCGGCCTCGACCAGCCAGAGAATGACGTCAACATCGAGACAGGCCGCCCGCGCCTGATCGACCATGTAGCGATTGAGCGGCGATTGGGCCTCGTGAATCCCAGGCGTATCGACGAACAGGACCTGGGCGTTGGACAGGTTCTGGATGCCGAGAATACGATTCCGGGTCGTCTGTGGCTTGGCCGTGGTGATGGCGATTTTCTGCCCTACGAAGCGATTCAGCAGGGTTGACTTGCCGACATTGGGGCGGCCGATGATGGCGACAAAACCGGATCGGAAACCCTGATCAGCCATGTACGCCTCCGATCCGGGCCAGCGCCAGGGTGTCCAGCGAGCGATCCCGGAAACGCAGACCGCCGCGAGGTACGTTTGGATCCGTCGTCAGCGAAAAGTTCGGATCAACCCGGCGCAGCCAGCTGCGATTCTCACCACGATGGCCGATGACGTCGCTGAAATCGGCGGGATGCACCGCAAGATCGGGGACGGCCTGATCACACAACCACTGCAGAACACGACGCCAGATGCGGGCACGCACCAACTGGCCGAAGGCCGGGTGAAAAGGGCCGGCCAGCAGCTTCTTTTGCAGGACCGGATCGGGCTGCAGACCGATCCGGATCACCGGGACCTCGTGCTGACGGCAGAGGGTCAGCAGATCGGCACAGAGCTCCACCGCGGCCTCCAGGGTCAGCGGCGCGAAGCGACCATTGCGCCACAACTCGGCCAGGCCGGTTCCGGCAAGAACGACCGTCGGATAAAAGCGTAGAAAATCGGGATTCATGGCAATCGCCTGGCGGGTGGATGCCTGCGCTTCGGCGGGGTCCGCGCCGGGCAGTCCGGGCATGAGCTGAATACCGACCCGAAAGCCGGCCGCCCGGCAGCGGCTCACGGCATCCCGCGCCGTTGCCGCCGTGTGACCGCGGGCGGAACGCTCAAGGACCGTATCGGAAAAACTCTGACAGCCGATTTCGACGCTTGTCACACCGGCCAAGCGGAGCCGCTGCAGTTGCGCGTCGCCCAGGGAATCAGGGCGGGTCGAAACGCGAATCGAAGCCGCCCTGCCGAGAGAGACGAAATGCCTGGCAACCGTCAACAAGCGCTCCTGCAGCGCTTGCGACAAGCCGGTAAAGGTGCCACCGTAAAAGGCGATCTCGCCGGCACCGCGCGCGGGCAGCATGGCCTCCAGCTGGGCCGTGATCGCCGCAACGTCTGGCGTCTTTTGCCGGCCGCCGGTCCGGTCCTGAGTACAAAACAGGCAGCGATGCGGACAGCCTGCATGAGCCAGAAAGATCGGCGCGATCGCGGTGGTCATTGCTCCAACACCTGTAAAGCCGCTTGGGCGGCATTTTGTTCGGCGGCTTTTTTGGACGATCCGGAACCGCTACCGAGCACTTCGCCGTTGACTAGGACGTCGACGGAGTAATGACGCTGGTGGGCGGGGCCGCTGGTATCGACCAGACGGTAAGTCGGCAGGGTATGGCGTTCCGCCTGCAGATACTCCTGCAGGCGACTCTTGAAATCCTGATCCTCCCTGGCCGCGGCCTGCCGCAGCAGCGGCGTGAACAGCGGCAAAGCCACCGCACGGGCCGCCTGATAGCCGTCATCGCAGAAGACCGCACCGATCAGCGCCTCCATGGTATCAGCCAGCAGGCTCGCCTTGTTCCGCCCGCCACTGCGTTGCTCACCCCGGCCAAGCATCAGGAATCGCCCCAGGTCGAGTCGTCTGGCCAGGCCGGCCAGGCTGGGCAGGGCAACCACCTCGGCACGCAGTCGGGTCAGGGTGCCCTCATCGGCGGTGGGCATGGTCGTCATCAGAGATTCGCTGACCACCAGATCAAGGACCGCATCGCCGAGAAATTCCAGCCGTTCGTTGTCAGCGGGGGGCTCGTCGCCCCATTCGTTGGCAAAGGAGCGATGGGTCAAGGCGGTCATCAAGAGGTCCCGGTCGGCAAAAGAATGCCCCAGGATCTGTTCGATTTGTTGCAAGCTGTCGTCATTCAGTCGCGGCGATGAGGCCATTGTGTTTCCGCCCATAGGACACAGAATCCAAGCTGCACGACATGCAGCTCTCGGGTCTGAAAAGGTTGTCATATTACACCAGTTGCCGGCATATAGCAATTGCACCGCTTTCCCTGTTCATTATAGTATGACAACTCAATTCCGGCCCCGGCCGGCAGGAGAACGCGATGAATTTCGACCAGATCCTCGGTCACGATCGGCAGAAAGAGATCCTGCGGCAATCCCTTGCCCATGGCAGGATTGCGCATGCCTACCTGTTTTCCGGCCCGGAAGGGATCGGCAAGCGCCTGATGGCCCTGGCCCTGGCGCGTGCGATCGTCTGTGAACAGCAGCGTGGCTGCGGCAATTGCCTCGCCTGTCGCAAGATCGATCACCAGAACCATCCCGACCTGCACATTCTCGAACCGGACGGGCAATCGATCAAAATCGACCAGGTGCGTGCCCTGCAAAGAGATTTGAACCTGAAGCCGCTCGAAGCGACGGGCAAAATCTGCCTGGTCGAAAACGCTGAAGCCATGACCACCGGGGCGGCCAACGCGCTCCTGAAAACCCTTGAAGAACCGCGCGGTGATACCTTGTTGATCCTGCTGACCGATCAGCCCAATGCCCTGCTGGAGACGATTCGGTCGCGCTGTCAGCACCTGCCGTTTTCGCGCCATCCGATCGCACGCATCCAGGCGGAACTGGAAAAGCAACTTGCTATCGACACCACCGAATCGCATGTCCTGGCTGCGCTGTCGGAAGGCAGTTTCAAAAAAGCCTTTGGCAAGGATCGCGAGCTGTACCTCGAGCAGCGCCGGGAACTGCTAAAAACCTTGACGGGTTTGTCTTCAGGAAGTATTGTTCCCCTTCTGGATTTTGCCGAAAAGCTGGCGGCCGAGAAAGCCGCGCTGGCTGATATCCTGGAGATATTCCAAGCTTTTTACCGGGATGTCATGATGGCCCTCGAGGGGCGCGAGCGTGATGACATCGTCAATCTCGACCTGCTCGACAAGATCCGTCGGGTGGCGCAGCGTGAGACCTTGGCGACAATCCTTGGCAAGCTCGACGCCCTGTCTGCCGCCCGGCGTCAACTGGACCGCAATGTCAACCGGCAGCTTGCCATGGAAGTCCTTCTGATGAAACTGGCAGCCTGAACGGAGAGACACAACCAACGGCCCACAGGGACCCGTTTTCGATAACCATTTATGACACGAATTGTTCCTTTGAAATTCCAGGAGGCCGGTCGTCAATATGATTTCAATGCCCTGGCCTTCGAACTGAAACCCGGCGACAAGGTGATTGTCGAAACTGATCGCGGGCGGGCCATGGCGACGGTGGTCGTCGAACCTCACGAGGTCGAAGAGGAGAAAACCCCCGAAGGCCTGAAGAGCATTCTGCGCATTGCCACCGAAGAAGATTTGGCCATGGCGGAGGCGAATGCCGCCCGAGAGGATGACGCCTACCGCTACTGCCTGGAGCGCATCAAGGTCCGGCAGATGGAGATGAAACTGGTCCGTGCCGAATACGCTTTTGACGGATCGAAAATCATCTTCTATTTCACCGCCGACGGCCGCATTGATTTTCGTGAGCTGGTCAAGGACCTGGCCCACCATTTTCACACCCGCATCGAGATGCGCCAGATCGGTGTCCGCGATGAAGCCAAACTGGTCGGCGGTCTCGGTATCTGTGGTCGCGAACTTTGCTGCTGCAGTTTTCTCACCCAGTTCAGCCCGGTGTCGGTCAAGATGGCCAAAGAGCAGGGCCTGGCACTGAATCCGACCAAAATTTCCGGCCAATGCGGACGCCTGCTCTGTTGTCTCGGCTACGAGTTTGAAACCTATGCCAAACTGAAAAAAGGCCTGCCGAAATGCGGCAAGAAGATCAGCTGGCAAGAGCGTGAGTGCGAGGTGACCAATGTCGACATTCTGCGTCAGCAGGTGACCCTGCGCGACCGCGAAGGCAGCTGCTGCTGTATCACGCTCGAAGAATTGAAATCGGGACAGAGCGAAGCCACCAAACCGCAGCCGGCCGCCGGTGAAAAGCCGGCACGCCCTCCGGCCAAGACGCAGCCGGAAGGCCAACGCCCGGCGGATCCCGACAAACCAGTCGCGGAAAAAGCCGACGACGCGGCTCCAGACGGTTCGAAAAAGCCCAGCAAGCCGGACACGCAGGATGACAAGAGCCCGAAGAAGCGGCGACGTCGGGGCCGACGCCGACCGCGTGGCGGACGCAAACCCGGTCAGAATAAACAGGGAGATTGATGCTCATGGCGGACGCGAAATCTTTTTATCTCACGACTCCGATCTATTACGTGAATGATGTTCCGCACATCGGCCATGCTTACACGACCCTGGCCTGTGATGTCCTGGCCCGTTACAAGCGCGCCCGAGGCTACGATGTGGCTTTTCTGACGGGCACCGATGAACACGGCCAGAAAGTCGAGAAAGCCGCCCAGGCCAAGGGCGAGACACCGCTGGAACTCGCCGATCGCGTGGTCAAACGCTTCCAGTCCCTTTGGGAGAAACTGAATATCTCCAACACGGATTTCATCCGGACCTCCCAGGAACGCCACAAACAAGCGGTTCAGGAAATCTTCCGGATCATCGAAGCCAAAGGCGACATCTATCTGGGAGAATACGAAGACTGGTACTGTACTCCCTGCGAGACTTTCTGGACCGAAACCAACCTTCTGGACGGCAATTGCCCCGACTGTGGCCGCCCGACCGACAAGCTCAAGGAAGAATCGTATTTCTTTCGCATGAGCAAGTACCAGGAACCGTTGCTGGCCCACATCGAGGCCAATCCGGATTTCATCCAGCCCAGGACCCGGCGCAACGAAATCCTCAGTTTTGTGCGGGAAGGCTTACGCGACCTGTCTATCTCGCGCACGACCTTCTCCTGGGGGATCCCGGTGCCCGGCAACGACAAGCACGTGATTTATGTCTGGTTCGACGCCCTGACCAACTACATCAGCGCCCTTGGCTTTCCAGAACGCGGCGGCAATTTCGGCAAGTTCTGGCCGTGCGATGTCCACGTCATCGGCAAGGACATCCTGCGTTTTCATACCGTTTACTGGCCGACGTTTCTGATGGCAGCCGGAATTCCCCTGCCGGAAAAAGTTTTTGCTCATGGCTGGTGGACCGTCGAAGGTCAGAAGATGAGCAAGAGCCTGGCCAACGTCGTCGAACCGAACATGCTGATCGACAAATACGGCGTCGATGCAATCCGTTACTTCCTGATGCGGGAAGTCCCCTTCGGTCTGGATGGAGATTTTTCCCACAGCGCCCTGATTCACCGCATCAATTCTGATCTTGCCAACGATCTCGGCAACCTGGTCAGCCGGTCGACTGCCATGTTGAATAAATACTTTAAAGGTGTTCTTCCAAGGCCAGAAAATAATAAAGAAATTGATATCGCCCTTCAGAACCGATTCAAACAGCAGATGGCCGTCGTCGACGCGGAGATGGACGCTCTGGCTTTCAACAAGGCCTTGCAGGCGATCTGGGACCTGGTCGGCGCAGCCAACAAGTACATCGACGATTCAACCCCCTGGGCGCTCGCCAAGGACATCTCGCAGGAGGCAAGACTCGGCACGGTGATGTACAACCTGCTCGAAGCGGTCCGCCTGGTTGGCCTGCTGGTCACACCCTTCATGCCGGAAACCGGGACCCGCATCTGCCGTATCCTCAACATCGATCACGAAGACCGCAAACTCGAGGAGCATGACCGCTGGGGCCTGCTGGAACCCGGCAGCACCATCGAGAAAGCCGCCCCGCTGTTTCCCCGGATCGAAACGGAATAAACCGGAGGCGCGAGGTGCGAAGCGGGAAGTAAGATAAATTCAAAAAACGATTTTTCACACTTCTCGCTTCGCGCTTTCCTCTTCCATTTTTATGTCATGAAGACTTTGAACTCCCCTCTCGTCGACTCCCACGCCCACCTCGATGCCAAGCCCTATGCCACCGACTTGGATGCGGTGATCGAACGGGCCCAGGATCATGGGGTTGCGCATATCCTGACAGTCGGTTGTGATCTGGACAGTTCGCGGGCCAGCATCGATCTGGCCCTACGCTACCCGAATGTCTATGCCAGTGTTGGCGTGCACCCGCACGATGCCGACAACGTCGATGATCACACGATCGATGAACTCGCTCGCATGATTGAATCCGTCGACAAGGTGGTCGCCATCGGCGAAACTGGGCTCGACTTCTATCGTGACCGCTCTCCCCGCGACCGCCAGGAGGAGTCTTTCCGCCGTCATATTCGACTGGCCAAAGAGACCGGCAAACCGCTCATCATCCATGATCGCGATGCCCACGACGCCATTCTTAGGGTCATGCAGGAAGAACAGGCAACCGCTGCTGGCGGCGTGCTGCACTGCTTTTCCGGTAATCTGGAGATGGCCCGGGCATGCGTCGGTATGGGCTTCTACATCTCCTTTGCCGGACCTTTGACCTACCCGAAAAACGAGGTGTTGCGCAGCGTAGCAGCGGCTTTGCCGATCGATGTCATGTTGGTCGAGACGGACTGTCCCTACCTGTCGCCGCAGAACTGGCGTGGCAAGCGCTGTGAGCCGGCCTACGTCCGTGCCACCGCGGAAAAGCTGGCAGAGATCAAGGGGCTTTCTCTGGAGGATGTGGCTCGGATCACCAGCCTCAATGCCTGGCGGTTGTTCGGTATCGGCGATGTCGACCAAAGCACCCGGATCGCCTATGTCATCCGCAACAGTCTCTACCTGAACATCACCAACCGCTGTACGAATCGCTGTACGTTCTGTGCCAAATTCCGGGATTTTACTGTCAAGGGCCATCAGCTCTGCCTAGAGCGGGAGCCGACCGAGGAGGAAATCCTCACGGCGATCGGCGACCCCACAGGCTACGATGAGGTGGTTTTCTGCGGTTATGGTGAGCCCCTGCTGCGCCTTGAACTGGTCAAGACGATCGCCGCCCGGCTCAAGCAAAAAGATATCCGTGTGCGGGTCAATACCGACGGTCAGGCCAACCTGGTTCATGGCCGCAACATCCTGCCGGAGCTCACCAGCCTGGTGGATGCCATCAGTGTCTCCTTGAATGCACCTGATGCCGCCACTTATCAGCAGATTTGCCAATCGGAGTTCGGCGAACACGCCTATAACGCCATCATCGACTTTCTGGTCGCAGCGAAAGAGCACATCCCGTCGGTCACCGCAACAGCTGTCACCCTTCCCGGCATTGATATCGATGCCTGTCGCAAGCTTGCCGAAGACCTTGGTGTGGCATTTCGTGAAAGAACTTACAACGAGGTGGGCTGAAACCGGCTCCCTCCCCGAAGAGTTGTTCGATCAGACACGCTCTGTCTGAAATATCTGATAAACTGATCCTGACGTGTCTTTTTGAGTGGAGGACAATGACATGAAGATCACCACGGCCTATGCCTTTGGGAAATCTGTTGCCGAGCCTTATGCAGTCGTTGAACGCAAAGTGCGTGATGAGCTACAAAAGGAAGGTTTTGGTATTCTCAGTGAAATCGATGTGACCGCAAAATTCAAAGAGAAGCTCGGCAAGGACTTCCGCAAATACGTTATTCTCGGTGCATGCAACCCGAAACTCGCCTGGGAGGCCTTTGGTACGGAGTTGAATATTGGGACCTTGCTTCCCTGTAACGTCGTTCTCTACGAAGCCGATGACGGCAATACTGCTGTCGTGATCATGGACCCGGAAGCCGCCCTTTCTTTCATTGACAACCCTGACGTAGCGAGTCTGGCGAGACAGGTCAAGGAAAAGATGGAACGGGTTCTCGCAACCCTTTAATATGTTCTCCTTGATGTGCCGATCCATCGCAGAATGATTCGCCTCCGGGAATCCCTGACCAATGAAAAAGCCCCCGATCAAGAGATCGAGGGCTTTCTTCGCTGATTGGTTCGACACTAACTTGCGCGTCGATCTTCCCCCCAGTAGCCTTGCCTTCTTCCGGTGCGAATCGCATCCCGGCCGACAACGGCCCATCCCGTTGAGCGCTTGAACCTGATGAGTTTATTCCTCTGCAAAAGAGAATCGAGCAGCTGAGGCTTCACCATGTCGAATTTGCCATCTTTGTAAACCACCCGAATAAACATCGTGACCTCCTGGCACAGGGAAAGATCATTGTTTTTAAACGAGCAAAATTTACGCCTAAATTATAACATATCGTTTTTATTTACAAATTATCTCGATCAATTGACAAGAAATCGCTTTGTAAACTTTATCGACAGGAAAGATCAACAATGTCCGGGAGGCATCCGTCGTCGCTCAGTTCTTACAGGTCAAAATACTCGCCGCTCTTCGGCATCCTGACGGAAGTGTCAGGCAGCAATGGGCCAAGAGCAGCCATGCTTTCCGGTTCGCCATGGACCAGAAAGGTCGTTGACGGGCTGGCGTGCCGATGCCAGGCCAATAACTCATCTTGCCCAGCATGCGCGGAAAATCCGTTGATCGTGTGAATATGGGCGCGCACGCGATAGTCTTTGCCGAAAATCGTTACATTTTGGGCACCGTCGACGATCTGACGCGCCAGTGTTCCTTGAGCGGCAAATCCAACAAAAATCACGCAGCTTTGCGAGCGACCGAGATTTTGCTTGAGGTGGTGGCGAACGCGCCCGCCCGTACACATTCCGGAACCGGCAAGGATCACAGCGCCTGCTCTTATCTCGTTGATCGCTATCGACTCAGCGGTTTCTCGTGTTAGGTGAAGGCCGGAAAAATGAAACGGGTCGCGGCCTGTGAGGAACAATGCGGCGGTTTCCCGATCGTAGCATTCGGGATGACGCCTAAATATCTGCGTGGCCGAGATTGCCATGGGAGAATCAAGAAAGACTTGAAGTCTCTTGGGAAGAGATCCATCCTCCTTGCCCGCATGCAGATAAAAAAGAATCTCCTGGGCACGTTCCAGGGCAAACGTTGGGATGATGACATTGCCACCGCGCTGCACGGTGGCACCGATGGCGTCATAGAGTTCAGCAACGGAGGGCTGCAACGGTTTATGCCGGCGATCACCATAGGTGGATTCCATAATGACAACATCGGCCTTTGGCGGCGGTGTCGGGTCGCGCAGTATCGGTCGGGCGCTCTGACCAAGGTCTCCGGAAAAAACCAAACGTCGCGTTTTGCCAGCCTCGTTCAGTTCCAGCACGATGCACGCCGAGCCGAGAATATGGCCCGCATCGATGAAAGTCACCCGGATATTCGGATCGAGTTGCAACGGGTGATTGTATTCAGCGGTACGGCCAAAGCGTTCCAGTGAATTAAGCGCGTCGAGCACCGTGTACAGGGGTTCAAATTCATCGCCCTCCCGGCCCTTCTTGGCGGCGCGACGATTGCGGTATCGGGCTTCTTCCTCTTGCAAGCCAGCGGAGTCAAGCAGAACCAGCCGAGCAAGTTCGCGCGTCGCGGCCGTTGTAATGACCTCTCCCTTGAAACCGCGAATATCCAACAGCGGCAGACGCCCACAATGGTCCAGATGGGCATGGGTCAGCAACAAGAAGTCGATCGTTGTGGGATCGAAACCAAAGTCGTTGGCATTCTCCTCCTTCAGTTCGCGGCTGCCCTGAAACATGCCACAATCGATTAAGATTCGAATGCCCCCGCATTCAACCAGATGGCAGGAACCGGTCACATTGCGCGCAGCGCCATGAAATGAAATCTGCATGGGTCCTCCGGTGAACTCAATCCGGCAGAAGAATTCAGACTGTCCTCGACTGTGTCTTGCGTCGCTTTCGACATCACAATTCACTTTTATCAGAAGCGCTCACAATAGCAATCAGGCGCACACATGCCCCTTGACGCAGGGAAGGACCTCTCAGATTCGGAGGACCGAACAGGGTTGGATGGCCGTGATTTGATTCCTCGGAAAATGAATTACCGGTCGAGATCACTTTTTAAAGGGTTTCGTTTCTCCTTGAGCAGACGGATGATTTCATCTTCACCAAGGGGCAAGATACGTTTGACTTTTAAGCTGTTCACCCATTCTCGGTTAAAATCACGCTGTATGCTTCGATTTATCGCGAGTGTGACCAGGAGAGCGATCAAAGCGCCAAGACTGGCGAGGGCCATATCCTTGTGTGCATCCCAGACATCCCCTTGTGTCCCCAGGTAAGCAACACCAAGTTCACCACCAAAAATTTCTGCGGCCGCCCATTCAAACAACTCGAACATCATCGAAGTCGACATCGTGAAATCCAGGGGTAAAAAGTAGCCCCAAAATCCCTCGGCATTGGCAATGCGTAAATAAACTTCACGCATCGGGTAGGCAATGAATAAGCCATAAGAGAAATGGATTATTCGGTCGAAATTGTTTCGCTCCCAGCCAACAGCAGCATTAAAACTGTTGCCGGTCAGAGAGATAAACCATTGATCATATGGAACCTCTGCATAGGTGTAATGGGCACCAATTTCATGCAGCGCAAGGAATATAAAAATCAACAGATAAGAGATCCTCGAAAGCGGAAATTTTCTGTAGGTTGCAATCAACACGAGCAGTGCGACGAGGACAAGAACATTTTCCAAGGCCCAATCTTGACGATCCTGGACATTGAATGCGAGCAACAGGCATTCCAGCAGAAATGGAATCAGAAGAAAGAGAAAAAACCTGGCATGGGGGATAAGAAAAAAACTGGTCATAACATTTGACCCCCTCACCTCGATACAATCATTGAGGCAAATCTTAAAGGTTCAGAACAGATGGATCATTTATCGTTCTTTTGATTTTTAGTGGCTTTCCGAACATCGCCCTTGTTATGTATTAGTACTATCACATTCATGTAAAATTTCTTTCATGTCCATCGGTTTCCAGGACGTGTGAATCTCAGAAAAATTGATAAAAAAAGCAGCCACCCCATTGCAGGTGGCCGCAAAACAAAAGGGCGACCCCTGCGGGCCGCCCTTTCCAGACTGGTCGTAATGCTATGAATTAAAGCTTAACGACGTTCGAGGCCTGGGGGCCTTTCTGGCCCTCGGTCACCTCAAAGGAGACGCGCTCGTTTTCGGCAAGCGTTTTGAATCCGTCACCCTGGATCTGGGAAAAGTGGACAAACACATCGGGACCGTTGTCCTGCTCGATGAACCCGAAACCCTTTGCTTCGTTAAACCATTTCACTGTGCCTTCAGCCATCTTACTACTCCTTCGCTCCCGTTCCGGGAGATGTTCTGTTGTGCATTTCGTCTGTCAAAAATAATGAACCACCCAGCCAAAGTTGGTCTGAGTGGTTGTTCCAAACTGACTACCTTTAATCTGTCTGTTGAGCAACGAAAAACATGCACAATCTAGTTATGATGAGGTCTTCTAGCACTAACGCTCGAAAAATGCAAGGAATTTATTGCCTCCCCCGCATATTTTTTGGATCTTCGATCACCGATCCAGCATACAGTGTCTTGTCTTGCCAATGGGTCGGCCTGACCCAGACACAGTGTCCCGCCAAGGCAGGATCCCCCGGGAAACGGATATCCAGATAATTGCGGGAGACCCCTTTCAACATGCCGTCCTTCTCGGCGGTTTCTACGACGACTTCGAGATCGCGGCCGATAAAGCTCTCCGCGAAGTGACGATGCTTGGTCGCCGAGAGGTCACGCAAGGTCTCCGCCCTGGCCTTGCTGACCGTCGCCGGCACTTGGTCCGGCATCTCTGCTGCAGGGGTGCCAGGGCGCCGGCTGTATGGAAAGACATGCAGCGCCGTCAGAGGCAACACCTCGAGAAAATCGCGGGTGTTCGCAAATTCCTGGTTGGTTTCCCCCGGGAAACCGGTGATCACATCGAGACAGATCGCCGCATCAGGCAGACGATCACGGATGGTTGCCAGCCGTTGTTCAAAAAAGCGCCGATCATAGTTGCGTCCCATGCGCTTGAGCACCGCATCGTCACCGGACTGCAGTGGGATATGCAGATGCGGGCAAAGGATCTTCGAGCCAACCATGGTGCTCAGCAATCCATCGGTCACTTCCTGTGGCTCGATCGAACCGAGCCGCAAACGATGCAAAGACGTCCCGGTTTCGATCTGCGTGACAAGCTCGACCAGTGACCCGGGCGAGGCCAGATCCGCGCCGTAAGCCCCGATGTGAATGCCGGTCAGGACGACTTCCTGATAACCCGCCTCCACCAGATCGTTGACTTGGGCGACAACCTGGTCGACCGGAACCGAACGGCTGGAACCCCGGGCATACGGGATGATGCAGTAGTTGCAGAAGGCATCGCAGCCATTCTGAATCTGCACAAAAGCACGACTGCGACCGGCAAAGGCAGCCAACGGCAGCAGACAGGCGCTCTCCACCTGGCTAATATCAGCGACCGCAACCCCGTCCGCAGGGTGATCCGAGACCAGGAAATCGAGCAGACGCTGTTTTTCCTGATTGCCGATCACCAGGCTGACACCAGGCAGATCCTGCAGGGCGGCCGGGTCCACCTGGGCATAGCAACCGGTCACGATCACCCGGCAGTGGGCATTGTGACGACGGGCCCGCCGGATCAGGTTACGCGACTGGGCATCGGTCGCGCTGGTGACCGTACAGGTATTGACAATCACCAACTCGGCACCGTCTTCAAAAGAGACAACCCGATAGCCGGCCTTCTGCAGGGCGTCCTGCATCGCCGCCGATTCGAACTGATTGGTTTTGCACCCCAAGGTCGCAAAGGAGACTCTGGGGCTGGGGGATGGGGGATGGGGGCTGGTTTGCTGACTCATCGCTCAGCCCTCATCGCTCAGCACCGGGTTCTTGATCCAACCGCCGCCGATGACCCTATCGTCATCGTAAAAGACTGCCGCCTGGCCCGGTGTCACACCGAGCTGCGGCGCGTCGAAGGCGACGTCCACGGCGCCGCCCGGCCGGACTGTCACGGTTGCCGGAACCTCCTGGTGCCGGTAACGGATGCGACAGGAAACGCGCAGCGGGGCCGACGGTGGCACGATCATCCAGTTGACGTCATGCAGACAACAGCCGGTCACGGCGAGGTGTTCCTGCTCGCCGACGATGACCTGCTTTCGCTCGGCGTCCAGGCCGACCACGTAAAGCGGTCGCGACCAGGCGAGACCGAGACCGCGACGCTGGCCAATCGTATAACGATAAATGCCCTGATGCTGGCCGAGAAGGGTCCCATCAACGTGAACGATCTCACCGTCCATCTCACCGGAACCGCGCTGTTCCTCAAGAAAGCGGACATAGTCGCCGTCGGGGACAAAACAGATGTCCTGGCTCTCGGCTTTCTCAGCAACCCTTAAGCCGAGCCGTACGGCATGGTCACGAACCGCGTCCTTGGTCATGTCACCGAGCGGAAAGCGCACCCCGCGCATCTGCTCCTGAGTCAGGGTAAAGAGAAAATAACTCTGATCCTTGTTGCGGTCGCGGCCCTTGTACAGGCTGAAATGCCCACCTTCGGCAACGATTCGGGCATAGTGACCGGTCACCAGGTAGTCGGCCTGCAGTTCACGGGCCCGCCGCAGCAAAATCTCGAATTTCAGGACCTGGTTGCAGAGGATGCAGGGATTCGGCGTGCGGCCGTTGAAATAGTCCTCGCAGAAGGCATCGATGACCGCTTTCTCGAACTGCTTCTCGAAGTTGACTACGTAGAAGGGAATGCCGATCGTTTCGGCCACCCGGCGGGCATCGTAGACGTCATCGAGGGAGCAGCAGGTACCGAAGCTGTCACCATGTTGATCGGAAAAGCTGGCATAATCCCAGATCTGCATGGTCATGCCGATCACATCACAGCCCCGCTCCTTGAGCAGGGCCGCGGCAACGGAGGAATCCACACCGCCGCTCATGGCGACGACCACTTTGTTGCCCGGTTCGATCATGACGCCTTATTTACCACAGAGGACACGCAGAGCACAGGGAAAAGCCCTCCGCGTCGAATACGCAAAGGAGGACAATCGATAACGACTGTCCTCCTGGTTGATGTAGACTATGAAGAAACAGCGACTAACCGTTTTGTTCCTTGTAGTTTTTAATGGCTTCGTGGAGAGCATCTGCAGCGAGATTGGAACAGTGCATCTTCTGCGCCGGCAGGCCGTCAAGGGCTTCTGCCACGGCCTGGTTGGTCAGCTCCAAGGCCTCGTCGATCGTCTTGCCGATCGCCATTTCGGTCACCATCGACGACGTTGCGATGGCGGCGCCGCAGCCGAAGGTCTTGAACTTGACATCCTTGATGACATTGCCCTCGACCTTCAGAAAGATCTTCATAATATCTCCGCAGGACGCATTGCCCACTTCACCGACACCGTTGGCATCTTCGATCTCCCCCACATTGCGCGGGTTGGTAAAATGATCCATGACTTTCTCTGTGTACATATATCTTCTCCCAAAAGTTCTTATAAAACTTGATGCTTGATTTTTTGTTTGCCTACCACGAAGCGTGAGGCGAGAGGCGCGAAGAAGCTTCTTCACATGACGCACCGCGCGCTTCTCACTTCGAGATTTCTAGATTCTTCTGATCGTCTCGCAGGTCTCGCAACCCTCCGCCGTTCGGCCGCAGTTATACAAGGGACTCATGTCGCGGAGACGCTGTACCGTCGCCGGAAGAACCTCGAGGACCTTGTCAATTTCTGCTTCTGTGGTCTCCGGCCCCAAGCTGAAACGGGTGCTCGAATGCGCCAGGGTGACCTCGACACACATGGCGCCCATCACGTGGGACGGTTCCAGGGAACCGGACGTGCAGGCGGACCCGGAGGATGCGGCAATGCCGAACATATCAAGGTTGAGCAGCAGCGACTCGCCTTCGATGTAAGCGAAGCTGACATTCAGGGTATTCGGCAGACGCTTGTCACGATCAGGCGTACCGTTCAACTTGATCTCCGGGATTTGGTCAAGGACACCATCTTCGAGGCGATCACGCAACGCCCTGACCCGTCGGTAGTAGGACGCGAGCTCGGCGCCGGCCAGGGCACAGGCTTCACCGAGGCCGACGATGCCGGCCACGTTGTGGGTACCGGCGCGCCGGTTGCGTTCCTGGTGACCGCCATGCAGCAAGGCGGTCATACGCGTGCCACGCCGGATGTAAATGGCCCCGACCCCTTTGGGCGCGCCGAGCTTGTGCCCGGACAGGACCAGCAGGTCGATCTGCGCCTTCTGCACATCAACCGGGATCTTGCCAACAGCCTGCACAGCATCGGTGTGAAAGCGAATGTTGTGTTTTTTGGCAATCCGGCCGATCTCTTCGATCGGATAGATATTGCCGGTTTCGTTGTTGGCCCACATCACGGTGATCAGCACCGTTTGATCGGTGATGGCGGCTTCCAACTCCGCCAGATCGAGCATGCCATCACGATCGACCGGCAGATAGGTCACCGCATAGCCGCGCTTTTCCAGGAACTGGCAGGTTTCGAGGACCGCAGGATGTTCCACCGCGGTGGTAATGATATGATTGCCCTTGTCCTTCAAGGCATCGAGGGTTCCCTTGATCGCCATGTTGTCGCCCTCGCTGCCGCAAGAGACGAAAACGATCTCTGCCGGCTTGGCATTGATCAGAGCCGCAACCTGTTCCCGAGCCTTTTCGACGGCTCCGGAGACCTGTCGACCGGCCCAATGCACACTGGAAGGATTGCCGAACTGGTCCTTGTAAAAGGGCAACATCACCTCGAGGACTTCGGGGCGAACAGGTGATGTGGCGTTATAATCCAAGTAAATATTGCTCAACGCATTCTCCTCCAAACAGATCTTTGATCATGCCATCTCTTGTTGTGCAAAGACAGCCCGGCGCTGCTTGGCACAGCGCGTCATGACAACCCGATCTAAGGGTTAACTTTTTTCAGTTTGCCGCGTGCCTCGTGGGTCAATTCTTCCAGGGTGATCGCCGCCAGAAAATCACGAATTCGCTCACCGAGTCCCTGCCAGACGTTATGGGTCACGCATTGATCGTTGCATTGACAACCGTTGGCTTTGTCCATGCATGACACGGGGACCAACGATTCTTCGACACTGTCGATGATCTGATCGACCTGGATGTCGCGGGCCGGCCGGGCCAGGACATAGCCACCGCCCGGACCGCGCACGCTCTTGACGATCTCGCCGCGACGCAATTTGACGAAAAGCTGTTCCAGGTAGGTCAAGGAAATACCTTCGCGGGTCGAAATATCCCGCAATGAGACAGGCGAACCGTTGGAATACAGGTTCAGGTTAACCATCGCCCGAACCGCATACTGGGCCTTCGTCGACAAGCGCATGTCTACGCCTCACTCTTCTCCTTTTTACGGGAACGCGCCGTTGTAGTCGTTTTCGATTTTGCTGCCGTGCCGCGGGAGGTTGCGGGGCGCTTGGCCCCCTTGTTGGGCGTGGAGGCGGCGGTGCCAGCCTCGGCTTTTTCAAGGCGGCCGGTCAGATCCTCGACCTTCTTTTCCAGAGTACGGATTTGATCGAAGAGGCAGCTGATCGCCTTGGCCTCCGGATCAGGCAACTTGCCATGTTCCAGATCGGGTCGACTTTCCTCGGTCACCGGCTCGCCCTGTTGCATGACCACACGGCCCGGGATACCGACCACCGTCGCATGCTCCGGAACCTCTTTAACAACCACCGAGTTGGAGCCGATCCGGGCGCCCTTACCGACGGTAAACGGACCCAGCACTTTGGCGCCGGCGCCGATCACCACATTGTCATCGACCGTCGGATGACGCTTGACTTTGTCCCAGGTCACCCCACCCAGGGTCACCCCATGGTAGAGGGTTACGTTGTCTCCGATTTCCGCGGTTTCACCGATCACCACACCCATGCCGTGGTCGATAAAAAAATGTTTGCCGATCTTCGCCCCGGGATGAATTTCGATGCCGGTAAAAAACCGGCCCAGGTGTGAGGTGAAGCGGCCCAGAAAATAAAAACCTCTTTCCCAGAACCAGTGACCGACACGATAGAACCAGACGGCATGCAGTCCCGGATAACAGAAGAAAATCTCCAAGACGCTTCTGGCGGCTGGATCGCGATCGAAAACGGAATAAATGTCTTCACGAATGGTAGTGAACACGGTCTAGTCCTCCATGACCCGTATAAGAATGCCCGGGTCGCCATGACCCGAATCAGGAAAAAACCGGCATGAGTTCTGCCGGACATTCAGCCTGGTCTACGGATAACATACCTGAGTATTTCTGTCAATTATAATGCGGAAGAAATTACGCGGCTTAAAATGACAGCGCGGGGACAACAATTCTAGGGAATTGAGGCGGTTACAGGAAGAGGCGATACGCCTGGTTACCCGTCTCCTCGATATGCCGATAACCGAGGTTTTTCAGAAAGCTCTCCAACTGGGCTTCCTGGCCCTGAGGTATCTCGAGGCCAACCAGGACGCGACCGAAATCACCACCGCCCATCCGGTAGTGGAAGAGGGAAATATTCCAGTCGGCACCCATCGAGGCCAGAAAACGTGCCAGAGCGCCGGGACGCTCGGGAAACCAGAAGCGGAACAGACGCTCTCCGGCGGCGTCCGGCGAGCGGCCACCAACCATGTAACGGACATGCGTCTTCGCCAGTTCATTGTCAGTCAGGTCGACGCTTTCGAAGCCCTTCTCAGCAAGCTGTTCGGCAAAGGCCTGTCGTTCGGCGTCGCCATCGATGCCGATACCGACGAAAATGTACGCGGCATTGCGGCCGGAAAGCCGGTAATTGAACTCGGTAATGTTGCGCTCGCCGACCACCTCGCGGCAGAAGCGCAGCAGGGCCCCGGGCTGCTCGGGAATCGTCACGGCAAACAGGGCTTCCTGCTTTTCACCGATCGAGGTGCGCTCGGCCACATAACGCAGTCGATCAAAATTCATGTTGGCGCCGGAGTTGATGGCCACCAGCGTTTGACCGGTGACCTGGTTTTGCCGGACATATTTCTTCAGTCCGGCGGTGGCCAGAGCACCAGCCGGTTCGACGATCGAGCGTGTCGCCTGATAGACGCTCTTGATAGCGCTGCAAATTTCATCGATATCCACCAGGATAATTTCGTCGACATAACGTCGGCACAGATCGAAGGTCAAATGGCCGACTTCACGGACGGCCACGCCGTCGGCAAAAATCCCCACAGAATCGAGACGCACCCTTTTCCCGGCCGCCAGGGACTGGGCCATGGCATCACTGTCGACGGGTTCGACACCAATGACTTTGACCTCAGGGCAAAGGGCTTTCAGGAACACCGCCATCCCCGCCAGAAGGCCACCACCGCCGACCGGAATGAAGACGGCATCCATCTTCCCGGCACTTTGCCGCAGCAGTTCATCGGCAATCGTACCCTGCCCGGCAATCACCAGCTCGTCATCGAAGGGTGGAATGAAAATCATGCCGGAGCGGGCCATCAGGTCCCGACAGTGATCGGCGGCCTCTGAGTAATTGTCGCCATGCAGGACCACGTTGGCGCCATAGGATTTGACAGCGTCCACCTTGATAGCCGGGGTCGTGACCGGCATGACGATGGTCGTCTCAATGCCAATCTTCTGTCCGGAGTAAGCGACTCCCTGGGCATGGTTACCAGCCGAGGCGGTGATCACCCCCCTGACCTTCTCCGCGTCAGTCAGATTGGCGATCCTGTTATAAGCACCGCGCAGCTTGAACGAAAAGACCGGCTGCAAATCTTCCCGCTTGAGCAGGACGCGATTCTCCAACAACTGGCAGAGGTAGGTCGCCTCCTCGAGCGGCGTTTCGATGGCCGCTTCGTAGACTTTCGACGTCAGGATCTGTTTGAGAATCTTTTGCATAACAACACAGTGCTGAGCGATGGGTGATGAGCGATGCGGCAAAAACAGTGTCCTGAGGATAATGGCAAGAGCTTTTTATTTCAAGGGAATCGAATGATTCAAGTTCTGAATCTACAAACTCATCGCTCAGCCCTCATCACTCATCGCGAGGCTCTTTATCGCTGATCGCTCAGAGTTTTGTAAAGTTCAGTTAATGATCGACAACGGAACGTCGTTTCGCTATACTTTCGATTCAGTTTCCCGCCGGATCTTGCCTGATCCGGAGAACCGATTTCATGTCATCAAAAGGAGAGAGATCATGCCGGAATTCTTTTATCAGAATCCCCTCCCCGTCTCTGCAGACAAGACCTCTTACTACAAGATCGAGGGCTCCGAGAAATACGTCTCGGTGGAGAACTTTAACGGCCAGGACGTCCTCAAGGTCGATCCCGAGGCCCTCACGGTCCTGTCAAACGCGGCCATGAAGGATGTCTCATTCCTTCTGCGCAAGGAGCACAACGAACAGGTCGCCAAAATCCTCACCGACCCGGAAGCCTCCCGCAATGACAAAGGGGTCGCCATGGCCTTTTTGCGCAATGCCATGGTCTCCGCGCAGTTCGAACTGCCGACCTGCCAGGACACCGGCACGGCCACGGTCATCGCCAAGAAGGGCCAGCAGGTCTGGACCGGTGCCAACGATGCGGAATACATCTCCCAGGGGGTTTTCAAAACCTACACGGAGGAGAACCTGCGCTACAGCCAGACGGTGGCTCTCGATATGTACAAGGAAAAGAACACCGGCACCAATCTGCCGGCGCAGATCGACCTCTATGCCACCGAAGGCGATGCCTACAAATTCCTGTTCATGGCCAAAGGCGGCGGCTCCGCCAACAAGACCATGCTGTACCAGGAGACCAAGGCGCTGCTCACTCCGGACAAGCTGTTCGACTTCCTGGTGGCCAAGATGAAGACCCTCGGCACGGCGGCCTGCCCGCCCTATCACCTCGCCTTCGTGATCGGCGGCACCTCCGCGGATGCAGTCATGAAGACCGTCAAACTGGCGACCGCAAAGGAACTGGATGGCCTGCCGACGGTCGGTAATGAGCACGGCCAGGCCTTCCGTGATGTCGCTCTCGAAGAGAAGCTGCAAAAAGCCGCCGAAGGGCTCGGGATCGGCGCCCAGTTCGGTGGCAAGTACTTCACCCACGACGTGCGGGTCATTCGCCTGCCCCGGCATGGCGCCTCCTGCCCGGTCGGCATGGCGGTCTCCTGTTCGGCAGACCGTAACATCAAGGCGAAGATTACCCGGGACGGCCTTTTCATCGAGGAAATGGATCGTGATCCAGGCCGCCTGCTGCCGGAGAAATATCGCATGGCCAAGCATGAACACGGGCACAAGATCGACCTCGACCAGCCGATGGAGAACATTCTTGCCGAACTGGACAAGCTCAGCTGCGGCGACGCTTTGCTGCTCAACGGCACCATCGTCGTCGGCCGTGACATCGCCCACGCCAAGTTCAAGGAAATTCTCGATTCCGGCCAGCCGCTCCCGGAATACTTGAAGAAACACCCGATCTACTACGCCGGCCCGGCGAAGACTCCGCAGGGCAAGCCGTCCGGCTCTTTCGGACCGACCACCGCTGGCCGGATGGATTCCTATGTCGGTCTGCTTCAGGAGCATGGCGGTTCGATGGTCATGATCGCCAAGGGCAATCGCTCCCAGCAGGTCACCGACGCCTGCCAGAAATACGGCGGCTTCTACCTCGGTTCCATTGGTGGACCGGCGGCCCTGCTGGCCGAAGAGAATATCAAGAAGGTTGAGTGCATCGACTTTCCGGAACTCGGCATGGAAGCGGTCTGGAAGATCGAAGTCGAGAACTTCCCGGCATTTATCCTGGTCGATAACAAGGGCAACGATTTCTTCAAACAGCTCGGCCTGTAAAGACACACCGCGTGATGACAAAGGAGGCAGCCTTTCATAGGCTGCCTCCTCTTTTTTTGCGCGATCCATTTTGCTGCGCCGGGACCGATCGCCTGCCTCGTTAACGGCTTCGGTCCTTCTGGACCACCCGCCCCATTCAGAAGCGGAACCAAATCATCAGCAGTGGCAACAGGAAGGTTGTCACGAGACCGTTGAGCCCGATGGCCAGGCCAGCGACAGCACCAGCCAGTCGATCGACCTCCAGCATCCTTGCCGTGCCGATGCCGTGGGCTGCCGTGCCCACAGCCAAGCCCGTCGAGACCGGCGAAGTCACACCGATGAGGCGACAGAACTCGGGCCCGCAGACAGCGCCCAGGCAGCCGGTCAAAACCACCAGGGCGGCGGTCAGCGGCGCGATGCCGCCGATCTTGTCGACGATGCTGATGGCGATCGGCGTGGTCACCGATTTTGGTGCCAGGGACAGGATCACGTCGTGGCTGCCGCCGAGGATCCAGGCGAGGCCACAGGCCGATACGATCGAGGCCAAGGAACCGGCAAAAATACCGAGCATGATGGGGCGCTTGCGCTGCCAGACCTCCTGACGCCGCTGATAGAGAGGAACCGCCAGGGCCACCACGGAGGGACCCAGCAGAAAGAGGATCATGTCACCGCCGCGGGCATAGTCCTGATACTCGGTCGCGGTGACCTTCAGTAGCACGATAATCGTGACAATACTGACCAGCACCGGGTTGGCCCAGACGCTTTTGAGACGCCGATAAACCATCTGCGCCAGCAGATAGATGCACAGCGTCAGGGCGATCCCGAACAGTGGCGTTTGCACCAGATCAGTCCACATCGGCCCGGTCTTTCTGCTCGAGTTTTTGCGCCAGAATCCCGGTCACCGCCATGACCACGAAGGTACTGACCACGGTGGCCACGGTGATCGGCAACCACTCAGCGGCAATCAGGTCCCCGTAGACCATGACCCCGACACCCGCCGGGACAAAAAAGAGCGCCAGGTTGGCAAGCAGCAGTTCGGCGGCCTCCTCCAGCCAGGTGAGATCGACCAGACCGACCATCAGGGCAAGCAACAACAGGCCCATGCCGATAACGTTGCCGGGAATCGGCAACCGCAGCAGGTTACTCAAAACCTCGCCGGCCAATTGAAACAGCAACAAGAGTGTCAGACCACGGACCATGGGAAACTCGGGGGCTGGTGATCGGGGGCTAGGGGTTGGAAAGGCGCCCAGGCCACCGTTTTAATACCTTACCTCTCGTTTTTTATCCTTCAGCTTTCAGGCCGTCGATCAGGGCCTTGACCTCGTCCCGGATTGCCTGCGAAGCGGGGCTGGTTTCATGAACGAGGAACTGGCGAAAGCAGTGCAGCGATTCCTTGACCTGTTCCTGATCGAGACAGATGTTGCCCAGAGTCAGATAAGCAAAAGCAAAGGCCGGATCGAGAGAGATCGCCTGCCGACAATAGCGCTCGGCCACCTTGAGATCACCGCTGTCATAGTGAAATTCAGCCATGTTGAAGGCACTCTGCGGATCTTCGGGGGCCAGGGCGAGGGCTTTTTCATAGCACTGCCGCGCTTCGTCAAGGCGGCCAGCGGCGAAGCAGAGGTCGCCCAGCGAATGCAGGGCGAAGGCCGATTGCGGCGCGTTCTCGAGAGCCTGGCGATAGCAGCTTTCGGCATGCTCGGGGCGATCCTGATGAAAATGCACCAGACCCAGGCTGACCAGGGCGTCTGTCTGATTCGGGTCGCGCTCGAAGATTTCCCGGTAGACCCGGCAGGCTTCCTCGGCACGACCGAGTTCGAAGTAGGCATCGCCCAGATCGAATTGCAGATCCAGATCCTCGGGAAAGCTTTCGATCACCTGCTCCAGGAAAGGGACGCCTTCTTCAAGCTGGCCCGCTTCGACCAGCGCTTCGCCGAGCAAGGCACGGATTTCATGGTTTTCGTCCTGTTCCTGCAGCAGACGGCGCAGAATTCGCACGGCCTCCTCAGGTGCGCCTTGTTCGAGTGCCTGTTGCGCACGACTCAGGGACATCTTTTCATCACCCATGCAACCTCCTCACTGATCGTCGACGCCATCCGTAATGGATTCATCGTGCAGTGTCTCCAGCATGTCCCAGATCCCCCAGGGATCGGCCGGGACAACTTCGACCTCCACCTGCAGGTGCTCGCCAAGCTCGGCGACCCGTAGCCCGTCAAGGAAGACATCCTCCCCTTCACGCAGCATGACATCCGGAATCAGCAGGACCCGGCCGAGAGTGACGGCGGTCAGCTGTTCGATCAGGTCGCGACCGGTCAGCAAACCGGCTACCGTCACTTGGCCGCCGAAGAATCGATTGTCCACGACATGAACCCGCAAGTCCAGTCCGCATTTTGCAGCAAGCTGATCGATAAACCATCGCACTTCGCCGGCCGCCGAAACGCCAGTGGCCAGACTGACTGGCGGACAGATCAGCGGACCGGCCTGATCGAGGACTGCAGTGGCCGCAGCGCGAAAAGTCGGGACCAGGCCGACGCCGTTTTCAATCTGCGGCAGATCCTCATAATCGTCCAGTGGCGGAAACGCCAACCCGGCCCGGAGGTAGAGTTCATCGGCCGCAAACAGAAACCGTGTACCGAGCCGTGGCCGGATAGTCCGCTGCTTCTCCTCGACCCAGCGCACCAGCTCCGCCGCCTCGACAGATGAGTGGGTCCGCAAATCCGGCAGGCCCTGGCGATGCCCGGTCAGACCGACCGGAACAATCGCCAGCGACCGAACCCCGGGCGCCAGGTCCAGCAGGGCGTCCAGGGTGGCCTCCAGATTCACGCCATCATTGATCCCGGGGCAGACCACGACCTGGGTGTGCAAAACGATCCCACCGTCGACCAGAGTTTTCAGCAGCGGCATCAGTTCGGGAGCCGACCGACCGAGGAGGATCTCGCGCAGTTCCTGGTCGATAGCATGCACCGAAACATAGAGCGGCGATAGATGTTGGCGCAGGATGCGCTGCAGATCGTGATCAGTCAGGTTGGTCAGGGTGACATAAGCTCCGTAAAGATAGGAGTAACGATAGTCCTCATCCTTGACATAGAGCGAGCGGCGCATGCCGCGAGGCAGCTGGTGGACAAAACAGAAGATGCAGTTGTTGCCGCATTGACGCGGTTCCGGATGCGGCAGAATCAGTCCCAGCGGCTCTTCGCTGTCGTGGTCGATGTCGAGTTCCCACAAGGCGCCGTCGATCCGTTCGACGTCGATGCGCAGATTTTCTTCCTTCTCCGCAACCAGATAGTCAACCAGGTCATCAACCGGATGATCGTTGATCTGCAGCAGGCGATCTCCCGCCTGAAGCCCGAGTTGATCGGCGATACCGCCGGGCATGATGTCCAAGATCTCAAGCATCTGACACCCTGATCGTTTTACGGCCTTGATTGCGGACTACCGCTCCCAGCCCATCGTATCCCAGCAAGCCTGACGATAGCCAGCGCAAGAGCCCGGTCAAAGGAGTCGCCGTGAGCAAACAAAAGTCCCCGGCCTCTGATTCGGCCGGGGACTTTTGCGTGATCAGTCATCGGAACTGAGAGGTCAGTCGCGCCCGCCGTGCAGACGAAACGTTCCATCCGTTGAGGTGATCGACGAAATGGCATGCTTGTAGAGCAGGAGATCGCCACTGCTGTCGACCAGAACACAAAAACTGTCGAAGGACTTGATGTAGCCTTGCATCTTTTCGCCAGACATCATGGCGATGTCGACGAGAACTCTTTCCTTGCGGGCCTGATTCAGGTACTGGTCCTGAATATTGAAGGGGGACTTCGCCATAACAACCACTCCTTTTTAAATGACATGGAAATCTTCAATTAACTTCTGGATTGTAACAAAGTCGTCAAATGATTCAAGCCAAATAATTGATCGATCTCTGCGAAACCAGGTGAGCTGCTGCTTGGCGTAGCGCCGAGTGGCGCGCTGCAGATCATCGAGCGCTTCGGGAGCGGTCATTTCACCGCGTAGCACGGCGATCGCCTGCCGATAACCGATCGTTTGCAGGGTCTTCGAATCCGGGTCGTAACCGGCGCACAGCAGAGCGTCCGCCTCGTCCAGCAGCCCTTCTTCGAACATCGCTGCGGCCCGGGTGGCGATGCGTTCATGGTGCGTCGCACGGTCGGGAGACAGACCGATCTTCAGGACCCGAAAAGGCGCGCTGCGAAAGCCGTGCTCTGCCTGGAGACGCGACAACGGCTCTCCGGACTGATAGAAAACTTCCAGGGCACGCACAATCCGGGTCAGGTCATTGGGATGCAGACGTTCAGCGGATGCCGCATCGACGCGGGCCAGTTCGGCATGCAGCGCAGCCCGCCCTTCCCGCTCAGCACGGGCATGCAGTTTGCTGCGAAGCTGCGGATCAGCGCCGGGCGCTTCCAGCAGACCTTCAGTCAGGGCACGGATATAGAGACCGGTGCCGCCGACCAGGAAGGGCTGCCGGCCGCGGACGGCGATATCCGTGATGGCCGCTTCGGCTAGGCGGACATAACGGGCGGCATGAAACACTTCGTCCGGCCAGACGACATCGATGAGATGATGCGGGATCCGCGCCTGCTCCTGCCGGGTCGGCTTGGCGGTGCCGATATCCATCTGCCGGTACACCTGGCGCGAATCGGCGGAGACGATTTCGCCATTGAAAAGCTCGGCAAGATCGAGAGCCAGTGTCGTTTTGCCGGAGGCCGTCGGTCCGCAGATGACCACCAAGGGCGGTCGGGGTTCCTTTTGCTCAGAGACGGTCATGTCCGGTGAAAGAATTTTTCCACGTCACGCCGTGCCAGTCGATGCATCACCGGTCGCCCGTGGGGGCAGCAACTGCCGAAATCGATGTCTGCAAGCTCCTTCAACAAATGCTGCATTTCCCGATCGGACAGGGCCTGATGGGCCCGGACCATGCTGTGGCAGGCCAACACGGCGAGGACCCGTTCGATCTGGTCATCAAGCTGTCCGCTGCGGCCGATCTCATTCAGTTCGGCGGCCAGATCACGAACCACCCGCTCGACATCGATATCACCCAGCAGCGCCGGGACCGCTTTGACGGTAAAAGAGCGGCCACCGAAAGGCTCGACCGTGAAACCAAAGCGCGTAAAATCCTCCAGGGCCTCCTCGAGGATGGCGGCTTCCCGATGCTCCAGTTCGATCACCACCGGAAAGAGCAGGTTCTGACTCTGCAGACCACTGGCCGCCATCTGCCGACGCAAGCGTTCGAAACCGATCCGCTCATGGGCCGCGTGCTGGTCCACCAGGACCAGTTCATCGTCAGCCTGACAGAGGAGGTAACTGTTGAGATACTGACCAATCAGCCGCCAGCCTTCGGGCAGGGGCGCTCGGGTTGGATCTTCTTGTCCCCTGGCGCCGGTTATCTCTCCCTTGACCGTAGCCACGGCAGAGATCGCCGGGGTTCTGGCGACCGTAGCGTCAAACGCCGCCAGGGATTCCTGGACCCGTGCCGGCCAATCCTCCGGCAGTGGACTGGCAGGTGTTGCGGTTGCTGGCGCCGGGACCGCTCCGCTGACCGGGCGAGCCTCCGTGCCACTTCGGTACTGCGTGTGAAACGTTTCGCCATGCACGTTTTGAAGACGCTGTCGCAGGGCGGATACAATGAAATCATGCACCTGTTGCTGATTGCGAAAGCGTACTTCGTGCTTGGTCGGGTGGACGTTGACATCGACAGCTTCCGGTGACATATCGATAAACAGGACAGCAACCGGATAACGGCGCTTTTCCAACAAGCTGCGATAGGCTTCCAGGACCGCATGCTGCACCACACGGTCGCGGACGAAACGACTGTTGATGTAGGTATAGATCTGAGCCGAAGACGAGCGACTGAGACCGGGAGCGCCGAGTAGACCGATCAACATCTCGCCCGCGCCGGAGGTCGCTTCGATCGGCAGCAGGTTGCCGACCACAGGGCGTCCCAGCAAAGCGGCAGCGCGCTCTTCGAGGCGGTTATGACGATACGCTTCGATGATCGCCCGGCCGTTATGACTGAGACGGATTTGAATATCCGGTCGTGACAGAGCCAGTCGGGTGACAACATCGGCAATGTGGCCGAACTCGGTCTCATCCCGGCGCAGGAATTTGCGGCGACCGGGCGTATTGAAGAACAGGTTGCGCACCTCGACAACAGTTCCCGGCGGCGCGCCAACGGCGTCAGCCTGTCGCACCGTGCCACCCTCGGCGTAAATCTGCCAGCCTGTGGCGTCATCAACAGCACGGGTTGTCAAACGCAGGCGGGAGACCGAAGCGATGGCCGGCAGCGCCTCTCCCCGAAACCCCATAGTGTGCAGCGCCAGCAGATCCTCGGGCTGTCTGACCTTGCTCGTCGCATGCCGCTCGAGACAGAGGAAGGCATCGTCGCGGCTCATGCCATGGCCGTTGTCACTGACCCGGATCAGGGTCTTGCCGCCCTTCTCGACATCAATAAAAATTTCGCTGGCGGCGGCGTCAATCGCATTCTCGATCAACTCCTTGACGACGGAAGACGGGCGTTCGACGACTTCACCAGCAGCGATCTGGTTGGCGAGTCGTTCCGGAAGGATGTGTATTCTGGTGTTCATCAATCCAATTGAAGGTGATGGCGAGGAAAGCCGTTGGGACCGGCAGGGACGTGGGATCAGGAACCGACCGGCCAGGCCGAACGTCTCTTATGGTTCAGCCGTTGCCCTGTTCCAGCCTGGCCAGCATCTTGTCGATCTCTTCCAGATCGTCCGTGAGTTGTTCCTGAGGCAACGCCGTCAGCGGCTGCTGAAGCAGCCCGAGGTCACCGGCCACGCTGTGCGCGATGCGCTGATCAACCGTATTCATCTTGCAGAGGTAGGCCTCGAAAAGGCAGTTGTCGCAGATCGTGTTGATCAGCCTGGGCACGCCGGCCGCATAACGGTGAATCAGAGGGATTACCTCCGGATCGAACAGGACACGACCGGCTCCGGCGATCTGCAGGCGATGGCGGATATAGGCGGTGGTGGTTTCGACCGTCATCGACTTGAGATGATATTTGACGGCGACCCGCTGAACCAGGGGCTCATCGAGAGCCAGGCAGTCCTCCAGTTCGGGCAGCCCGAAGAAGACGACATTGAGCAGTTTCTTGCCCGGAATCTCGAGGTTCAGCAAGCCGCGGAATTCTTCCATCAACGCGCGGCTCTGCAGCATCTGCGCTTCATCGATCAATACCACCGCGCGGCGCCCTTCCTCATCGATCTGCAGCAACCGGGTGTAGAGCTGCCTGAGCAGTTTGAGACGATCATTGGCCGGGCTGTCTACCCCCAGTTGCAGGGCGATACGGGTCAGAATCCACTCCGGGGTGATGCCGGAATGCACCATCACCAGAAGCGAAGATTCATACGCTTCCTCGGGCAGGTCGTCCAGCATGCGTCGGGCCAGAGTCGTTTTGCCGGTGCCGATACCGCCGACCAAGACCGCCAGCCCCTTGTTCGAGTCCACCGCATACATCAGGCGCAGCAGCGCCTGGTTATGTTGATCCGTGTCGTAATAAAAACGGGCATCCGGCGCGTTGGAAAAAGGTTCCCGCTCGAGCCCGTAGTGTTCCAGATAAGTCATCGATTCGCTCTTGACCTCAATCAGATGTAAGAAACGCGATCACGATTGCCCTGTGGGCCATCATCGCTGGAGTCATCGAGACCAAGTTCGCGGCGTAGCGTCTTGATCAGTTCGCCCACATCCCGATAGAAGGAATCGTGCTCGGCCGCTAGTTGAAAACACTCGAGGGCTTCCAGAGGCTGGCCGTTATTCTGATAAAGCATGCCCAATTCAAAATTCAGCGTCATGCGATTTTCGTCGGACAGATCGTCCTGGCTCAGGCCCTGCCGGAAGGTGGTCATGGCGGATTCGGTGTCTCCGGTTTCGATAAGACATTGCCCGGTCAAGGTGATGCAGTCGATCAAGCGACCCGGGTCACGAGACGCTTTCTCGAATTCGACCAGCGCATCGTTGTACAGCCCCATTTCCTTGTAGGCGATGCCCAGATTGAAATGTGACTCCGTATCGGCTGCGTCAAGTTCGGCGACGGTCTTCTGGGTCAGTTCGTGATCGTGTTCGACATCGGCCTCAGCAGCAAAAGAATCGAGAAAATCGGTGGCGGCCAACAGGTCATCGTCCTTGACGTCGGCCATCAGATCGGTGAAATCGGCCGACTCGACGTCTTGCTCGGCCGCGGTGCGAAACTGGTTGATCTGGTCGCGCTTGGCAAGAAGTTCGGGCGCCTCGGGTTGATTCTCCAACAGGGAATCCACGACCCGCAGCGCTTCATCGAACAACCCCTGCTGGAGATAAAATTCAGCGTCCTCGAGTTCTTCCTCCAAATTGCCCACAGCTTCGAGGCGCTCTGGCATCTGCCGTTCATCGACTGTTTCGAAAG
>JARRPG010000009.1:0-36365 GCA_037383085.1 Desulfuromonadales bacterium | reverse complement strand
ATGTCTCCGCAGCCGATAATGAGGACGTCACTGTCTGTGTTCAATCTTTGTCAAGCTCCTTAAAGCGCCGAGGGAAGGTTTTTTTCAATGCGCCAGACTCTTGGTCACGATCTCGGCGACATCCCCGGACAGCCCCCGGTGATCGGCAATCCGCTGCAGCTCCTGTCGCATCCGAGACTGTCGCTGCGCGTCATAACGCCGCCAGCGACTCAGCGGACTGACCATGCGTGCGGCCACCTGCGGATTGATGGCATCCAGTTCCAGGACCCGGTCGGCCAGGAAAGCATACCCGGCACCGTCTGCTTGATGGAAAACCGCCGGATTGCCGTGGGCAAAGGCGCCAATCAACGAGCGAACCCGGTTCGGGTTGCGCATCGTGAAAGCGGGATGGTCCATCAGTGCTTTGACTTTGTCGAGGGTCTCCTCCCCGGGAACGGTGGCCTGCAGGCTGAACCATTTGTCAATGACCAGATTCTCTTCCTGATAACGCTGGTAAAAAGCGTCCAGGGCGGCGTCCCATTGCGGCAGGCGATTGTGAACCAGGCACGCCAGAGCCGCCATCCGGTCGGTCATGTTGTCGGCGTCAACATACTGGTCAAAGCAGGTCTGATGAAGCGTCTCGTCTTCACCGAGTGTCAGGTAAGCCAGGCACAGGTTCTTCAGGCTGCGGCGTCCGATGGCCTCCGGGTCAGGAGAATACAGACCGTTATCCTGCATGCTTGCCATGACCTCGGTAAAGGGCTCGGCTAGAGCAGTCGCCAGGGCTTGGCGCAAGCCGTGCCGCGCCTGGTGGATCGCGACTGGATCGGCCACCATCATGGCTTCGGCCAGCTCCGGCTCGGCCGGCAAGGTCAGGGCCTGAGCCAACAAAGCCGGGTCGGCCTGATCATCTGTCAATGCCGTTCGAAAAGCCTCCTGGTAGGCTTCCGGTACATCGATTTTCCAGCCGTCTTCGATATCCGCGACGAGTTCGAGGATCACGTCCGTGGCCAAACGTTGCCCGGCCTCCCAGCGATTGAAATCGTCGCTGTCATGCGCAAACAGATAGGCCAGGTCTTGCCGGCTGTACGGGTAGTGGACCTTGACCGGGGCCGAGAAATGGCGTAGCAGCGAAGGCACCGGGGCGACCGGCACATTGACAAAATCGAAGGTCTGCTCGCAGGCCGAGACATGCAGGGTGCGGGAGGTCTCTTGCGGCCAATCTTCACCCGCCATCTGCAACGACAGGTCCTGCCCATCCGGTCCCAGCAGACCCAGATCCAGAGGAATCAGAAAGGGCTGTTTATCGGTTTGGCCGGGGGTATCGGGACACGACTGCCGGACGTGCAGGCGGTATTCCTGGGCCGTTTCATCATAGGTGCTGGTGATGTCGAGGGTCGGCGTTCCGGCCTGGCTGTACCAAAGGCCGAAACGGCGCAGATCAACCTGGTTGGCGTCTGCCATGGCCGCCAAAAAATCATCCGTTGTCACGGCCTGGCCATCGTGCCGTTGCAGGTAGAGCTGCAGCCCTTTCCGGAAGCCGTCAACACCGAGCAGGGACTGGTACATGCGGATGACTTCGGCGCCCTTGTTGTACACCGTCGCGGTGTAAAAATTATTGATTTCAACGTAGGAATCCGGCCGGACCGGGTGCGCCATGGGACCAGCATCCTCAGGGAACTGGACGTTGCGCAGCAGGCGCACGTCGGCGATGCGTTTGACCGCCGGTGAGCTCATTGCAGCGGAAAACTCCTGGTCTCGGAAGACCGTCAGCCCCTCCTTGAGGCTGAGTTGAAACCAGTCCCGGCAGGTGACACGGTTGCCGGTCCAGTTATGGAAATATTCGTGACCGATGACACTTTCGATCGCCTGGTAATCGGCATCGGTAGCGGTTTCCGGATCGGCCAGAACGTACTTCGCATTGAAAACGTTCAGCCCCTTGTTTTCCATGGCGCCCATGTTGAAATCATCGACCGCGACGATCTTGTATTCGTCGAGGTCATATTCAAGACCGTAGGTCTCTTCATCCCAACGCATGGCCTTTTTCAACGATTGCATGGCGTGATCGCACTTGTAGCGATTGCGCTCTTCGACAAAAATCTGCAGACTGACGTCGCGGCCGGAGGCAGTGACGAAGCGGTCGTCGATCCGGGCCAGGCGGCCGGCAACCATCGCAAACAGGTAGCTCGGCTTCGGGAAAGGGTCCTCGAAGGTCGCAAAATGCCGCCCGTCTTCCAGGGTCCCGGCGTTGATCCGGTTGCCGTTGGCGAGCAGCACGGGTTCCCGCTCGGGATCACCGATCAGGGTCGTTTCGAACCGGGCCAGAACATCCGGGCGGTCCGGATAAAAGGTGATCTTGCGGAAGCCCTGGGCTTCGCACTGCGTGCAGAAGATGCCGCCGGCCCGGTAGAGGCCTTCGAGAGCGGTGTTGGCTTGCGGGTCGATGACCACCTCGGTTTCGAGACAGCATTGCGGGGGCGGTGCCGCAATCGTCAGGCCCTCCTCATCAAGGGTGAATTCGTGATCTTGCAGGTCACGTCCATCGAGACGGATGACCTGCAGGTCAAGTTGCCGGCCGTGCAAAAACAACGCAGCGGATTGCCCGGCCCGGTCCGGGTTGATGCGCAATTGCAGCCGGGCACGCACGCGGGTACGCGACGGATCGAGGGTCACCTCGAGCGCGATGGTCTCAACCAGATAGTCGGGTGGACAGTAATCTTTAAGGTATTTTGTCTGGAGTTCTGTCATGACGCGAATTGACCCTTTCCTTGCCACACTCTGGACAAGATAACGTATATTTTCGGTCGGGGCAAAGGCAATCCCCCTGCCGGTGATGCACAGAGAGACGATCAGCAAGAGTCCTTGTGCAGCCGCCCCGGAGAACTTTTCAAAACCAGTCCGCTCGGGTTATGATAAACGCACGATCATTAAGGAGTAACCTGTGAAAAGATCTTCGTGGAAAATGGCCACCATTGTCCCGGTCATGGTCCTGACCGGCCTGATCCTGGCCAACTGCTCTTCCAACAAGGACTGGCGCACGGCCAGCCGGGAGTCCGCCGGAATCGCCCCGGACCCGGCCGAAACCCGTGAAGCGGTTCTGCATGTCTATGGCGCGCGGGCCTGGGGATGGCGTGGCTGGTTTGCGATCCATACCTGGATTGCCGCCAAACGCACCGGAGAGGATGCCTACACCGTCTACGATGTGGTCGGCTGGCGCGGCCATCGGGGACAGCCGGTGATGCGGATCAGCCGGGACATACCGGATCGCTACTGGTTCGGCGAAAAGCCCCAGCTGCTGGCCGCACACCGGGGCGCAGGCGTTGACCAACTGATCGATGCCGTCCAGCAGGCCGCCGAGGGGTACCCCTGGAAGACCACCTACAAGGTTTTCCCCGGTCCCAACAGCAATACCTTTACCGCCTGGGTCGCCAAGCAGGTTCCGGAACTCGAACTTGACCTGCCGTTTACCGCGATCGGCAGTGGTTACGTCGATTAAGGCTGGCATTCATAAATGTCTCCCCGGCAAAGCTCTGCCGATCGGCCGGTCCTCCCGCAGGGACAAATCACTTGACGCGCTCCCGGCCGCCACGTCAGGATAACCGGCAAACCCGTTTCTGATCGGCGGCCGCATCATGATCTACACGCCTGCTTTCTGGGCCATGGCCCTGGCCAACCTGTGTCACACAGCCAGCTTCAGCGTCTTTTTCCTGTTGCCCCTGTATGTTCTCGAAGCCGGTGGCAGCCAGGGCGATGTCGGCATGGTTATGGGTCTTTTTGCCATGGCCTCGGCTCTCTGCCGGCCCTGGATTTCCCAGATGATCGACCATATCGGCCGCAAACGCAGCTACAGCCTGGGTTGTGCGCTGATGTTGATCTGTCCGCTCCTCTATCTGGGCTTTGACGAACCTCTCGGCACAGTCTATCCGCTGTTTCTCCTGCTGCGCGCCCTGCACGGTATCGGTCTGGCCATCTGTTTCACCGCGGTCTTCACCTTCATGGCCGACATCCTGCCGCCAAACCGGCTCAACGAGGGCATCGGCATGTTCGGGATTTCCGGACTGATCGGTATCGCCCTGGGTCCCGTCTTCGGCGAAGTGGCCTTGAACCGGTTCGGCTTTACCGGGCTGTTCCTGTTGGCCGCAGCCCTTGCGACAATCGCCCTGGGCGCTCATCAGCCGCTGCAGGAGAGTGCTCCTCAGCGCCAGCCGTCCGTCTCCCCCGGCGGTTTTTTCCGATTGCTCGGCAGCAGGAAATTCCTGGTTGTCGGACTCCTTTCGCTGATCTTCGGCACCGGTTTGGCGGCGACCACCAACTTTGTCGCGCCGCTCGCCGAAGAGCGCAACCTGGGTTTCGTCTCCGCGTTCTTCTTCTGCTACTCGGCCGGCGCGATCGGCATCCGCCTGCTCGGCGGCAAATTGGCCGATGAATGGGGAGAACGGACCATCCTGCCCTATGGGATCGTCTGTTATATCGCTGGCTTGCTCCTGTTGCCGCTGATCACCCGGGCCTGGATGCTTGGCATGGCGGGGATCTTGGCCGGGGTCGGCCACGGACTGCTCTTCCCGCTGCTCAACACCATGGCTGTGCGTGATGAACCGGCCATCAATCGCGGCAAAGCCACCGGGATTTTCACCGGTGGGATTGATACCGGAAACTTTGCAGGTTCGATCGTCTTGGGCTATATTGGGAACGGGTTTGGCATGGATGTGCTCTTTTATTGTGCCGGCCTGGTCATGACCATGACGTTTCTTCTGTTTCGCTTTCACGACCAGCGTCAACGCTCCTGAGCAGGACAACGTATGAAGATCGAGGGATTTTACCAGGGAACGACTTATCAGACGCCGCCGCAGAAAGTCGGCAGCTTATCGCGGCTGCTGCCGTCGCTGATTTTTTACTTCAAAACCTTTTGGGTCGTCTGGCGCTCCAGCGTCGCAGCCAAACGCGGCACCTATGATTCCAAAGCCTGGTATGACAGCAGTGTTGACATCGTCCGCGTCCTCGAGGAAACCGGCTGCCGCTTCGATGTCACGGGCCTGAAACATCTGCAGGATATCGATCGGCCCTGTATCTTTATCGGCAATCACATGAGCACCCTCGAAACCTTCGTTCTGCCGGCGTTGATTATGCCACAGGGTTTTGACCTGACCTACGTCATCAAACGCAGCCTGGTCGATTACCCAGTGTTCGGGCCGGTCGTGAGTGCGCGTGACCCGATCGTCGTCGACCGGACGAATCCCCGGGAGGACCTCAAAGTGGTCATGGAGGAAGGCGTCAAGCGTCTGGAGCAGGGACGCTCGCTGATTATCTTCCCGCAGCACACGCGAAGCGTCGACTTCGACCCGAAGCAGTTCAACAGCATCGGCATCAAACTCGCCCGCAAGGCCGGGGCCCTGGTCATACCGGTGGCGTTGCTGACCTGGGCCTGGTCGGCCGGCCGCCTGCTCAAGGATTTCGGGCCGATCTATCCGAACCGAACGATCCATTTCGCCTTCGGCAGCCCCTTCGAGGTCACCGGCAAGGGTAGCGAAGAACAGCAGCGCGTGATCACCTTCATTGAAAGCAACCTGGCCGTCTGGCGCCAGGCCGATGGTATCGACCCGACCGTCGATGAGCCCACCGACAAGGAGTCGTGATGCCCACCCTGCGCTATCTTGAGGATGTCGTCACCCTGCAATTGGACGTCGACCTCTGCATCGGCTGCGGACTCTGTGCCGAGGTGTGCCCCCATCGGGTGCTGGCGGTTGAGCATGGCAAAGCGCGGATCGTTGACCGCAACGCCTGTATCGAATGCGGTGCCTGTGCCGGCAACTGTCCCGTTGAGGCTTTCAGTGTGCAGGCCGGAGTCGGCTGCGCCAGCGCCATCATCCACGGTTGGCTGACCGGCGAAGAGCCCAGCTGCGATTGCGATGGAAGCTGTTAAGTTCTTTTTATTGCGATAGAAAATCGCCTTTGAAGTTTCCTTGTCCTGAATGTCTCGATACACTATTAGAGAAAATGTCTCCAGGCCCGATCTCTGATCAAAACGAGCCGCCATCAACATGGATATTTTTCTGCCGAGGAAAACTCAGGGGGTGATCCGCTTGGTCCTGGTCGCGGCCATGCTGATGCTCATCTCCCTGGTAAGTTTCCCGGAAACGGCCAGCGCCGCCGAAGATGACGCCTTGTCGATTATCGTCAGTGGCGTCGAGGGGGCGATGAAGGCGAATGTCGAGGCCATACTGACCGTCCCCCACGGCATGGTTCGGGACGGGCGGGTCCAAAAAAACTGGGTCCGGCGCTTTGCCCGCTTGGCCGAAGAGCGCGTGAAACACGCCCTGCAACCTTTCGGCTATTACAATCCCGACATCCAGACCCACCTGGAAAAGCAGGCGACGGGCAACTATCATCTGATGATTGCGATCACGCCGGGACAACCGGTACGCATCGCTGCGCGGCACATCCGCCTGACCGGACCCGGTGCCGAGGAACCGCAACTGCAGCAGGAGGTCGCGGCCTTTCCGCTGGCCCCGGAAGCCGTTCTTCGTCATGATATTTACGAAACGGAAAAAGGCCAACTGCTCGCCACCGCGCTCAATTTGGGCTATATCGATGCCCATTACGGGCAGCATGAAATCCGTGTTGATCCGGATGCTGGACAGGCTGAGATCAACTTGGAACTGGTCACCGGCGAAAAACATTACTTCGGCAGCGTCACCTTCATGGGTGCCGAAGATTATCCGGAAGCGATCCTGCGCCGACACCTCGCCTTTGCCGAGGGCCAGCGTTTCGACCAGTCCCGTCTGGCACGAACCCAGGCCAATTTTCTCGACACGGACAAATTCCGCAATGTCCGGGTCGTGGCCGATCGCAACCAGCTCGAAACCAACCTGGTGCCGGTGACCATCGAACTCGATCCCCGGCCACGCTTCCAAGTCCGCTCGGGACTCGGCTACGGGACCGACACCGGGGCCCGCACCAGCCTGCGCTTTCGTGACCAAAATCCCTTTCATCTCGGCCACCTGTTTCAGGCCGACATGTTGATCGCCGAGCGGCGACAATCGCTCACCGGGCACTACGTGGCGCCTCTCCCGGACCGACCGGGAAGTGTCTTGGCCTTATCGATCGAATACGAACGCGATAACATCGAAACCTTCGAATCCAGTGCCCTGTCGACCGAAGCAAGCCTGACAGAAAGCTTATCGCAAGGATTTAAGACGACATATTTTATCAAATTGACCCGTGAAAATTACCAGATCGCTCAGGAACCATCACGGACGACAACCCTGGTCATGCCCGGCATACGCCTCAGTCAGCGTGACTGGTCATTCCGGGAACCCGGCCGGGTTCGTTCAGGCTACGCTTTGCAGGCTGAAGTACGCGGTTCATCGCTGAATCTCGGCTCCGATGTCAGCAGTCTGCAGGGTTTGCTGAGCGGCAACAGCATCATGCCGCTTTTCGGCAGCAGCCAACTGATTCTGCGCGCCGAAGGAGGGACCACCCTGCAAAACGATTTCGATGACCTGCCACCATCGATGCGCTTTTTTGCCGGCGGCGACCAGAGCGTTCGCGGCTATGGTTACAAGAGCCTGGGACCGAAAGATGCCGAGGGCAACGTCATCGGTGGCCGGCACATGCTGGTCGGCAGCATCGAGATCGAGACCGCCATGAGCGACGCGTGGAGTTTCGCCCTTTTTTACGATGCCGGCAATGCATTCGACAGTTTCAGCAGCTACGAAATGGCCCAGGGGGCCGGCATCGGCATCCGGCGCTATACGCCGATCGGGCCGATTAAGCTGGACCTGGCCCGACAGCTGGAAGACGACCGGGATTATCGTCTTCATCTCGGCGTGGGATTCGCATGGTAATGACGCGGCAAGTCAAAATCGGCCTGGCCATCGTGGCCCTGTGTTGTACGCTTCTGCTGATTTCAGCATGGCTGGTATGGACCGAATCGGGTTCTCACTGGTTGCTGCGCCGCGTCTTCGACCGACTTCCCGCAAGCATCGAGGTCGCCGCAATCGAAGGCCGTCTCAGCGACCGGATCGCCCTGCACCATGTCAGGGCCCACTGGGAGCAGGGGACTCTCGAGCTCGGCGACCTGGTCGTGCAATGGTCGCCCTGGGCCTTGTTCCAGCAACGCCTCCACGTGGCTCAACTTGATCTCGCATCTTTATCCGTAACCCTGGCCGATGGACCTGCTGATCCCGACGCGTCAAACGGCACCATCGCCTGGCCGAAACCTCCGCAATGGTTGCAGGGCTGGCAACTCGACATCGACGAGATCTCGCTGGCCAATGCGCGTTTCTCGCGCCCGGGGAAGCAGGATCTGCGACTGCTGCGGCTGAACGCCGCGTTGCACATGCAGCAGGGGCGTCTTGCCCTGGAGGATCTCGACGCAACGACCGGTGACCAAGATTACCGGGGCGGTCTGACTGTCGACTTGTTTCATCCGGCCATCAAGGCGGACCTGCAGGCGACCAGCGATGAATCCGGCTGGGACTTCGAAATCAACCTGGCATTGGACCACGCCGCCGAAGCCAAAGAGATCGTCAGCGGCCCTTTCACCGGCCGAGTCCATCTCCGCGATCAACCTGAATACCGGTTCACCGGGGCCTTCTCCCTGGCGGCGGACCTTCTCCGGATCAGCGATGGCACCATAGTCCAGGCAGATCAGGAGGGCGTGATTTCGGCCGGTTTGTCCCTGAACTGGGCCGAGATGGCGACGATCGCCGCCGAAGTCGCCGTTCAGGACTGGGTCATCCCGAGTGCAGCAGAGAGCCCTTTACGGCTCAACGGAACCCTGACCGGGAACGGTCCGGTCACCGCCCTGCAGGGAGATTTCGATCTTCGCACCCAGGGAGAGGAGGACTGGCAAAGCGCGCAGCTGGCAGGTCGTTGGGCCGGTCAGGACAGCAATGTCGCCATCACCATTGCAACAGGCCAATGGCTGGGTGGCACCGTTTCCGGAGAGCTGCACTTTTCCCCGCAGAATGGCAGCGGTGCGCAGGCCCGGATCGGCATCCGTGGACTCGACCCGGCGCGGCTCGCAGGGGAATGGTCCGGGGCGATCAATGTCAATGCCGATCTCGCCGTGCACCGGGACGATGAGGGTCTGCGTGTTGCCTTCCAGACCGATCTGGATGACAGTCGACTGCGGGATGCTCCGCTCGCGGGGATTGTCAAGGGCACCTGGCAGAACAACCGCCTCGAACTGGCTCAGCTCGAATTAAACGGTGACGGTTTCGTCGTGACGGCCAGCGGTTCCCTTACAGAGCGGCTGACGTTCGCTTTTGACATTGAGGAACTCGGTGGCCTCCTTCCCGAAGCCAGCGGTCATTTTGCCGCCAGAGGCTGGCTCAAACGCCAGGATAACGAATGGCTGGGCGACATTTCAGGCCGCGCCGACGCTGTGCGCATTGCTGATTTTCAGCTCGATGACGCCGACCTGTTGCTGCATCGACCGTCGACGGACGATGCGTATCAACTGACTCTGTCTGCGGCCAAGGTCGGATACGCAGACCTCCACCTCGCCGCGTTGCGCGCCGAAGGACAGGGGACGATCAACCAGCATCGACTGCGTTTATCCTCGGAATTACCCTACGGTCCCTTGCAGATCACCGTCAACGGGCAACACACGGCGACCGGCTGGCAGGGCACGATCGAAAACCTCGTTGTCGCTGTAGCGGAATCCTCGCCGTGGCAGCTCGTCGCACCGACGCCGGTCACCCTGTCCGATCAGTTTATCGAAATCGGCGACGTTCGGATGCTGGGTGAACAAGGTGTTTTGACCGGTTCTGCTGACCTGAGGAGGGATGGCCGGCCGATCCGCGTCGACATCTCGGCCACGGATCTGCCGCTGGCCCTATTCAACCGGGCCCTGAAACCCTGGTCGATCGCAGGTTTCCTTGACGCCCGTGTCAACTGCAACGAACAGTCCTGTACCTTCGAGGCGGAGGGTCTGAAGGCCATCAGCCACGGGGAAAGACGCCTCTCTTTCGACGCGGTCACTGGCCATGGTGGGTGGGATCCACAAGGTCTGGACGCTGCCATCAACCTGGTCACCAAGGACTCCGGGTCCCTCGGACTGAACCTTGTTTCCGCGGAACCCTTGAGCTGGCAAATCCCCAACAACGGCACGATTGACGTGACCCTCGGTGACTTCGATCCCGGTCCGCTGCTGGCCATGATCAGTGAACCCAGGGTCACAGCCAGCCTGTCCGGTCATTTTCATCTCGGCTGGGACCATAACGAGCCATCGGCCATGCGTTTGCACCTGGCAGGCCCCCTGCAATTGCCGCTGGCCGAGGACCACACCGCCGCCATGGAACTGCTTGCCGACGGAACCTGGACCCGGGACGGTCTGAATCTCGCCGCCTCGTCATCGCTGCAGGGCGGTGGCCATGTCGCATTCACAGGCCGCACGCCGCTGCCGCCGCGTTGGCAGATGCCGCTGCCGATGCAATGGACCCTGTCCTGGGAGGCTGTTCCTCTTGAACAACTCGATCGTTTCACAAGCCCCCTGGAGATCTCCGGTTTCTGGCAGGGGCAAGCGCGAGGCAAACTGACGGAAGACCTGCGTTTCGACCACGGGGGAACTTCGGAACTGCGCGCAGTCCGGTTGGATTGGCAGGCTGAAGATGCCGAGAAGATCAGCTTCGTCGCCGAAGAAGCCTCTGCTGACTGGCAATGGTCAGAGGACAGCATCACCGGAGCGTTGCAGATTGTTCTGGCCGAACATGGGCAGATCTCGGCCTCCTGGCAGCTGCCGTTAGCAGCCCACTGGCCGCTCTCCCCGAGGCAGAACGCCAAGATCCACGGACATTTCCGCGGCTGGTTCGATGAAAATGGTTTGACAGGTGTGTTCTGGCCGCAGTTCATCCAGAACACGCATGGAGAAGCCGACCTTGACGTTCAACTGGCAGGCACCTGGGGACATCCGCAGCTGACCGGGACAGCGCGACTGCAGCATGGCAGCGGCTATCTCCCGGGTCCGGGGATCAACCTGGAGGGCATAACACTGGAGACCCGTTTCAACAAAGAGGAATTGGTTGTTGAACGCCTCGAAGTTCAATCCGGACCGGGTCGGCTGAGCGGTCAGGGGCGCGTCGCATTCAAGGATTGGCGCCCCGGCACAGTCGATTTCGCGGTCACCGGAGAGGAGTTCACTTTGCTGGACATCCCCCAGCTGCAGGGACGTATCAGCCCGGATCTGCAGTTGAGCGGGCCGCCTGAGGACCTGCTCCTTTCGGGCACCATCGCGATCCCCTATTTCCAGGCGACAGGCCGTCAAGAACGCATACCGGTCCCGGCCAGCTCCGATGTTTCCATCGTCGGAGCCTCATCACAGCAGACCAACGCGCTGCCCATCGGCCTGACCACACGGCTGCAATTGAATCTTGGCGAAGATGTCCTCGTCAGAATGTTCGGCTTCGATGCCCGGCTCGGCGGAAAGCTGGCGTTGAACGGGGTTGCTCCGCAAGCTTTTACCGCCCGTGGTGAAATCCATGTCGAGGAGGGTTCCTACGCAGCCTATGGTGTCAAGTTGGAGGTCGAGGAAGGGCGTGCCGTCTATGCCGGTGGTCCGTTGGACAACCCGGTCATCAATATCCTCGCCAGCAAAAAGGCCGGCGAAGTCAAAGCCGGCGTACGCTTGCTCGGCACCGCCAAGAACCCGGTTGTCGAGCTTTATTCCGAACCCGCCATGCCGGATACCGACATCCTGTCTTACATTGTCCTCGGCCGCCCCCTGTACCAGGCCGGCGGCCAGACGGACCCCCTGATGCTGGCTGCCGGCACTCTCCTTTCCGCCAGCGATTCCGCCGTTCTGCGCAACCAGTTGCAGAACCAGTTGGGGATCGACACGCTGGAGGCGGTCAGTGCGACCGGAGAAACGAGCGATACCGTCCTGCGGCTCGGCAAATACCTGACCCCCGATCTCTATCTGAGTTATGGCTATGCGCTGTTCGGGCAACGCAGCGAAGTGGGGTTGCGCTACGATCTCTCCAAGGGATGGGAAGCGGAATCGAATTTCGGCCTGGAGAGCGGTGCCGATCTCTTTTACCGTTTCCAGTTCGATTGAGTCCACCCGAGCGGGCGATGTCGCAGCCGGCGGACAAGCAAGCCCCCCGGCGGCAAGGACCCGTCCGGGGGGCTGACTGGTGTCTTGTGTGGTGGCCTCTCAGTCGGATCGACTCACCAGTGTCTCGACTTCGATACGCACATCATCGATATTGACGCGGACGACTTTCTCGCCTTCCTTCTCGGCACGGACCAAACCTTCATTTACCCACACCATCAATTGATCGATCTGAATGCCGAACTTGTCGGCGGCTGCTTCCGGACTGTACCAGGTTTTCACCAATGACATAAACGACCTCCCCGTGCTGGTTTGCCGGCAGAAAAAGGAGACATCACGACTTCGTTTTTTCATTATAACGCAAAAACGAAAATCTCTCGACAACCCGGGCATCGGCACCGGGGGCCGGCAAGACGTTACTGGCGGCGCGCTTCGAGGTCAGCATACCAGGCCGTCGCCTCCTGACCGGTATTATCAGTGTCGGTCATGACGGCGATCGCGCCGACCTGCGGCGGGTCTTCACCGAAAGCTCGACGGTAATCCTCCACAATGTTGCGTTCCACGCTCACCCACTGGCCGGCTTTTTCGGCACCACTGTTGACGGCAATCATCATGGCGTTGCCGGTATAAGCGTTTGGCTGGACGGTTCCCTGTGGCAAAACATTGGCCCAGATGTAGTTCAGTGACCTGGTTTTCAGAAAGAACCAGTGTGGAAAAACCACGTAGACGCGCGCCGCGTAGTCGTCTCCCGCTTTGCTGCGACCGTCCCCCCCGGGGATGATACCATTGATCTTCCATCGCCAGGCCAGGATCGGATAGTGCTGCGGATCATAGGCGATTTCATGCACCAGACCGGAAGCGGCCGCCTGGCTATGGGCCTGGAGAACGGTTTGGCCGTCGACTTCGACGAGCCGGTATGCAGTGGTTCCGGCAAACTTCTTGACCGTCCAGCCCGCAAGCCCGGCCTCGGCAAACCGACTGAGCGGCAGGGCCTCGTTCTCGGCCCGAACCGGCCAGGTGACAAGTCCCAGCAAAAGGCAGGCAACAGCAAAGCGCATAAGCGTCTCCCTACGGGTCGAACCAGCCGCTAAACAACCGGCGTTCACTAATGGTAATGCCCAGTCGATTCATCGATGATCTTTTGTGTCGACTTGATCGGACCGAAGGTTTGTTCGTAGCGATTGACATTGTCTTGCAGCGCCGCGACCAAGCGCTTTGCATGGTGTGGCGACAGGATAATCCGCGAACGCACCTTCGCCCGCGGGGCCTGGGGTTGGACAAAAATAAAGTCGACCACGAATTCCGATTCGTGATGGTTGACGACAGCCAGGTTGGCGTAAAGCCCCTGGGCAATCTCTTCATCCAACTGAATCTCGAGTTTCACCTCCTGCGTCTTCTGCTCGTCCATAAACCCTCTTTTCCCTTCGATTGAGAGCGCCGGCAGGGTCCTTTCGGCCGGCGACCGATTGTGGTGCGGGTCAATCTTCTTAAGGATATCGTCACTCGTCCAGAGGTCAACGTCAAGCACCTCCCGAGACTGTTTCTTGATCGCTCACTCCCATGGGGTCAATGGAAAGATCGGCCTGACCACGCCCGAAGCCTTGTCGCAAACCGCCCCGTTCAGCAATCTCACGGCGCTTGACTCCGGCCCCCCCTCTCCTATACTGAACGCAACAGCCCTCTCCAAGGAGTTCCCATGGCAGAAGACTATATCCTGGCCATCGACCAGGGGACCACCGGATCAACGGCTCTGCTGGTGGGCCATGACCTGCGGATTCACGGTCGTCACACGGTCGATTTTCCACAGCACTACCCGCAGCCGGGCTGGGTTGAGCATGACCCGGAGGAAATCTGGCTCTCCGTACGCCAGGCCGTTCTCGATCTGCTCGAAAAGACCGCCACCCGTGCGCAACAAGTTCAAGCCATCGGCATCACCAATCAACGGGAAACGACCCTCCTCTGGGAGCGTCGCGACGGCCGACCGGTCGCCAATGCCATCGTCTGGCAGTGTCGGCGGACCGCAGATATCTGCAAACAACTGCGGCAACGGGGGCTGGAACCGGCGTTCAAGGACAAGACCGGGCTCGTCCTGGATCCCTATTTTTCCGGAACCAAGCTGACCTGGTTGTTCCGGCAGGATTCGTCACTCAAGCTACGGGCCGAGACCGGTAAGCTCGCCTTCGGCACCGTCGACTCTTTCCTGGTCTGGCGTCTGACCGGTGGCGCACAACACGTCACCGATTTTTCCAACGCCTCCCGCACGTTGCTCATGGACCTGCACAGCCTTGCCTGGGATGAAGACCTGATGCAGGTCCTCGATGTCCCGGCCGCGATCATGCCGGAGATTCACCCAAATGCCGGCGTCTATGGCAAAACCCGGGGGCTCGATTTTCTTCCCGACGGGATTCCGATCGCCGGCATGGCCGGAGACCAGCAGGCGGCGCTGTTTGGTCAGGCCTGTTTTGCTCCCGGACAGACCAAATGCACCTACGGAACCGGTGCCTTCATCCTCGAAAACATCGGCGCGGAACCTCTGGCGAGCAAGCACGGGCTGCTGACAACCGTCGCCTGGCAGATCCAGAACCAAACCCACTATGCCCTCGAGGGCAGTGCCTTCATTGCCGGTGCAGCGGTCCAATGGCTGCGCGACGGCGTCGGCCTGATCAAAGCGTCTCATGAGATCGAAGCTCTGGCGCGGCAGGTCCCGGACAGTGCTGGCGTGGTCTTCGTCCCTGCCCTCACCGGCCTCGGCGCACCGCACTGGCGCAGTGAGGCCCGAGGACAGATCTCCGGTCTGACCCGAGGAACGACCGCCGCGCACCTGGCCCGGGCGACCCTGGAGGGGATCGCCCTGCAGATTCACGATCTGGTGATGGCCATGGTCGACGATCGTGGCGAACCCGTCTCGATTCTCAAAGTGGATGGCGGCGCGGCCCAGAATGATCTGTTGATGCAGATGCAAGCCGACCTGATCGGCCGTCCAGTCTCGCGACCCGAGACGGTGGAGACAACCGCTCTCGGTGCCGCGATGCTGGCCGGCCTGGCTGTGGGCTTCTGGGCCGACACCCGGGAACTGGCCCAGGGCTGGCGCGAAGAACGCCGCTTCGAGCCCCAGGCCGATAGCGGTTGGTCAGAGTCTCTGCGTGAGCAGTGGCAGAACGCCATTAGTAAGATCTAGGGTTGCGAGGCAGGAAGAAACGCCCCATCGACATGGATCCTGTGAGTTTTTTCGCGCCTCGCGCCTCGCACCCCTCGGTTCAAAGGTCGTTCAGCAGGCGGTAGATTCTCTGTTGCAGTTCCCAGGCGCGGGCCGCGGATTCCTCAGACTCCGCGCCCTCCAGAAGCAGGCGGGCCCGATCGAGGTTGTTGTGCGCTTTGAGCAGGACCGGCGTCAGCTGGAACTCAAGACGCATGCGTGGAATCTCACCCACCTGTTCGAAGAGTTCGCCCAGGCCTCGCTGGGCCTTGTCGATATCGCGCAGCCCGACCGGTTCGGTATCGGCCGTCGCCGCCAGTTCCGCATGGAACCTCTGCACAGCCCTTGTAATATCACGGTAGCGGTCGGAGATGGTCATCGGTCTGTTCCTTCCCGGCATCGGCCGACAGCCACGCCAATCTTGTCGCAGAAGAGCGCGGCCGGCAAAACCCGCCGGCCGGCTTTCATCCTAGTCGATGCCCCGGGTGAAGACAACCGAAAAGGTCGGGTTTCCTGTTGACTGAATTGCGGTGCCCCTGCTAATGTGCAGCGACAGTGAATGCAGCAACACGCCCTGGGGGAGTAGTCACTACTGAGAGTCTGCTTGGCAGACGACCCCTCGAACCTGATCCGGATTATACCGGCGTAGGGAAGCGGCGCAGATTTCGGAGAGATTCCGGAAAGAGCCGCCTTGTGCGGCTCTTGGTGTTTTATGCAGATCAAAGTCAACGAACAGACAATGACTGTTGCGGCCGCGGAGACCGTCGGTGTCTTACGCGACAGGATCCGGCCTGAAGCGGACCTGCTTGTTGTCAACGGCTATCCGGCTGCAGCGGCAACGCCCTTGAAGGAGGGCGACAGCGTGGTTTTGATCCGCCGCGGCGAGATGCCGACGGCAGAGGAGTTCGATGCCTTGCTGACGGCACGCCACACGCCGGGCGTGCATGATCGGATTAAGAACGCGACGGTCGGTATCGCCGGGGTCGGTGGCCTCGGTTCCGCAGTCGCGATTGCGTTGGCCCGCACCGGCGTGGGTCACCTGATCATTGCCGATGTCGACGTCGTCGAACCCTCGAACCTCAACCGTCAGCAATATTTCATCGACCAGATCGGCATGCCGAAGGTTTACGCCCTGCGCGAGACGTTGCTGCGCATCAATCCCCGAGTGCGAGTCACCGCCTGTCATCTGCTGGTAACCGCGACCCATGTCGAGACGCTCTTCGGCCATGCGGATATCCTGGTCGAAGCGTTTGACCGGGCCGACCAGAAGGCGATGCTGGTCGAGTCGTTTGCCACCCAATTTCCGGGTCGGCCGATCGTCACCGGTTCGGGAATGGCCGGCTACGGCCCGGCCAACACGCTGCGCACCCGTAAAGTCGCCGGGAGGATATATGTTTGCGGCGACGGCGTATCGGCTGCGGCACCGGGCGTCGGCCTGATGGCCCCACGTGTCGGGATCGTGGCCCACCACCAGGCCAATGCCGTTCTGCGTCTGCTGCTCGGCGAAGCCCCCGAGGACGAAACCTGATGATGATCACTTTGAACGGCAAAAGCCGGGACATCGCCACAGGCACCACGCTCCAGGAACTTCTGGACCAACTGCACATCGACTGCCGCACGGTCGTTGTCGAACACAATCGCCAGATCGTTTCCCGCCAGCAACTGGCCGAAATCGTCCTGAGTGCAGACGATTCCCTGGAAGTGATTCACTTTGTGGGCGGCGGTTAACAACACGGGACGCGGACCCTGGCACGAGAAACGTGGCAAAGCATCAACCTTTCCGGTCCTCTGCCAGGCCCGCCTTCTCAGATAAGAGGACAGCATGGATGAATTGCGTATTGCCGGTCGGTCCTTTCAATCCCGCCTGATGGTCGGTACCGGGAAATTCGCCTCCAATCAGGCGATGGTGGCGGCGATGGAAGGGTCCGGCTGCGAAATCGTGACCGTTGCCTTGCGGCGGGTGGATATCGACAACCCCCAGGACAGCCTGCTCAACCATATCGATCCGGCACGTTACCTGCTGCTGCCCAACACCAGCGGTGCCCGCGACGCCGACGAAGCGGTCCGGCTGGCCCGGCTGGCCCGGGCCGCCGGTTGTGAACCCTGGGTCAAGCTCGAGGTGACCCCGGATCCTTACTACCTGCTGCCGGATCCGATCGAGACCTTGAAAGCGGCCGAGATCCTGGTTCGGGAAGGATTCATCGTTCTGCCGTACATCAACGCCGATCCGGTCCTGGCCAAGCACCTGCAGGAAGCCGGCACGGCAACGGTCATGCCCCTCGGCGCGCCGATCGGCACCAACAGGGGAGTCCGGACACGGGACAACATCGCCATCATCATCGAGCAGGCCACGGTTCCGGTGGTGGTCGACGCCGGCCTAGGCGCCCCCTCGCACGCCGCGGAAGCGATGGAGATGGGGGCCGATGCGGTCCTGGTCAACACCGCCCTGGCAGTCGCCCGCGATCCGGGGGCGATGGCCCTTGCCTTTCGCAAAGGCGTCGAGGCCGGACGCGAAGCTTATCTCGCCGGCCTCGGCAAACCGCAGGACAAGGCCGAAGCGAGCAGCCCATTGACCGGTTTTTTAAGGAATGAGCCACCAAGACACGAAGACACGAAGTAAAGCCTTTGGTTTTGTGCGTGCTCAAAAAAGAAACTCCATTTGAGAACAGCTGCTTTGATAACGTGTCCCAATGAAATGACGAAAGGCTATTGATTGTCTTCGTGTCTTAGAGCCTTCGTGGCAGCAGTGATTTTATGAGTTTTTACGACATCATCCAAAAATACGACCCGCAACAGGTGCTCGCTGAGATCGAGGCGATGACCGCAACCGACGTGCACCGGGCGCTGGCGACCGAACAGCGAGACGAACGGGACTTCATGGCCCTGCTCTCGCCGGCCGCCGAGGATTTCCTCGAAGAGATCGCCCAGCAAGCCCATGCCATCACCCTGCGCCGGTTCGGTCGCACGATTCTCCTGTACGCACCGCTCTACCTGTCCAATGAATGCCACAACGGCTGTCTGTACTGCGGTTTTTCAGCCGACAACCCGATTCCCCGCCGCACCCTGACCCTCGAAGAAATTGAGCGTGATGCCCGCCTCCTGCATGCCCAGGGGTTTCGCCATATACTGCTGCTGACCGGGGAAGCCCCGGGACGGGTCGGCAATGCGTTCATCGCCGCCGCCGCCGAGCGTATCCGACCGCTGTTTTCTTCGATCGGCATCGAAGTCTACCCGATGGACAGCGACGGCTACCGGCAGATGGTCGCCGCGGGGATCGACGCCCTGACGATTTACCAGGAAACTTACGATCCGCAGCTCTACCAACAGCTGCATCCCAGCGGACGCAAGCGCGATTACCGCTTTCGCCTGGAAACCCCCGAACGGGGCGGGGCAGCAGGTCTGCGTCGCATCGGCATCGGCTTCCTGCTCGGCCTGGGAAACTTCCGGACCGAAGCCTTCTTTGCCGGTTTGCATGGCCGCTACCTGGCGCATCACTACTGGCGCACCCTGTTGACCGTCTCCTTCCCCCGGCTGAGACCGGCGGAAGGGGGTTTCCAACCGCCCAACCCGGTGTCCGACCGGCAGTTCGTGCAGTTGATCTGTGCCATGCGGCTGCTGCTGCATGACGCCGGGCTGGTCCTTTCGACCCGCGAGAGCGCCACCCTGCGCGACAATCTACTGCCACTCGGCATCACCCAGATGAGTGCCGGCTCCTGTACGGCTCCCGGAGGCTATGCCGACAAGGGCGCGGCCACCGAGCAGTTCACCATCGACGATGCCCGCACGCCGGCGGAAATCGCCGCCATGCTGCGCCAGCGTGGTTATGACCCGGTCTGGAAGGACTGGGACGAAGCTTTTTTAAGCCACGCTTCCGATGCCTAGTCCGCAAACAGCACGAGGCAAAGTGGGCACGAGACATTTGATAATCAATCGCATGGCAACTGAAATGACCTGTTTCTCTCTTCCTTTTTTGCTTGCCATCTTCGTTTCGGGGTAGCTCACGTGCCGGAAACTGTCGACTTCAGTCTCTACCTGATCACCGACCGCCATCAACTGGCCCAGGGACAGACCCTCGTTTCGGCTGTCGCCGCCGCCCTGGAGGGCGGGGTCCAGGCCGTCCAACTGCGCGAGAAGGACCTGACGGCCGCCGAGCTATTGCCGCTCGCCCGCGAGCTGCGCACTTTGTGCCGACAGCACAACGCCCGCCTGCTGATCAATGACCGCATCGATCTGGCCCGGGCCGTCGCGGCCGACGGTGTCCATCTCGGCGGCCACTCGCTGCCGCCCGCAGTGGTCCGGGAACTGGTCGGGCCGGAGATGCTGATCGGCGTGTCGACACATTCCTTGGAGGAGGTTGCCGAAGCCACGCGCCAGGGCGCCGACTTTCTAACCTTCGGCCCCGTCTACGCCACACCGTCGAAGGCCGCTTACGGTCCCCCTCTCGGAGTCACCGCCCTGGCGACAGCCTGCCGGCAGACGGCCCTGCCGGTGTTTGCCCTGGGCGGCATCGACGCCGGTAATGCCGCCCAGGCCATCGCCGCGGGAGCCCATGGCGTCGCCCTGATCTCGGCAATTTTCGCCGCCGCTTCTCCGGCCGAGGCCGCCCGGGCCTTCACCGCTTGAGCTTGCGCTAAACTTCAGTAAACTTGGGAAAAGAAAAACCCTTAACCCACCCCAGCCGCTGCCGGTAATCGCATGGACATCACCCTGACACTTCTGATTCTGCTGATCGCGATCATCCTGTTTGCCACCGAATGGCTGCGTATGGATGTGGTCAGCCTGATGATCCTGCTGTCATTGGTTTTGACCGGTCTGGTCACCCCGGAAGAAGCGTTTTCCGGGTTCAGCAATCCGGCCGTTATCACAGTCGCGGCGATGTTCGTCCTCGGCACGGGAATTTCCCATACCGGAGCGATCTCCACGCTGGGCGAACACCTGATCCGCATCACCGGTCACAACCAGGCGTTGATGATCGCCGCGATCATGGGAACGGTGGCGTTTTTTTCCGCATTCATCAATAATATCGGTGCCACGGCAGTCCTCATGCCGGTGGTCATGGTCATGGCCCGCAAACTCAAACTCGCGCCCAGCAAATTGCTGATTCCCCTGGCCTTCGGCTCGCTGTTCGGTGGCGTCTGCACGTTGATCGGAACGCCGCCGAACATCCTGATCAACTCCCTTCTCAACGAGTACACCGGCGAAGAATTCGGCATGTTTTCCTTCACTCCCCTCGGCCTGGTGCTGCTGGCGTTGGGCATCAGCTACATGGCCCTCATCGGGCGGAAACTGCTGCCGGAGCGCAAGTCGGGAACCCTGACCGAAGCCTACCAGGTCAAGGAGTACATCACGGAGGTCGAAATCCTCGCCGGTTCACCGCTGGACGGCAAAACGATCGCCGGGAGCATGCTGGAGCGGGAACTCGACATGAAGGTGCGGGCCCTGTTGCGCAAACGTCGCAAATACCCCCAGCCGAAGCGCAACCGGAAATTGCGTGTCGGTGACATCCTCTTCCTGGAAGGCGATCCACAGGGGATTCTCAAAGCGCGCAAAGAGAAGGGTCTGCAGGTGGTCCCGGAACGGGACAATCCGATGCCAAGCAAATCGGATCAGAATATCGTCGTCGTCGAGGCCTCCCTGACACCAACCAGTGAAATGGTCGGCAAGACCCTGAGCCAGGTGCGCTTTGCCGACAGCCACGGCCTGACGGTGCTGTCGATCTGGCGCAGCGGCGCGCCAGTGGTGCGCAAGGTCGACCACGTGGTGCTCAAGTTCGGCGATGTCCTGTTGTTGCAGGGCCCGGAAGAAAAAGTGCGGCACCTCGGTCGCGAGCACGGCTTCCTGCTCCTCGGTGGTGTCGATCCGGTGTCTTATCGACCGCAGCGGGCGCCGATTGCCGTGGCCACGTTGCTCGGCGTGATCCTGATGAGTGTCACCGGCCTGGCGCCGATCATGGTGGCCGCAACGCTCGGCGCACTGGTCATGATCCTGACTCGCTGCCTGTCGATCAAGGAAGCTTATGACAGCATCGATTGGCCGATCATCATATTAATCGCCGGAACGCTTCCTCTCGGCCACGCCATGCAGAACAGTGGCGCCGCCAAACTCCTGGCCCACGGGCTGATCAACGGGGTTGGCGACTTCGGCCCCTGGGTGGTCCTCGGCGCCGTCTTCCTGATCACTTTCTGCCTGACGGAAGTCATGAGCCATGCCGCCGCGGCCGTGCTGGTCGCGCCGATCGCCTACAGCACGGCTCTGGAACTGGCCGTCTCCCCCCGGCCTTTCTTCATGGCCGTAGCCATTGCCGCCTCGATGTGCTTCATGACACCGATCAGTCACCAGTCAAACGCCCTGGTCATGGGGCCCGGCGGGTACAAGTTTTTCGATTACACCAAGGTCGGCACACCCCTCAATATCATGGTCTGGATCATCGCCACCCTGCTGATTCCTCTGTTATTCCCGTTTTAATTTTTCGCCGAAGACACCGGAACCGGCGGGCGGCAGGAGAGGCAAAGGAGGATGGCCTCGGCCTCGTTGGGGTGGGTCAGGAAATGTTAACCGTTGTTCTTTTCCGCCTCTTCAATCATCGCCATGTAGCGACGGGCAGCATTCGCGACCTCCGGTGACCGGGCGACATCAAGGGCCGCCATCAGGTAGTGCCAGGCCGCCGTTTCACTGCCTGGTTTCTCGAACATGGCGCGTCCGGCACCAAGATAGGCCTGATCAAGCTGGGGGTCGCCGGGGCGCTCGGCAATCAGGCGGCGAAACACGGTTAAGGCGTCCTCCGTCTCTCCTTGGGCCAACAGATGTTCGCCTATGGCGAGGATATTCCCGGTCGAAAGCCGATCACGGCTGTCCAGTTTCTTGAAGCGCGCCGCAGCCTGGGTGAGATCATTTTGGTCAAGGGCGCGGACAATATCGGTCACACCATTGACGGAGCGGACATTTTGGCGCGGCGGTTTCGGTATCGCAGCCTTCAACCGCCCGCCGCCGGGCAGCCGATCGATGGCAAAAGCCAGACCGAGTCCGGCGAGAAAACCGCCGATATGGGCGCCGTGGGCCACGCCACTTCCTTCAGCCGGAGTGACCATGAAGGGCAGGAGATTGTCGATCACGAGATAGATGCCGAGGACAATCCGGGCCGGGATCAGCAGAGTCGTCATGATCAGCGGAAACAGGAAGACGAACACCTTGATCCGGTTGTGCGGAAACCACAGGAAATAGAAGCCCAAGACACCCGAAATCGCTCCCGAAGCACCCAGCATCGGGACCTGCGAACCGGGAACGAACAGAGCAAAAAAGAGCGTCGCAGCGATCCCGGCGGCGAGGTAACAGACCAGATAGGCCAGGTGACCGAGGCGGTGCTCGACATTGTCACCGTAGATCCACAGAAACAGCATGTTCCCCGCCAGGTGCATCGCCCCGCCATGCAGGAACATCGCCGTAAACATGCTCACCAGTGAGAATTCCGCCGGCCGGAAGCCGTACTTGAAGACCAGCAGGTCGTAGGCGGAGACATGTTGATAAATAACCTGCGCCGGCCAGTTGCCCCTGGCACCGATCATCTTCAGGTATTCCAGCAGAGCCGGATCATCGAGTGCCGGGCGCTGGGCACTCAGGGGCAGAGTGACCGCAAGGAAGACAGCGACATTGAGACCAATCAAGGCCCAGTTGACATAAGGGGTGGATTTGGGATTGGGAACGTCACCGATCGGCAGGAACATCCGGGGCCTCGTCAAAGCATGGAGTCACATGACCAGGGGGCGCATTATATCACACTGTGATCACTTGTGATTGCCGGAAATGCGATTATCCTGTAAACGATCGTTCGCGGTCCCTCATCGAAGACAGGTGTCAAGGAGAGTCACATGCATACTGTAACCCTGGAAGAGCGTAGCGTCCCCGTCGGCAAGATCGTCTGCATCGGTCGCAACTACGCGGAACATGCTCGGGAACTGAACAATCCGATACCGGATCAACCGGTGATCTTCATCAAGCCGGCCAGCGCCATCCTGGCCGAAGGGGGCACCATCGTCATCCCAACCTATTCCAGCGACTGTCACCACGAGGTCGAACTCGCCGTGCTGATCGGGACAGACACCAAAGACATTGCCGCCGCAGAGGCTCTCGATCGGGTGGCCGGCTACGGCGTGGCCCTGGACCTGACCCTGCGGGACGTGCAGAGTCGGCAAAAGGAGAAAGGTCTGCCCTGGGAGATTGCCAAGGCCTTCGATACCTCCTGCCCCTTGTCGGCATTCGTGCCGGCCGCACAGGTCGATGATCCGCAGGCGCTGCACATTTCCCTGAAAGTCAACGGCACGATCCGCCAGGATGGCAACACCGCGTCCATGATGCGCTCGGTCGCGGAATTGATCGCCGCGGCCTCGGCCTGCTTCACCCTGGAAGCGGGCGACATCCTGCTGACCGGCACCCCGTCAGGGGTCAGCCGTATCGTCAGTGGCGACAGGTTGGAGGCGTCGGTTGAGGGGGTCGGGACCCTGACGGCCGTGGTTGCCTGAGGAAAGCTCAGGATCGGTTGGTCTCCGGTGCGTCATCCTTCTCCGCGTAGGTCCTGCGGGTGGCGTTGCTGAGGAGATGGGCCTGGCGGGTCGGTTCCGGCAGCCGATAGCCACGACTGCATTGCAAGACGACGGTCATCGCCGATGACATGTCGACCTTGTGCCCCGGCGACACATAGAGCGGTTTGACCCGGCTGCGGGTGCGGACGATACGGCCGATCTCCTCGCCGTCCTGCCGCAGCGCGGTCCATTGGCCGCGTTCCTCGGCCGGCGGAAGCTCTTCGCCGCAGAGCCGGGTTTTGGCGCAGCCGATCGTCGGCAGATCTAGCCAGAGTCCCAGATGGCTGGCCAGACCGAGTCGCCGGGGATGGGCAATGCCCTGGCCGTCGGCCAGGACCACGTCGGGAACCGTCGCCAGTTTCTCGAAGGCCTGCAACAGAATCGGCAATTCCCGAAAGGAGAGCAGGCCGGGCACGTAGGGAAAGTTGACCTCGCCGGTCGCCGTCGCTGCATCCCGGCGTTGCTGTGTCGCGTAATCGAGCACCACCACCGCGGCATGGAAAAGTCGCCCCCGCCGTTTGTAGGAGACGTCAACGCCAGCCACCGTCCGTATCGGCGCCGGCAAGCTGTTCGCGAGCACAACCTGCTCGGCCAATTGCCGCTGCAGGACGATCGCCTCTTTGGCAGACAGATTCCAGGGGTGCAGTGACTTGAATTTCATGGGCAAAACCTGATCGGCATCGCGACGCTGTCGGATTCAGAGTCCGCTTTTTCGCATCACGCGCTGCGCGCGTCGTCAAACCTGGTTCTGCGGTCGACCCGCCAAAAACGTCCGAATGTTCTCAACCAGCGTTGCCATCAGCCGTTCGCGGGCGGCATGGGTGGCCCAGGCCAGGTGCGGCGTAATCAGGCAACGCGGCGCCTTGAGCAGCGGGTTGTCCGCCGGCGGCGGCTCCTGCGATAAAACATCAAGTCCGGCACCGGCCAACTGCCCTTCGTGCAGCGCGGCGGCCAAGGCCTCCTCGTCGACCAGCGGGCCGCGACCGGTATTGATCAGGTAGGCTGATGCTTTCATCAGGGCCAGTCGCTGTGCATTGATCAGACCGGTGGTCTGTTCGGTCAGCGGACAATGCAGGCTGACCACGTCGGAAGCGGCCAACAGCGTTTCCAGCGACGTAAATGTCACGTGCGGATGAGCCTTTGGGTCGGGGCTGCGGGTCTGCACCTGGACCGTCATCTCGAAGGCCCGGGAAATGCGGGCCACGGCCTGGCCGATGGCACCGAAGCCGATGATGCCAAGAGTCCGGCCGGACAGCTCGATCTGTGGCGTCTCCCAGAAGGCAAAATCGGGACAATGGGACCAGGCCCCCTGCCGCACCCGTTCGGCGTGGTGGCCCACCCCGCGGGCCAGCTCCAGGAGCAGGGCAAAGACATGCTGGGCCACCGAAGGTGTACTGTAGGCCGGGATGTTGGTCACCACGATGCCGCGCTCGCGCGCCGCTTCGAGATCGATGATGTTGACCCCCGTGGCGGTCACGCCGATGTAGCGCAAGTTGGCCAGCGCCGCCATCTGCTGTGCGCCGAGAGTCACCTTGTTGGAGATCAGGATCTCCGCGCCGTTGGCGCGTTCCACCAGCTGGGCGGGGGAGGTGCGATCGTAGACCTCCAGCTCGCCGAGCGCGGCGAGACCCTCCCAGGAGAGATCACCGGGATTAAGGGCATATCCATCCAGGACAACAATTTTCATCGGGCTCCTCGCTTTGATGAACGCAAACAGAAAACCCCCGGCGCTGCCGGGGGTTTTCTTATGCCATGACCGCCGGCAGACGTTTACCCTTCTTCGAGAACCGCCTGGGCGGCAGCCAGACGGGCAATCGGCACCCGATAGGGAGAGCAGGACACATAATCGAGGCCGATGCGATGACAGAACTTGACCGAAGAGGCTTCCCCGCCGTGCTCGCCGCAGATGCCGAGCTTGATTCCGGGGCGGGTTTGACGGCCGAGTTCACAGCCCATCTTCACCAGCTGGCCGACACCCGCCTGATCGATCGCCACGAAGGGATCATTCGGATAAATCTCCTGCTCGACATACATCGGCAGGAACTTGCCGGCGTCATCCCGGGACAGACCATAGGTGGTCTGGGTCAGATCGTTGGTGCCGAACGAGAAGAACTCGGCTTGTTCGGCAATGCTGTCGGCCGTCAGCGCGGCGCGCGGCAGTTCGATCATGGTGCCGATGAGGTATTCGACGGCCACGCCGTAACGGTCAATCACCTGATCGGCGACCCGTACCGCGTTGGCCCGCAGGATGGCCAGTTCCTTGACCTCGCCGACCAGCGGGATCATGATCTCGGGGACAATTTCGAAACCCTCATCCTTGATCAGCTCGCAGGCCGCTTCCATGATCGCCTGGACCTGCATGTCATAGATTTCCGGATAGGTGATTGCCAGACGACAGCCGCGATGACCGAGCATCGGGTTGAATTCATGCAACGAGTCAACCTTGGCTTTCAGCGCCTGCGCCGGGACATTCATCTCCTTGGCCAAGGCATTGATCTCGCCATCACTGTGCGGCAGGAATTCGTGCAAGGGCGGATCCAGCAGACGGATGGTCACGGGCAATCCCTTCATGACCCGGAACAGACCGAGGAAGTCGCTCTTCTGCATCGGCAGGATCTTTGCCAAAGCCCGCTTGCGGCCTTCGACATCGCCGGACAGGATCATCTCGCGTACCGCTGAAATGCGATCACCTTCGAAGAACATGTGCTCCGTGCGACACAGGCCGATCCCTTCGGCGCCGAAGTCCCGAGCCACCTGGGAGTCGTGGGGAGTGTCCGCATTGGTACGCACTCGCAGCCTGCGGATGCCATCGACCCAGGACATCAACTGTCCGAACTCACCGGTCAATTCGGGCTTGACCGTCGGCACCTCACCCTGCATCACTTCACCGGTGGAGCCGTCGAGTGTTATAACGTCCCCCTTTTTGAAGACCTTGCCGTCCTGCGTCGTAAACTGGAGCTTCGCATAATCGACCTTGATACCGCTGCAGCCGGCCACACAGCACTTGCCCATACCGCGCGCCACCACGGCCGCGTGGGAGGTCATGCCGCCACGGGCGGTCAAAATCCCCTGAGCGGCATGCATACCGTGGATGTCCTCGGGGCTGGTTTCGATCCGGACCAGGATGACTTTGAGGCCGATTTTGGCCGCTTCCTCGGCCTCTTCCGCGGAGAAGACGATCTCACCGCTGGCCGCTCCCGGCGATGCCGGCAGCCCTTTGGCGACCACGGTCTTCGCTGCCTGCGGATCGAGCGAAGGATGCAGCAGCTGGTCGAGCTGTTCCGGCTCGATGCGCATCACCGCTTCCTGTTCGCTGATCAGGCCTTCCTGGACCATATCGACAGCGATATTGACCGCCGCTTTGGCCGTGCGTTTGCCGTTGCGGGTCTGCAGCATGTAGAGCTTGTGCTTCTCGATCGTGAACTCGATGTCCTGCATGTCCTTGTAGTGCTGTTCGAGAATGTCACGGATCTTGACGAGCTGTTGGTAGCAATCCGGCAGGACATCCTCCATCGCCGGGAGGTCGCCGGGCTTGTGCTTGGCCTTGTTGATTGGCTGCGGCGTGCGCGTTCCGGCGACCACGTCTTCGCCCTGGGCATTGACCAGGTATTCGCCGTAGAAGTAGTTCTCTCCGGTTGAGGGATCACGGGTGAAAGCCACCCCGGTGGCGCAGTCATCGCCCATGTTACCGAACACCATCGATTGCACGTTGACCGCGGTGCCCCACTCACCCGGGATATTGTTCAACTTGCGGTAGGTGATCGCACGGGGATTCATCCAGGAGCCGAACACGGCGCCGATGGCGCCCCACAGCTGCTCTTTCGGATCCATCGGGAAATCCCGGCCAAGCTCTTCTTTGATCTTGTTTCGGAACAGACCTACCAGCTCCTTCAGGTCATCGGCGGTCAGTTCGGTGTCTGCGGTGACGCCGCGTTTTTCCTTCATCTGCTCCAGGATATGTTCGAGGATGTCACCGTCCATCTCCAGGACGACATTGGCATACATCTGGATGAAGCGACGATAGGAATCGTAGGCAAAGCGCGGGTCGCCGCTCTGGGCGATGACACCGGCAACGGTCTCGTCGTTCAAGCCGAGGTTCAGAACCGTATCCATCATGCCGGGCATCGAGGCGCGCGCGCCGGATCGGACCGAAACCAGCAGCGGATTCTGGGTATCGCCAAAGGTCTTGCCCATCAGCTGTTCGACCCGGGTGAGGTTCCGGTTGACTTCCTCTTCCAGACCGTCCGGGTAGTGACGATTGTTTTTGTAGAATTCGGTGCAGACCTCCGTGGTAATGGTGAAACCGGCCGGCACCGGCAGTCCGATACTGGTCATCTCAGCCAGGTTGGCACCCTTGCCCCCCAGCAGGTTCTTCATGTCGCCGCGCCCTTCGGCTTCACCGTCACCGAAGAAATAGACATACTTTGCCATTTTGCTTCCTCCTCGTTGAGATCAACACGCTTAAGAAATAATTTTGCCACAAAGTCTCAAAGAAACAACGATAAGCTTTTCCTGAACACATTCGAGAACCCGCTTGTCTTCCTGATGCAAATGTTTCTTGCCATCTCTCGTTTATTCCTGGTGTCTTCGTGTCTTGGTGGCCTGATTGGTTTTTTAGGTTCTTTAAATATCACCACTGATTCTAGTGGTTCTTTTCAACCAAAATAAAACCGCCGCTTAAGTCTCTAAGCGGCGATCCGTGTGAAGTCGGCAATGTCGTTGAACAACGCGGCGACCTGGGTCAGCAGGGCCAGCCGGTTGGCCTTGATGCGTTCATCTTTGGCCATGACCATGACGTCGTCGAAGAAGTTGTCCACCGGCTCGCGAAGCGCGGCGATCGTCTGCAGCGCGGTGGTGTAATGGCCCTGCGCCACCTGATCGGTGACGGTCTGCCGGGCCATGGCCACGGCCTCGGCCAGGCGGCGTTCGCTGTCGTCTTCGAAGAGCTCTGACTTGACCTCCTGATCGACGCCGCCCTTGATGATGTTGCCCACCCGCTTGAAAGCCACCGCCAAGGGCTCGAAATCTTCCGCACCCTTGAGCTTGGACAGCGCCTGGACCCGAGCCAGGGCATCATTCGGGTCATCGAAACGCGCGCTCAGGACGGCATCCACCACATCCGTGGCGTAGTCGCGGCCGGTCAGCATGTTGGCCAGGCGCAGACGGATAAATGCGATCACGTCCGCCCGGACCTCGTCCAGCGGCCGGGTCAGCTTCGGCGCGAGCAGGGCGAGACTCTGGCCGACCAGGTCCGGAATGCCAATACGGTAGCCTTGTTCGAGAATGATATTCAGAATACCAATGGCACTGCGCCGCAAGGCGTAGGGATCCGCCGAACCGGTCGGGATCAGGCCGACCCCGAAACAGCCGCAGATGGTATCAATTTTGTCGGCAATCGAAATAAACGCCCCGACGTTGTCCGATGGCAGGGTGCCCCCGGCTTCGGTCGGCAGATAATGCTCGAAGATGGCTGTCGCGACACGCGGGTCCTCGCTTTCGAGGCGGGCATATTCCCGACCCATGATGCCCTGCAGTTCCGGAAACTCGTAAACCATCTTGCTTTCCAGGTCGCACTTGGCCAGCCAGGCGGCACGTTCGGTGAGGGCCACAGCCTCCGGCTCGAAACGCTCGGCCAGGGATTTGGCAATCGCCGTGAAACGTTCCACTTTTTCGTAACTGGTGCCCAGTTGAGCCTGGTAAATCACCTGCTTGAGCGACGCCAGGTTGCTCTCCAGCTTGACTTTCTGATCTTCCTCCCAGAAGAAGATCGCATCGGAGAGCCGGGCACGAATGACCTTCTCGTTGCCCTTGATCACCACCTGCTCGTCTTCCGGGCGGGTGTTTGAGATCGTGATGAACTTGTTCAGCAGCCGGCCTTTGGCATCTTCCACCGTGAAGTAGCGTTGATGCTCGCGCATCGAGGTGACCAAAAGTTCCGGTGGCAGCTGCAGGTATTTTTCCTCGAAGGTCCCACACAGGGGCGTCGGATCTTCAACCAGATAGGTGACTTCTTCGAGCAGTCTCTCGTCGATGCCGGCCTGACCGCCGGCGGCCTGCGCGGTCGCGGCGACCTGGTCGCGGATCGTTGCCTTGCGCTCGTCCTGATCCGCTGTGACATAGTGCTGCCGACAACCTTCGAGCCAATCGGCAACCCCGGTCACGGCAAACTCATCCGGGGCCATGAAACGATGGCCGCGGGACCGGTTGCCACTGGTGAGGTTGCCATGACGGAAGGGCACCACGTCGCCGCCATAGAGAGCGACAATCCAATGCATCGGCCGGGCAAAGCGGATGTCCTGGTTCTCCCAGCGCATCGATTTTTTGAACGTCAGTCCAGCCACCAGGCGGGGCAGGATCTCGGTGAGCAGTTCGGCCGTTGGCCGACCGGGTTCCTCTTTTTCGATGAAAAGGTACTCGCCTTTGTCCGTGGTCACGGTTTTCAGGGCCGTCACATCGACGCCCTGGCCGCGGGCGAAACCGATGGCCGCCTTGGTCGGCTGGCCCTCGGCATCGAAGGCAATCCGGGTGGCCGGGCCCATCGCCTCGGTGCGCAGGGTTGGCTGCTCGGTCGCGACATCGGCCACCGACAGGGCCAGGCGGCGGGGGGTGGCAAACGTCCGAATAGCGCCGAACTCCAGGCGCGCCGCGTCTAGTTCCTTGCGAATCATCCGCTCCAGGTCCGCCATCGCTTTCGGCAGAAAACCGGCGGGGATTTCTTCGGTGCCTATTTCAAGAAAAATTTCTTTGCTCATTATTCTCTTATCTCCATAAGCAGCCACAAAGACGCAAAGGCACAAAGTAAAATGACCTTCAAACTTCGTGTCTTCGTGTCTTCGTGGCTAATCATTTCTTCAACAACGGGAAACCCATCTTCTCCCGCTGGGCCACGTAGGCCTCGGCGCACAGCTTGGCAAGGTTGCGGACCCGGCCGATATAATGAGCCCGCTCTGTGACCGAAATAGCGCCCCGGGCATCGAGCATGTTGAAGGCGTGCGAACATTTCAGAACATAGTCGTAGGCCGGGAAGACCAGGGCCTTCTCGGCGAGGCGGATGCATTCCTTCTCGAACATGTCGAACAGCTGCAGCATCATGCCGGTATCGGCTTCCTCGAAGTTGTACGTCGAGAACTCCACCTCGGTTTGGTGGTGGACGTCACCGTACTTGATGCCGCCCCCCCAGTCGAGGTCGTAGACGTTGTCAACGCCCTGGATGTACATGGCGATCCGCTCGATGCCGTAGGTCAACTCACCGGGGATCGGTTTCAGGTCAATGCCACCGCACTGTTGAAAATAGGTGAACTGGGTGATTTCCATGCCGTCCAGCCAGACCTCCCAACCCAGACCCCAGGCACCCAGAGTCGGCGACTCCCAGTCGTCTTCGACAAACCGGATGTCGTGCCTGGCCGGGTCGATGCCGAAACTCTTCAGGGAATCGAGGTAAAGTTCCTGGATGTTCATCGGGGACGGCTTGAGGATCACCTGGAATTGATAGTAATGCTGCAGACGATTGGGATTCTCGCCGTAGCGCCCGTCGGTCGGCCGCCGGGACGGCTCAACATAGGCGACGTTCCAGGGTTCCGGTCCGAGGGAACGCAGGAAGGTGGCCGGGTGAAAGGTCCCGGCGCCTTTTTCGGTATCGTAGGGCTGCTGGATAATGCAGCCGTGATTGGCCCAGTAGGTCTGGAGTGCCAGAATCAGTTCTTGAAAAGTCACAAGACCTCCATGAAAAGCAAGGGCTGGGGATTGGAGCATCGACCAGTTCTCAGTCTCCAGCGTCCAGACCCTACCCTTAACCGTATACTGTATACAAAAAAACAGTTTGGCATCTTAGCCCGCCGCCCTGCCCCTGTCAAGGCTTCTATAGGCTTAAAAAGCCCCAGAAACACTGCTTTAAGCGTCTTGACCCGGTGGCTCAACGGGCGCCACCCGGTTGAGCATGACGAGGCTTTTCAGTGGTCTGTGCAGGTGGCAGCGCAGGGCCTCTCCGAGCAGGGTCAGTCCCTCCTGCCGGGAACGCGGGCTGAGCCGGAAATCAGCAAAGCGGCTCAGGGGGGTTTCCAGGATCCGGCCGAAGCTGCCGAGAGTCATGCGATCGACCTTGATGCAGCTTCGGCCCGCGGCGCAGGCAACGCAGAGACTGCCGTTGTGCGCGGCCGAAAAGCTGACCGGACCCTGCGCCAACGGGCCAAAACAGTCGGCGCAATGCTGCAGGTGGGGAACATAGCCGGCCAGTGACAACATGCGGATTTCCAAAAGCAACCGGGCTTCCAAGGAATATCCCTGTTGATCGAGGTGATCGAGGAAAGCCTGCAGCAAACGGAAGACCGCAACGCCGGCTCCGGACTCATCGAACAGGACCTCGGTCAATTCGCAGCCATAGCCAGCCAGGGTCAACGTTTCGAGATCGCGACGCAAGCCGGCCCTAAGACTGATCAACTCCGCATCACGCAGGCTGACCAGGTCGCCGCTGCCGCGGGCGGTCCAGTGGACCTGGACTTCGGCAAAGGGCTCGAGCCCGGCGCCAAAGCGCTTGCGGCTCTTACGGGCGGACCGCGCAAAGCCTTTCAGCCTGCCATGATCGGGGGTCAGAAAGGTGACGATCCGGTCGGCCTCACCGTAATCGGTGTGGTGGAGGATGATGGCTTCCGAAACCTGGGGTTTCATGAGACGCGGGACAATGGACGCGTGGTGGGCACAAGACGCAAAGAGAAAATCCTCTTTTTGAGGGCCTGCAAATTTAACGGGTGCATGGCGAGATCAACGGGTATTCGATTTGCATTCCGTGTTCCATGGACAGAGTCGCCTCGTCCAGGGGCGATGATGCGACGACCTATCGCAGCTTGTTGTCGGTTGCCCTTCTTATCGCTTTTTTATCGACCAAAGGGGGTCGTCGTCATCAGCGCACATGAGTTTTTATGATAACGCAGCCTGAGAGGCCAAGACCACTGAATAATCCAACGGGCTGATGCAGCTGATGGGACCGCGTCACCAAAAAAAGGGCCAACTTCTTTGCGAAAGTTGGCCTGTGCATCCTTGAGTGAACGGTGTGAGATCGTCCAGCGATGGGGAGCAACCCTCCACATTGGACGGCGCGCCCCCGTTTTACAGTCATTGTCTCGACTCTTGGACGTTCGGTTTAACCAAAGGCCTAAAAGAATGAGATCACGGCCATGTCAGCAGTAACAAACGCCCTTATTTGCCATAGATATTTGGCAGAACTAAAGTTAGCCGCTGAAGATGCGTGCGCGACAGACAGGGACGTGCCAAGCAGAATCATTGTGGTGATTGCGATTCATGCAAACTTCGCTTGATTAACCCTTAGTTACATCAACTCTTCCTTTCATGTTTGTTTATTCTTTTCACGATCTGTCGTCGTCAATTCTGATCTTCAAGGCGACAGTTCGCGAACACCACAAAGCCAACCTTTTCATCGCTGATACTCGCTGTAAGGCGGGTATTTTCATCAGACAGCACAGCACTCCAGCCGCGTCGACCATCAACGCCACTCAGAATCGTCATGCCATCAACCGCAGGATTGACCTTAAAACTGGTTTCGCGAAGACTCACCGTTGTCGCTTCACGGACTTTACCGGCAGCCAGGTCGATCAGCAGGAAATCGGGCAGCCCGACATCATTGGCCCTCAATGACGTGCAGTTACCCACGGCATTGCACTCCACCGTTTCGGTAATTGCACAAAGCAATGCACCTTGGCTGGCGGTGCTGGCCGCACCGCAATACGCCGCGTAAAGGATCAGTAACAGAGCAACGAAAAAAATCCGCATCAGAAAAATCTTCATAGCAAGCTCCTTAATTGACGGTGTACCCGCGCCCTTCCATACAGGCGGCAAAGTTGCGGTTGTAATTACTGCGGCCCTGCTCATATTGTGCTGCTTCCTGTTGCGCATATTGTTGCTGAGCCTGCTGTTGCTGGGCGGCTTGATCTCTTCGTCTCATGCCGCCGACCAAGCCTCCGGAAGCAGCCCCGATTGCTGCCCCTTTGCCTGCATCACCAGCAATGGCACCAACAGCGACCCCCACCAGTGCGCCACGGGCCGCCCCTTTTACCGCGCTGCTCTGCGGTTCTGTGGTTTGGGGGGGAGGGGCACTGGCTGTCGGCGGTGCCATCGGATCGAAACCACTCTGCTGTTTCGCCCAGACGTAACACTCACTTTTGTCCTGGTCCATCTGCTGCTGATTTTGTCCCTTGCTGGGATAGATCACCGGCTCCCCTTGTGCCCATGCGGCAGACAGGCCGAATGCCGAGCAAAGCAGGAGAACCAGGCTGATTTTCAAATTTTTAAGACCGAAATGAGTCAGCATTTTTAAACTCCTTAGAATGAGGAAATGGTTGAGGCGGATGAGGGGATTTTTTTAAATGCTTTGCCGAGGGACCCTGGTTGGAGGGTTTGCGTACATGAACCCGTTGGCCGATGTTCGTCTGGATTCTCATGTTTATCTTCCGTAAGGAGAATTTCGGGGCCATGTTATTTCAGCCAGGTGGCCTGCAAGGCCTGTTCACATCGTTGGCTAAGGTGCCGTGTATTCAGACTCAGGCTCTCGAACAGTCGCCTCTGTCCCGCTGGCACATCGATGCCGTGCTTATCGAGCTCGTCGCCGGTGTGTGTCGCGTCCCGGCAATCGCGCTGTACGAACCGGCCACAGGTTCTAACGGAGCGGTTCAGGCGTTGGATTGAGACTGTTTCCTGCAATCAATACGCACGTGTAAACGTGACAAAACCCTGGACCCCCTTGAGGCTGTCGTCATCAAGAGCGCGATCAAAATCGAGATTGGTTGTCACGCCGCGCAAGGCAACCCCCATATAAGTATTGTAAGTCAAGGCATATTCCAGGCCGATTTTGGCATACCCGCCAAAACCGAATGCCGAGTCGCTGTTGCTCTCCTTGGCGACACGGGGTGTCGCACTCAGGTCCTCTTCCTCGGTGTCGTCCGAATAATCGCCAAACAGCAGCATCGGACCGACCGCGCCGTAGAGACGCCAGCGTTCGGCAAGCACGGTCTGGGCATACACACCCACCGCTAAATCCAGCAGCCAGAGTTTCGAGTCAATCTTCACCCGCAACTGGTTATTCTGTGCAGAAACGGTCGTGTCCTCGGAGCGCCAGCCGAAAAGCAGCGAAGAATCGATGCCGATGTGGGTCGGTTCAGGCCCCAGGGCAAACTGGGCGGAGATTCCCAGATAGGGCATCGAAGAAAGATCCGTCGTCGAAATCACCGCGGGGTCGGTGTCAGAAGACTCATAAAAGGTCATCGCGTCTTCATCAAAACCGGCGGCGCCTAGGTAACCCTGGAAATAAATGTTCGAAAAGTCTTCTGCTGAGCGGGCAGAAGTTACTGAAAACAGGTTGATCGCAAGGCAGAGGCAAAAAAGACAGCCAGCACGGCTGAAAATGCTGGAAAAGCGCATGTGAGATTCCTTTGAGATTGGCGGGGCAACGATCTGGATATTCATGATTGAGTGCTTTCGTTGATCATGAAGGCTCTTTATTGATTGCACTTTCCTGGAGTACATCGACACGTTTTGCCAAAGAAAACGTGTCACATGAAAGACTTCACTGGGCCACCGGGATGGTCATTAAAGGAACCCCCCTGGCATCAATAGAATCATCAATGACAATTGAACTGAGCGTTCGCAAGGCGTTGAAAAAGGCTTTCGTCTTCTGATCCGTCTCATCAATATAGAACCAGTAATCCCGATAAAACACGGCGAGCGAACTGTTTTCAGGCCTCTTTTGAGAAACCTTGATAACAACCCCTTCACCGATTGGGCCCAAGGGAGGATAGGACAAAGCCAGTCCTGACTTGATGTGCTCTTCCGGGACATCGATGGTTGCCCTGAGGATCTCGATAAGCTCAAGAGTCGTCCTGGTTGTGATCCCCAGTCCCATCGGCTGATCGAAATTCAGTCCAAAGTATATCGGAATGATGATGGTTTGATCCGGATCCTCAGGTGCGGGCAGATCAAGCAAGGTCATAAGCTCTTTGACTTCTTCGCCATACTTGGCAGCGTAATCGCTGATGAGAATGTTTGCGGTGAGCTCCTCAAGGGGACTTTTCACCAGCGTCAGCACATCCACATCCTGTAATTCGGTAAAAATATCGACAAAGCGAATAAATTTTTTGCCATCTTCGTGCGAGTCCTTGGCCAGGAAATCAGGATTCAGCAAGTCGTTTGCCCGGCTGATCAGAAGGAGCATGGTCGGTTTGCCAAAGGTTGGATTCCGTATGGTCAATAAAAGAAGGTCCAGAGGGATAGGAGACTCGAGCTGACGAAGATACTTACGTCCTTGAACGGGCGAGTAGGTTATGGTCGGATTCTCTTCATAGGCCAGGCGTCCGAACACTTTGTTGTCACCCCGAATGGACTGCGGTCCAAACCCTGTATCGATGCCGCCTTCCGAACGAAACTTGATATTGGACGCCACGGCATTCACGGCCAGGAGAGAAGCGGTTTCGCCGTAGCGCCCTTTGACAACCATGAGGAGGAGTTGTTCATTTTCAGTTTGATCAATGGCTTCGGCATAAGCCGTTCGACTGGC